>NZ_FNFY01000041.1 GCF_900101075.1 Lacicoccus qingdaonensis | reverse complement strand
AAAACTCAGGGTCTTACCTACAGGATCACCTGAATGATTAATGAGACCGACTTCATGATTCCGTTTACCAATATCAATACCAAGATAGAACATATTTAACACCGCCTAAAGAAATTAATCAGATGGGGTCATCCTCTAATCTTTATAGACCTTCAGCCTCGTTAGATATGCGATAACAATGTATCATCCAGCTCATGCGAATATTTCTATAAAGACAGAGGCGTCAGTCTAAATTGCGAAGATTGGACTTCAAGGAGGAGAACGACGACCTCTATCTGATTCATAACTATTATACATCAAGAAATATATAACAATTATAGTTAGTAAAAACTAACTATCTTTAATATACGAGGAGGAAGTAAGATGTCAATTTCGAAAGAAGAATTACATTGGATGTATGCGCACATGTACAAGATCCGCTATTACGAGGATAAGCTGGAAGAGGTATATATGGAAGGAAAACAGCCTGTGTTCAATATTGGGGCAGGCACTGTGCCGGGGGAAATGCATCTTTCGACCGGTCAGGAACCGGCTGCAGTGGGCATCAGTGTGCATCTGCGTCAGGATGATATTGTGACGGCACCGCACAGGCCGCATCACCATGCGATCGCGAAAGGGATCGATCTGAACCGCATGACTGCTGAAATTTTCGGCAAAGTCACCGGTCTCAGTAAAGGGAAGGGCGGACATATGCATCTGTTTGATCCGAACCTCCATTTTTCATGCAGCGGCATTGTCGGTGCCGGTATTCCGCATGCAGTGGGCGGTGCGCTTGCTGCGAAGAAGCGGGGCAGGGATTCTGTTGCGGTCGCCTACATCGGTGAGGGTGCAGCGAACCAGGGGTCGTTCCACGAGTCATTGAACCTTGCGGCACTGTGGAATCTGCCGGTCATCGTCGTCGTTGAAAACAACAAGTACGGTATTTCTGTCGCTAGGGATGATTCAACGTCTGTTGCATCGAATGACCTCAGGGCAGGTGCATACGGCATTGAAGGCTACTATGTAAAGGATAATGATCTGCTTGAAATGTATAGAGTGTCGAAAGAGGCGGTGGACCGTGCGAGAGCGGGCGAAGGACCGTCGATCATCGAGATCGAAACGTACCGTTATCTCGGGCATTTCCAGGGCGACGCTGAACAGTACCGTCCGGAAGATGAAGTGAAGGAACTGAGAGCGAAAGACCAGGTCAATATGTACCGGGATGTGTTAATAAACGATCATGGCTTTGATGAAAACGAAATTGCCGACATCGAAAAGAAAGCGGCCGCAGAAGTGGACGAAGCGTACCAGTTCGCAAGGGACAGCGATTACCCTGACGAGACGGCTGCTTTAGAAGATGTATTCGTATAAATAATATTTGAAGGGAGCAAATGACAATGCAGGAAGTGAAGAAACGTTTATTGACGGGTAACAAAGCGATGGCTGAGGCAATTCGTTCAGAGATGAAAGATAATGAAGATGTGTTTGTGCTCGGGGAAGACATCGGAGCATACGGCGGTATCTTCGGGTCGACCGAAGGGCTGCTTGATGAATTCGGACCTGAACGGATCATGGATACACCGATTTCAGAAACGGCACTGATCGGTGCGGCGGTCGGGGCGGCGACTGAAGGTATGAGACCGATTGCCGAGCTTATGTTCGTGGACTTTTTCGGGGTCGCGATGGACCAGATCTATAACCAGATGGCGAAGATTCCGTATATGTCCGGCGGCAATGTGAAAGTGCCGATGGTGCTGATGACCGCAGTCGGCGGCGGGTATAACGACGCTGCGCAGCATTCGCAGACATTGTATGCGACGTTCGGCCATATGCCGGGGATGAAAGTGGTGGCGCCGACCACACCATATGACTTAAAAGGCATGATGATTTCAGCCATCCGTGATGATAACCCGGTCGTGTTCATGTTCCACAAGACGCTGCAGGGGCTCGGCTGGATGGAACAGCTGGATACGTCACAGGGTCATGTGCCGGAGGAGAGCTACACGGTTCCGCTCGGGAAGGCGAATGTAGTCAAGGAAGGAACGGATGTGACGATTGTCGGCATGCAGATGACGACCCATTACGGCATGGGTGCAGTGAAAGAGCTGGAGGAACAGGGTGTCAGTGCAGAGCTGATCGATCTCCGTTCCATTGTGCCGCTGGATAAGGAAACGATTTTGAAATCACTTAAGAAGACGGGACGTCTATTGATTGTGGATGAAGATTATAAATCATTCGGTGTATCTGCTGAAATTGCGGCGATTATTGCCGAAGAGGGTTTATTTGACTTAGAAGCGCCGGTGAAACGGCTCGCACTGCCGGATGTGCCGATTCCGTACAGCCGTCCGATGGAGCAGTATGTGATACCGACGACGGATAAGATTGTCAAAGCAGCACTCAAGTTGATGGATGAATAATCGAGGAGGGGAAGCATCGTGGCAATGGAAATAAAACTACCCCGTCAGTCCGAGAAGCTGGATGAAAGCCTGATCACTTTCTGGCAGGTGTCAGAAGGGGATACGGTAGAAAAAGGTGATGTACTCGTCGAGGTGCAAACGGAAAAGGCAATCTCGGAAGTCGAGGCACCCGAATCCGGCGTCATCAAAGAAATCGTCAAGAAGCGGGGAGATACAGTAAGAGTCGATGAAGTGCTGGCAGTTTTGGATGCCGGAAGAGGAGAAAGGGAAGCAGCTGAAAATAAAGAACAAGTAGAGAGCGAAGGGTATGAAGAGAAAGTTACGGTTGAAGAAGAGAAGCCGTCTGCAGACAATAAAAAAGCGACGCCTAGAGTGAAAAAGTTCGCAAAAGAACTCGGTATCGACTGGCAACTCGTGACACCTGAAAGGTCGGACGGCAAAGTGACAGAGGATGATGTGCGGAATTTTGCGGAGGTCGGCAAAGAGGAAAAAACAGCGCCGGATGTTGCAGAAGCGTTGCAGGAACCGGAGATGCCAAAACGTCAGGTGCTAGCGACACCATCTGTCAGAAAATATGCACGGGATAACGACTTGATGATCGACAGTGCGCAACAGTCATATATTACCGACGGACAGAAAGACGACGGCAAGAAAGATAAAGAAAAACGAGTATCGCCCACCGGCATCAGAAAAGTGGTCGCAAGAACGATGGCACAGTCGGTAAGGACGATACCACATGTCACTCATTTCGATGAAGCGAATGTTACAAAACTTGCCGAACTCCGGGATGTGCTGAAAATGGATTTCGAGGTTGAAGATGTCAAACTCACGTACATGGCATTTGTCGTGAAAGCACTCACCAAAATGTTGTATGACTATCCATATTTGAATGCATCATTTGATGAGGACAGTGAAAAAATCATCTTGAAGGAACACTATAATATCGGCTTTGCGGCGGATACGGACCAGGGGCTCCTTGTGCCCGTCATCAGAAATACGGATCAACGATCGCTGTTTCAGATCGCAAAAGAAATTCAGGACCTTGCGGATAAAGCGCGGAACGGCAATGTTACTTCCGACGAAATGGCAGGCGGCACAGCGACGATATCAAACGTCGGATCGGCGGGCGGCGCGTTCTTTACACCGATCATCAACCCGCCGCAGTCATCCATCCTCGGCATCGGAAGAATAGAGAAAAAAGTGATACCAACCGATGATGATGCGATTGAAATACAGCCGATGATGGCACTGTCACTGAGTTACGATCACAGGGTGATCGACGGTGTCATGGCCCAGGAGGCAATGAACGAGCTGAAGCGGTTACTCGAAGAACCGGGACTGCTGTTGGCATATTAATTCAAAATAATAAGAGATATTGAATTATGAAAAAATCTTCTTTATTAAAGAAAGGATCGATTAAATAATTATTGTTTCTTTTTTAACCCATTATTCCCTCTATATAAGAACGTTTAAAATTAGGCATTCTTTTATTAACATGATATAATAAGTTAGAATGTTTAACTGTTGGATAGTTTAAATTAATGATAAAATAGGTGGGGATAAGTTATGAATAAAACAGAAGATAAAAGTAACGCAACATTTAAACCTGAACATGTGAGGTTTAAAAAGAAATCACAAGTTACAGTACCAAGTAAAATTGTAGAAGCTTTAGACCTTCAAGAAGGTGACGATTTACAATGCCGTCTGGAAGATGGAAAAATTGTTTTAGTGCCAACAATATCTATTCCAAAAGATCAAGCATGGTTTTGGTCAGAACAATGGCAAAAAGAAGAACGTGAGGTTGAGCAACAAATCAAAGATGGAGATATATCGGATGCTAAAAGCTTAGAAGATACTTTAAGAGATTTAGATGATATTTCCAAGGACTGAAGTATGGTAATTTTACGAAGGACATCTCGCTTTGATAAGAGTTTTACAGAACTTGATCCACAATCACAAAAGGCTATAAAAAAGGCACTTCGATTTATGATAAATAACCTTAGCCATCCTTCCCTACGTGCGAAAAAAATGGAAGGATGGGATAATATATTTGAGGCAAGTGCTAATATGGATATACGTATTACCTTCCATTTTGAAAAACCCGATACTATTGTTTTAAGAAATTGTGGACATCATGATAAAACCTTAAAAAAACCATAACCTACTGATATATGGTTTTAGTCAATTGAAAAATTAAAAATGAACCCTTAATCTTATTGATAGAGGGTTCATTTTTTACTCGACATAAAGCAGCAGCTTATTATCTTCCAATGACTTTCTGTGTATATGCTTTTCATCATCCGTCAGATTTAGTTCGTCCATCAGCTATTCTTCACGGCTGGTGGTCGAGAAAAGTGACAGCAGCTTTGCGAGCGGTCCGAGTTCGGCCGCTTTGTTGTTGATGTTTTCGAATTCCGATATGGTCTTATGCAGACCGGCATTCGCAATCACCGTCATCCGTTCTTCTTCCAATCCTTCCGCTTTTTCGGCTTTGATGCTGTCGATCAGCGTCGCTTCCGTCTCAAATGCTTCAATCATGCCCATGGCAGCCTCCTGCATAAATTCTAATTGATTTCATGATAACAGAGGCCATCTTCAAACATTTGCACGCAAACTCCAAATCTGTAAAGTTCGGATTTTGGTCACAAACAAATCAAGTTTTGAGGATAATAAAAACCTGGGCTCACGAATGTCCGTAAGTCCGAGCCATAAATTAGGGAAGCTTACGAAATCAGCATCCGAAAACGCAAGATATTGCGAAATTTATTCAGATCGTACGAAATCAGTATCCGAAATCGCAAGATATTGCGAAATTTATTCAGATCGTACGAAATCAGTATCCGAAATCGCAAGATACTGAGAAATTTATTCAGATCGTACGAAATTGTAAGCTCATGCTGAAATCGCTGAGGGCTTACGAATCCAGAATTCACTCTATATCGACAGTATCTCCCGGATATCCTCTTCGGACATTGAGGACAGCTTGGCTTCGCCCGGCTGGATGATGGAGTCGATCATTTCTTTTTTCTGCTTCTGCATCTCGTTGATTTTCTCCTCGATCGTACCCTGGGCAATCATGCGGATGACCTGCACGACATTTTTCTGTCCCATTCTGTGGGCACGGCCGATGGCCTGTTCCTCGATCGCCGGGTTCCACCAGAGAGCGTAAAGCACCACGCTGTCCGCACCGGTCAGGTTCAAGCCTGTGCCGCCGGCTTTCAGGGAGATCAGGAAAATATCCTCGGCACCGGAGTTGAATGCTTCAACGAGGCGGACGCGTTCGGCGCCGGGTGTCTGGCCGTCCAGATAGTAACTGTTCCGGCCGCTGTCCTCCAGTTTTTCACGGATAATCTGAAGCATGCTCGGGAACTGGGAAAATATCAGCATGCGCTGCCCGTTCTCCCTCGAATTTTCAATGATCTCGAACAACGCCTCGAGTTTCCCGGACTCACCCGAATAGTCATCGATGAAGAGCGATGGATGGCAGCACAGCTGTCTGAGCCGGGTGAGCCCCGCCAAAATTTTCAGTCGGCCTTTATTCAGCCCCTCGGTCGCAAGCGACTCTGCCGCCTCACTCTGAATCTTATTCAAATAGCCGAGATACAGCTTTTTCTGCGCCTGGTTCATCTCGGAATAATGCACCGTCTCGATCCGGTCCGGCAGCTCTGTGAGTACATCTTCCTTCAATCTTCTTAAAATAAAGGGCTTGACCAATCTTGCGATGGTCTCCGGTTCCTGGCTGCGGAACGTCTTCTGGTCGAACAGGAACCCGGGCATGACGGCCTGGAACACCGCCCAAAGCTCATCCATCGAGTTTTCAACCGGTGTACCGGACAGTGCAAAACGCTTCGGCGCCATAATCATTCTCACGGCCTGGGCGATTTTCGTGCGGTAATTTTTGATGGCCTGCGCTTCGTCAAGGATCATCGTGTGGAACATCTGCCCCGTATACCATTCGATGTCCTGGCGGAGCGTATGATACGACGTAATGTAGACGTCCGGTGTGTCTTCGGATTCGAGCACAGCCCGGCGTTCTTTTTTATTGCCCGCGGCAATCGCGACCGTTAAATCCGGCGCAAACTTATGAAATTCATTCCGCCAGTTATAGACGAGGGACGCGGGCGCAACGATCAGAAACGGCGCGCCTCTCCCGCTGTCCTCGATTTCGGACAGTATATAGGTGATGCACTGGAGCGTTTTTCCGAGTCCCATATCATCGGCGAGGATGCCGCCGAGGCCGTACTGTGACAATGACTTCATCCATTTGAAACCCGTCTCCTGGTATTCACGTAAATCCGCTTCAAGTCCCGCCGGCAGATCAATTACTCTTTCTGCCGGCTGTCTGATGGAATCGATGAATTTCCTGAAGTTTTCACTGAAGTCGGTCCTCCCGAAATCCAGGTCCTTCATATGCTCATCGACAAGCATGCCGTGATAGAGCGGCAGCGTCATCGTGCCGTTGTCACTGTCTGCTGCCTTGTCCTCAAGCTGTTGGTGCATGTCGGCCATCTCACCGAGTGATTCATCTTCGAGTGATACGAATGCGCCGCCCGGCAGTCGGATGTAACGTTTTTTCTCGACAACGGCCTGCAGGACGTTTGCGATGTCATCCTGGTTGATGCCATCCAGATTGAAGCTCACTTCAAGGAAGTTGCCGCTCTCCGGTGCGTTGACGGATACTTCGCCTTTCGGCGGTTCCGGCAGTATCATCGATTTCACGGATGAATCGAGATAGATGTCTGCGTACTTTTCAAGGATCAGCAGCGTATCATGCAGAAATTCGAACAGACCGTCCTCGGTATCCGCAAACAGCCTGTCCCCGGCGACTTTCAAGTCGGAGTTTTCAAGAATAGACATGATGGTCTGTTCACGCTCATTATCCCGGATCAGTATTTTACCGGACGGTATATGAACGTCCGACGTATGATCAAACGGATTGATGATGATTGAATCGTAGCGATACTCCACACGCACATCGATGCTGTAATCCGTGCCGTCGACATAGATCTTCGTCTTCAGATCCGGATCGATGACGTTGTCCGTCACCGCCCGCGACAATTTGACATCGCTGATTTCCCTGATTTTTGGCAGCGTCCGTGAAACGAAAGGTCCCATCTGCTCTGAAGAAATCGGGATATCCGGCGACGTGCCTTCCTCCAGATATTCGCTAAACGGCCTGAGTGCTTCATTCTGTTCCGGCGTGAGTTTATAGAGTACGCCATCTTCAGCGTACCAGCCATAAGTGTCATAATGAAAACCGCCCGAGTGTCCGGTGATCTTCAGCTGGTATTCATCCTGAGCACCTTCTTCTAAAGAGAAGGCAAAAGGCAGTGTTTCGGTATTGATGACAAGCTGTTCAGATTTAAAATCCTCATTTTCAAACAGACAGTTGACTGCCGCCAGCTTCCTAAACAGGTCGTCCGCCGCATATGCCGGAATCGTCAGTTCCTTCCCTTTTTTACGGGCAGGTATATATTCGGCACTGTTGTCATAGAAATCTTCGGTCCGTTTGATTTCAATCAGCTTATCGATGACAGCCCTGTCCTCGGCAGAAAAGTAGTGAAAATCCGGTTTGAAAGTGAAGTTTTTGCCGAATACGAGCGCGTTATTCCGCACGACTGCATTGAGGAAATTGCGGATATCCTTTACCACATACAGGCGTTCCTCGCCGATGCGCATCTGGACGTTGAACGATTCCTTGAGCCTGAAATAATAGCCGGACATGAACATCCGGAGCGTAAATTCAAGCTTCAAAAGACCTTTTCCGTGAGGCGCGGTCTGTGGCTGCGTCGCGCTGTCACCGAAGAAGCGGATCAGATTCGATGCGGAGTCATACCGCGTGCTGTCGGTTTTTTTATTTTCTAAAGGGCGGGGGTCGGGACTTTCCTCCATCCCTTTCTGCGCACTGGACACCGCGAACAGCGTCGCGCACGTGTGCTTGCATTTGCCGTAGGTGGGGTAGGCCGGGCAGTCGCAGTAATTCGAAATGTGGCTGTGATGCAGGACGATCCTGGTCTGATACGTCCGGCTGCCGGTCACTTTGCCGGTCCACGTATCCGTGCCGGGCTCATGCTCCAGACTTTTCACATGCCCGTCGAGAAAATACTGCCTGCCTCTTTTATAAAAAATATCCGAGTAGAAACTGCGGATGAATTTCTCAGTCACTTGCATCGTCAACACTCCGTCTTTGTATATTCGCTTAAAATAAATAGCTCCATCCAGTCAATTGTACCGGATTTTCGTGTGTCTTCATATGATAGTGTTCACATGATAGTGTTCACACAAGTCTTTGATATAATGGAACCAATCTTACTGAATGGGAGTGTCTTCTATGAAATGTACAATTGTCGGTATGTGGGGCGGGTTCCCGAAGAAGAATGGACCGACGTCCGGATATCTCGTCGAAAAGGACGGATTCGCGATTTTACTGGATGCCGGGAGCGGTGTCGCGGCCCACGTCCAGAATTATATCGAGCTGAATAAACTGCATCACCTTTTCTTATCGCACTATCACTATGACCATTCGGTCGATCTCGGTGCGTTCCTGTTCGGTCGGATGATCGGCACATATATCGATCACGCGGATAAACATCTGAATGTATACGGACCGAAAGATAAGAGCATCTCACAGCAGGTGGAGAATACGAGGTTCAATACATTCCATCCATATGATGAAAACAGTGCGATCAAAGCAGGGCCGTTCACAGTGACATTCCACAAAAACACCCATCCGGTTGAAACATATGCAATGAAAATTACGGATAATGAAGGAAAGATCCTTGTCTATACCGCTGACAGCAGCTACCGGAAAAGCCTGGTTAAGTTCTCTGAAAATGCTGATATACTGATCACAGAATGCAGCCACTACGCTGGTGAAGATGCTGAAAAACTCGGGCATATGAATGCAGAGGAAGTGGCACTTCTGGCAGAAAAATCAGGCGTGAAAAAAGTCGTTCTGTCCCATTTGCCGCACTACGGTAAAGTGGACGAACTGCTCCAGACCGTGAAGTCCGCCGGGATAGAAGAAGCGGTGCTCGCTGAGACGGGGATGGAGATTGAGGTGTGAAAGTACTTTATGCATAGATTGAAAATTTTCTCTGTATATAATTTAGTGATGATGATTTATTCTCAAGTTTTAGATAATTAATCGAGGAGGCGTAGAGTGCATATTCCAGATGGTTTTAATACAAATGAATTTTCTTTTTCAAATACAAATATAATAAGACTATACGATGTATTATCGGTTATCGAATTTAGTTTAGAATTAATAAAAAATTATGGGAGACATGAATTTCAACCCGTTATTATGCAACAACTAAGAATGATTTTCACAGAAGATAACGATTATTATGAAAAAGGTAGCTCAAAAATTAAGAAACTAAAAGACAAGAATAATAGTTTTACTTTATTTGATATTTTAAGTGAATATATCATTAAGGATTCAGTAAACAACAATGTAGCTATAAAAGATGCCAAGATATTCCCGAAAATTTCTTTAAAGAGACGTGACTATAATGATTTACTGAAGGAACAGAGGTTTTATTATTTTACAGATGAAAGTATTATAAAAGAAAAGTCATTAACATTCGAAGAATTTTTGAATCAAGATTTGGTAGAAGTGGTAGATTCTCAAGGAAATGCCTCATTTAAAAATGTAAAACAGTGTATTAAAACCCTCGCTAATAAAGCTCAAGGTGCTCATTACCAATTATTTATTAAAAAAGTACAATTAGATGTAATTATGAAACTAGATATTATTTCCCAAACATTAGGCGAAGTAACAGTGAGAGTCCTCATGCCAATATGTAAAGAAATTCTATTAAGTGAGGATAGAGAATATGGTGGAAACGTGTCGGCAGAATATATGAAACGTGAAAATTTTGTTGGACTCAATGTTTTTAAAGCAACACCGGTATTTGACGAAAAATAATATATAAGCAAAATGTCAAGTTGTAAAACAGTGGCTATTTTGACATTTTGCTATATAAATCAATCTATATTAATTAGTAAATTATCAACTCTCCTCATTCTTTCTCTCTATCACATTGATATCCTCGTGCCTGACGACTTCGGAGATGTGTTTATTGTCAGTGACGATCTTTTTCCTGACGATCACTTCTTCGGTAACGACCTGTTCTCTTACAATCTTGATGCGCTCTTTTGTGATCGGGATGCGGATGACGCCTTCTTCATCATCTGACTCATCATGGCTGTATGTTTCAAACAGCGGTTCATCTTCCAGTTTACGTCGCTCGACGGTAACATGTTCATGGTCAAGCGGCACATCAAAATCCTGAACTTCGGACTCTGTAAATTTGTTGACAATCACTTCGCCGACCTGTTTCTTTTCCTTATCCACGACGAGATCTTCTTTTCTGAGTTCAAAGTTTTCTTCACCGGTGTTTTCCATTCTCCGCTCTTCGGGTGCACCGGTCAAATCGTTCTTTACAGTATGGTCGAGACTCGTGCGGCGGCGCGGGCGTTTCTGATCTTTGTATGTGTAGTCACTGTCAGGACTTGTGAATCTGGAGAAAGCACGCTCGTCATAATCGATGTAAAGGAGCAGCAGTCCTTCATAAAGCTGTGTTTTGTATTCCTCTTTTTCCAGATTGGTGAGCTCCAGAGTGCTCATGACCTCTTCCTCCCTGACCTCACCCTGGAACCAGGCGACGATGCCGTCCCAAGGATCTCTGTCCGTCCTTTTCTGTTTCACTTCGGCGAATCTTTCATACGTATCCGGCAGACCATAACCGGAAATCACCGTCATGCGTGACTCTTCCAAACCATTGGATTTCAGTTGCTCTATTCTGTCCATCAGTACTTTTTCAGTCGAAAATGATTCAATCCTGCCCATATTTACAGCCTCCGTCTCTAATTGCATATATCAGTAGATGTATTCCCCATCTAAGTGGATGTAAACCAGTCTGCAAAGGTTACACATAAAAAAGCAAGGATAGCCAATATGAGTCATCCTTGCCAAATATAATTTATTTTTTTAGGCTGCCAATCATCCTGGCCATCGGCCATTGAAGCGGCAGTCTTAGAACGAGCGCCCATTTCGGAAGATGTTGAAGTCCGAGCTTGTCCCGGTGGGTCAGCATGTAGACATTTGCAGGAAACACTGCCCAGAGAAATGACTGCATACCGATGAGGTGCCAGTTTTTAAACTTGTTTGTCAGAAGCAGTACACCAAAAATCAATTCCAGTCCACCTGTAAACAATGCTAAAAATTTCTTGAAAGGAATAAACCCCGGTATGATTTTTGCAAATCTGTCCGAAGCCAGAAAATGTGCGGTACCTGCGATCGAAAAGACAGTGCCCATAAATATTCTTATCATTATTTTTCACTCCCATATTTAGTGACCTTAAAAGTATATTACTGATAAAAAATGATTTCAATTATCTTAGATTTTATGAATTGATTGTAACGAATAAAAATACTATTTTGAGTACTATATTCGGTACTTTTTTATGATATAAAAGGTGATTTAAAACATTGCCGAAAATTGAAAAATAAAAAGCATGGGCTGCGTATAGTTTTCCGTCAAATTGATAATAAAATTGAAATAATCGAAATAGCAGCGATTGGTAAACGTTCAGATAGTGAAGTTTACAATAATGCCATTAAAAGATTAGAAGGTTGAACCTTGGACGATTAATTGACGTCCAGGGATTTTTTCGTCATGGCAGAAAAACGACGTCGGGCCAGAGGTGTTTCCCCGACATGGCGCAAAACCGACGTCAGGGCAGCGGTGTTTTCCCGACATGGCGCAGAAACGATGTCGGGACAGCGGTGTTTTCCCGACATGGCATAAAACCGATGTCGGGACAGAGGCGTTCTCCCGACATGGCATAAAACCGATGTCGGGCCAAAGCCAAGAATCTTCCGACAAACAAAAAACCACCGGAAATCCTTTTGATTTCCGGTGGTGTCGTACCAATCTTATATATGCGTTTCTTTAACTGCCGTTTTCGGCTTCTGGACTCGCTTGCCTGTGACTTTGCTCCATACCCATACCACCGTGAGCAGTACTGCGATGGCAATACCGAGGTAGCCGAGGATAGGGTAGAAGAAGTTCACAAGATCCACGAATCCGACAAGGCTCAGGAAGTAGCCGGCAACGACACTGACGACCAGTGCAATCTTATATTTTCTGCTGTATGGCGTCCAGAACCTTGACAGGAACGGGTACAGCATGCCGACTGCCGTGTTATAGATGATCAGTAGCATGACAATCGTCAGTGCAAGTGCCAGTATCGGATGGATTTCTCTAGCGAGCACGAGTGTCGGCAGTTCGGCTGTAGAAGTCACATTGATCTGTGACAACAGTCCGCCGTTCATCAAAAGCATCAGTACGAGCAGAATGATGCCGCCAAATAATCCGCCGCGTTTTGCGACTTTGAATGAGGACTGGGCACCGACGATGGACAGGATGCTGAATGCCATCGCGAGCACGATGCCGCTGTAGGTGATGGCTTCAAGCCACCATATGCCCGTCGGTGTTTTGGTGATATCCGTGTATGTACCGACTTCGGACAGCGGTACCGATGGGTTCGTCATATTGACCGCGGCGATGATCATGACGATGATGATTAATGCCGGTGTCACCGAACCGAGTGCGACGAGAATCTTGTCAAAGCCCATCGTCAGTGTGACGAGCACCGCAATTGCCATGATGAGTGACCCGAGCCATGCAGGGACACCGAAACTTTCGTAAAATGCGGATCCTCCGCCGGCGAGCATGATGATCATCACACCGTATAAAAAGAATACTAAAACTAGACTGACATAGTGAAATGAGACAGAGATAAAACACCTTCATTAGGCTATCTTCACTCCAAAATCAATTGGAGAGAGGTAGCCTAATTTTTCTTGTATTCTTTCCTCGTTATAATACTTCAAATATTGATTGACACGCGAAATCGTCTCCCCATTACTGAGTGAGTTGTATCTTGTGTATATGAATTCTTCAGATTTCAGATTGGAATGGAACGATTCAATGACCGCATTGTCCCAACAATTACCTCTCCTGGACATACTGCTGACCAGATTATTTTCCGTGACATATGCCTGGTAGGCATACGAGGTGTAGACACTGCCCTGATCAGAATGAATGATGACACCTTCAGGGTATGCACGACGCTTCAGTGCCTCTTTCAAGGTATCCAGCACCAATGGAGTCTGCTGATGATCATACAATTTGGCGGCGACGATTTCGTTGTTGTAAAGGTCCATGATCGTCGATAGATATTTCACAGTCCGTCCATATTGGATGTAAGTGATGTCTGTGACCCATTTCTGATTGGGTTCGGCAGACTGAAAATTACGCTTGAGCCGGTCCGGCGCAATAATGACCGTTTCACCTTGCGCTTTCCATTTCTTTTTCGGTTTCACCCGGCATTGTAGATGATGTTTCTGCATGATGGTCTGAACCGTGTTGCGATGCCGTTTAATCTGGTATGTCCGCTCCAATAACGCTTTCACTTTACGATGGCCATAGCGGTACTGCGTCGACTGACAGATCTCAATAATCGCCTGCTCAACATCTGTCAGTGAGGGTTCAGCCCCTTCTGACTGCCATCGATAATAGTTGGCACGCGGGATTTCCAATGCATTCAGAATCACTGTGATGGTGTACTTCGATTTCATACGTTCAACAAGTTTCAGGACTACTTCTTTTTCAACTCCTTTTTGATCGCCATATACTTTTTTAAAATGTCATTCTCCATTTTCAGATGTTCTAGCTGACGATTTTTCCGCTCATCTTCTGAACGGTCTTCCGGTCCATGTCCGTAGGTGTATTGTTTGCCGATTGGCTGGTCCAATCGATAGAGTTCCCCCTGTCGATACCACCTGACCCAAGTGGAAATCTGGGACTTGTTCTTGATGCCGTATTTCTCCATAATCTCTTGAGTCGTTAATTCACCCGCTATTTTTGCTTTCACTACCGCCCATTTCACATCACTTGAATATACGTTTTTGCCCATGCAAAAACACCTCCGATTGAGTACTTGATTTATTGTACCATCTCGAAGGTGTTTTATACTGTCTCAAATAGTTAGGTTAGTCTA
>NZ_FNFY01000005.1 GCF_900101075.1 Lacicoccus qingdaonensis | reverse complement strand
GATGATGCGGTGCTGCTGACATTGGTGGAGCGACAGACCCGTTTTGAAGTGCTTTTGAAAATTGAAGGCAAGGACGCTCAACCTGTCACAGAGGCAATCGAACGACTCGTTGAACGCGCCGGTGATCACATGCCATCGTTATTCAAGACCATCACATCGGATAATGGCTCTGAATTCAGTGCACTCCATGACACCTTGAAGCATGTGACAGACGTCTACTTTGCTCGGCCGTTCGCTTCATATGAACGCGGGACCAGCGAGAACCAGCATAAGCTCATTCGCCGGTTCATCCCGAAAGGCCAGTCGATTTCATCAATCAGTGACCGACAGATCCAGCGCATTCAACGATGGATGAATGACTATCCCCGTAAAATCTTGGGATACCGGACACCGCATGAGCGTTTTGTCCAGGCAATGCAACATACACAACCGGCACATAGCGCCTAGTGTAAATTTTTCTCCTCCCCCTCGGGGGAGGAAGAGCCCAGCCATCAGACATCAGAGGGCTTTCACAAACTCTGGATTAGGGTCATACCCTAGTGGCTAACTTAAACTTGAAATTCGCGAATATCATTTTTAAAACAATTGTGCGATATTAGACAAATTGTCCGGCATGTAATTCATTGAACACCCCTTTTAAAAATGCTAAAATTCTTCTGTGGTAATTTAGTACAACATACTAAACTATTTAAGGAGGGATACGTTTGGACCGAATGCCTGAAACTGTAAACAACTTACGTGACATCTACGGATATGGCTATGCTAATATTTTTAATGATGTGACAGATACTGTGTCAAAGTTACATATTTCCAAATCGCAGATGGAAGTGCTGCAATATCTGTTCGTCCATAACCAGGCCACCCCTTCTGAGATTACCGAAGCTTTGAACACAACTAAAAGTTCAACTACTCACACTTTGAAGAAACTTTCCAATAAAAATCTGATTTCTTTTAAAATGAATGAACTTACGAATGACCGTCGTTCAAAACTAGTCACCTTGAACCCAAACGCAAAAAAGCTGTTAGTGGAGTTTTTATCGAATATTAAAGATTCCATTTATGAAGATATCAAAGATATCACTGCAGATGAGTTAGCAGAGTTGCACAAGGCAACAGAAATAATACTGAAATATACAGATGGAGGAAAAATGAATGAAACATATCCTGAAATTTAAATGGCCGGTAACGGTTCTGATGATTGCTTTTGCTGTACTGACGTTCATGTTTTCTCCAAACCTCACTCAGCTTGCCACTGAAAAAGGTGATGTACAGTTAGCTGATGATCAGCCAAGTGAACAGGCTCGCCAATACTTGGAAAAGCATGGCCAGGACACTGAAATGATGTCTCTCGTGCTCGAATTTGATGATGGTGTCACAGAACATCAGGAGGATATAGAAACATATATCAGTGAGCTGGAAAATGTTGAAGAAGTTGACAATATCGTCAACCCTCTTGAACTGAACGAAGATCTCCAGGAAGGTTTCATCAACGAAGATACAGGTGTCATGATGATTCCGATGGAATACACCGGCGATGAAAATGTCATATTGGAAATCGCCAACAGCATCGAGGAAATGAACCCGACTGAAGCGGACACTTCAATCACTTCGAATGAATTGATACAGAGAACGCTTGAAGAAGATGCGATGAACGGCATCCAGACAACTGAAATCTTTACCGTCATCATCGTCCTTGCAGTTCTTCTGGTCATGTTCCGATCTGTAGTGACACCGTTTGTACCACTCGTGGTTGTAGGAATTTCGTACTTGATCGGCCAGTCTTTTGTGGGCTGGTTCGTAGAATGGTTCGGCTTTCCGGTTTCACCCCAGACACAGAGTTTTCTAATCGTAATTTTATTTGGTGTCGGTACGGATTACTGTATTTTGCTTCTGAATAGATTCAAAGAAGAACTGAAAGACAATGATAAGTACCAGGCGACATTGAACACGTTCAAAACAGGTGGTAAAACAGTATTCATCAGCGGTATATCCGGCGCTGTCGTGTTTGGTGTCCTGTACTTTGCAAACTTTGAAATATACCGTTCAGCTGTCGGCGTGGCACTCGGCATGGCGTTCATGCTCCTGTCCCTGTTTACATTGCTGCCGATTCTTATGTCTCTGCTTGGAAAATATATTTTCTGGCCGAGCATTAAGAACATCAAAACAAAAGAGAGTAAAATCTGGAGGGTGTTCGGAACATTTTCCATCAAACACCCTACCCGTGTCATCTTCTCTCTTATCGCCATACTTGTTGTATTGTCATTCTTCTATGACGACGAAGTAAGTTATGACTCATTGAGTGAACTGGATGATTCATACTCGGCAGTACATGCGACCAATGTAGTGAGCGAAAGCTTTGATGAAGGGACGATATTCCCGATCCAGGTCATCCTGTCAGATGGCGATGATCTCGTAAACCATGAAAGTCTGACACGTATCGAATCCGTTGCTGATACAGTGAGCAAACTAGACGGCGTCAATCAAGTCCAGACGGTGACCAGGCCGACAGGCGATCCAATAGACGAACTGTCGGTCAGCTACCAGCTGAATGAAGCGAATTCCGGGATGGACGAGATTACAGGCGGCCTGGATGAAACGAGCAGCGGCCTGGAAGAAATCTCATCTAACCTGACAAACATCAGCGAAGAAATTTCAGGGCAGGAAATGACTTCAGGCGATATGAGTGAGCTGAGCAGCGGCCTTGGTGAACTCAGCCAGGGTGTCGAAGGCATCAGTCAGTATTTGACGATGACCGGTGATGTAGAAGGTGCTGCCGCCCAGCTTGAAGAAGTGCAGACCGGCCTGGATGAAATGACCACGCAGGTGGAAACTGCAAATGAAGAAATGGCAACTCAGCAGCAGCAGGCATCGGAACAGATGTCCGAGCTTTCCGGCGGTCTCGAAGAGATGTCCGCAGGATTGGATGAAATCAGCAGCGGCATCGGTGAAGCCAATGAAGGTCTCGGTGAAATCCAGAATCTTTTGACAGAGGTCACGGATAATGAAGCCGTCGATCATACTGGTGTCAATGTACCGCAGGAATTCATAGACTCTGAAGAATTGGACAGCGCCATCGATCAGTACAGTTTTGCCGATAACACGGCAATCAACCTGAACGTCATACTGGACGGCGACCCGTACAGTCATGAGGCCATGGCTGTTCTGGATGATGTAGAAGCGACTGTTAACAAGGAGCTCGACCGTCTGGAACTGAATGAAGTAGACAGCTATTTCTCTGGTGTAACAAGCATGAACAGAGACCTGGATCAGATGACAACGGATGATTACTCTTACGTCGTCACCATTTTCGTCATCACTTTATTTGTAATACTCGCAGTCCTGTTCAGATCATTCATACTCCCTGTAGTGATGATCGGTTCAATATTTGTCACATACTTTGCATCAGTCAGCATGACCCAGTGGATACTCGGCTGGTTCGGCATAGATCAATTGAACTGGGCAGTGCCGTTCTTCAGTCTGATCATATTTGCAGCACTCGGTATCGACTACTCCATATTCATCATTGACAGGTTCAGGGAAGAAGTCGTCAACCATTCGATCAAAGATGCGATAGCAATAGCGATCAAGAAGATGGGGACTGTCGTCATTACCGCGGTGATCATATTATCCGGTACATTTGCGGCACTCTATCCTTCAGGAATTGTCATACTCGTCCAGGTGACCAGCGTCATCATATTCGCACTGCTGTTCTACGCATTCATCGTCCTGCCGCTTCTTGTACCGGCATTGATCGTCACGCTTAAACGCGGCAGCTGGTGGCCGTTCAAAATGCCAGGCTCAGAAGAGCGCAGAGCAAAGTTTAAAGACGAGGAATAAAGGGTATAATACAATAGTCAATAATATACGAAATGAGGATTATAAATTTATGCCAACACAAAAAAGTGCAGGCGTTGCTGCGGTCTTAAGTTTCTTTATCAGCGGCCTTGGACAAATATACAACGGACATTTTTTTAAGGGAATTATGTTGATTATTATCCAGCTGATCAACGGAGCTTTGACGGCTATTCTGATCGGTTATATATTCCTGCCGATTGTATGGCTGTTCGCAATTATAGACGCTTACAGAAGTGCCAATAAAATAAATGCCAGGAATAACCGAAGGTTCAGATAAATAAAAAAGACTCGCATTATGCGAGTCTTTTTTATATGATTTCTTTGGCATATTCAATCTGCTGTTTCACTGATTCAGTGGATGTGCCGCCGTAGCTCAATCGTCTGTCAACGACCGTTTTCGGCGACAGCACATCGTAAATATCATTTTCGATCATACTGTTTGCCGCCTGGAATTCTTCAATACTCAAGTCTTTGAGGTATTGATTACTGTTAATACACTTCAGTACGAGTTTTCCGACCACTTCATGTGCATCTCTGAAAGGCACATCTTTTTCAACAAGGTAATCAGCAAGTTCTGTCGCGTTTGAGAAATCTTCATTGATTGTCTGCTCCAGTCTTTCTTCGTTCACTGTCATCGTTTCAATCATGCCGTTCATTATTTTCAAGGAACCGAGAACAGTCGTCACAGCATCAAACAATCCCTCTTTATCTTCCTGCATATCTTTATTGTAAGTGAGCGGCAGTCCTTTGACGAGCATCAGCATAGACATCAGCGCACCCGTCGTACGCCCTGTTTTACCGCGGATAAGTTCAGCCATATCCGGGTTCTTCTTCTGCGGCATCATCGAACTGCCTGTAGTGAACGTATCGCTTAAAGTGACAAATTTCGCTTCTTCACTCATCCAGAATATAATCTCTTCTGAGATTCTGGAAAGGTGGATCATTACCAGATTGATGCCCGACAGAGTTTCTATGATATAATCCCTGTCACTTACGGCATCCATGCTGTTGTGATACAAATCTCCGAAGCCGAGCGCCTCTTTCGTCATCTCCCTGTCGATGTCAAATGTCGTTCCGCTGATCGCACCTGCACCGAGCGGTGACACATCTATTCGCTTCAAAGCGTCCTGCATGCGTTCTTTATCTCTTTTGAACATCCAAAAATAAGCCATTAGATGATGGGAGAATAATATCGGCTGTGCTCTCTGCAGATGTGTGTATCCGGGCATGATGACATGAATATTTTCCTCGGCTGTTTTAATGATGGTGTTCTGCAGTTCCTCGATGGACTGGATGATGGCCTGGACCTGCCCTTTTACATAAAGGTGCATATCTGTGGCAATCTGATCGTTTCTGCTGCGTCCTGTATGGAGCTTTCCTCCGACAGGTCCGATCAGTTCTATCAATGCATTTTCGACATTCATATGAATATCTTCATGCTTCACATCCCATTCTATGTTGCCTTTTTCAGCTTCCTCTTTTACACGGTGAAGTCCGTCGACTATGATATCCTTATCCTCTGCTGAAATGATATCACAGCCTGCAAGCATTTCTGCATGGGCGATGCTCCCTTTTATATCCAGGTCCAAAAGCACTTTGTCAAAGTGGATCGATGCATTAAATTCTTCCACCCATTCGAGTGCTTCACCTGAAAATCTTCCGCCCCATGCTTTCTTAGTCATTAATCTTTACTCCGTTATCCAGCATTGCTTTCACTTTCGTCGGTAAACCGAATATTTCAATGAAACCAACGGAAGCTTCCTGGTTAAATGCATCTTCTGAAGTATAAGTTGCGAGTTTTTCATTGTACAGGCTGTTATCTGACTGACGGCCGGTTACGATGACATTGCCTTTATAAAGCTCAAGACGCACTTCTCCGTTCACTTCCGTCTGCATATCCTTCAGCATTTTTCTTAATGAATCGCTGAGTGGTGAGTACCATAAGCCGTTATAGACCTGCTCTGTATACTTTTGTTCCACTACAGGCTTGAAGTGAGCGATGTCTTTCGTCAGAGTGATCGTCTCCAGGTCATGCTTCGCAGTTAAAATGACCGCTGCGCCGGGTGTTTCATAAATCTCTCTCGATTTTATACCGACAAGTCTGTTTTCAACATGGTCGATACGTCCAATGCCGTGCGCACCTGCGATGTCATTCAATTTAAGAATCAAATCGTCCAGCGCATAGCCGACTCCATTGATCTTGGTAGGAAGACCTGCTTCAAATGTCAGCAGAAGCTCCTCAGCTTCGTCTTTTGCATCTGCAGGATGTACTGTCAGGTCATATGCATCTTCCGGCGGCTGGTTCCATGGGTTCTCGAGCACACCGCATTCGTTGCTTCTGCCCCATAAGTTCTGGTCGATTGAATACGGTGAATCCAGATCGACAGGAATCGGCACATTATGTTTTTTCGCGTATGCAATCTCTTCTTCACGGCTCCATGTCCACTCTCTGACAGGCGCCAGTACTTTAAGCGACGGATCAAGGGATTTGATTGCAACTTCAAAACGCACCTGGTCGTTTCCTTTACCTGTACATCCGTGCGCTACATAATCTGCATTTGCTTCATGTGCAACCTCGACCAATTTCTTCGAGATCAGCGGTCTGCTGAGCGCTGACACTAAAGGATACTTTCCTTCATACATTGAGTTTCCATAAATTGCATAGCTTACAAACTCTTCGGCAAACTCTTCTTTAGTATCGACGACGTAGCATTCCGACGCGCCCATTTCCAGAGCTTTCTCTTTGATTACGTCCAGGTCTTTTCCTTCCCCGACATCTAAACATAACGCAACGACTTCGAACCCTTCATCGATAAACCATTTAATAGTTACACTCGTATCCAATCCGCCTGAATAGGCCAATACCACTTTTTCACTCATATAATAGACACCTCGATAAATTATTTTTGAATGATAATGATATATATACTAACATTATAATAATGCTATTTCAAGCATATTTATGCAAAAAACTGAATATACTTCTTGTTTTATGAAATGGACATATGAATTTATGAGATTGTAAGTTTTTTATCTGTTTTTAATCATGATATAATTAACTTTAAAGGAGTGATCACCATCGAAATTTTTGGTCTATTGGCCGGACTCGTTGCCATCGGCATAATCGTGTTGATATTTATTGTCGCTGTCGGACTCATTAAATGGCTGCTGCAGGGTTACTTCCTGTTTCGCATAGCTGAAAGAAAGAACCTTGATGTGCCTATGTTATCTTTTGTCCCTTTCGGTACATTCTACGTGGCGGGACAGGATTTTGACGGCAATGTCTTTAAAAAAGGCAGTTTCAATCCAAAACATCTCGGCTTAATCTTTGCAATTACAGGACTGATCGTCTACTTCCTCGGCTTATCCGTCGGAGATATTGCAATTTCCTATTTATTGATGGAGTCTGTCATCTTTATCGGTATATTTAATGCATACACCAGAAATATCGGCGTTGCCATCCTTTTGGCATTATTGAATGTTGTCACTGCCGGTATCGCGGCAATCATCATACTGTTCCTGTATCACCGCAAATTGTCGAAAACATTTGAAGATCCCGTTGTGTACACAGAAACAGAAGAACCTTCTGCCGATGATTCTGTCAACACAGATGATATTGACCGCCATAAAAATATTTAAGCATTGAATCGAGCCTGAAAAAGGCTCTTTTTTTTCATAACCCCTCTTTAAATATGTTTAATAAAACCCATGCCGGGAATTGATATATTGCATGCGATTTAAATATTCTTTTTTGAGGAGATAATTATGGCTAAACCATTTATCAAAGGTTATTCAAATGATGAAGAACTGCAAACGGATATAGAAAAATTGAAATCACAAAATGTTGGTGAAAATGATATTTATGTCATTTCCCACGATGATGAACGTACGAAACGCATTGCTAAAAATGTAGAGATCAACACGATCGGTGCCAATGAAATGGGCATCGGTGATGCAGTAAAAGGTGCTTTCGATAAAAAAGGCGACCAGTTGAGAAAACAGCTGGAAAATATCGGTTTTTCCGAAGCCGAAGCCGAAAACTACGAATCCGAAATGGATAAAGGTACAGTGTTCCTTATCGTTACAAGAACGGATAATGTGGACACTATACTTGCACAATAAAAAAATTCAGAGCATGGACATCGTCCATGCTCTTTTCTTATGTCATTTTTTAGATATCTGCCGATGTCATGCACGATTCCGTCATCCATTTCGAACTCCTGGATGAATGCTTTTATTTCACTTTTAAGATGGAGTGATAGAGAATGTCGGTGCCATTTGCCAATGCTTTCCGGTCAAATGTCATTTTAGGGTGATGCAGTCCCGGCTCAAGGTCACAGCCGAGTCCGATCATTGCCCCTTTCAGTCCGGGATACTTCACAGTATAGTAATGGAAGTCGTCCCCGCCGCTTGTAATGATCGGCTCCATAAGATTTTCCGCCCCGAGAGCATCGGTGATGCCCTCTCTGAGAAATTGAATTGCTTCTTCGTTGCTTTCACTTGCGACGATGCCTGAGAAGTTCTCCTCTTCTATTGACACGTCGTAGAACTCCTCAACATATTTTAAGATTTTAAAGACACGATCTTTTAAATTATCCATCTCTTCGTTTGTCTGTGCACGCATGTCGATACCGCACTCCGCTATCCCCGGGATGATATTCAGTGACTTGCCGCCTGCTATGAATTTAGTCATCTTCACCGATGATGGAATGATGGGATTAATGTGGATTTTAGACAGCATGTTTACGATGTCCGCACCGATTTCTATAGCATTATGGTTCAGGTGGGGCCGTGCACCGTGGGCATCATCCCCTGCTATCTTGAACTCCAGTGAAGCGGCCGAACCGTGCTCAATGCTCGGTGACGCCTGCCCCATCGCCGCTTCTTCAATCGGACGCAGGTGGATGCCGAACAGATAATCGAGTGAGTCGATGATACCCTCCTCCACAACGGCGAGTGCACCGCTGCCCAGTTCTTCAGCCGGCTGGAAAATGAACCTGATACCCCTCGTCTCCAGCGCTTCATGATTTTTCATTTTCAGCATTGCACCGATGACCATACCCGTATGCGCATCATGGCCGCAGGAATGATTCGCGCGTTTCACACCGTCAACTTCCTGGTAAAGTGCGTCTATGTCCGCCCGTATGCCGATTGTCGGATATTCGTCGCTGAACGTTCCCATATCACAGTATAAGCCTGTAATGTTTTTAAACCTGACAGGGCTGAAACCTTCTTGTTCCAGATAATCAAATATATAATCAGTCGTCTCATACTCCTCATTGCTGAGCTCCGGATTGGCGTGCATATGATTGAAAACTTCCAATATCTTTTCAGCAGTCATTTAAAAATTCCTTTCTCATATTAGTTGTATTATCAAGTGATTATATTCAATATATACTTATAAAATCTTAAATACAATGTGGATGAATACATATATTTAAAATTTGACCGCCGATTAATGTTAAGATTGTATATGAGCTTTCGGACTGTATGACTGTTTTTCAAATAGATTTTGGACCCGTTTAGGAGGAATATCATGAATATCAAAGAAATCAAGCTGCACCAGCTGGAGATGGATTTAAAAAATCCTTTCACGACAAGCTTCGGCACCCAGTCGAAAAGATTCATCACGATTGTTGAAGCTGTAAATACAGACGGCCTGTCCGGCTTCGGGGAATGTGTGGCCGGTGAAGACCCGCTCTATTCAGAAGAGTTTATGGACAGCGCACTGATTGCGATGAAAAAATACTTTGCACCAATCATCATTCAAAATGAAATCTCACATCCTGATGAAGTGTGGGATTTACTGGTACCGTTCAAAAAGAATAATATGGCGAAATCAGGCATCGAAGGTGCGGTGTGGGATTTATATGCCAAAGAAAATGGTATGACACTCGCCGAAGCTGTCGGCGGTAAGAAGGCTGAAGTGGATGTCGGGGTCTCCCTCGGTCTCGAAGATACCGATGAGTTGCTCCTTGACAGGATCGAGGAAAAAGTTGAAGAAGGCTATAAGCGCATCAAAGTGAAAATAAAACCCGGACGGGATGTTGAAATGCTCAGAAAGATACGTGGTAAATATCCGGACATCCCTTTAATGGTGGACGCGAACTCTGCATATACCCTGGATGATATCGAGCTGCTGAAGGCCATGGATGAATTCAATCTGATGATGATCGAGCAGCCCCTTGCAGCAGGAGACATCGTCGATCATGCCAAACTGCAAAAAGCGATACAGACACCTGTCTGTCTTGACGAAAGCATCGACAGCTACCAGGCTGCGAAAGCATCTATTGAACTCGGCAGCTGTGAAATCATCAACGTCAAAGTCGGACGTGTCGGCGGCATCACACAGTCGAAGAGAATCCATGACCTCGCAGCAGAACACAACATCCCGCTATGGTGCGGCGGCATGCTAGAAGCCGGCGTCGGCAGACTGCATAACATAGCAATCACGACATTATCCAACTTCACACTGCCGGGAGACACCGCTTCTTCCAGCCGCTACTGGAAAGAGGATATCATCACACCCGAAGTCGTCGCCGAAAATGGTGTCGTACAGGTCAGCGATCAGCCCGGAATCGGTGCAGAAGTCGATTTCGATAAAATGAAACAATACTTGAAACAGACAGATGTTATCACTGCCGATAATGATATCGATATGGTATTTTTGATTGATGATTGATATGAAAGAAGGCATAACCCCTGAAGAATGGGTTATGCCTTTTATTTTGGATATCTATATGATTATCTAGTCACACGTTATTCTCAGTGACCGACAAACCACCGAATTCAGTCACTCAACACTCCCAGTGACCGACAAACCGCCGAATTCAGTCACTCAACACTCCCAGTGACTGACAAACCACATAATTCAGTCACTCAGCACTCTCATTGACCGGTTATCCCCATAACAGTGTCCTGACACCGAAGAATATGATGACTGCTCCTGCACCTTTACTGAGCCAGTTTTGAAATACATGGGATTTCATCCATCGTTTGAGCAGGTTCACGAGCTCGACCACCGTCATAAACCAGATGATTGAAACAATGAGAAGAATTGCCGCGAGCAGAAGAATCTGCTGATTATACCCGAGTGTTGTCTGTCCTTCGCCGGTAACAAACTGGGGGATGATTGTCATGTAGAGTATCAATACTTTCGGATTCAAAATATTTGCAACAAATCCCTGCCTGAATGACTGTATCAGAGATTTCCTGCTGACCGTCTCCTTCAGGGAATCGATGTGATCGATCGACTGTCTTGGAACGAGCACTCCCGCCCGGAGGCTCTGAATACCGATGTATATAAGGTAAAATGCGCCTAAATATTTTATCGTATTGAAAATCGCGGGAGAATTGGCAATGATGACTGCCAGGCCGACAACGGAAATGGCAATCCAGAACAGATGCCCCGCCAAAATGCCTGTGAGTGTAATTCTCCCTGCCCGTCTGTTCAAGGCCAGTGTATTCTTCATTATGATCATCATATCCGGTCCGGGTACCATCGCCAGTACGAACATGACAATAACGTATGCTGGCAGCTGTTCAACCAATCATCTCACCTCAATCATTTCTTTTTTAATGTAATTACGACAATTTCCGGACGGTTAAATACTCTGAATGGAAATCGGCTGTTCCCGAGTCCCCTGCTGATGGACAAGGCGGTATCGTTTTTAATATGTGTGCCCTCGGTGTATCTCGGCAGAATACCCTGATGCGGTGAATAAAGGCCGCCTAAGTACGGCAGTCGGATCTGACCGCCATGTGCATGGCCGGATAGGACCAGGTCCAGATTATATTTACTGTATATATGAAACAGTTCAGGACGATGGGACATCAGGATTGTGAAGCCGGCCGGCAGGCCGTTCAGCCGGTGCTGCAGCATTTTATCAAAATACAGGTGGACATATGGATCTTCCTCATCACCTAAGAACCACGGATCAGGCATGCCGGCAAGATTTATCCTTTCGCCGTCCCTTGCCAGTTCCACCGATGAAAAACTCAAATTCTCCATTTCGGACTTTGTAATATATTTTTTCAAGTTGAACCATCTTTTATAATGGGCTTCGTGATTGCCGGTGACGAAATAAGCCGGCAGAATTTCGGAGGCTTTTCTGATGAAATACCTGGAACGTCTGAGGTTCGGTGTTCTCCGGTCGATGATATCACCGGTGATTAATATCACGTCACCTTCCGCCTCCCGGATTTTATCCAGCAGATTGGACGCTTTCCAGCCGAACCACGCATTGTGGTAGTCGGATACATGAATGATCCTGAAACCGTCAAAAGCCTCCGGGAGCCTGGCGCTTGCAATCTCACGTTCGTTCACCTGGATATATTTGTCCTCTTTATACAAGAACCTGCCCAGTGCAATGGCAAAACCCAATGTTATCGCATATTTTTTCATATTTGTGCCCTCTATTTTAAATAATATCAATCTTACCATTATTAGATGCATAATAAAAAGCCCGTTTCACTGCGGGCTTTTTCTCTAATGGCTGTTGTCATCATTCTCATCATCTTCTGGTTCTTCTTTTAAGATTCTGATTGTACGGATTGTCTGACTTTCCATGACCACGACTTCAAATCTGAGCCCGAGTGCTTTATTTTTAAAAACATCTCCCTGGACCGGAATATCATTGAATTCTTTGAACAAGTATCCTGATAATGTATCTTCCTCTTCCGGGATTTCCGTTTCAAACTGTGTATTCAGCCGGTGGAGGGTGATTCTGCCGTCACAGATGATTTCATCTTTGGTCATTTTGTCCACGAGGGCATCACCTCTTACATCCGTCTCATCTTCAATATCAAATCCGAGCATGTTTTCAATGATGTCTTCGTGGGTGACAATCCCTTCCGTGCCGCCGTATTCATCCAGCACGATGGCCAGATGGCGGCGCTCTTTCGTCATTTTTCTGAGGACGGTTTCAACCGCATCAAACTCTTTGACCGTCAGAGGATCGGGATCGGAAAAGTCCATCAGACTTTTTTCAGGATTGAGCGACCATTTCAGCAGATACTTCGTATGGAAAACTCCGACAATGTCATCGAGATTTTCATCGTAGATCGGGTATCTCGTATGCATCAGACCTACAACCGTCTCAAGCACTTCATCATATGATGAATCCACTTTGATTGCATCCATCTCGGTTCTCGGTGTGGACATGATATCTTTAACGTTCAGATCCCGAAAATCCAGAATGCCCTTGATTCTGTTCCTTTCGCGGATTTTCAATACACCTTCTGCATTCGCAATATCAATCAGGTTGACCAGTTCATCTTTGGATACGGTCCATGCCGGCTGCTCGCCCCTCGATAAGATTTTAGTAATATTATCTGTTATAAAGTTCAATATTAACGTCAGCGGCTTGAAAATGATGATGATCAGGGTGATTGGCGGCCGCACGATATTGGATATCTGTTCAGGAAATGCTGCAGCAATCGATTTTGGTATGACTTCGGCGAATAAAATGATCGTCACTGTCAGTGCGGCACTTGCAATCGCTACGCTCCAGCCGTAATCGATGGCCATCGCAGTGACGACTGTAGGCAGTAAAATATTGGCGATATTATTACCGATTAATATGGTTGTGATGAATTCTCCCGGGTTTGACACGATCCCGAGCAGTTTTGCAGCTTTCTTATCTCCATCCTGCACTCTTGCCTGCAGTTTCACTTTATCCACTGCGGTTAATGCTGTTTCACTTCCCGAGAAGAAAATTGAAGTGAATAATAGAATTATGATCAAAAAGACCAAAAGACCTTCCCCTTTCTGTAACCCCTTATAACGCTCTATTATATTTCTTCAATTATATCAGATTTAAAAAGAAAATGAGCCTGTATCTTATCCAGATACAAGCTCATGATTTTATTATTGTACTACATCATATCCCTGGTCTTCAATAGCTTCATTCATTTCATTTACAGTAACTTTATCTTCTTCGTATTCTACCGATACCTGATTCGCTGATAAATCGACTTCTGCTTTACTGACACCGGACAGTTTGCCCAAAGCACCTTCCACCGAGCTTTTGCAGTGTCCGCACGTCATACCTTCTACTTTGATTGATGTTGTGTTCATATTGAATACCTCCATATTGATTATATATTATTATATTTTTACTCTTTTCAGTCTTAACGAGTTGGTAACGACACTGACCGAGCTGAATGCCATTGCAGCGCCTGCGACCCATGGTGCAAGAAAACCTAGTGCCGCAATAGGAATGCCTGCAGAATTATAGGCAAATGCCCAGAACAGGTTCTGTTTAATATTGCGGATTGTCTTGTGACTGAGGTTGATCGCTTTTGGAATCAGTGTCAGTTCACCGCCCATAATCGTAATATCCGCCGCTTCAATCGCCACTTCCGTTCCTGTGCCGATTGCAATTCCGATATCTGCAGTTGCCAGTGCCGGCGCATCGTTCACACCGTCTCCGACCATTGCCACGGATTTGCCCTGTGCCTGAACTTTCTTGACCTGCTCAGCTTTCTCCTCAGGCAGCACTTCGGCAATCACCGTATCGATATTCACTTCTCTTGCGATCGCTTCGGCTGTACGCTGGTTGTCGCCTGTGAGCATGATCACTTCAAGTCCCTGTTCGTGCAGTGACGCAATTGCTTCTTTTGCAGTGTCCTTCACAGTATCCTGCACAGCTACAATACCTGCAATTTCACCATTCACTGCGACCAGCATCGCTGTTTTACCGTCATATTCATATTGTGTCATTTCTGAATCATAAGAATCAACTTCAATGTTCTGATCAGCCATCAATTTCCTTGTGCCGACCAGAATACGGTCGCCGTCCAAGGTCGCCTCTATACCATGACCCGGTATTGCCATGAAATCATCCACTTCGGGCACATCGACTTCTTTTTCTGTTGCATAAGAGACGATTGCGGTTGCCAGCGGGTGCTCAGAACCATTTTCGGCAGCTGCAAGAAGCTTCAGAACATGTTCGTCACCTGTGAAGTCCGTCACTTCCGGCTTACCTTTTGTGATGGTACCCGTCTTATCCAGGATGACTGCATGAAGATTATGTGTCTTCTCCAGGTGCTCGCCGCCTTTGAATAAAATACCGCTCTCAGCACCTTTACCTGTACCGACCATGATTGATGTCGGCGTCGCAAGACCCAGTGCACATGGACATGCAATGACAAGTACTGTGATTGAGGCAATCAGTGCCGGTTCGAGATTATACGGTGATGCGATGAAGTACCATATTAAAAATGTCACAACCGCAATCCCGATGACGATCGGTACGAAGTAACCGGACACGATATCCGCCATTCTCTGGATCGGCGCCTTTTTACCCTGCGCCTCTTCAACCACTTTTATGATGGACTGCAGCGCTGTATCTTTTCCGACACGGGACGCTTCAACCACTACGTTTCCGTTCTGGTTGATTGTCGATCCGATCACTTTATCTTCAATGTTCTTTTCAATCGGAATCGATTCGCCTGTCAGCATCGACTCATCAACTGACGTTCTTCCTTTGGTGATCACACCGTCGGCCGGAAACTTCTCACCCGGCTTCACAACAAGAGCGTCGCCGACTGCGACTTCTGCTGCGGGGATCATTGTTTCGACACCGTCCCTTAGGACTCTGGCCTCTTTTGCCTGCATGTTCATCAATTCTTTTATTGCTCCCGAAGTCTGTGATTTCGCTCGGGCTTCAAGGTACTTGCCGAATAAAATCAATGTGATGATGATTGCACTAGCCTCAAAATATAAGTGCGGATGGGCCGTTGCACCGATGATCCATCTGTATGTTTCAAAGAGGCTGAAGCCGAATGCTGCCGTCGTACCCATCGCGACCAGTACATCCATATTGGCACTGAAGCTCTTTAAGCTTCTGTACGCACCGACATAGAACTGCCAGCCCAGTATGAACTGTACCGGTGTGGCAAATGCCAGCTGGAACCATGGATTCATAAATATAGCAGGAAGACTCATTCCGAACAGATGATCCAGCATTGTCACAAGTAACGGAAGCGACAGCAGTGCAGAAATGATCACTTTCCATTTCAATCTTGACAATTCTTTTTCTTTTTTCTCTTCTCTTGATTCAGCACTTTCCTTTGCCGTGGCGCCGTAGCCCAAATTGTCGATCCGGGCGATCAGGTCACCTTCCGAAAGGACATTCGAATTATACTCTATCACGGCATTTTCTGTTGCAAGATTGACTGTCGCATTGGAAACGCCGCCGGTCTTGTTCAGAACCTTTTCTATTCTGTTGGAACATGCTGCACATGTCATGCCTGAAATATCAAACTCGACCTCATCATACTGGACACCATAGCCCAGATTCTCGATTTTGTTCGTAATATCGTCCAGTTTGATATTGTTTTTATCATAATCGACGGTTGCCTGTTCTGTTGCCAGATTGACTTTGGCATCAACGCCGTCCATTTTGTTCAATACTTTTTCTATTCTGTTTGAACAGGCTGCACAAGTCATCCCTGTTACATTCAGTCTTGTATTTTCTCTGTTATCCACTTTTCCGGCCTCCCCGTTGTTTTATTTTGAGAACTGCTTCAGCACTGCCATCAGTTCTTCGATTGAATCATCGCCTTCGCCCTTGTCGATGGCATCAGTGACACAATGTTTCATATGCCTTTCAGTCACTTCATAACCCACGTTTTTCAGTGCGGACTGGATTGCGCTGATCTGAATGAGGATGTCTACACAGTAACGGTCTTCTTCAACCATTTTCTGTATCCCCCGGACCTGCCCTTCAATACGTCTTAAACGCTTCAGCACTTTATCCTTTTCATCATCCGTTCTTGGAATCACTGCGTGATCATGTAATGTATCTTCCATGTTCTTCACCGTCCTGTTTTTATTCGTTAACTGTATTATACCCTAACGGGGTATTAGTGTCAACAATAAAAAGCCCGCATATGCGGACTGTATATCACTGATGTTTATTTAAAAATTCAAGCATTGATTTATACACAAGTATTTCATTTTCTTTTTTGGAAAATCCATGGCCTTCATCATCCAGGACGATATACTCAACTTCCCGTCCGGCGTCCCTCAGCTTGGCCACGATCTGATCGGACTCTTCCTTGACGACACGTGGGTCGTGAGCCCCCTGGATGACGAGCATCGGCCTGGTCATCGTATCGAGGTATGTCACCGGGCTGTCAGTCTCGAACCGCTCCTTATCTTCAACAGGGTCACCTACCCACTGTTTCATGAGCGGCTTCCAGTGTTCCGGAACAGAATTATAGAATGTGAATAAATCCGATACCCCGAAAATATCCATCACCGCCCTAAAATACTCCGGATGACGGCCGTGAAGGAGCAGTGCCATATACCCCCCATAGCTGCCGCCGACAAGGAATAATTTTTCCGGGCTGGAAATACCCTGTTCAAACAGCCATTTGATACCTTCGACATTATCAAGTCTCGGGCCGTGGCCCCAGTCGCCTTCAACCATCTTGACAAATTCTGAACCATAGCCCGTGCTGCCTCTGAAGTTCGGACAGAATATATTGTAGCCGCGGTTTAAGAATATCTGGAACATCGCCCTGAAAGATTTACTCTCGTTATATTGCGGTCCGCCATGCGGCCAGAATATTGTGTATCCGTTCGCATTTTCCGGTTTTGCCCTGAAAAGCAGCGCCTCGATTTCCAGATCGTCGAAAGATTTGTAGGTGATGGTTTCAGGTTCGACCATATCTTTCGGAATTACCCCGAGCACTTTATTTTTGGTGATCTGTTCCCAAGACTCATTTTCGTACTTGAAAATATTCGTCGGCACCGTGGCGCTCGCACCTTTGATATACAATGCACCGCTCCTCACTGTTCTTATGACGCTGAAAGAAGTGACCGGCGCTGTGATCGGTTCCAGCTGGTCATGATTCAAATCATAATAGTACAGCTTTTCGACCACGCCTTTTTGAGTGAGGAGATACATCATATTCGTATAGCGGTTGAATTTGATCATCATCAGGGATTCCTTTTCAAAATCCAGCACTTTTTCAAATGATTTTGTCGTCAGATCATACTTCGCAAGGTAGCTGTAGTCCGAATCATAATTGGTGACAAACCAGGCCTCATCATCCTTGACAAATGTGATGCTGCCGACGGTATGCACCTTGTCGACATCCGGCGTCAAATATTCAATGCCCGCCTCGGTTTTAATGAAACCGATTATGTAAGTGTTGGCATATACGGTGATATATACCGAGTTATTTTCATCCTGTGAGACATCAACCAGATGTGTCGGACCGCCCTCGCCTTCATGCAGCAGTGTTTCCTCTTTTTTGTCGATATCGTAGACATATGAATTCAAATAGCTGTCATTGCCCTTTGAAGAAGTATAGTAGAGCCTCGAACCGTCTTTCGATAATTTAGAGAACATGAATTTATCTTTGTCTTCAGCATCGATCAGCTGTTCAGGTATACCCCCGCCGGGTGGTATCACATAAATTTTATGATTTTCATTGCCATCTTTATCAAAACCCGCCAGCACATACTCACCATTCGGTGCCGCCTGGATAAAGCTCATACTTTCATCCTTGCCGGAAAATTGATACGGATAATAATTCGGCAGATCCATACCGTATATATTCACTTTTCCATTCATGTTTGACGAAAAAAGCAGCTGCTTCTCATCTGCACTGATAGAAAAATCCCCTATGCTGTACGGTGTAAAATACTGCTCCACCGTCGTTTTTTGAAACTCCATTAAAACCCCTCCGTTATTTTATTGATCATCATAATTTTAATCGAGATTTGAAGGGAGTGCAATTTATGGGTGAAGACCTGTGGCGTGAGACCAAAAAAAAGAGACCGGCAATTGCGGTCTCTTTCAATATCAATTTTAAATATTATTATTCGTTGCCTTTGGCGATACCGAACTGGTCAACCAATTCCACAGTTCTTTCTTCACCTTTCAGCAGCTCGCCTTCAATCTGGTACATGCTGACAACAAGTTGATTGCCTTCTACTTCATATACCGCGAAGTTCTGGATGTGGGAATCCCTGTTGTTAGCATGGGCATCTTCAAATGCTTCAGTTTCCTGAGGCTGGTCGCCGTATGCGAACAGGCTGTTGTAGTAATCCATGTCTTCCTGAGTCATCCAGTCAAGGTCCGGTCTGACTTTATGCAGGTGGTCTACACCTTTTGAATAAACATCATCGTACTCTTTAGTACCGCCTGTGTTCGGAAGAATATATGTCGTACCTTCAGGATCATCCAGATATTCTACACCGTTGTCGCCGACGAATGTCTCAACATCTTCGACAACACCGTTTGAGAAGTTTTCATCAGTCGGTACATGTGTCAGAGAATGTGATCTTGAAACGACATGGTCGTGGCCCTGCAAAGCAAGGTCGACATCCAATTCATCGATCAGTGCTGTCAATTCTTCTCTGATTTCCTGGACATCTTCATCCTGCAGTGAGTGATATGACTTGGAGTAAAGTGGTTTATGGTAGTTCAGTACAACCCACTCCGCGCCGTTTTCACGTGCCTGTTCGATGTCTTCTCGGATCCATTCCATCTGCTCTTCACCGATTGCACCTTCATTCGGATTATCTTCCGATTCTTTGTTGTCGTTTGTGTTCAGAGTGACAAAATGCACACCGTTGTAGTCGAAGGAATAATAAGATCCGCCGCTGATGGCATCATTTGTGACCGGGACGTTCAAGTGCTCATTGAATTTTTCTGTAAACGGATCATCATTCCAGTCAAGTGCATATTCATCGTGGTTACCGGGCGCCACTGCCATAGCCGACTGCATGAAGTAAGGTCTGGATTGTTCGAAAATATCCACCCACTCATCTTCAACTTCAGCAATTTCCACCATATCGCCTGTGTGCAGTACAAAGTCTGCATCTCCGGCAGTATCGAGTGCACGCATCAGAGTGTCTGCACCGAATGCCGCTTCATTACGGACGTTTTCGTTCCAAAAAGCATTTTGTGTATCTGTATAATGGACGAATTTGAACGGATCTCCATCTTCGCCTGAAGTTTTGAATTCGCCGACTTCACTGATTTCACCTGATTCACTACCTACCTGATAATAGTATGTAGTATTCGGTTCAAGGTCTGTCGCCTGTGCCTTGTAGGAATATTCTGTGACGTCGATCAGGTCCAGCTGGCCGTATTCATTGCCGTACATCCATTCGCCGCCGTGTGCCTGTTCGTCAGTGTAGTAACCGTTGATGATCGGGTCACCGTTTTCATCAGTGACCGGTTCGCCTTCTTCGTCTTCTTCAACGTCTGCAAAGATGTAATATCCATCTTCATCACGCTCACCGTAGTGGGAAGTGACCTCTGTCGCTTCCGCTTCAAATTCTAATGTATCATCAAAGTTGCCGGATTTTGAAACCCATACCTTCGAGTCTTCAAATAAGTCTGTCGTATACCAGTTGAACCCCATTTCGCTTTCGGTTTCACCGTTGAAAGTTGCCGCAATGCGGTTAGGGATGTTATTAGCCTCTATGTCTGCAACTTCAGGTTTTTCATCTGTCAGAACTGGGTTGAATTCTTCAGTTTCAGGCGCGTCAGCTTCTCCAACTGGCCCTCCACCTCCGGCTGCTTGTGCAATGGGGCTGAACAATGAGGACAGTATCAGCAGCAGGGTCGCAAATGCTACGCCGAAAGTTGTCATAAATTTCTTGTCGTGAAACAAATTGACATTCATGAACAGTAAACCTCCCAAAAATTTTGATTGCATAGGAATCTCTTACAATTCTATTATAATGAGTCAATGTTCATGAAGTTTTAAAACGAAGTAAAAAAAAATTTACTTAAACACTTCTCTTTTTAGTTTAATGAATTTTGTTAAGCTTTCTTAATATGATGTGGTAAAAGTACTATTTCATATCCAATATTTTTATATATTTCTCAAGCCGGTCTGCCGCTTCCGTCAATTCTTCCATACTGCAGGCAAAAGAAAGTCTGATATGCCCTTCACCGTACTCGGAGAAAGAACGCCCCGGCACAACCGCCAGATGGACACTTTCAAGCAGGTCTGTCGCAAACTTGAATGAATCTTCTTCGTACTTTCTGATCGATGGGAAGATATAGAATGCACCGGTCGGTTTCGACACTTCGAGACCCATATCCGTCAGTCTCTTATAAATATAATCACGGCGCTGAATATAGGCCTGATTCATCTCCTTTGGCACATGGAGCTGGGTCGTGAGCGCTTCGATTGCCGCATATTGGCTCGGGATGCTCGCACAGATTGTGTTATAAAGATGTACGGCTGTAATATCTTCCATGATCACTCTGTGTGCGACCACATATCCGATACGCCAGCCGGTCATTGCATGAGATTTGCTGAGGCCGTTGACAACGATTGCCTTTTCTTTGATTTCCGGATACTTCGCAAGACTGATATGATCGCCTTCCAAAGTATTCTCACCATAAATTTCATCTGTAATGATAAAGATATCATACTTTTTAAATACTTCGACAAGCGCATCCATCTGCTCTTTTGTGTATGTGACGCCGGTAGGGTTGGTTGGATAATTCAGCAGAACAGCTTTGGTTTTTTCTGTAATATTCGATTCAATCAGTTCAGGTGTGGCGATATAATCCGTTTCAGACATATCGACGAATTTCGTCACTCCGCCTGAGAGTTCGATGATCGGTTCATAGCCCAGATAAGTCGGCGCAGGCACGAGTACTTCATCTCCCGGGTCGATGATCGCTCTTAGAACGCCGTCTATCCCTTCACTGCCGCCTACTGTGACAAGCACTTCGCCATTAGGGTCATAGTCCGCACCGCAGCTGCTTTTATAATATTCGCTGATCGCCTTTCTCAGTTCAAGCAGTCCCGTGTTGTGGGAATACTTCATGGGCTTTGTATTGATTGCATCTATCGCCGCCTGCTTCACCGGTTCAGGTGTATCGAAATCCGGCTGCCCGAGTGTCAGATCCACTGCATCCGGAAACTCTTCTACACGGTTGGCGAACTGTCTTGTGCCCGGTACTTCTATATTCTTCATCTTCTTATTTGCCTTTGGCATGATATCACTCTTCCTCTGTCATAGTCATCCCGATTATAACAAATACGTCTGCAAATGACTCATCATATAATGGTTTTATTCGTAAATATCCGGCACTGTGATGCCGTCATCATCGTAGGCACCATAGTCCCCATATGATGCAGCGACTTCTATATGAAGATACTCATTTCCGTGAAGTGCAGGGGCTGTGGAAATATAAGCCAGATGGGCAAAAGTTCCGTCTTCCTTATTCACAATGCCAACGACTCCATTTTCCATCGCTTCTTCGTCTGCACCTGTATATTCAACCTCGAACATATCTCCGAATACGTCATGTAAAATCATTTCATCACCAATGTCGTAAAGGTAGTAGTACTCATCATCTTCTAAGATTTCAATCACATCTTCAGTGTCAATGAACGCATCATAAAGGCTGGAATATGTGGCGTGAAATATTTCTTCGGCTTCACTGGATGGATCCTCTGTCCACATACCGTCCTGATAGGCAAATACACTGTCCGGGTTGCCATAATGGTGCGGTATGAATTCATCCGATGCCGGGTCGTGGATCTCGGAGTAAACCTCCATTCCCACCTCTTCATCCATTTCCGCAATCAATCCGACAGTATCTGATTGAAGTGGTTCTGAATCCGCACTGTCAAACACATCTATGGTCATGAAAGTTTCACCGTAATATGTTGTAACTTCCTCTTTCGTCTTCAATATATCCTCTATCGCTGCATCTGTCTGTTCAGCATTGTCAAGCATACTTGGAACGGGGGAATTCATTGCGAGCATTGAAGTCATTTCCATACCGTCTTCTTCACTGAACTGTTCTTCGGTCAGAGAAAAGTCAACTGAATCCGGTGCTCTGCCAATATTAGATGATCCTCCCCCGGCCGCTCCGGTTTCTTCTGCTGCCGGTGCGGTGACACCTTCGTCATCAAATGCACCGTACCCTTCAAATGACACGGCAAGTTCAATGTGAAGGTACTCATCACTTTGTGCGGCAGGCGCAGTTGTGATATATAATAATTCATCCATTTCACCTGTTGATTTATCCACTGATGCAACGACTGCATTTTCCATCTCACTTTCATCGGCACCCGTATACTCCACATTGAAAATGTTGCCGAAAGTTTCATGAAGCACCGCTTCGGTACCAATGTTATGAATGTAATAATATTCTTCATCCTCAGATACATTGATGATATTTTCCGTCTCCATGAACGCATCATACAGATTGGTGTATCTACCGTAATAAATATCTTCATCCGGTGAGAGTTCATCAGTATCTGTCCACTTTGTATCATCAAAAATGTAATATCCGTCTTCATCCCTGTAAAGATATTCTTCAAATTCTCCCGTTTCAGTATTATAATACTTTGAATAAGCTTCAGTGTGATCTCTCTCATCCACCTCGGCATTCATACCTTCAACATCCGATTGCGAAGGCTCACCTGAGTCTCCTTGAAAAACATGTATAGCGACAAAAGCCTCGGAATAATAAGTTGTCAGATCATCTGCAGGCATCAAAATATCTCCCGCATCCGCATCCGATTCAGAAGCACCACTCATCATTTCAGCCAACTCAGAGTTCATCTCCAGCATCGAAGTCATTTCAGAACCTTCCGTATCGGTCAATGCTTTTTCCTTCACAGAAAAATCCACATTACTTGCCGGCTCTATGTCTTCCGGTTCTGTTTCTCGGGCATTTTCTGTATCTTCTTCCAGGGCTTCTTCATCCGACTCCTCATCAGCCGCTTCAGAGATTTCCTCGTCAGTACCTTCTTCAGCCGTGCCGCATGCTGTCAGCATTAAAATACTCATGATTATCATTAACAAATATTTCATAATGACCATCCCCCATTTATGTTAAAATAACAGCAATTATATAAATATATTTCCCTAAGGTCTTCTTAATAATCTAAAAATTGTATATTTTTTTAAATTTTGGAGGGTTTTATTTTGAGTAAAAAGACAGTGAAAAGAATTTATGTGATTGGTATGATCATCTTATTAATAGCTGCCGTGTTGAATCTTGTTCTGGAGGAAACACTGTTGAATCCATTTATCATATTCGGCTTCATGTTCATATTGCTTGCAGTCAATATTTATAACAACACGAGGGCAGACGGTGAAGATCAACCAAAATAAAAACTGAACTTTTGCCCTGCCGGCGAAAGTTCAGTTTTCTTCATATCGTTAAATATTTTTCTTTTCTTCCATATACCATGTAATACAATACTGCTGAGATGACGACGATGATGGTCATCGAGTTATACAGACCGCCATACCCGATGAACGGGACAAGCTGACCGAAGATATACGACCCCACACCAAGACCGAAGTCCAGGCAGATGAAGAACGTTGAAGTCGCCAGCCCGACATTTTTCGGTTCTGCGAGTTTAATGCATAATGCCTGAATAATCGACTGGAAGTTGCCATAGCCGAGGCCGATCAATCCCCCTGCAAGCAGCAGCATCCATCCCGACTGTGCATTACCGAGGACGAGATACGCTGCGAACAAAACGACTAAAGCCGGATAGACAATGATATTGGCGCCCTTTCGGTCCATCAGTCTCCCGGTAAACGGCCGGGTGACCAGCATCACGATTGCGTTGACCAGGAAGAAGTAGCCCGCTGCCGTGCCGAGCCCCTGTTCATCTGCATATAATGCAATGAATGAGAATATCGTTGAATGTGCCAGGCAGATAATCAGTATCGTTGACGCAGCCGGCAGTGCGTCCCTGTCCACAAACTGAAATTTCGGTTTGGGTTCTTTCGTCAGATCGATCGTTTCATTATCCGTCTTGATGAAAATAGTAAAGACACTTGCAATCAATACGACCGTGAAGACAAGAAGGAACAGCATCTGGTAATCCACATATTCAAGCATGGTGAATGCGAGATAAGGTCCGATCGCCGTCGCCATGACAAAGCTCAGGCTGAAATAGCCGATTCCTTCCCCTCTCCGTCTTGCCGGCAGGGCAAGGGCCGCTATCGTGCCGACCGCCGTTGTCGTCACGCCGTTGGCAAAGCCGTTAAAAAACCTGACGATGAGCAGCATCCAGAAGCTGCCGGCAAAAAAGTAGAGTCCGTATGTAAGGATGAACATGATTGTACCGATATACATGATTTTTCTTGCACCCATCAGGCTCAGTTGATGGCCTGTGACGATTCTGCCGATCAATGATCCAACAATGAAGATCCCTGCAGCGAGACCTGCATTACTTGTCGAGATGCCGAACGCTTCGATTGCGTAGCCGCTGATGGTCACCATCAAAAGAAACATGGCCAGCATGATAAAGAAATTAAATATGAAAACTATGATAAAATCACGGGTCCATAAACGCTCCTGCACGCTGCTTCCTCCTAACTGTCCGTTTCTGAATTACAGCCTCTCCAATATTGAGGCAGTCACTTCTTCCGTTGAAGAATTACCGCCGATATCCGGCGTCATGATACCTTCCCTCAAAGTATCTTCAATCGCTTTCAACAGCCGGCCGCCCAAATCCTCATACCCAAAATGATCCAACAGCATTTTCGCCGTCCATATCTGGCCGACCGGATTCGCAAGGCCGCGTCCGACAATATCCGGTGCCGAGCCGTGGACCGGTTCGAACATCGAAGGATATTTCCCATTAATATTCAAGTTTGCGCTTGGCGCAATACCGATGCTTCCCATGATTCCAGCACCGATATCCGATAAAATATCGCCGAACAAATTACTTGCCACCACGACATCATAACGTTCCGGACGTGTAACAAAAGAGGCGGACAGTGCATCAATATGCTCAGATGTTGTTGAAACTTCCGGATATTCCATTGATACTTCTTTGAACACGTCATCCCAGAAAGGCATCGCATGGTATATCCCGTTGGATTTTGTCGCACTCGTCACCATACCGCTGCGGGATCCGGCGAGATTAAAAGCATATTCCATCGCCTGTGAAGTCGCACGTTTTGAGAATACACTGCTCTGGATTGCGATTTCGTGTTCTTCATGGAACATGCGTCCCCCGACTGAACTGTACTCACCTTCACTATTTTCCCTTACGACGACCAGGTCGAAATCTTTTGGACTGCCGAGCGGGGATCTTACACCATCAAAAACCTTCGCTGGTCTGACATTGATTTCCTGCTGGAATTCCCGGCGTATTTTTATGAGCAGCCCCCACAGCGAAATGTGATCAGGCACTTTATTCACATCTCCTACAGCGCCAAGAAAAACCGCATCACTTTCCTTCAGTTTTTCCAGACCGTCTTCCGGCATCATCTCTCCATGCTCCAAATAATAGTCACAACCGTAATCATAATGTTCGAATTCGAATTTCAGACCGCCATGCAGTTCTGCAAGACGTTCCAGTATCTTCAGCGCACCCGGCACCACTTCATGGCCGATGCCGTCGCCCGGAATTACAGCAAGTCTTATCGTCTCCATCACTTCACTCCTTATCTTTTCATTCATCATGATTCCATTATAACAAGTTCCATTCCTGTATAGGCCGTTGTTAGAAATAAAATTAAATTTTAAATAATCTGAAAACGTATTGCTTTATTAGTGTTTCCTTGATAAAATAAACACTAATTTTCAAATCAAGTAAGTGGCTTGTTTTTAAAGTTAGAAGGAGGGTCCATTATGGGACAAACAATACAAATCGAGAAAGCAAATTCATTGAAAGAAAAACCAGATGTATCAACGGTGAAATTTGGTACGGTGTTTACGGACTACATGTTCACATCGGATTATACACCTGAGCATGGTTGGGAAGAGCCTGCCATTGTGCCGTATAAAAATCTCGAGATTTCTCCCGCTGCAAACGGCATCCATTATGGACAATCTGTTTTTGAGGGTTTGAAGGCTTACAGAAACGGCGAAGATATTCTATTATTCAGACCGGATGAGAACTTCAAACGGCTGAACACTTCATTGGAGCGGCTTGCGATGCCTAAGATCAATGAAGAAACAAGCTTGAATGCACTTTATGAATTGATTAAATTGGAACGTGACTGGGTGCCAGACGGTCCCGGGCAGTCATTATATATCCGCCCGTTCATTTTTGCAGATGAAGCCTTTTTAGGTGTCAGATCTGCGAGAACTTACAAATATAATATCATTTTATCTCCGGTTGCCGGATATTACGGCGGACAGCTGGATCCGACAAGCATCTATGTCGAGGATGACTATGTCCGTGCCGTACGCGGCGGTGTAGGTGACATCAAATGTGCCGGCAACTATGCTGCAAGTATCCTTGCCCAGCAGAAAGCTGCTGAGCTTGGCTATGAGCAGGTGCTCTGGTTGGACGGTGTTGAACAGAAATATGTCGAAGAAGTCGGCAGCATGAACATTTTCTTTGTCAGGAACAACGAACTGATCACACCTAAGCTGAACGGCTCGATCCTTTCAGGCATTACAAGAAAATCCCTGATCCAGCTTGCCGAGTATAAAGGTTATACAGTCAAAGAAGAAAGAATACTTCTTGACGATCTTCGTGACGGCCTTCGTGACGGCAGTATTTCAGAAATCTTCGGTTCAGGTACAGCGGCGGTCATCTCGCCTATCGGCCGCATGAATGTCCACGGTGAAGACTACGTTGTCAATGACAACCAGGTCGGTCCTGTAGCGCAAGATCTCTATGATCACTACACAGGCATCCAGTACGGCACTTTGGAAGATCCTTTCGGCTGGATCGTCAAACTGTAAAACATCAAAAAATCCTGCATCTCCCAAAATTAAGATGCAGGATTACTTTATCTTTATTTCACTTCAAGAGTTACTGTGCCTATATTTTCATATTCCGCCTCATACAGACCTTCTTCCAAATCAAGCGGTAAATTGAATGTGCCTGAGGAAACGATCCATCCAGCTTCAATCTTTTTACCCTCTTCATGCAATTTTTGGACCAGCCATTTCACCGCTTCGGCGGGATGTCCCATGACTTCGCTTGAACGCCCTTGTTTAATCACTTCACCGTTGTATTTCAGCGTCCCTTTAATATCATCCAGATCCTTATAGTTGAAGTACTCACTGTTTCCGAACGTGACACTGCCGGCAACCGCACTGTCTGAAACAACTTCATATTTCGATGCATGCGGGAACCAGTCTTCGTAGCGCCCGTCAGGTATTTCAAGACCCGGGGCAATCATACATTTACCTAAAATATCTTCAACAGTATCTTCAGCTGTCAGATCCTCCTGTACCAGAAACACCAGCTCCATTTCCAGTTTCGGTATATTATAATCCGACAGTGACGCATTATTAATTATGTTCTTCTGAGTATATGCACCATATAACGGTTCGTCGTGATCAAACATCTCCTGTGTTTCTTTACTCGTTAAACTGACCTTGTATCCTCTAAGCACTTCCTCATTATCTTCAGTTTTCAATTTCAGAACTTGATCCTGGATCTGATAAGCCTCTTCAATTGACTGAACATCAATACTGCCAAGTGCTAACGGCACTTTTTCTATATAAGCTTCATACAATTCATCAGCTGTTGACATGGAAATCCTCCTAAAATGTAGTTATATGAATGATATCATTTTATCCTTTAATTTTCACAATCACCAATAAAAAATACCGGACTGTCATCAGTCCGATATTCGGGTAATCATTCTACTTCCTTAAAACTTTGATCAGCACTGCTGAGGCAACTGCCAGTATCAGCAATATTACCGCTGCTATAAAAATAATGTAGTTGCTGTCAAAAGCCGGACTGGCTGCCGTTTCACTTTCTTCATCTGTTTCAACCTGTGAAGTTTCTCCGGTCTCAGATTCTTCCGATGAACCTTCCTCTGCTGTATTGTCACCTTCTGATGATGACTCTTCCGATTGAGTTTCCTCGGCAGTCTCCCCGCCGGTCTGTTCCTCTGACACCTCATCTTCAGCATTTTCATCTTCCGTTGAAGTCTCTTCCGTGGAATCTTCTGATTCAGACTGCTCTTCTTCAGTCGAATCTGTAATGTCTTCTTCAGGTCTCTCCGCTTCTTCCATCGAAGCCTCTTCTATTGCCGTCAGCAATGCTTCTGCAGTTTCATCAACAGATGACTGCTCCTCGACATTTCCTTCATCAGTTTCAGACAGCAATTCCTGTGCATCATCCAGTGCGCCGTTTAATTCGTCTGAACGTTCAGCTTCCGGAATCTCTTCGGCCTGGCTGATCGCTTCTTCCAATTTTGAAACATCAATATCCGGTGCCTCTTCTTCCTCTTCAGAATCATCCGGTTCCGCTGATGTTGCCGCATAACGGAAGAAAGATGTGAATAAAGCATCGCCGTCAGCATTTAACGGTTCAACGTAAAACTCATAGTTCGTATTCGTCTCAAGATCTGTCGCTTCGTATTCACTCTCAGACACATTGTCTACAAGCTCACCATTTTGATAAATATTGTAAGATTCAGCGTTGTCATGTGCATCCCAATGAATTGTCATCGTATTTCCGGTGATCTCTCCGAAGGATACAATCCTGTTATGCAATGTATCAATGTAGTCGTATGTCTGGGGGGCTCTCGACTGCAGTTTATCCCGTTCTTCCCCGCCGAGATAATACATTGCAAACACTTCTGCAAAGTATTCACTCGGTACATCAAAATACTGCGGCACCTCATGGTCTCCAAACAATGCATCTTTTTCAGCCGCCATCAGTTCATTGAATTCCGATGTTGAACTGAATGTAAACCCGGCAGTATAGCTGTCCACCGCATGTGCATATTCGTGCAGTTCCAGATTGATGGTCGAATGTCCATTCCCCGGGTCACTGTATCCTATTCTCGCTGCTGTCGTAAATCCTCCGGCTCCAGGTACATCATCCCAAGTGCTGGCGCTCTGTTCCCAGCCTCTCGGCACCGTGCCGGACAGATGCTGGAATTCAGGCAGGTCGGTCAAAGGCACATCCATTAAAATGATGCTCACTCCAGACCGGTTGGTTTCATATAAAATTCTTGAATCTACATTATTCAGCCTTTCTATCATCTGACGCGCTTCAGCATCATTTGAATCATCCGTTGTCCGCACTTCAATCATATCAGCCAGATTTTGATCCTGAGCCGAAATATTCTGATTTAAACCGATAAAAATCAATAATCCAATAATTAAACCTGTCATCAATTTCCCAGTGTATTTGTGCATGGAACAACCTCCCTTCGGAAGTAATTTTATTTGTTCATAATATTAATATATGAGTATAGAACATTCCCCGGTGACTTTCAAAGAATTTCATGCTCACTTTAAATAAAAAGCTCTATATTTTTCCGTTATATTTTTATTCCCTAAGAAGACGGCAGGTAATCTAAAAGTTTACATATCACAATAAAAATCTGTTAATTATTAATTTCCTTTTTTAATAGTGATATAATCGATGCTAACTAAAGCAAGGGGGTATATAAAATGGATGTTGAAGTGAATTCCTTGATTTCACCGGATCAGACATGGATTTTATGGGCTTTTCTAGTGGGATGGGCAGCAATCAGCATCGTACTTGAACAAAAGTTTACCTGGGCATCAAAACTGTCAGGTGCAATCATTGCTCTGGTCGGTGCAATGCTGCTCGCCAACATGCAGATCATACCGGTCGAATCACCTGTTTACGATGCTGTATGGAGCTACGTCGTACCTTTATCCATACCGCTTCTGCTCTTCCAATCGAATATCGTGAAAATCTGGAAAGAAAGCGGACGTCTGCTTTTGATTTTCCTGATCAGTTCAATCGGAACCGTGGCCGGTGCCATCGCCGGTTTCTACATCCTGCGGTCATTCATACCGCAGATTGACATGATCGGAGCAATGCTGACAGGGTCCTACACGGGCGGAAGCGTGAACTTTGCAGCAATGGCCGCCCGATTTGAGGTGCCTGAGGGAATAGTTTCATCCACAGTGGTTGCAGACAATTTATTAATGGCTTTATATTTTTTAGTTTTAATTTCAATACCGACCATCAGTTTCTTCAGAAATAAATTCGGCACGCCTTATATTGACGAATTGGAAAAGAATGCGGATAACGATAATCAAGCCGCTTCGTACTGGCAGAGAAAAGAAATTTCACTCAGTGATATTGCCCTGGCTGTCGGTACATCTTTTGCGATTGTTGCGGTTTCTTTTACATTGGCTGAATTTTTCACAAATCTGATTCCTGAAGATGCGAATGTATTCCTGACGATTTTAAGAGGTATCATCGGTGATGACTACTTGATGCTGACCACTCTGACGTTACTGCTGGTCACCCTGGTACCCAAGTATTTTGAAAGTATCAACGGTGCCCAGGAAATCGGCACGTTTTTAATCTACATCTTCTTTGTTGTCATCGGTGTGCCTGCATCCATTCCGCTGATCATCCAGAATGCACCGATCATTCTTGTTTTCGCAGCAATCATGGTCCTGGTGAACATGATCATTTCATTCGGTGTCGGCAGATTTTTCAAATTCAACCTTGAAGAGATCATACTTGCAAGCAACGCCAACATCGGAGGGCCGACAACAGCTGCGGCCATGGCGATATCAAGAGGCTGGGTCAAACTCGTCGGACCGATTCTGATCATTGGGACACTCGGCTACATTATCGGCAACTACCTTGGCACGATGATCGGTTTGTGGTTTGGCAGCATGATGTAAAAATTTTAGAAATGAAAAAAGCCTGGGACGCAGTAAAAAATCTGCATCTCCAGGCTTTTATTTATCAAAAATTATTCCTCCATGTTTGCAACTAAACGTCCGGTCACTTTGTTATCTTCCAGCATTTGAATACCTTCCGGTATTTCATCAAATGTGATTTCAGTGATTTTCGGACTGACTTTGCCTTCGGCCATCAGCGTGTACATATCTTCGATATCCTGTTTAGTACCGCCGTTGCTTCCGACAAGCGTCGCCTGTTTCGTAATCATGGAAGTGACATTGACAGTCGTTTCAAGTTTACCCATTCCGACCAGTACGACTTTACCCTGGAATGCTACAGATTCAAGCGCTTCACGTGTTGTGATGTCGAATCCTGCATAGTCGATGATAACTTCAGGTTCAAATTCTGCAATTTCTTTAACATTTTCATAAACGCCCGCTGCTCCTAAATCTTTTGCAAGTTCTCTTGCTTTAGGGTTTGTGTCGATTGCATACACTTCAATATCCTGTGCAATGGCCGCTTCCAGTGCAACCTGGCCAAGACCGCCGATACCGATCATGCCGACTTTCATACCCTTTTTGATGCCGCCTTTGTTGAACGCAGCATGATAGGAAGTCATACCTGCATCCGTTCCGGCTGCAGCAGCCGCAAATGAAACACCGTCAGGAATTCTGACCAGGTCTTCAGCAGGTGCCAGTACTTTTGTACCAAAACCGCCGTCATATGCATAGCCCGGTGCAGTGCCGCTCGGCCCTGTCGGACATACCGCGACCTTATCACCGACTTTATAGTCCGTCACACCATCGCCCACTTCGCTGATGACACCTGCAATCTCGTGGCCCATAATGACAAACAGTTCGCCGAGTAAAGCCTTCCAGCCTTCACCCCTTAAAACACCCACGTCCGAGTGGCAGAGACCCGCCACTTTCATATCGATGACAACTTTTCCGGCTTCAGCCTTTGGATCTTCTTTTTCAACGAGCTCCAACGGTTTATTTGTATCAACAAATTGCCAACCTTTCATTGATATCCCTTCATATTATGTTATTTTTTTCACAATTTAATTATATCAATAAAACCTGAAAATTACCAATATTTCGGGTTATGAGTAAAATAAAACAGGACACCGGAAATCAGTGTCCTGTTTTATGAATTTATAGACTCTCCAATTTTGTTTTGAACGCCTCTGCGATTTCGGCATCTTCACCTTTAACGGGGAAATCAAATTTTTCTCCATCAATGAACACTGTCGGTACCACTCTGACACCGCGCTCGGCCGCTTCAGCTAATATTTCTCTCGTACGGCCGGCCTGTCCAACTTGTTCAACAAGATCCAATGCTTCCAGTTTCATAAGCGTTTCTTCAAAACTGCCAGTCCATTCAGGTCTTGTTTCGAGCAGCTTCTTCATGTCTTTATATGCTTTTTCAGGCTCATCATAATTTAAATAAGTGGCCGCCACCGTACCTTTCAGCAATGCTCCATTCGTACGGTCCACATGCTTGATGACATGTTTGATCTTGCCTGATTCAATATACGGTGCATAAATTTCATCGATGACTTTGATATAAGTCGAACAGAACGGGCATCCTATATTGATATAGGATTCTATCGTCGTTTCAGCTTCATCTGAACCTAAAACCAAGTGTTTTACTTCATTTGACATAATCAATTCCTCCTCATTAATTCAAATTCTACCTATATACAAGGAATTATTGAAATTAAATGCTTGCCGTCTACATTTCATCAATCATTTTTGTCACTCTTAAAAATTCGTCTATATCTTCAGCATTGTGAACATGAACCGGGGAGACTCTTACAAGTGATTTAAGGCCTACCGCTTCCAGAATACGTTTCGAATAATGACTTGAGGCTTCTCTCGCAAATACCTGGATATTATTTTTTTTATATATTTCAACTGCCCTGTTGTTGGATATATTGCTGAAGGACATCGCTAAAATCAAATCCTGATTGATGCCATTCGCTTCTTCAAAATGAATCGTCACATTGTTAAGATGTTTCGTGCCTTTTATTGACTCAGAACCATTTAAAAGTCTGTTCAATATCGCCTGCTCCTGTAAGGTAATTCTTGTCATGCCTTCTTCAATCAACATTCTTCTGTCATCACTTTCATTGAAATAAAAACCGATCTCACAAATGTAATCCACAATCTTTGAGAACGATGCATAATGTGCAGGTGTCGCACTGCCGAGATCCCAGTTTGTTTCATCAGTGGCTAGAAGCCTGTGATGCGGCAGGCGCGCGAGCCTGTCCGACAGCCAGGCAAAGCCCACGCCGCGCAGTCCGAACATTTTGTATGGCGCGAGATTGATGCCGTCCACATGGCATCTGCTTAAATCGATCAGTTCATGCGGTGCACCCTGTACAGCATCCACTATGATGATTGCTTCACTGTTTTTCTCATGAATCGCTTTTGTGTACTTTTCTAAATCATGCATGGCACCTGTGATATTCGATGTCAGTATTAAAGAGACGATCCTTGTATCATCATCAATATGTGACAGCAATTCCTCTAAAAATACACTGCCTGTACTGTGATCCGCTTCAGCCACTCTTAACTCATGGCCGTACTGCTGCGATGAAAATTCACATGCATCGTAAGAAGATGGATGTTCTATCGCAGTCGTCACGATATTGCCCTTTGGTAAATCCATCGCTGCCACTGTAATCATTTCAAAAATGATTTTTGAAGCGGTCAAAGAGATTGCGATTTCTCCACCTTCTGCGTTCAGCAGTAAACGGATATCCTCCTTGCCGTCAGTGATATCCTGATTGATCTTCTGAGCAATATCATAATCTCTGACAGGAGAATCCGGTATCATTGATATCTCTCCGTATTTTTCCAGTGTGGATTTTAACCTTAACGCACCACCCGCATTTTCAAAAAATATTCTTCTGTTTCCATTTATATCATCATTTAAATAATAGAACTGCGCTCTTAATTTATTCTGCAGCTCATCCGGGAAAAATTTGGTGTTTCTCTTCTTCATCATTCCATCCCCTTTTTCATTTTTAATCCGCCCTTTATAAAAAGTTTATCAATCTGTCCAAATATAGTAAAAGTCGGATATTAAATATTTATTATTAACAAAATTGATATTATAATTGAATTTCTAAATTGGTTCCCTCATCGTTCAACTGGATTTTATTTTCAGTCAAACTTTTGTAGTTCAATATATCTTTATGAATGTTTCCTGCATTTTCATTATTTTGATCATAGATTATATAACAGATTCTATACGGTTTATCCTGACTGAATCTAATGATTTGCAGATTACTTTCCTTAGTAAACTGCTTTGCCATCGAGACAGGAATGATTGCCCAATATTCCTCTGATTTTAAAAATTCATTAATCAGTATACCTGTGTGGGTTTCTACACCCAACGTTCCGCCGTATCCGAAATGCTTTTCATGCCATAAGGTAAATACGTGCCCCCAATTTATATACAGTTCTTTTGTTGTATCGAGAGAATCCAAAGTAACTGACGTTCTGCTCCCCAGCTTTCTATTTAAAACCAATACCAGTTCTTCTCTGAAAAACTCTTCTTTAATTATTGATTCAGACACTCTTTCCTGAAGAATAAAACCCATATCTACAGTATTATCTTCCACTAATGTATAAATTTCATTGGACTGGTGAGTTCTGAAAAAATAGCTGATTGATGGATGATCACCGACCATACTGCGAAATACATCGTTCAAGACAAAATTGTTGATACTATCCACTCCGGCAATAGAAATACTTTGATTATATTCTTTTTGTTTCAGCATTTTTGAATCAGTCATCAACTGCTCCCATTTTAAAGCAATCTTATAAAAATTTTCTCCTTCGTTAGTTAAGTTGATCGAAGTGATGCCTTTTGATCTTTCGATAAGTCTGACTTCAAGTTTTGTTTCCAGAGCTTTTATTCTCTGACTGATTGTAGACTGTGATATAAATAAATTTTTAGATGCTTTTGAGATATTTCCAGATCTGACGACAGCCAGAAAAGCTTCAATTTCAGATGTATTCATTCTACCTCTCCAAATAACGTGTTTTATAATAATTAATTCCATTATATCGTATTTTACATTATATAAACGGTAATGCTACTCTAGTTGTAATAACCACGAAATTATTATTAAGGAGCGTGTCACATGTCTTCAGTAGAGGATCTATTTGATAAACTGAATGCCGATTTAGCACCGGGACAGGAAAAGCGTTTGAATTTTGATGATATTGAACTTAAGGGGGGAAACCTGCCGGGTGAGCCTGTCGATTTTTCACACGGCGATGTGGATGCCTTTGAACCCGTGCCGGGCGCCCTCGAAAACTTCAACTACGGTTTCAAAGAGATCGGTGGGACTCAAGCCTACACGGTTTACCGCGGCCGTGAAGATATTCTGGAAGATGTCGCTGCAAAGCTGGCTGATTACTCTTCAACTTCAATTGACGCTGAAAATGAACTGATCATCACACCGGGCACCCAGGGTGCACTATTCCTTGCGGTCGGTGCCACGATTACACGCGGCGATAAAGTCGCGATCATTGAACCGGATTACTATGCAAACAGAAAGCTCGTCCATTTCTTTCAGGGTGAATTGTACCCGGTTCAGCTGGACTATCTGAGTCATGAAGATAAAGCCGGCATTGATCTGGATGGATTGGAAGCGAGTTTTAAAGAAGGCGTATCGACTTTTATTTTCTCGAATCCGAATAATCCGAGCGGAGTCCTATACAGTAGAGAAGAAATCACGAAAATCGGCGAACTCGTTCGTGAATATGATGTGAATGTCATCGTCGATGAATTATATTCCAGACAGCTTTTTGACAACAAAACTTATACACATCTTGCAAGTCTGGATATCGTACCCAAAGAAAATATCGTGACAATCATCGGCCCTTCCAAAACAGAATCACTGAGCGGTTTCAGGCTGGGAGTCGCCTACGGTTCGAAAGCCATCATCGACAGGATGGAACAGCTGCAGGCAATCGTTTCACTGAGAGCTTCCGGCTACAGCCAGATTGTACTGAAGAACTGGTTCAGCGAGCCTGATGGCTGGATGGCAGAGCGAATCAAGGCGCATCAGGATATCAGAGATATCTTACTCACCTTGTTCAGGGATGCAGGCTTTGAAGTGAGAACAACCGAAGCAGGCAGTTATATATTCCCGAAAATCACAGATCTCTCCATCGATTGTGATAACTTCGTTAAAGTTTTAAAGAAACAGGCAAAAGTGACTGTCACTCCGGGCACGCAATTCGGCCCCCAGTTCACAGACTGCATCAGATTGAATTTTTCACAGGATAAGGAAAAAGCGGTTGATGCGGTGAAGAGAATCATTAAAGTTGCGGGGTATTATAAAAATGGAAAATAAAGTGACGCCAAACGGTAATTATAAACTGGCGACAAGAGATGCAGACAAAGTCTATACATCAGGCATTACACCAAAAATTAACGGCCAGCTTGTGAAGACGGGCAAACTTGATAATCAGACAGATTTGAGTGAGTATGAATCAGTGACACAGCAGGCGATTAAAAATGCGATACAGGTCATCGACCAGGAAATATCCGGCACGGAAGCAATAGACAGGATTATCATGATGACTGTCTATGTCAATGCATCTGTGGATTTTGAATCTCATTCCAAAATTGCAGATTTCGCTTCCGATTATCTGGTTGACCAGTTTGGAGAAACTATTATCGGGTCAAGGGCGGCGGTCGGTGTAAGCTCACTGCCGGACAACGCACCGCTGGAAATCTCTTTAATTGCAAATATTAAATAAAATAGAAAGTTGACCTGGGTCAATTTCTAAATTCCAATTCTCCTGTAATCTAAAGATAAGATAATTATCATATGGGAGAGGACGTAAATAAATGACAAATATAACTTTTAAAAATGTCGTGGCAGAGAATTTTCCAACGCTTAAAAAAATGACGCCTATCGTAGCACGGGTCCATGGAGCGGGACATCCGGAGCTCGCGGAAGTCAGAGATATCTTTCAGAACATAAACAAAAAAGTGCAGACTTCTGAAGCTCCGGATTTGAAAATGGATTTCGAACAGTTGAGAACCGTCACGGATAACTATGAAGTTCCTGCAGACGGCTGCGAGGCATATACTACAACTTATGAATTGCTGGAAGAAGCGGACAAGGTATATCATACTTCATAAAAAAATGACAGGATCCCCCATATCCTGTCGTTTTCTTGATTCTATTAAATTGCCCCGACATCGTTTTCGCACCCTGTCGGGAGAGCGTCCGGATCCTACAAAAACTTATACATATCTCTTCTTCTGCTTTTAAAGATCGGGATATCTTCTCTGACCTGGGCAATGTAATCCAGGTCTATATTTGTTTCCACAACTTCCTCTTGATCTGCACTGCCCTGGCCCAGCACTTCACCGAATGGGTTGATGATGATGCTGTTGCCTGCGAATGTCGTGCCGTTTGGCTGGGTGCCGAATGTATTGGAGCCCACAATATAGCACTGGTTCTCTATCGCCCTTGCCTTAAGCAGTGTCAGCCAGTGCTCCGTCCGTTCCGCCGGCCATTCTGCTACGACAAAGACGACTTTCGCATCATCCAGCGCAAGATCCCTGAACAATTCGGGAAACCTGAGGTCATAACATATGACGAGACCCGCCTTGTTGCCGAGCAGTTCAAATGTATCGGCAGATTCTCCGCCGCCTGTTAAATATTCCGGTTCATTCAGCATCGGTACGAGATGGATTTTGGAGTACTCGTAAACAAGCTCGCCTTTTTTATCCACTACAAATGCAGTATTCAAAACATCGCTGCTTTCTTTGATGTTCGGAACCGAGCCGGCAACGATATTGACTTTATATTCTGCAGCAAGCTCTGCCATCTCCTCTTTGACTCCGCCGAGATTGTGAAATGCCAGTTTTTCTATGTTTTTCAGATCATATCCACTCGTCCACATTTCAGGCAGGACGACTATGCTGTCCTCTTCCAATGCATGCTCCTGAAATAAACTTTGTACTTTGTTTAAATTCTTTTCATAATCGCCTTCCGTCACTTCAAACTGAAATATAACAGCTTTCATTCCATCATCTCCTGATTTTAATTCTGGCAGACATTATTGAATATTCTCATTATACCAAATGTAATATGCATATTAAAACCGTACAGCATATGCACTTTACATTTGACACCGCTTACAATCACGGCTAAGATTATTGGCAATAAGTGAATGACACAGGGAGGTGCTTTAATTGGTATCACTGAATTTAACTGCAGAAACGAATATTTCCTTGAATCACTATATACTCAATTCAATCAGCCTTTTCAAATATACTCCAAAAGAGCTGTACAAATATGTCATCGACAAGTGTAATGAAAATCCTTTGATCTATATTAAAGACGACCACCCCCTGCCCGATCATTCAGGAGTATACGCAGACAATGATATTGTCGACGAAATCACTGCTCATTTCAATTACACTTTAAAAAGCAGTGATAAAAAGATTATGGAAGTCATCATAGGTTCATTGTCCCCGAAAGGCTTCCTCGAATCATCTGCCGAGGATATTGCTGTACTTACAAATGCCGACCGATCCAATGTCCAGCTGTTAATAGATGCATTAAAAGACTATGGTTCAAAAGGCATCGGATGTACGGATGCGGTGGATTTTATAAAGTTCCAGCTGACAACCAATGATACATACGAAGAAACTATGTTCAGTGCTTTTAAAGATAATTTACATGATATACAATCCGGAAGCCTCAAATTTTTGTCCGATTTGGACATCGACCCCGACGACTTCAATTCCTATATGGAAAATGAAATTAAACAGTGCAGTCTTTACCCATTGGACGGTGATGAACAGATCGATATACTGCCTGAAGGTTCCATCATAGTAATCGAGGGCAGACTGCAGATTCAGATTGAGGATTACCTTGCTGAAGATATCGTATTCGAACCGCTTTACCTGACCGGGGAAGAAACCGATTTTTCAAATCAGATCAAGGCCTATCGGGAAGAATATTCAGAACTGGTATCGATGCTCAAGGCTCGTAAAATCTATCTTTTGAAATTATTGAATGCTATTTGTGATATTCAGGAAGAATATCTGACCGGCAATACAGAGTACCTGCGGCCGCTGGACCAGAGCATGCTTGCGGAACTCACCGAACTCAGTCCTGCGACGGTAAGCCGCCTGATTTCAAATAAATATATCTCCACACCGCGGGGCATACTGCCGATTCAAAGCCTTTTATCCAAAGAATGCTGCAAAGGCTTCTCGGTCAGCCAGGTGAAGTACGTTATCGGAAACATTGATGGTTACGACACACTTTCCGATAATAAAATCTCAATGATGCTGAATGAACTCGGCATTAAAATATCAAGACGCACCGTCAATAAATATAAAAATCAGATGCTGAAGCATAATTAAAGACCGGCCGTACGGCCGGTCTTATTGTCAGTCCAACTTTTCCATCAGGCTTTTCAGTTTTTCGGTTTCTTCATCCGTCAGACCGAGTCTCGGCTTTCTTGAAGGTCCCCCGTTCAGGCCTTTGAGGTCCATCGCCTTCTTGACGATCTGGACATACTTGCCGGAATCCTCAAGGAACTCACAAAGAGGCAGAAGATCTTTATTCAGAGTTCTTGCTTCTTCATATTTGCCCTCTTTCATCAGTGCATAAAGTTTTGAAGCACTTTTTGGCGCGATGTTTGCGGCAACCGATACCCAGCCGGTCGCACCCACTGCAAAGGATTCATAGGCGAGATCATCCGAACCGCAGAACATGACCAAGTCCGTGTTCTCCACAAGTGTCCTCACTTTTCTGATATCACCTGTCGATTCCTTGATATACTGCACTTTATCCAGTTCTTTATCTATCTTATAAATCGTTTCATTTTCAAGATCGACATTAGCCGTGAACGGGTTGTTATACATCATGACCGGTTTTGTCACCACGTCATTGACGTCTTTGAACTGGTGGAATGCTTCCTCCTCTGTCGGTGTCTGATAGAATGAGTTGATCAGAAGGTGCCCGTCCGCATTCGTTCCTTCCACGAATTTCGCATACTCGATGACTTTGTCCGTTCTTTCATCCGCGATGCCGACAAGCAGTTTTGTTTCGCTGCCTTTCACCTGTTCACTCACTTGTGTGATGATTTTTTCCTTCTCATCATCATCCAGAGATGCAAATTCTCCCGTACTTCCAACGATGATGATACCTGCGACTTTCAAGTCCAGATAATGCTGGACGTTCTCTTTCATGCCTTCATAGTTTACGCTGTAATCCTCATTCATTGGTGTAATCAGTACCGGGTATACGCCCTCAAATTTGTTGTTCATGTTCTTTATCCCTCTCAATTTCATATTTGTCTTTCTTCATTATAAATAATCCTGCATAACCATAAATCAAACTGATGATAATCACTAAAAATCCATACCAGAAGAATGGCAGATATGCGATGGTCGCCACGCCAAGTGTCGTTGCCATGAACACACCGCCGTCAGACCAGGGCACCATCGGAGTCGTTACCGTTCCTCCCGCTTCAACGTTACGTGATAATAAAGTCCGGCTGACATTTTTACGGTCATAGTTTTCTTCTGTGATTTTCGTTCCTGTCAGCAATGATACGTATGCCGCACCGCCGAAGAATACACCGAAGAATGATGCGAGCATTGTAGTGACAGTCATATTACCTGTATTTGTCGCCAATTTGGCAAACATATCCCCAATGACTCTGAATGCACCGATTGACTGTAATAACCCGCCGACGCCAAGCGCCAGAATGATGAGTAATATCACTTCAAGCATAAAGGTAATACCACCGCGGTCAAGCAGGGTATCGATAAATGAGATGCCCGTCGAGATGCCGCTGCCGGAATACATGGTCTGAATCGCTTCTATAAAGCCGTATCCTTGGAAAAATGTGGCCCACAAACTGCCCAGCAATGCACCGAAAACTATTACAGGTACCGAAGGCATCCTCAAAGCCAGCAGTACAATGACAATAGCCGCCGGTATAAGCATTACCCAGGAAATATTGAACGTTTCTTCGAGACTTGTCATCGTTTCCTGTGCAATCGTCAAATCTCCGCTGCCGCTCTGCAGTGATGCACCGACAATCCAATAAAGAATCGCAGCAATGACAAATGCCGGTATGGACACGAATGACATGGATTTAATATGTCTGAAAAGGTCTACTTTGGATAAGTACGCCGTCATTACCGTCGTGTCTGATAAAGGAGACATCTTATCCCCAACATAACAACCGGAAATAACCGCACCCGCCACTAAATATACAGGCAGGCCAAAACTTTCACCGATCCCCATCATCGCAATGCCCGCTGTCCCCGCTGAACCGAATGATGTTCCTGTTGCTAACGAAGTGATTGCACAGATGATCATTGCAGCCATTAAAAATATGCTCGGACTGATAATATTCAATCCAAAGTAAATCATCGTCGGAACAACGCCGCCTGCAATCCATGAACCGATCAGTGCACCCACTGCGATTAAAATGAGCGTGGCGCCCATACCTTCATGGATACCTTTCAGCAAGCCTTTTTCCATTTCATGATAAGTATATTTCAAATAAACACCGAACCCAATAATGACAAACCATACGGTCAGAAGTGCCAGCTGAATCGGCAATTCCAAAATGACTATGAAACTGAACATTATTATTACAAATAAAACCAGGATCGCTATCAGCATCGGTACACTTGGTAATTTCCCCTTACTTTTCATATACTGTCCCCCATCTTCATTTAATTATAAAACCCTTTGAGTAAATATCTGAGCCTTCGATGTAAAATTGCGAATTTGATATCAGATAATGTTCGAATGAGTATTGGCCGCTGACGATTTCCACTTCTGCAGTATTCAATGCAATGATTTTTTCCTTCTTATAAATACAGTTCAAGACAGAAACCGCTTCACTGACCGGATAGGCAAGAGCGACCTTGTCTTCATTAAACGTGATATGTCTGCCGTCGTTGACCAATATGAGATAGCCTTTAAAAACTTTATAAGCTTCTATATAGTTTTTTATCTCCGTAATATTTTCAATGGACAGTTCGAAGTCCACCGCTTCAACCAATACATTCTTACCGTTTACAACATACACACCGTCCTCACCTTCGACTTCATAAATCTTTTCGATTCCAAGGCTGTCATGCGGATAAGTGTATGTTTCTCCCTTTTCTTTGATTACATAACTGTCATCCTGATTGATCGTGCCGCGTTCAAGCAGCGAACGTATGAAACTTTTCAACAGGATGTCTTTATTGTCCAAAACCGAGTTCGAATAAATTTCAACATCAATTGCTGATTCGTCAGACTTATAGATGATCAGATTGACGTACTTGCTGCCTCTAGGTTCATTCAGCAGGAGGTCGATATTGTTAAATCCTTCCACACTGCCCGTAAGCTCATCTTTTTGTACGATTCTGAGCTGCTGCCCGTCCACATGAATATCATGGCTGTTGATCACTTTTCTTATCACCTGCCCACCTCCTTATATTTCAGGTATCAGCAGATACCCGTGATTAAGCGGATCATCCTCATCCAAATAAAGATCATGACGCCCCATGATCCAGGCAGAACCCGTTATGGAAATTCTGTTGTATGAAATGCCTTTCTCTTCACGCGTACTGAGTAGATGCGCTCTGAACTCTGAACCGGTAATACTTTGATGGATGAATGCTTCATTCAGGCCGAGTACGCCTTCCTTGTGCAGCGTTGATACCTTTGCACAAGTACCCGTGCCGCATGGCGACCGGTCGATGCCGCCAGGCGGTACGACGACGGCATTTTTGGTGATATCTCCTTGTTCATAAAGCTCCATATGCGTCATCTTATCGATGAAGGGAAAGTCCGGATGCCGGATTTCATGCTGCCGGTTGATTTCATCCCGGATTTCCATTGCTGTCGCAACTATTTTCTCCGATTCACCGACGTCAAGTGCGAGGCCGAGGTCTTCGGCTTTGATGATGCCGTAAAAATTGCCGCCGTATGCGATATCACATTTGATATTTTTCTTATCTTTGTAATCGACATGCACCGTTTTTAAATGAAAGGCATCCGTACTGACGAATGTCACTTCCTCAACTTTGCCGTCAGTCACTTTACATTTTGCTTCAACCACGCCGGCCGGAGTATCCAATACGACCGTCGTGTAAGGCTCAACCGTTTCCACATAGCCGAGTTCGACAAGAGCCGTGCATGTGCCTATGGTGTCATGCCCGCACATTGGCAGATAACCGCCGGTTTCTGCGAAAATTACGCTGAAATCTGCTTCTTCCTTCAAAGGCGGCAAAACAATCGTGCTGCTCATGACGTCATGGCCTCTCGGCGGATAGACAAGGAATTTCCTGATATGATCATGATTTTCTTTCATATCCAGCATCTTTTCCTGTATCGTCTCCCCGTTCAGCTCCGGCATGCCTGTCAGCACTGTTCTGGTCGGGTTGCCGCCCGTATGTGTGTCAATCGTCAAAAATTGTCTCGTATTTATGTTCATACAGCCGCCTCCTTAAACCTCGATAAACTGAGCGGGGTGATGTCATCATTGAGTGAATCGGTGATCATTTCACTCATCCACTTGCCTGTAATGGCACAAAGTCCGATGCCGTCACCTTCGTGGCCTGCCGCAACATAATAATTTTTAATCCCGGTATCGGAGATGATTGGCAGATGGTCCGGCGTCCATGGCCTGAGCCCCGCATATGACCGTATAATATTCAAATCCTTCATCTTTGGAAAATACTCTATCGCCCGTTCTGCAATGAGACGGATGATGCCCGCATCCACCTTCGTATCGAAACCGGTAAACTCCCGGCTGCTGCCCATAAGGAAGTTCTGGCTTTCAGTCGCTTCATGGACCAGTGCGATGCCGTAATCATTCATCGTCTTAGGAGCACTTCGTTCTTTGCCGAACTTCGTCATCAAATATCCGAATTCCTGAATTTTACGTGTGCCCATCAGTTCCGTACGGGATGCGACGAGTATGTGTCCTTTACGCGGATGGATCGGCAGATCAATCTCCAGCATTCTGCTGATTTCCTGTGCATATATGCCGCCGGCGTTGATCACTTTATTCGCCGTAAAGGTACTTCCACAGGAATATACTTTAAATGTTTCCGCATCCGTTTTTTTAATATCATCCACAGGTGAATGTTCATATAAGGTGAAGTCGTACTTCTTCGCTTCATTAATCAGCGAAAAGGTCAGCATATATGGATTGACGGTCGAATCGTTCGTACATTCAAGACCCCCGGTCAGATGATCGGCAAAATATTTCGAGTCATTCTTCAAATCTTCCTTCGTCAGTTTTTTGAAAAACCGGTCATCCCCGTTCGCTTCGTTATGACGGTCGACCCAGATGTATGCCTGTTCCAGCTCCTCATCATTTGCACAAAGGAATATACTGCCGGGATGCCTGAACTCGAACGGTATTTCCAGCTCTCCGGACAATTCTTTGATGAGCGCCTGGCTTTTGATCGCCATCCTGCTGTCAAAGCCCGGTTCTTTATCTATCAGCAGGACATTGCCGTCACATTTTGAAGTCGTTCCCGAGGCGACCGTATTCTTTTCAATCAGTCCCACATTCAATCCTTTTTTCGACGAGTAGTAGGCAATGCTTGCACCTATGATTCCACCGCCGATGATCATTACGTCAAAGTGATTATTCAATAACCTCTCACCCTCCTCTCTTACTTGCATATAAGAAATAAGCGTGCCAGCTTTTCTGGATGAAACCATATTATAGTTTGTAATAAAGTGTAAAGAAAAATATAATGATTATATTAAAGTTTACAAAAGGAGATATTATGATTGAGAAAAAGTTAATTGAAATACTGATCAATTTTTATAATCATTCTTTTACGATCATCGACAATGATGAGAAAGTCATCTACTGGAGCAAGCGTGCGTCAGAAATATTCAACTTGAAAAATGAGGATGTTGTCGGAAAAGACATAAAAGAAATTTTTTCGGAAGATCAGCTGCTCATTCTCGATTCCCTCAGAAAAAATCAGTCGTTTGAAAAGAAACGTCATCAGGCGACCCCCGATATTTATGTGGATATAAAAGCGGAACCGATCCACCATGACGGCAAAGTGCTGGGCGCCGTGGTGTCGGAAATCGATGTGACTGCACAGATCAAAAGGGAAAAAGAATTAGAAGACCTTAAAAATAAAGTCAGCATTTTGAGTGACAACGTCAAACATCTTCATAATGACAATCATTTTAAAAACATCATTTATAAAAGTTCCATCATGGAGAATTTAAAGAATCAGATTGAAAAAGCTGCGAAAACGAATGCCAATATTTTAATTACCGGGGAAACCGGTGTCGGTAAAGAGCTGTTCGCCCAGGCCATCCATAACGTAAGTCAGCTTGATGGTGACTTCATCCCGCTCAACTGCGGCGCCATCCCGAATGACTTATTCGAGTCGGAACTATTCGGCTATGACCGCGGCGCCTTTACCGGAGCGAACAAGGAAGGCAACCAGGGAAAGATCGAGCTTTCTGAAAACGGAACTTTATTCCTCGATGAAATCGGAGAGATGCCGCTTGAGATGCAGGTCAAATTTTTGCGTATTCTGCAGGAAAGAAAGTACTTTAAACTGGGCGGGAAAAAGGAGCAGACGACCAACTTCAGACTGGTTTCCGCTACAAATAAAGTGATTGCAGAACTGCTGTCATCGGATGATTTCCGTTCAGATCTGCTGTACCGGATCAATGTCATCAATATACATATCCCGCCCCTTCGTGAGCGTCCGGATGATATTGAATCATTGTTTTACTATTATCTTTTCCAGCTGTCGGAAAAATATCAGACTAAACTGCTGTATGCCGATCAGCAGCTGCTTCAGGAAATCAGGCAATATGAATGGCCGGGTAACGTGCGGGAACTCATCAATGTTGTCGAAAGGCTCGTCATTTTTTCAAGCGGCAGTACTCTGGATAATAATATCTTCCATCAGTATCTAGAGGAAGTCGGTCAGAGCAGGAATTTTAGTACTTACAGCCTGCCGCCGGACGACCTTCAGTTAAAGGATTACATCGATCAGGTGGAAGCGGATTATATCCGCCAGGTCATCGAATCCAATGACAGCAACATTGAAAAATCAAGCCGGATTCTCGGCATCAGCCGTCCGACACTGTATGCGAAGATCAAAAAGTTCAATCTGTAACTGGCACGGTTATTTCTTATCTCATGTAAGGATAATTATTTGGGGTGATCACTATGATGAAAAGCGAAGATTTTACAGTATGCAGATGTGAAAACGTCACATACTCGGAAATATTGGCAGAAATGGACAAAGGCGTTAATGATTCAAGGGAAATGAAATTAAAAACGAGAGCCGGCATGGGATTCTGCAACGGCAGGACATGCGGGCACATGATCAATAAAATTACAGGGGATACTGAAGATGAGTCACCGGTCTTTATTCATCTGAGGGCACAGCCCCCGATACGCACGGTATCATTTGAAGAACTTTCAGGAGGGCTGCTTGATGACGAGAAGAATATTAAACCATAAAATACTCGGGCCGAAAAAGCATCATATTGTCCCGTTCATATGGAACGGCAGGACATACTACGGCGCTGAAGGTGAAAGCATTACCGCTGCTCTCTTGGCAAATGATATACGGACGCTCCGCTACCATGAAAGCGACGGGGCGCCGCGCGGCCTCTACTGCAATATCGGCCACTGCTCCGAATGCCGGGTCACCGTCGACGGCAGAAGAAATGTCCGGGCATGTCTGACACCGCTTCAAAAAAATATGCATGTGGACAGGCAGGGTGCTCTCCCCCATCTGGTGAAAGGAGGCGGCGCAAATGACTCATTATGATGTCATCATCGTCGGTGCCGGCCCTGCCGGGATGAGTGCCGCGAACATATTGAAGGATAAGAAAAGCGTTCTGATTGTCGATGAATATTATCATTACGGCGGCCGACTGCTCGGCCAGCTGTATGAGGAATCGAAAGACAGCTGGTGGAACGGCATGGATGTGGCCCGCCGTCTCCATGATGGATTGGATGAGAAAATAACTTTGAGGCTTGAAACGTCCGTCTTCAATGTCGATCGGAACGATGGGGCGTTTACTGTCTATACGAATAAAGGGAATTTTACATCTGATTACCTGATCGTTGCGACTGGTGCCAAAGAAAATTCCTATCCGCTCCCTGGCTGGGAGCTGCCGGGCGTCATGACCGTCGGTGCCGCCCAGGTTCTGACCAACTTTCACAGAGTCGCCCCCGGTGATGCCGGCGTCATCATCGGCATCAATCCATTGTCGATGGTCATCGGCATGGAGCTCGGTTATGCCGATATCGATGTCAGAAAAATCTGTTTGCCGGCAGAGAATAAATTTAATAAGGTTACGCCGAGGGATGCACTTGAGACATTAATGGGGCTCGGCACATCCGCACCGTCAAAATTTCTGTCCATCTCTGCAGATATCGGCAGCAGAATGTCGATGCTGCACGGACTTGCTCTGAAACTATTTCCGTCGAAAGGCATCAAAGCTCTCGGACTGCCGATCTCCATCAAGGAAAAAGTCGTTAAAATCAACGGGGCAGAAAAGGTCGAATCTGTCACTACCGTGAAAACAAGAGCTGACGGCAGTGTGATCAAAGGAACCGAACAGGACATAAAATGCGATTTTGTCTGTATTTCAGACGGCCTTTCTCCAGTCAGCGAAATCACTTCGCTGTTCAATTTGAAACACGCCTATCTTGAATCCCTTGGCGGATACGTGCCGATTCACAGCGAACAGATGGAAACCGAAATCGATAAACTGTATGTCGCAGGCAATATCACCGGTATTGAAAATGCCAAAGTTGCCATCCTTCAGGGCGAAATGGCCGCACATCACCTGCTGGGCAATGAAGATGCCGTCAAAATTACATTGAAACGCATTGGCGATGAACGTAAAAATGCCAAAGTGAAATTTCATAAAGACCTCGATCAGGCCCGGGACAAGCTTCAGCTGTACTGGCTGGCAAAATAAAAACCACACAGCTGTGTGGTTTTTATCGTTTCTTCAAACATTGTTTTTAACCTCTTCTGCCCATACAAAAGGACCGGCGACATTTACTTTGTCTCCGGTCCTTTTTGTATTACGCAGAACTATCCCGAGTTGGATGATACGAGCAGTATCTCTGTCGTTTCAGCGGTATTGTTATACCATTCATGTTCGACTCTCGAATCGATATGAATGGATTCGCCGGTTTCCAGTGTTTTTTGTTCACCGCTTACAATCACTTCCAGTGAACCGGCCAGGACATAGATGAATTCCTGGCCTCTGTGGGTATACGGTGAATGCTGGGTCTCTCCTGCTTTCAGCTCTACAACAGCAGGGGTGAATATCGGATTCACCATATCTCCCGACAGGTCTTTATACGAAAAATTACCATTCAGAGAGGAAGTGTCGACCGGGTCTGTCCCGTTATCATCAAAGAAGAAATTCACATTGACATCGAGTGCTTCGGAAATTTTTTTCAGCGAAGTGAACGTCAGTGTTTTCAAATCACGTTCAATCTGTGAAATAAAACTGATGGATAATCCGCTCTTTGCACTCAGTTCTTTCAATGTCATCTTTTTATCTTTGCGTAATTTCTTCAGCTCTTCTCCCAGCGTCGCGCTCATATCATTACCCACTCTCTTATGATCTGTCCATGTTAACGAACACACTCTTCACTTCGATGTAGTTTGAAATACCGTAATCCCCGCCCATATCGCGGCCGATACCGGATTGTTTATAACCGCCGAACGGCATTGTTTCAAGTTCCAGACCGAAGTCATTGATCCATACTGTACCCGCCTCAAGTTTAGAGGCGATATAATGACCGTCTTTAATATTCTCGGTCCAAACACTTGCAGCAAGACCGTAATTGCTGTCGTTCGCCCGCTTTATGACTTCTTCGATATCGTCAAACGGCAGGACAGACATCACCGGTCCGAATATCTCTTCTCTCGCAATCGTCATATCATCCGTTACATCAGCAAAGATTGTCGGTTCAACGAAAAATCCTTTGTCACCGATACGCTTGCCGCCTGTGATCAGCTTCGCACCTTCTTCCTTGCCTTTCTCGATATATCCGAGAACAGTGTCCAGCTGTTTTTTGGAAACCAATGGTCCGATATCCGTATTTTCATCCAGACCGTCTCCTACATTAATTTCTTCCGCTTTATTTTTCAACGCTTCGACCACTTCATCATAGATGTTTCTCTGAACATAAATCCTTGTCGTCGCACTGCAGTTCTGGCCGGAATTGTACATTGTCCCATCTAAGATACCTTCAAGACCGGCCTCGATATCAGCGTCTTCCAATACGACAGCCGGTGATTTCCCGCCGAGTTCCAAAGTGATGGACTTGATATCTTCAGCCGCTTCTTTCATGATGTTACGGCCTGTATTTGTTGACCCTGTAAATGCAACTTTCGCCACATCTTCATGAGTGACAAGTGCATGGCCTGCCTTATCACCATAGCCCGGCACAAAGTTGACCACACCGTCAGGAAATCCTGCTTCTTTGAACAATCTGGCAGTATACAGTATTGATAATGGTGTATCTTCCGCAGGCTTCAGAACGATTGTACAGCCTGCCGCAAGTGCTGCGCCCATTTTCCAGGCAGCCATCAGTAGCGGATAGTTCCATGGAACGATCTGGGCAACAACGCCCATCGGCTCGTGTACAGTGTACGTGACATAATTCGGATCAATGTTTGTCGTCCGGCCGAAAATTTTCGTCGCCCATCCGGCATAATATCTGAAATGCTGCACAGTGCCGTCGACATCATCTTCGAGTGCCTGCTGATATTTCTTGCCGTTGTCCAGTGCTTCAAGCTGCGCCAGCTCCTCACGGTTTTCGTGAAGCAGTTCTGAAAACTTATATATCAGCTGAGATCTTGAATCTGCATCCATCTTTGTCCACTCTCCGTTGTCGAATGCATCTTTCGCCGCTTTTACAGCTTTATCCACATCTTTCTCTGAAGCTTCACTGACATTCGCAATGACCTCTTCAGTCGAAGGGTTTTTCACTTCAAATGTCTTACCGCTTTCAGAAGGCACATACTCCCCGTTAATATAAAGGCCCTTGTCCCCTTCTAAAAATTCCCTGACTTTCGGTTTTAACTCAATCAATGACATTCAATCCCACTCCCCATTTTTTTATGTGATATTTTAAGTCTAAATATTCCGTTAACTGAATCATATGTGATTATAAATAAAAAATCAATCAAAATTTCACTATCAGTGAAATTTTGATTGATTTTCTTGTTTTGATCATTCATTTTCAAGTCTGGAAAGTGCGACTTCCCCAAGCACTTTTGCGCTGATCAATAATGATTTCTCATTAATATCAAATTTCGGGTGGTGGTTGATGTAGGCATTTTCCACACCGTCAGGTTTTGCACCGACATTGATGAAAGTACCCGGTGTTTTCTGTAAATAATAGGAGAAATCTTCCGAGCCGCTCGAAGGGTCATGATGGGCAATATTGCTGATGTGTCCGCCTTTACTGTTCTTCAGAATATCTTCTGCAGCCTGTGTTTTCTCCGGGTCATTGTACAAGACCGGGGAGTCATAAATATAGTCCAGTTCGCACGTTACACCGAATGCAGTTTCCAGTCCGTTTAAAATTTTGACCATTTCATCATGGATGGGCACTTTATTCTCCTCTTCCATATAGCGCACCGTACCGCGCAACGTCACTTTATCCTGGATGACATTCTGTCCGCCCGGTGCTTCGAATGCCGTCACCGACACCACAGTGGTATGCTTCGGATTCATTCTTCTTGATACGATCGACTGCACCTGGGTGACGAAGTGTGAACCTGCAACAATCGGATCTATCGTCGTTTCAGGCATCGCGCCATGGCCGCCGCTGCCCTGGATATGAAGATTGAAATTAGAACGTCCGGCCATCGCATTCCCTTCGACAAGACCGACTTCACCTGTTTCATACATCGGGAACAGGTGGATGCCGTAAACTTCATCCAGATCATCCAGTATTCCGGAAGCGACGATACTTTTCGCCCCGCCCGGCGGCACTTCCTCTGCGTGCTGGTGAATCAGTTTGATCGTACCGTCCCACTCATCTTTAAGTTCAATCAAAGTTTCGCCAAGCGTCAGCAGGTAAGCTGTATGTCCATCGTGGCCGCATGCATGCATCACCCCGTCATTTTTAGATTTGAAAGGCACATCCGTTTCTTCCGTAATCGGCAGCGCATCGAAGTCCGCACGGAGCCCGATTGTCCTGCCCGGATTCCTGCCGTTGATTTCAACGACAATTCCATTCTCTCCTTCAATGCCTGTCGTCACTTTCACGTCTTTATCTTTATAGAAATCCGCAATATACTGCGCTGTCTTTTCTTCTTTGAACGACAGTTCCGGATTTTCATGAAGATAACGTCTGATTTCGATCATCCGGCCTTCTTTCTCTTCCAGTCTGCTGAACAGCTTTTCTGTAATTGACATGACTATCCCTCCATTTACTATTCACTTTATTTTAAACCTCTGCAGGCATTAATTCAATTAATACGTTACAATATTCACAAAATCAGCTGTGCCGCTGCTCAAATTTCTGTGATAAGATTGTAGTTGTATAAAACTTAATCACTTAGGGGTAGCTAAAATGACTGTCAATAAAAAACCGATGAGCTTTTCCAAATCCATTAAATCAACACAAGTTTTTCCTGAGCATACCAATCACTTGAATACCATGTTCGGCGGAAAGATTTTGGCAAATATCGATGAGATTGCCTCCATCGCTGCGATGAAACATGCTGAAACGGACTGCGTCACTGCTTCCATTGACTCTGTCAACTTTTTAAAACCGATACGCGCCGGTGAAATCGTGACTTATGAAGCGTACATTTCGCATGCCGGCACATCTTCTTTGGAGGTATGTGTACAGATTAAAGTCGATAATCCTTATACACATAAAAGTGACCTGGCAGTGCTCAGTTTCCTGACATTTGTCGCTGTTGATGAATCAGGAGAAAAGGTTGATGTTCCAAAAGTATATCCTACAAACCAGCATGAGGAATGGTTGTTCAAAACTGCTGAAGACCGCATTCAAAAACGTCAGGATCAACGGTTGAAAAGTAAGGAAACAATCGAGTTTTTAAAGAGTATCGAAGAATAGACAAGAAGCCGACAATTTGCCGGCTTCTTATTTATTTGGACCGAAAACTCTAGGCTCTATATTTTCAGGGATTCCGTCGAGCCGTTTCTGCAAAGACTTCTGCCAGTTTTCAGCCAAGAGGTTTACATCTCTCAAACTTGCAGTGAGCCCGTAATTTTCTTCCTGCTTGTACATTACTTCGTTACACGCATCTATCGTCCATTCCGGATGCGGCCGCTCCAGCAGACTGAACCTGTCGCCGGCCTTCACTCTGCCTTCTTTGATCACTCTGTAGTACCAGCCTGTTCTCCCCGAATCCTCAATCTTCAAGGCCAGGTCAATGATGCGGTGTTTCCTTGCCGGCCGCCAGCATGGTCTTCGGGGCTGTGATACTTGTATTTGGGCTTCGCCCAATTGATAAACGTCACCGATGCAGACATTTGATTCATCCAGACCGACTACAGCAAGGTTCTCGCCGAAAGCGCCGGCCTGCATCTCCTGCCCAAGCTCGTTCGTCCACTCTTCATAATGATCGATATTATAACAGAACACTGCTTTTTCCGGCCCCCCGTGGTTGCGTTTATCCCCGACTTCATCATTTTGAAAACCGGTTTCTGTCAGATACACTTCTTCATCTGTTTTTCCGCGGTAAATTGCAGTCGTCCATTCCTGGTCCATTTTGTCCTGTGCGTTATTATCTCCATATGTCTTCGCTTTACCCACAAATAGATATTTCAACTTTCCGAGTTCCATGTCAGCCCCCCCAATGAATGTCATTTATCTACATTATACAACTTTAAATTCATCTGTTAACCAGAACACTTTCGTATCATCATGATATCTGAAAGCTTTTACGATACGATATTCACCGCTGTCCGGATTTAAAGAATAATCCGCAGGGTCGATTTCAAGTGTTCTCGTTTCATCAGGCGGTATTGCCTGCCCGTAATTATCAAAGGCAGAAAAATCCTTGAATACCCCATCATCAAAAGTGAGCATATACCATAATCCATCGACCTTTTTTTCAAGATAGAAAAATTCTCCGTAGCCAAATATCGACTCACTGGAATTATTAATGGTCACTTCAATTTCCACTTCGGATTGTTCCTGTACAGATGGTATGACACTCATTTCAAGACCATTATCTGAACCGGGAAGATCCTGTCTCGGACTCGGATCATCAAGCAGTTCTGGAGTGACAGGGCTGATGACCGCGTTTAAAATAAATGGAGTCAGAACCAGCAGGATGAATATTGAAAACTTTTTCATTTTCAGGCACCTTCTTCACTCCAATTATAATATACATACAAAAAAAGACGAAGAGACCTTCGCCTTATTTATCCGCCAAATTTGGCTCTTCATCATTAAATTCTGTCAATGCATGCTGTCTCGAAAATATCCGTTTAAGCTGCCGGTTGATGGCACTTTTAGGATATCTTATTTTATAATTTGACATCCTTGCAAACTCTGCCGTCTCCTTATACTTCGGGTTGTCTTTATCCTTTAATATTAAATGAAGCCTGTCAAACTCCTCTATTCCTTCGGCCATTTCTATCGGACTCGGCCCCCCGTAATCCACAATTTCAGGATAGACTGCCTCATCCTTCGAGATGAACTCCACCAGCTCGACTTTGTGATGCCAGTTCGCTTTATAATTATACACATAGCTCACCGTACCGAATTCTGATAAAAATGCATCCACCTGGGTGTAACTGGAAAGAAGGACCTGTTTCTTTTTCGTTTCACCCGTCTTATCTTCAGAGTAAACACGTATGACGTAATTGTCATTTAAAAATTCTGCATAAAACTTTTTGCTCCACCCGAATGCAATTTGAATGATCAGGTGCATCTCATAAAAATTCAGCCGCGCTGGAATGATCATTTCCCGGAAAATAATATCACTGCCGCCGACCAGGGAAACCCTTATCCTGTAGGCATTGTAGGAGGACTGGTTTTCTTTATTCCTTAATATATTATTTTTGTAGCGTTGGCTTTTCACCTGTTTCAAGTTTGTGCTCCTGATGGTTTTAAGCACTTCCGGATGTGATATCCCATAATCATTTTCCATGACAATCACCAGGCCGTAGCTGATCAGTTCCTGATATTCCTTAATGTTATTGTAAAAAGGATAGTCATTTTCGGCATGCTTTCGTATCACCTGAAAAGCCTCGTCAGACAGAGACAGCAGAATTTCCCTGATTTTTTCTTTATCTGTCAGCAATTTTTTCAGATCGTTGACATAAACCTCTTTCTGGAGAGATGCCGGCGAGTGTGAAAGCGCTTTCGAAATTTCCTTCAGATGAGTAATTGTGATACCCATCAACAACTCTTTAAGATGCATCTCTGAATAGGACATAAGAATCGTCTTCTTAAGCGGACTCAAATCCTCCAGCCAGACGAGATCCTTATCATTTTTATTAAGTTCTTCAATCAGACTTCTGAGAGTCTCCTCATGCACCGCTCCCTCTCCATCATTGAAAGGCACGATAAGATATTGCTCAATTAAAAACGGATAATCCTCCTCCGTCAGTTCAATTGTGTAATATCCGTTTTTAGCCTTGGACGACTTTAATGTATCAATCAGTTTAAGCTCTTTAGGACTCAGCTGTTCAACCACCCAGCTGACATGATAAGGATTCGTAATTTCCCGGTACCGGTAAACTACGAACTCATCAATCGACTGATATGCCCTCTTTCTCGTTTTGCTCAGCTCCTGCAAAACATCTTCAGTTATAAATTGTCGGTAAAATTCTTGAATCCCCATAATTTGGCCCCCTTTGATGCATCTAACGTCCCCTTGTACAATCGCTTAATATAAATGTATCACAAATTGTAATGATACACTACAGATTTTTGTCTATTATCTGTTAATTCTGATTATTTATGGAGTGTCGATGTGAATTGCGCTGATTTGTGAGCGTCTCGTGCCTTCGTTTCACATGATTATACCGACATCGCTTCTGCGCCACGTCGGGAGAACGCCCCCCCGCCCGACATCGTTTTTGCGCCATGTCGGGAGAACACACCGGGCCCGGCATCGTTTCTGCGCCATGTCGGGGAAACGCTTAAATCACTTAAAAAGCTTAAGGCCCAGATGATATTTGGAGTTTCTCGGCTCTTTATTAACAGCATCATCATAATCATAGTATTTGAACTTATAATATATCGATACCCCCGTTGAAAAGGTCTCACAATATTTCTTTAACATCCTCTGCAGCATACGCTCACTCACCTGATCCCCGAGCAGCACCTGCAGTTTCTGCCTGGTCATTTTGTCGTGACGGAATAAGGCCTTGAAATCACTGAGACCGCGGATGATGTGGCTTTCTTTTGATTCACGGCACTTGCACTGCATGCAATAGGCATAATATTTTTGAATGTCCAGGTCGAAGCTGCCGCATGAAATGCAGTACAGCCCGCACCTCAGGACTGTGATATCGGCCGTCTTATCGAAATATGGGTTTTCAATGATTTTCCTATATATTACCCGGGCAATTTCTTTTGACTGTTCCGAAATCCCGCCGGACCTGAAACTCTCCAGGTATTCCTTAAGCTGATTTCTCATCACAACCATCGATCTTGCCCGTTCATCATCACAGTCAAACTGCAGATCGAGGTTTGGAAAAATGATTTTCCCCCTCACATCAAAATTCATCTTGGCATCATACCTTATCTTCTTAAGTTTCCCCATCGCCAGCTTCAACTGGCTGATCGCATCTTCTGTCACTTCGAACTTTCCGCTGAACCACTGGCCGTCCACATAGGAATAAAAACCGCTGTAGTTTTTTATTTCGTTAACGGTTACAGAATTGCCGTCAATGATAATCGAATCAAACTGAGCTACTGCATCACCGGCCTTCACATAAATATCTCGAAAAACAATCAGTCCTTCATGCCCTGCTGCCTCGAGTATTTTGTCATACTGCTGTTCACCTTCATACCCGCTTTCCAAAACAGACAGCATCCTTCGACCTTTTAAATCCATTTCGACCCTTCTGCTGAACGCACGTATATACATCAGTTCGAACGGCACTTTTCTTTCTGTTAAAATCATATCTTCCTCCTTTGAATAAAGTTTCCCTCACTATATATATGCCGGAAAAATACGATTTTGATTTTTTCTCACTTAATATCACAGATTTTCAATTTCTGCGACAGTAATTCAGCTGCATTGAAGTTTATTGGCAAAAGATGACAGTTACGAAAAATAGGACGGATGATATAATGAAGGGTAAATCAAATGACAGGAAAGGACGTTTCTCATATGGAACAAGGTTATACTTCAGAAATAGAAGTTCAGGTGATGTACGCAGATACAGATATGATGGGCGTTATTTACCACGGGAATTATCCTAAATGGTTTGAGATGGGCCGGATGCAGCTGATCACGGATATCGGTTATGATTATCTCGCAATGGAACGTGAAGGCTATTATGCACCGGTTTATAATCTGGATATTACTTATGTAAAGGCTTTGAAATACGGCGACCGCGCCATCGTCAGAACATGGGTCAAAAAGAACACGGGAATGAGAACGGATTACGGCGTCGAGATCGTCAATGGCGACGGTGAACTGTGCACATACGGCACGACGACGCACGTCGTGGTAAAGAAAGTGGACGGCGAATTCAAGCCGGTACCGTTTAAACGTGTCTTTCCTGAATGGTTCCAAATATATGAAAAAATCAAAGTGGACGATTAGAACTTCATCAATAATACACGTTAAATGAAACCCAGTTGAATAGACCAGGGGGCTTAAAAAATTTGATTGAATCCATCTTTGTTTAAGTGCGTCTTTTTTTAGCGATAATGATTATGGACATCCTCTATAAATTGATATCTTCTTATTATTCAGGATTTGGACTGGATGACCCAAACCAATGATAAGGGGTTTTTATGCCTTTAAAGCCTGAGTCGGGGGCGCCGTGTAAAAATCACCGAATATTTTACCTGGTAACCATCGAATTTTTTCAAATAATTTTATGCAATGCCAGTGAATTTATATGTTGTATGAAAGTATATATTCTTGACAGGCATCTCGGCCTGTATTCTAATAAACGTACAACAAAAAGTGAAAAGGAGGAGGATGGTTGTGGTTAAAGAAGAACAAGGTAAAAAATTAATTACGATTTTGATTCCTGCTTATAATGAAGAAGAAGTTTTAGATCAACTGATTAATCGTTTAGAAAATCTTAAAGACGCAAATACACGTTATAATTTTGAGTTTTTGTTTGTTAATGATGGAAGCGAAGATCATACACTTCAAATGTTGAAGGAATATAATGCCGCTAGTCAATATATACGATATATAGATTTGTCCAGAAACTTTGGCAAGGAAATTGCAATGCTTGCGGGTTTTGATTATTCAAGAGGAGACGCAGTGGTTATTATTGACGCTGATTTACAGCAACCGCCAGAACTTATCAGTGAAATGATAGAATGCTGGGAATCAGGATATGAAGATGTTTATGCCGTGCGTGAAAAGAGAGAAGGAGAAGGACTCCTGAAAAAATGGACCTCAAAATTGTATTATACACTGCTGCAAAGAATGTCGAGTGAAAATGTATATCCCTTTGCAGGTGATTTTCGATTGCTTGATAGAAAATGTATTGAAGCATTGCAAGAGCTGAGAGAATCGGAACGCTATACAAAAGGCATGTATGGGTGGATTGGTTTTAAGAAAAAAGAACTGACCTACATTGCGGATGACCGTGCTGCAGGTGTTGCCAAGTGGAGTTGGCTGCAGCTGTTTAAGTTGGCGATTAATGGGATTACGTCTTACAGCACCGTTCCGCTGAGGGTATGGTCCTATATCGGGTTTATCATATCATTTTTAGCATTTTTCTATTTAACATATGAAATAGGTAAAACAATTATTTTCGGAACAAATGTGGAGGGCTATCCAACATTGATTGCTTCCATTCTGTTTCTGGGTGGACTTCAATTAATTTCTTTGGGGATTATTGGAGAATACTTAGGAAGAGTTTTTATTGAAACGAAAGGCAGACCGCCTTATTTTGTCAGAGAAAAGTCTGTCGAAACGATAAATTTAAAGGAATAAATTTCATGAATTGGTTAAAAAAAATATTTATAAAGGATCAGGAAATATTAAAATATATCCTATTTGGTGTGTTGACGACAGTTGTTAATATAGCTGTCTTCTTTCTATTTGATACTGTTTTAAATTTTTCTTATATGATAGCAAATGTCATTTCAATTATTGCTGCAATTCTATTTGCTTTTTTTACAAATAAAAAATATGTTTTCAAAGCCAAATCCCAGTCATGGAAACTTGCTTTTAAAGAATTTTATTTGTTTGTAGGTTTAAGATCGGTTTCAGGTTTATTTGATATGTTGAGCATGTTTATGCTCGTTGATTTCATGAATTTAGAGACTAATCTCTCCAAAATTCTCACACAATTTATAATTGTTGTTTTAAATTATATATTTAGTAAGTTATATATTTTTAGATGAAAAGGAGGGGTGTAAAATCTCTTTTGACAAGCAGTTATTAAATAAACCTGTTTCAAAAATAACATTCGGCTATTACACCCTATTCTTCAGTATCATGTGTATTGTTATTTACAGTTGGTATTTCATATTGGGCGGATCGTTTATATGGGAAAGCGATGGTTTCACACAACATTTTCAGTTATTTCATGAATATGTGAATATTTTGCAAGGTGCGCTAAGAGGAGAAGGCTTCCCGGAATGGGATTGGTCAATTGGAGCAGGCGCGGATACGATTACTTCGTACGGCTATTATGTAATAGGAGACCCGTTCGTTTATCTGGGGGTGTTTTTCCCGGAAAGTTTGCGTGAATTTTCTTTTCATTTAATAATGTTTGTGAGAATGTGGTGTGTTGGACTCAGCTATCTCATTTTCGTGAGGAAATTTAAAGTTTCACATGGTGCTGCTTTACTGGGTGCGTTGATGTATACATTCAGTTTTTTTGTGATTTATAATACAGGCCGGCACCCCTTTTTTATCCTGCCATTAATCTGGTACCCTCTGCTTTGTCTGGGTGTAGAAAAAATATTGAGTAGAGAGTCAGGCCTGCTGTTCAGTATAATGGTAGGAGTCAGTGCAATTGTAAATTTTTATTTTTTCTACAAGTTGACCATATTAGTCTTTATATATGGAATTGTACGTTACGGAACGCTTTATAGATTCAAAGACTGGAAACAATTAGGGTATTCTTTCGGCCGATGTTCGTTACATTACCTTGTTGGTGTGTTGTTGGGAGCAATAATCTTTTTGCCAATGGTTGATGGCTTTTTAAATTCATCCAGAAATACAGATGAAATAGCAATTAATCTCTTTCTTTATCATGGCGGTTACTATTTATCTTTAATACATAATCTCTTTGTCCCTGAAATATATTTATGGACTGCCGGCGGACTTTCTATTTTCACTATATTTACTGTTGTCTTTTTATTCAAAACTAGAAAGAACAAAACATTTTCAGGTCTGATGCTTCTAATTTTAGGTATTTTTCTATTGTTTCCTTTCTTTGGTTCATTTATGAATGGCATGTCCGGCCCTTATAATCGCTTTAGTTTTGCCATTCCTTTGTTTATCGCTCTAGCAAGCGGTAAACTTTTGGAAGAACGGGATAAGTTGCAGGTAAAAGATTTGCGAATAGTTAAATATATCTTGATCGGTTTCACTATTTTTTATGGAACGGCAGCAATTATGGAAAACATGTACTTGTATTATGCTTTCCCGATAATTTCAGGATGGCTCATCTGGTTCATATTGATGTATGAGAAAAAAAAGAAACTAAAGAATAAAAGTGCAAATAAAATTTCTGTAATTTTAATTGGCTTAGTTATGTTAAATTTGGTGACTAACGCAACGAATTTGTATTACCCATATGGCAATAATTCAATATCAAAAATGGTTGAATTAAACACTTCAGCAGATCGTTATGAGAATTTATTCGGCGGTGTTCAAAATCTTCTGCCTGAAGATGATTTGTATCGAACAGGCGTCACATCACAGGACAATCATGTACGTAATCAATTTATTTATCACGATTTAATGGGTTTAAGTTCTTATCTCTCCATTACCAATGGTTCTCTGTCTGAATTTGCTGAAGAGATGGAGTTCTCCTCCTATCAAATCATTCAACCGCTTCGAAATGGTGTGGATGATCGTCGAATAGCGAATCATTTTTTTAACATTGAATATATCCTGACGGAGGAAAAAAACGCATCATATCTTCCATATGGCTACGAAGTTGTGCACCGGTCAAATGATGATCCAGCTTATATCATTGCAAAAACAGAATCTGAATTCCCATTTGCATATGTTGAAGACAGATTCATCACAAGAGAAAACTTTTCGAAGTTAAATCCGGTTGAAAAAGAAACTTTTCTGACACAAGGTGTTGTATTGGAAAACAATCAAGATGTTGAAGGAAGAGAAATTGAGAAAGCAACAAATGAACAGATCAAAGAAGTTGAATACCAAATCGAGGATACTGACCCCGGTCTTTTGGCACAAGATAAAAATCTAATAGAGGTTACAGAGAATGGAGCTCGTTTAAACATCAACCTTGAAAACGAAGATGAACTTGCGGGTCAAGAGATATTTATCTATCTGCAGGGTTTAGAATATGAAACTGCTGACACCCCTTTTTATATAGCTGAAGATACAAGTTATGATATTGGTTTTTTATATGAAGACCGTGAAAAAACTTTACGTCAATCTGATAAATATTCATTCAGTACATATTTTCACAGGGAAAATATGTTTGTTAACCTTGGACATACTGATTTGGGCACCGATGAGATGTCTATTCAATTCGAGGATACTGGAAGATATAATATCAATGACATTACGATTTATGCATTGCCTGCAGATAAAGAAATTGATCAGCAGATTGCTGAAGAAAAACAGGAGAATGAATTAGATATTGAAGTTTTTGAAGATGAACGTATTGAAGGGACTGTTCAAAGAAAAGAACCAGGTCTCCTGGTTACAACAATTCCATATGAAAAAGGATGGAATGTAACGGTGAATGGAGAAGAAAGAGATATAGTCCAAGCCAATATCGGATTTGTCGGCGTCCCTTTAGATTCAGGAGATTCTGAAATCGTATTTTCATATCAAAATCCGTACTTGAAATCAGGCGGTATACTAAGCTTGATCGGTATCTTTTTATTAGGATTAATTCAATTCATTCGTAAGAGGAATAATACATTTTAATTGATATTCTTTATAGATATCTTCACTATAAAGGTTCCAAATATACGAAAAAAAATCAAAGCAGACGGGTAAAACCGCATCAATGATACACCGACGTTTATACATCGGTGTATTTTATACTCATATTTACTTGTGTAAACGGTTCCTATATGTATAATTGAAAACAAAAGGGGGTTTTTACATGTCCGATTCAAATAATGAACTATTCGAACATAAGACGAAAAAAGAATTTAACTTTTTCCTGGCAGTCATTCCACTCATTGTCATGGTCATCTCGATGCTGTATGCAATCGTGGTGCTTGAAACCGACCCGCACCTGCCTCTCATCATCGGTACAGCGACAGGTATGATTGTTGCGGCTTTTGTCGGATTCAAATGGGATGATCTGGAAGAGATGATGTATAAGGGGATCCGTCTCGCATTACCGGCTGTCGTAATCATTATGCTCGTCGGTCTGATCATCGGTTCGTGGATCGGCGGCGGTGTCGTCGCTACGATGATCTATTACGGCCTGATGATTATCAGCCCGCAGTTTTTCCTTGTGACAATACTTGTCATCTGTGCGATCGTTTCACTTGCTATCGGAAGTTCATGGTCAACGATGGCAACGATCGGTGTTGCCGGCATGGGAATCGGCATGAGCATGGGGATCAACCCTGCAATGATTGCAGGCGCTGTAATTTCCGGTTCATATTTTGGTGATAAGATGTCACCGTTGTCCGACACTACAAACCTGGCAGCAGGACTGACTAACACCGATCTATTCATACATATCCGACATATGCTCTATACTACGGTACCCGGTTTGATTGTTGCATTGACAGTGTTTTTCTTCATCGGAATAAACGTCATCGGATCCGCTACGGCTTCCCCGGAGGATATCGAGGCGATGATGGCCAGCATGAACGAAAACTTCGTGATTTCTCCATGGCTGCTGCTGGTACCTGCACTGGTCATTTTATGTATCATTTTAAAAGTGAAAGCACTACCAGCTTTAGTCATCGGTGTTCTGCTCGGGTTCATATGTAATATATTTGTTCAGGGCGATGCATTTGCCGATGCCGCATCAATTTTGATGAACGGCTATGTATTGGAATCAAATAATGAAATGGTTGACTCGCTCTTTAACCGCGGCGGCCTGATGGATATGATGTATACAGTTTCATTGACTATAGTCGCCATGACATTTGCCGGTGTTCTGGAATATACAGGCATGCTCAAAGCGATCATGCAGCAGATTTTAAAAATTGCAAAAGGGACTTTCGGCATTATTACTGCAACAATTGTATCCTGCTTTGCAACAAACGCGACATGTTCGGAACAGTATATTTCAATTGTCGTGCCTTCAAGAATGTACTTGAAAACTTTTATAGAAAACAACCTGCATTCCAAAAACTTATCACGTTCACTTGAAGACGGCGGTACATTGACCTCCGTGTTCATTCCATGGAATACATGCGGGGTATTCATCTACGGTACACTCGGTGTTGCTGCGTGGGAGTATGCGCCATTTGCGATTCTTAACTTTACGGTGCCTGTAATTGCAGTGATACTAGCTGCGACAGGGTTCGGTATTACTAAGATTTCTGATAAAGAGCGTGATGCCTATCTGGCCAAACACTATCCTGAAGAACATAAAACTGCAGAAGCATAAAAATAAGTCCCGGCAGACCGCCGGGACTTGTTCTTTCTTATTTACTTAGTCATCCTGTTCAACTTTGATCACTTTACCGGTTGTTGCGTGGATTTCAACTTCGAATTCAGAACCGTCATAATCTATTTCAATATCATATTCATTATCATCTTTATCTAATTCCCACTCACCCACAGTGCCGCCGCCGACAGCATCAAGGGCGATGTTCAGTGCTTCTTCTGATGAAATGTAATTACCATCGAATTCGATGTTGTTCGTATACTCACCGCCGGATTTATTCTCCTGGTCGATATCTGTCACTTCACCTGTTGTCGCATTGATTTCAACATCATATTCAGAACTCTCATACTCTAATTCTATTTCATAATCATTGTCATCCCTGTCGAATTCCTTGTCGGTCACTTCTCCGCCGCCGACTTTATCTTTGGCAATCTGGACCGCTTTTTCCATACCTATGAAATCACCATTTGCTTCTGTGGTATTTTCTGACTGAGTCTCTTTGTTTTCTTCTCTGTCATCATCTTCACGGTCAATTTCTTCTTCTGAAATGCTCAGGTCATCGGCGTTGATTTTCACTTCATATTCATCTTCGCCATTCTCCATTTCAATTTCATAATAATAAACGTTGTCGTCCTCATCAAGTTCCACTTCGGTCACAACACCGGAAAAACGTTCGCTCGCCGTGTCAACCGCTTTTTGCACCGAATACTTGAACTCATTCGTCTCTTCAGTCTTTACAGTTGCAACACCGTTGTTATCCTCATCCGTCCATTCCAGGTTTTCATCTGCACTTGCCGTTGTACAGGCGCCCAACACCAGCGCCGAAGCCAAAGTACCCGCCATCAAAGTATTTTTTGTCAGTTTCATTTTCTAACTCCTCCTTGTTATCTTACTTATATAATAACCTTCCAAAACTAAAGGCCATTTAAAACAAAGTTAAAGAACAATTAAAAAATGAAAAATTCATTTTAACCGGATACCTTTTGTCTGCTTTTCAGTCTGATTGCCACTGTAACGAGCACGAAGCAGAGAAGAGCCGCGATGAGGTTTACAAAGACGACACCCGGCCAGTAATGGCTGACCCAGAACAGACCCGCGAATGTACCGAGTAGAGAAGCACCGACATAATAGAAGAACAGATACAGCGACGAGGCCTGGGCTTTATTCTTCTGTGCATTCCTGCCGACCAGCCCGCTCACTACAGAATGGCTCGCAAAAAATCCGTAAGTGAACAGGGATAACCCGAGTATGATTGTCAGGACACTTGGTATGAACAATATCAATATACCGGCGGTCAGTATCGTTAATCCGAGATAAAGCACTTTTTCCTGCCCCAGGCGGACCACCAGACTGCCGTTGACAGTCGAGCTCACTGTGCCGATCAGTAAGATGAGAAATATCCAGCTGACAATCGACTGGTTGATGTAGAACGGGTCGCCCAATAGGACGAACGTCACGTAGCTGAACAGTGCGATATTCATTCCCATCAATAAAAACCCGACACTGAAGAGACTGACCAGCACAGGATTTTTCATGTGACCGATGAGTGTTCCGAGCAGCGAACCGGCAGACAGTTTTTGTGCCCTGAAATTTCGTGAAGGATTCAACAGTTTCCAAAATATGATTGTAGCGATGACGCTGATCAGACCGATGCTTAAAAAGGCGATCTGCCAATTGAACACGTCCCCCATCAATCCGGAGAAAACACGTCCGAATACCGCACCAAGTGAATTGCCGCTTATGTAAAGCCCCATCGCAAGCGGCATGCTTCTGGGATGGATTTCCTCATTGATATACGCCATGGCTATTGAAGGCACCCCGGCGAGTACGACACCCTGCAGCGTTCTTAAAATAAGCAGCATCGTGAAACTTTCGCCGCTTAGCGGCGTGAGCACACAAAGCAATGATGCCGCAAACATGGACCCTACCATGATCTGTTTACGCCCGACCGCTTCTGAGATCGAGCCGAAAATAATCATGCTGACGGCTAAAGCAAGCGTCGTCAATGTCAGTGAAAGGCTCGAAGTTGCAGGGGTGACGTTGAATGCCTCGCTGAATTCAGGCATGAGCGGCTGTGCAGTGTACAAAATTGCAAAGGTGTTAAAACCGGCGGCAAAAAAAGCGATGGACACCTTGTTGAATGCCGGCGTCCCCTTTTCTATAAAATCCATTGGCAGCATCTCCATTAGTCTTCTGTTATTTATAATGCTACCACTACAGACTTTTTTAGTAAATTGCCGCCGCCTGCGACATGTCCGGATATTCTGCAGTCTATCGATAAAAACCGGCAGATTCCCCTTGGAATCTGCCGGTCTGTGTTATTTAATCATCGTATTCAATTTCCAGTATTGCACCGTTCAGCGCACTGATTTCCATTTCGACTTCCAGCCCGTTTGAAATCAATTCAATTTCATATTCAAAATCGTCATCATCATATTCCCATTCGACGACGGTACCCCCGACTTCGTTCAGGGCAATGTTGATTGCAGCTTCAGCCGTCAATACTCCATTTTGATAATCAGGATTTTGCTGGCTGTCAGGCTTCTCACTCTCTTCGGCAGTCTCTTGATTCTCCTGAGTCTGCTCCGGTTCTGCAGTTTCTTGTGCCGGCTCTGTATCTTGTGCCGCTTCAGCGGTCTCCATCTTACTGCCATCCACTTTTTCATCAGCAGATTGTGACTCTTCACCGTCCGCCCGGGAAGCTTTTTTGGATTTACTGTCGGCAGCTTTCACCTGTTCTTCTGTCGTATCATCCCAAGACGCTTTATCATCTTTTTCCTCGTCCCCTCTGCCGCCGGAACCATCTGTGTCTTTCTTCTCTTCTTCAGTCACTTCCTTGTTAAGTATATCGGCAGTCAATGCATCGATTTCTACAATGACTGGCTGACCGTCCGTTTCAATGACGATTTCATATTTGTCATTCTCCAGTTCCCATCCGGTTATTTCACCGTCCACTTCACCATCGGCAATTTCCAGTGCGGCCTCCGGAGTGATTCTCTTCACACTGTTCAGGGACTCTTCACTGTCCGCCCCGTCCTTTTCCAGCTTGATCACTTCCAGATTGTCGGCATCCACTTTGCTGTCATACTTGATGTCACCGTTCACAATCTCTATTTCATAATAATAAACACCGTCATCTCCATCGAGTTCAACTTCAACCACTGTGCCTTCATACAACGAATTGATCTTATCCACCGCATCCTGCGGCGAGTGCTTCAAGTTGTTGATTTCTTCCGCCACATGGTTTTTAGCCTCGCCCTGGTTATTATTATGCGACCATTCCAAATCTGTATCGGCATTGGCAGTCGTACAGGATGCAAGCAGAACCACTCCTATCAAGACCGAACCCAAGTAATATTTCATGTCCTTTACTTACCTCCCCAATTATAATCCATTGATTGTATTATACTGTTTATGTCCTAAAGAAGACTTAATAGTTTATTAAAATTCGATTAAAAATACCGAGGATTTTGATTTTTCAAAATATTTTATTTATATTTATTTCGGTTTATGAGATAATTAACAATAAGTTAACAAACGTCTATGAATTACAGCAGGTGATGGGAAAGGAGGAACATGATGATTCGTGTTTCCTGGGGGATGCTGGTTTTCCTGGTCACCATCATTTTTACAGGCTGTAGCAGTGATGATGACTTCAGCGGCCGTACATTTACGATCGTTGACGCTTCTAGTCTTCTTGAAACAAAAGAACAGGAAGATATACAGGAAAAGACCAGAAGAGTTTTATTGTCACTCACATTCGATTCAGGAGAAGTCACCATTAATTCGAATCAGGATTTAACCGGAGAGTATGAAACAATTGATGACCGTCTGGAAGTTACTTTAAAAGATGGCAAGGGGGATATCACTTTAGTTTTTTCAGACCTGGCATCAAGTGTTGAGAAAGACGTCAAATATACAGCTGAAATTTCAGATATAGATTATTCTTTAAGCGGTACAGACGAACTTTCTCAATTGGAGTTCATCGCTTCAGACAATACCGAGGGTATGATGGTCTCTTTTGAAGAGGACACCGAATGACAATAGAAAAACGACCTCATCCGGGGTCGTTTTTAATATGCGTCTTCAAACGCCATAAATTTATCTTTCCATCTTCCAATTCAACTTGAACCGGACATTCAGCACAGTGCCCGAATCCACAAATGTAATCGCACTCTGCTTTTTGCCTTCCAGATAATGGCTCAAAATATGTTCGCACCGTCTGATTGTGCTGTTTTCGACCTTGCCGTCCGAACCCGTGCCGCTGCCGAGTTCCAGCGGTTTGAATATATACGGCGACTCTTCGTATTCATAGAGGTCCATATTATCCGAGTGCCATGAACAGTCCAGATAGAAAGTCTGGTGGTCTGCACAAATCAAATCTTCATATAGTTGTTCTGAAATCTCAATTTTACGGTATGATTTTATGCCATCCTCTTCATTGCATAAAGTCACAAAAATTTTATCATTCTCCAGTTCTATCGATGATGATTTCAAATTTTTTATCTCTGAATAATCATCACCTCTGATGCCTTCGAGCAGGGCTCTGTAAATTGCGATATCAGAATCATTTTCGACTGTTAATACGAAGTTATTGAAATCATCCAAGTGATACTTATAACTTTTATTCATCAAAATTCTGATCCTCCGTAACATTTTTATTTATACCACCATATATTATATATTAATTCACAATGATTTTATACATCTATGTATGGATTTCACGGATTTATCACAATAAAATACCGCCGTCCAAAGCGGATGGCGGCATTTCATCATGGGAACAGCTATTTGTTCAATATTATCTCATCTATCTCTTTTGGGAATTTGTTGAAGTTATGTGTTTCCTCCCCGATATATAAAGCATCTTCGATTCTGACACCGCCGAAGCCCGGCTGGTAGATGCCCGGTTCCACCGTCACGACATGACCGATTTTAAGTTCCTCTTTATTTTCACTGTCGAGTGACGGCTGTTCGTGCAGGCCGTAGCCCAGCCCATGGCCGATTCTGTGAGTAAAAAACTCACCGTATCCGGAATCATTGATGACATCTCTTGCCTGTTTATCGACGATGTTCATTGCTGTACCGTGAACCGCCGCTTCAATGCCTGCCAGATTAGCTTCATATACCGCATTGTAAACATCTCTCTGCTCATCCGTCGGCTCGCCGATGATGAATGTGCGTGTCATATCAGAGACATAGCGGGATTCCGAGATGATGCCGAAATCGATCAGCAGATAATCACCCCGCTGCACTTCTGTATCACCCGGGGATCCGTGCGGCAGTGCCGAGTTTTCACCGGTCAGAACGAGCGGACCGAAAGAAACATCCATCGCTCCATATGATTTCAGCCTTCCGACAAGATAATCCGCAATGTCCTTTTCAGTTTTTCCGATGACACCTTCCTCTTTCAAATCGAACAGCGCTTTTTCTGTAATATCCACCGCTTCCTGCAGATGTTCCCTGTCTTCTTCATTTTTAATGCCCCGCAGTGCATTGACCTCGTTATCTACAGGACAGATGCTGTCGGCAGAATATTCTTCCCGCAGTTTCATATAACGGTCATATATAAGATGTCCGCCTTCAATCCCTATGGATTTGTCCTGGCCCTGGCCAACCTGTTCAAATAACAGTCTGAAAGGGTCCTCACCGTCCCTATGTGCCAGATGATTGACGACGGTCGCCGTATCATTGACAATTTCCTGATCCAGGGCCGGATACATCATTGTCGTTTCCTCTGACTCCGCATCTATGATCAATGCGAGCAGCCTTTCGTGAGGGTCTATGAAACATCCCGTAAAATAAAAAATATTAACCGGATCTGTCAGTATGACCGTATCAACCTTTACACTTTTCACCAGTTTTGAAACTCTCTCTTTAAAAATTGACATCAGTATCTTCATCCTTTGCTTTATCATTTTGATAAGTGTTCCTTATTCATATTTAAAACAATTTCATGTTATCATTGTCAAATAATGCTACTAATGAACGGTGATGACAAATGAAGCGTTTTTATCAAGCACTCAACAATCTGCACTTTAAAATAAACGACAATTTCAAACTTCCGTTTTTGTTCTCATTCACACTTCTGACCGGCTATGTCCTGATCGTCGGATTCAGCGGGTACTTAATCGGTTACGATCTTATCAGTGATAATAACACTTCGGTAACAGATAATCTGTCAGTCATGTTCCTGAGAATGTTGCTGATCATTATATTTATAAACTTTAATATTCTGTTCCTGTATCTTTTAATCCGTTGGTTCAGACATAAAAAACTGCCGCTCCGGGTGATCTATTCCTACTATGCCGTTTTCAGCACCTTACTTTTCTTAATATCCATCATGCTGTTCATCAGTATTTTATTATCATACTATGCTCTTGGCATACGGACCGATCACCTGTTACTGTTCTTCGGGCTGACCATCATCATCATACTTGCCTCTGCCAACCTTTATCCGGCATATTTTCTGACCCTTGCGTTAAAAGATGAGCCGGTCGATATTTTCTGGCCGATCATACTGTGCATCGTCGGGATTCATACTTTCACTTTCATCCTGTTCAATATCTGGAACAGAATCCAAATCATCCAGTTGTGGCTGTAGTGTTCCACAAAGAACTTATCTTACTTTATGATCCAGATGCTCATCAAACCACGATGTCAGATGTTCTAGCCTTTGTACGCGTAAACTCGGCTTTCCCGTCCTTGATAAATTGTGATCCGCAGCAGGAAACCTGACAAACCGGGTTTCCTTTTTTCTGTACTTCAGTGCGATGAACAGCTGCTCCGCCTGCTCCACCGGACAGCGGTAATCGTGCTCACTGTGGAGAATCAGCAGCGGTGTTTCCATCTTATCCGCATATTTTATCGGTGAATGATGCCACATCGTATCGATATCATTAAAATCCGCCTTAATCTGCCAGTCGCTGAAATAATATCCGATATCGGAAACCCCTCTGAAACTGACCCAGTTGGAGATGCTCCGCTGTGTGACAGCCGCTTTGAATCTGTCCGTATGACCGATGATCCAGTTCGTCATAAAGCCGCCGTATGAGCCGCCCGTGACACCCAGATTTTCCGTATCTATCCAATCATACATGTCGGTGACATGATCGACACCCGCCATAATATCCTTGTAGTCACCATTGCCGTAGTCACCTCTCACGGCATCGACAAAGTCCTGCGAATAGCTGTGCGATCCTCTCGGGTTTACATAAAGGACAGCATATCCCTTTGCTGCGAGCACCTGCATTTCATGGAAATAGGTATTTGCATAAAATGCATGCGGTCCGCCGTGGATATTCGTAATCATCGGGTACCTGGCACCTTCTTCATAGCCGGCAGGTTTCATGAACCATCCATGTACAGTCGTATCATCGAAGCTCTTATATTCAACCGCTTCCGGTACGACAAGGTCTGTTTCCCCTACATACTCCGAATTGATTTCCGTCACCCGCTTCAGCCTGCGGTCTTTAAGATCGAACTGATAGAGCTCCCCCGGATTGTCAGGCTTTGAAATCGTCAAATATGCATAATCCTCTCCTGCATCCATCCCGTATATATGATGTGCGTCCTGCAGCAGCGGTGCCGTTTCCCCGTTTACATTGCCTGTATACAGGTTCACACTGCCGTATTCGGACACAAGGAAAAGAAATTCCGTATTTGATATCCAGACTGTCGGGTTCATTTCCACAGACTGCTGTGTGTCTGCCGCAACATAATCCCCGACCGGTTTATCCAGCCCTTTAGTCAGTGATACCGAGGTTTCATTTTCCAAATCGTGTAGTATGACCTCGGCATGTGTGGCATTCTCGAACTCACGGCCAAGATGTGTCATCAGCATATATCTGCCATCCGGACTGATATCCGTTTTTATGACATACCCTTCATCTTTGACGATTTCCTCACTGTTTCTGCTTCCTTCTTTGATGAACAATTTCTGTGAAAAATTAAAGTCCCTGTCCTCACTCTCATCAGATGAAAAAATGACCGTATCCCCGCCTGTGCCTGCATGCAGAGTGTAGTTCTCCTCCCCTGAAAAAAGTGTAGCCTCTTCTTTTGTCTCCAGATCCACAGACTTGACCGACTGGTATTTCTCTTTAAGCAGCCCGACACTGTCTGCCTTATATTTCATGCGGTCAATGACGACCGGTTCAGGAAATTTCTCTTTATCTTCCTGTTCTTCGGATTCATCCTTTTCGTTTTCCGCCTGCGGCTCACCGGACACATGGTAGTATATTTTTCTGCCGTCCTTTGAGAACAATGCACTGTTGACACCCTCTTTCTCACGGGTCAGCTGCTCCCTTTCCCCGCCGGAGAGGCTGATGAGGAAAATCTGCGGTTTATCATGCTCACCCTTTGCGATAAATAAAGACCGTCCGCCCGCCGGTGAGTGCACCACATTCGAAATACGTTCTTTCTTATAACTGGTCTGCCTGTTTTCTTTTCCGTCGAACATGAACAGATTCGTCACATAGTCATTGGATTTTTCATCCAGATAAGTCACCGAATACGTAACGCCCCCGCCATCCGGAATCACTGCAGGAGATGACACCGATTTTATTTTAAATATGTCTTTTATTTCAACTTTTGACACAAAAAATCCCCCTTATCTGTTTTCTTCATTCTAACACTAATAAGAGGGATGTTTGAGCGATAAGCCGGTCAGCGGGTCAGGCACTCTGAAATTGCCATCATGCCTTCTGTAATTCTCGGCCCCGGCCTTGTGACGAGATCAGGATCGACTGCACACTGTCTGTCTTCGGATTCTATTGTCATATTTTCAATTCCCGGGAACTGAGCCACTTCTTCGTTCAGTCCGTCCGTATCAACACCGCTGACCGATATTATGTAGTCCGGATTTCTCTCTATCACGTTTTCCATACTGACACTTGTAAATCCTTCCAGATCTCCGAAAGTGTTTTCGAGGTTCACTTTTTCCACAACGTCATTCAGGAAAGTATTGTCTCCTGTCGTATAAAACTCGGGACTTCTGCTTATTTGTATGAAAACGTCATACGTCTCTTCCCCTGACATATTTTCAGTGATGAGATCAATATCCTTTTCCAGGTCCTCTGCAGTTTCTTCCGCTTTATCGGTTTCTCCGATGAACTTCCCGATGTCCATAATGGTTTCCGGAATGCCGTCGACGGTTTCCGTTTCCCTCACATAAAACACTTCTGCACCCGTTTCGGTTTCAAACTGTTCCAGAACACTTTCATGCATTGCACGAGAGGATTCGTGTGAAAGTATATGTGTCGGCTCCAACGCCAGCAGCTGCTCGATATCAAATTCAAACGCATCAATCTTCTCTACATCCGGATTTTCGGCGAGTGCCTCAGGATATGTATCCACTGTGGTGATGCCGACGATTTCATCATTCATGTCCATGGCATGCAATATTTCTGTATTGCTCGGAATCAGCGATACGATTCTCCTTTCATCAGAAAAAGACTCTGAGCTGTTTTGCTCAGAGCCTGCGTCGCTGCTTAAATCTGAATCAGATGATGTCGGTTCCTGCTGTTCGGAAAAATCATTCTGTTCCTGCTGTTGTTGCTGCATCATCATCATGCCGCAGCCCGACAGGTTCATAATCAGGAAAATCATGACCAGTGGCTTCAATACTTTTTTCACATTAACACTCCTAAGTGATTACATTTTTTCCGGTGCTGAAACACCGACTAGCTTAAGTGCGTTTTGCAATGTTTGTCTGACTGCTTCTATCATCAATAAATATGCTTTTGTTTTATCTTCATCGTCGCTGAGTACTTTCTCCGCATTGTAGAACTTATGGAAAGTACTTGCAAGCTCCTGTATATAAGTCGCAATTCTGTGGGTCGCACGGTGCTGTGCAGAGCCTTTGACGATATTCGGGAATGCTGCCATCTTTTTGATCAGATCCAATGCCTGTTCATTCATGATGACCGAGACATCTGCATTTTTATCGGTTTCATGGCCCGATTCTTTCGCCTGTCTCAAAATACTGCAGATTCTTGCATGTGCGTACTGGGCATAATACACTGGGTTATCACTTGATTCCGATTTTGCCAGGTCCATATCAAAATCAAGGTGGGAATCCGAACTTCTCATCGCCAGGAAATAACGGCAGGCATCGACACCGATTGTATCAATCAGTTCACGGAGTGTCACCGCTTTACCTGTACGTTTGCTCATCTTGACCTCTTCGCCATTTTCAATCAGACGGACCATCTGCATAATTTTAATCTCAAGCATCTCGGGATCTTTTCCGAGTGCACCGAGAGAGCCCTTCAGACGCTGGATATAGCCATGATGGTCAGCACCGAAAATGTTGATCAGTTTTTCGAAACCTCTCTCTACCTTATCATAATGATAGGCGACGTCCGGCATCAGGTAAGTGTATGTGCCGTCACTTTTACGCAGTACACGGTCTTTGTCATCACCGAAGTCGGTTGTACGGAGCCACAGGGCACCGTCCGCTTCAAATGTATAGCCATTCTCAATCATTACATCGAGTGCCGCATTCACTTCTTTATTTTCATAGAGTGATGTTTCACTGAACCAGTTGTCGAAGTTCACATTGAAGTCATCAAGGTCTTTTTTCAGCTTTTCCATCTCATAGTCCACACCGAGTTTTCTGAACATACCGATACGGTCCTCTTTTGTCGTGTCGATGAGCTCCGGAGATTCCTTGGCGATCTTTTGGCCGATATTCTGAATATCCCTGCCCATATAGCCGTCTTCCGGCATTACCAGTTCCTGCCCCAAAGCTTCCAGGTAGCGGGCATCTATGGACAAGGCCAGATTATCAATCTGATTCCCTGCATCATTGATGTAATATTCACGTTCCACATCATGTCCCGCAAAATCCATTATGTTGGCAAGTGTGTCTCCGACACTCGCATTTCTTGCATGTCCGATATGCAGGTCTCCGGTCGGGTTCGCACTGACAAATTCAATGAGTACCTTTTCTTTCACTTCAGGTGTCGAGCGGCCGAAGTTTTCACCCTGTTCCAGCACCTGAGGAATAACCTGCGCCACGGAGGATTCATCCATGAAAAAGTTTATAAATCCAGGGCCTGCAATCTCGACAGATTTAATGCTGGCTGCTGATTCGTCCAGATGTTCGATGATCGATGCCGCTATGTCCCTCGGATTTTTCTTCGCCTGCTTTGTCAATGTCATGGCAACATTCGAAGAAAAATCCCCGTTCGCTTTATCTTTTGGTGTTTCAATTTTAATTTCGGGCATCTCAGATACTATCCCGGACTTTTTCACTGCATTTTCCAGCGCTTCTGACAATCCAGCTTTTAAATTCATCATTGACCCTCTCTCTCTAATTTATATTGGTAGCTGCCTAATAATTGACCTTGTTCAAACAATTCATAGTCAATAAAAATCTCATTCTCCAAAGCTTTAATCTCATGGGTGTATATGGTGAAATGGTGTCTTCCGGCAGGTGATTCATAAAATGTATCCGTTTCTCTGCCTTCTGCAAAATGGAAATTCATGCTCACTACGCCACTTCTTTTAATCTTGATAAAATCATCATTGATTCTTAATGTTACATCCAGTTCATGCACGTCCATCTGCTCCCGGTATTTCAAATAACGGTCACGTTTGATTATTTCCGTCACTTCAACTTCCTGGGAGAAGGACTGCTTTTCATCATTCATATTAAATTTTTGAGTGAGTAAAAATCTCAATTTTTCATCCTTCATATAATCACCTGCAAGTAAGGTAAATTATAACATATTCACAGTTATAAAGAGATTATAAATGCAAAAAAGACAGGGAGTCACCCTGTCTAAATGTCCTAGTTATATTTTATATAACTATCTAGTATTTTATAGTCGTTTGACGAAATCTGCAAGTATCATTTATAAAAGTCTTATTTTAGACAAATTCGAACTGTGATCTAATCGTCTTTCATGACTTCTTTCAGTTTCTCCGAGTTGTCCCACATCTCAGGGTTATGATTCATCAAGAATTTCTTCAATGAGCTTCTGCTCTCCTGATCCATGTCGTCTATGATGATGTGGCCTTTCATGGAACGGTCCATCTGGTTGACGTGTTCATGCATCATCTTATAACCTCTTTTTTTAGTCTTATTGATCATTTCATAACATGAAGTAACGCCTTCATAGACAGGGCCGTCCTTGGTTCTTTCAACTGTCACCCAGATCAGCCAGAACTCTCTTTGGCCTTCCCCTTTCGGTTCCTCGATATCATTGACCCATTTCACACGTCTTTCCACATCAGCACGTCCGTGCAGTCCGCCGACATCGATGAAAGTTTCTTGTGTATCAATATCGATATAGACAGGTGCAACATTCTCCACACTGATTGCCCCGAAGTTCTGGCCTTTGTGGCCGGTCAACGGGTCGTCCTTGATAATATTAAACTGAAAACCCGGTTTCTTTTTGCTGGAATCATTCGACATTTTATCCTGCTCCTATGCTAATTGATTCAAAATATTTATTATTTCACCTTTAATTTCAAGATCTTCTATCGCCAATATCTTCTCTTTTGGATAATATAACTTGGACTCCATACGGTGCACTCCTGTAATGGAATGGATGATCGCAGACTGGCTGCTGATTTCACGCAGTTCGCCGTTACTTTTTTGAAGGTGGATCGGTTTACGGTTATTATTTGTCCCGGGACGGTCATAATCATACGGCAAATCGGAAAAAGAATCGCTGAAAAAGTAGTATTCCGGATCGATACCCGCTTTTTCAAACAGGTCTTCCAATTCACTTTTAGTTATATAGGAACCGTCAAACGGCAGATACTTGAAAAGTTCACGGTTGACAAAACGGTTCGCAAGGTCCGACAGGATTTCATCATCTTCATGAATCCATTCCTGAAGATAGAAATTGACCACCATTTCATCCAGCCTCAGGTAATCATGGACTGTAACATCCTCTTCGAAGAAAGGGATGAAATATTTTGGCGCCTGTTTAAATGTATGGCCATTTTCGTGCAAATATTTCGCCCGTTTCAAAGCCAGGTTCAACAGCACTTCCCCGCCTCTTGACACCGGGTGGAAATAGACCTGCCAGTACATCTGATAACGGCTCATCAAGTAATCTTCCACGGCATGCATGCCGCTTTCTTTTATGATGACTTCTTCTTTCGTCGGCCGCATGACACGCAGTATCCGCTCCATATCGAATCGGCCGTAGCTGACACCTGTATAGTAGGAGTCCCGCTGAAGATAATCCATACGATCCGCATCTATCTGGCTGGATATCATACTGATGACAAGCTTATTCTCATGTGTCTGATCGATCACCTGTGCCACCTGCAGAGGGAAATCAGGACTGACACGTTTCAGAACCGCATTGACATCGGTGTCCCCGAGTATTATTTTACGGGTGTACTCTTCGTGATCGGTATGAAAAATCTTCTCGAAACAATGGGAGAACGGCCCGTGGCCGAGGTCATGCAGAAGAGCTGAAGCAAGTGCGAGCAGCCGGTCATCTTCTTCCCACTCATCATGATCCTTGAAGTTTTCCGTCATGCGTCTCACAATTTCATACACGCCGAGCGAATGGTTGAAACGTGTATGTTCTGCGGAATGAAAAGCCAAATACAATGTACCCAGCTGTTTTATCCTGCGGAGGCGCTGAAATTCTCTTGTCTTTATCAAGTCCCATATCAACTGGTCCCGTACATGGACATACCGGTGCACAGGGTCTTTGAAGACCTTTTCTTCCACAAGCTGTTTTTTTGAATATGGTGATTCAGTTAACATAAATCATGCCCCCTCCACTCTCAATTCCATATTATCATAAGTGCTGTTATCAAGTACAAAACACCGGCCTGTATAACAATCATACACAGAAATATACGGCAGATGAATCCATCATCTGCCGTATATCCGGTCATATCTATTCATTGGAAGATTTTTTATCGCTTTTTTGCTTTCTCACTTCTTTTTCCTGTTCGAAATCTTTTTTAACTTCTTCATCCGGCGGCTGGTCAGGAGGTACCTGCTCTTCAAATTCATCTTTTTTCACTTTCTTTTTCTTTTCCAGTTCCTGCTCTTCTTCGCGTGTTGTCATCCGTCTATGCTCATCATTTCTGTTATCCATGCATCATAACCCCCCTCGTACGGTATCAATTCCCATCTTGCACAGGGGTTTAAACTAAATTTCCGGTTTTTTCTCAGATCTGCCGTAAACAAAGTGATATATGACCAGGGCGGTAAATATTGATAATACCAGCAGCTGGTACAACCCGTCGTAGCCGACGGCAGGGACGAGCATACCGAGGAAAAACGGACCGAAGCCGAGACCGATTTCGAGCATTATGAAAAAGGTGGATGTTGCGAGTCCAACGTTTTCTTTCTTCGCGATATTTACACAGACCGCCTGGGCGACGGATTGGAAGTTGCCGAACCCGAGGCCGATCAGGAAGCCTGAAAGCAGCAGCACAATACCTGCTTCAGCCATTCCCAATATGAAAAATCCGACAGCCATGATAATAAACGCCGGATACTGGATGACGTTGGCACCGAAAGTGTCGAGTATTTTTCCTGTGACCGGTCTCGTCAGCAGGATTGCTGCAGAGTAAACCAGGAAAAACATGCTGGCTGCCGTCACCAGATCTATTTCTATCGCATACAGGTTCAAAAATGATAATACTGCAGAATAGGCGATGCCCATGAACAGTACCACTGTACCCATCGACAGCACTTCCCTGTCGATCATGACGAATTTCGCTCTGTGAGCCCCTTTGTCTCTGACCGTGTTGTTTATCTTAATGAACGGCAGCATGAAAGAAATGGCGAGAACGATAATACCGATATAGATCAGCATCGTATTGAAACTGATATGCTCCAGCAGCAAGAACGACAGAAAAGGACCGACGGCTGAACCCAGCACCATGCTCAGACTGAAATGGCTGATGCCCTCACCGCGCCTCTCCGGCGGCACTGATATGGTTGCCAGTGTATTTAAAGCTGTACTGATGATTCCTGTTGCGAGACCGTTCAACAGCCGGACGGCGATTAAAAAGTAAAGTCCGCCATCTATGAAGTATAAAATATAAGTGATGAAGAACAGCAGTGTACCCATGTACATTATTTTCCGGGCACCGATATTATTGATCTGGTATCCCGACAGTGCCCGTCCGATCAGAACGCCGACGATGAATATACTTGCGACAAAACCTGCAATGCCGGGTGCTGCTCCATATTTTTCGATGGAGACGTTCCCGACGGTCACAAGGGTCGAATACATGGAAAACATCACTATAAAATGAAATATGAATATGATAGTAAATTCACGTGTCCATATTTTTCCTTTGTGTCTGCTCTTGGACAAAACACCCTCTCCTTTCAAATCCAATTATAAAAACCAGTGACGGGCGTCACTGGCTGTTGTGTGAAAATATATCCAGGTCTTTATTGGCCCGGATTTTTTCATTGCGTTTGATCATACGCTGAATATACTGCTCATATTTGTCTGCGTATTCTGGCTGCAGATGATAAGTATTTTCAGGATCGATATCCAGTACATTCAAAAACTTGTTGAGAATATCTTCAACCGTCCAGTTTTTATCCAGTAATTCGTTCAGTGATGCCATCACTTCAGGCTGGATCAAAGGATAATCAAACTTCGTTTCAGCGTCTTTTTTGGCATGACGGTAAAACTCTTTCATAATTTCTGCACGGTCGGCGCCTGAACCGGAAACCGACAGATAAATCTGTACGGCCACGCCGTTTTTAATGCGTCTCTGGGAAACGCCGGCAAACTTTTTGCCGTCTATGCTCAGATCATAGCTTCCAGGACAGTAACTGCCGTGGATCTCATACGCTTTGACATCCGCGCCGTCAAGTGCAGCATCCACCAGATCGAGCATCAGATCATAGCCTTCATCGATCAGAGGCGCCTTGTCCCTTTCCATGATCAGAGAAATGTTCAAGATGCCGTCATCCAGGACAACCCCGAGTCCTCCGCTGTTTCTGACAATATAGTCATAGCCGATCGAGGATAAATAAGAAAGTCCGTCTTCCAGATGCGGCAGTCTCGCATCATGCAGTCCCAATATGACAAACGGATCATGTACCCAGGCACGAAACTTGAGCGATTCATCCCCGCCCGCTATTTCCTGTAAGACATCATCAATCGCAAATGAATGATAAGGATGAGCGGTCTCTGATGCCGGTATATAATCCCATTGTTCGTTGAATAATTTATTCATGTTCCGCTTTTGTGGCGAGTGCCTGGGTAGCTGTAAATAATGCCAGGTTAAAGACTTCGTCTGTTGTACAACCGCGTGACAGGTCATTTACCGGCTGGTTGAGTCCCTGGAGAATCGGTCCGTATGCTTCAAATCCGCCGAGTCTCTGTGCAATCTTGTAACCGATGTTCCCCGCTTCCAAAGTAGGGAAAATAAAGACATTCGCATTTCCTTTTATTTCTGAATCCGGTGCTTTTTTCTCTGCTACACTCGGGACAAATGCCGCATCAAATTGGAACTCCCCGTCAATCGGCACTTCAGGCAATTTATCTTTGGCATGCTGCGCCGCAGTTCTTACCCGTTCCGTCTCTTCAGTTTTTGCAGATCCATGCGTCGAGAAGCTGAGCAGTGCAACAACAGGATCCACATGGAAACTTTGGGCCGTCCTGGCAGTTTCCACCGCGACTTCTGCAAGCTCTTCAGCATTCAATACCGGGTTGATGGCACAGTCACCCATTACGTAAAGCTCATCTTCACGGAGCATGAAGAATATTCCGCTTGTGCGGGATACACCCGGCTTTGTCTTAATGATCTGCAATGCCGGACGGACGGTATTCGGTGTGGAATGCATCGCACCAGAAACAAGACCGTCTGCTTTGTTGGCATAGACAAGCATGGTGCCAAAGTAATTCACATCGTTCAAAATTTCTTCTGCCTGATCTTTTGTGACTTTGCCGTTTCTTCTTTCAACAAAAGCATCTACCAGCTCTTCTTTATCTTTACAGTCGGCAGGATTTATAATCTCCAGATCACCCATATCCAAAGACTCTTTTTCAGCCAGTTCTATAATTTCATTTTCATTGCCTAAAACAATAGGATGAACATAAGATGTTTTGTTCAATTCAATCGCAGCTGTCAAAATTCGAAGGTCGACACCTTCAGGAAAAACTACTCTTACATTTTTTCCATCCAAGTTCGCTTTTAGTTTATCTAAAAATTGACTCATAGTTTCCTCCTTGAAAAACCTATGTACGAAATAATTATACCTTTTCTGTCACATGATTTCATCCCTAAATCCTTTTAAAACGTTTTCAGATAGAGTAATATAGATATGATAACAATAAAAAGAGAGGTTTTTTAAGATGAGCGAAGCTGTTTCAACATTAGATGGATGGTGGAGTCTGCATTTATTATATAATGTTGACTGGACATCTCTGAGATTACTCGAAGATTCGGAGAAAGACCAGCTGATTGGGGAATTACAATCATTTCTGGAACGTCAGGAAGAAGTTCATAAAAATAAAGAAGGCAGCTATTCATTTTACAATATCACCGGACAGAAGGCAGACCTGATTCTTTGGATGCTGCGTCCGACTGTCGATGAGCTGAACAAGCTGGAACTTGAATTCAACAAACTCGGTATCAGTGATTTTCTGATTCCGTCCTACTCATACGTTTCAGTAGTGGAAATGAGCAGTTACCTGGCCAAAGATTCAGATGAAGACCCATACGAGAACCCTTATATTAAAGGACGTCTTTACCCTGAAGTACCAAAATCCAAGTACATCTGTTTCTATCCGATGGATAAGAAACGTGATCTGGATGATAACTGGTATATGCTTCCAATTGAAGACAGAAAAAGGCTGATGAGAGATCACGGCATGATCGGCCGCCAGTATGCAGGTAAGGTAAAACAGTTCATCACAGGTTCACAGGGACTGGATGAATATGAATGGGCAGTCACTTTGTTCTCAGATGATATGCTTGAATTCAAGAAAATCATTTATGAGATGAGATTTGACGAAACATCTGCACGCTACGGGGTGTTCGGCGACTTTTTCGTAGGCATACACCTGCCTGCGGCGGAACTGCCGGCGTTCTTCAAGTAGCCTGATCATGTTTGAACACCACAGGAATCGGCTATAATATAATGCTCGATTAAACTAATTGAAGGGGTGTTTATATGGGGAGATTGATCAGAAGACTCGCTATAATTATTGCGCCTATAATCATTAAAAAGATATTCAATAAGAATAAGTCTGATAAACGACGTTAATATAAAAACCTGCTGCGTTATATAATTCAAATAACCGGCAGGTTTTTTTATAATAGTTTGACACGCCTTTATATGGGCTATAACTTATTAATATATAAATTTTTTAGGGGGACTTCATATGTCTAGAATCATTCGCAGACTCGCATGGATTTTAATCCCGATGGCGATTCGCAGGGTCACACGCGGCAAAGGCAAGAAATAATGCAGATTCAGCACGGTTTGTTAGTATTGATAAAAACGTAAACGAGGAAAATATATGTTGACTGGTAACAAACAAAAAAGGCTCATCCTCATTTTTACAGGATCGGTAACGTCTATCGTCGCCCTTTCTTTATTAGTAGTCGGCCTTATCTTTTTAATTTCCGAAGGCGAACTGTTTGGCCTGGCCATCATTTTATTCGGGCTGGTCTCAATCTGGTTTGCGCTGAGGGAATTTAAGGAGTATCATCAATTGAAGAGAGAAGCAGAAGAAGCGCAGAGTCAGAGTGATATTACACAAAAAAAGTCAGACTAAATGAGTATTTTATCCAAGTTTTCAGAAATGGTTTGAATTATCTTTAATATTCACTTACTATTCAATTATAACCAGTATTAGAGTTCAACCTGAATTTAAGCGAATTAATCCATATATAGAAGGAGGTCATTCTAATGGCATTTGTAATCACACAACCGTGCATTGGCGAAAAATCTGGTGACTGTGTTGATGTATGTCCTGTAGATTGTATAGAAGAAGGTAAAGAAATGTTCTATATCGACCCGGATATCTGCATCGACTGCGGCGCATGCGTAACAGTTTGCCCGGTAGACGCAATCATTGAAGAATACGATATGACTCCAGAGGACGAACCGTTCCTGGAAAAGGCAAAAGAATTCTACGGTTTAAAATAGAATAAAGTAATACTTATAACCAAACCCCGCGCGGGTTTGGTTTTTTTGTTTATCGGGGGATGTGGACCGCTGCCTTTCCTCCCCCGGAAGACGGAGGTTCTGCCAAAGAAAAAGCCACGTCCGGTGCCTTTTGGCAACAGATGTGGCTTTAAATAAATTTATACTTTCACTATCCCGATAATCACCATTACCCAGGCTGCTAAAAACAGGACGCCCCCGATCGGTGTCACTGCACCGAGTATTGAAATTCCGGAGACTGCAAGCACATACAGCGATCCGCTGAAAAATATGATACCTGCAAACATCAGCCAGCCCGCAACATTCATCGGTATATCTGTCATGCCGATTAAAATACCAATCGCTATCAGACCCATTGCATGAAACATCTGGTACTGCACTGCAGTTTCCCAAACGGCTAAATAGTGATCGGATATTTTACCTTCCAGTCCGTGTGCGCCGAATGCGCCCAGTGCCACTGATATAAATGCGTTGACCGCACCTAAAATTACAAACAATTTCATCATCAATTACTCCTTTTATTAAAAATCAAAAATCGAATCGTTTTTATCGTCATCCGCCGGACCGCTTCCTTTACTTCTGCCGCCCATCAATTCAAGCATCTTCTCATCTTTCTCGGTCATGGCAGTTTTTTCATCCATATCCCTTATGGCCGCTCCATTTTTCGGGGCGGGTTTCTGGTCTTTTAAAACTCCGACCAGTGTCTCGACCGCATAAAGGTGTTTTTCAAATTCATGCGGCAGGCTGGATACTTCGAGCATATGCAGCTCCGACTTGATCTGGTTTATGATCTGCTGTTTCATTTCTGCTCACTCCAATCCACCATCGCCCGGCCGTTCTCTTTCAAATATTCATTCGTCCGGCTGAACGGCTTGGAACCGAAAAACCCGCGGTACGCAGATAAAGGGCTCGGATGGACGGATTTTATCACCAGATGTTTTGACGAGTCGATCAACACTTCTTTTTTCTGTGCAGGCTTCCCCCACAATATGAACACGACGTTATCCAGTTCTTCTGACACCGTTTCGATCACACTGTCGGTGAACTGTTCCCAGCCGAGTCCCCGGTGGGAGTTCGCATCGTGGGCATCCACGGTAAGTACAGTATTGAGCAATAAAACACCCTGGCCTGCCCAGTCTTTCAGGCTGCCGCCGGTCCGTACAATGTTCAGGTCATCTTCCAGTTCCTTATACATGTTTCGGAGGGACGGGGGTATCTTTATTCCTTCGTTTACAGAAAATGCAAGACCGTGTGACTGGCCTTCTCCGTGATAAGGGTCCTGTCCCAGTATCACGACTCTGACATTTTCAAATGAAGTCAGTTCAAACGCCGTGTAGATTTCTTCCCGCGGCGGGAAAACGCTGCCGTTTTTATATTTGTCATTCAGTACTTCTTCAAGAGTGCTGAAGTCCTGTTTTTCCTTTATTTTCCTGAATACTTCAGGCCATTCCATGTAATCACCTCTTACAAAATTTTATTATACCATTCAAGTAAGCAATGCTCTAGAATTACAGAAACAAATATAGTAAAATATCATTATTAATCTTATAGTAGGAAAGAGGAACTTTTTATGGGACTTCAAAAAACTCTAACAATTGCGGGTACTGATGTCAGCGGGGGCGCAGGTATCGCCGCTGACCTGAAAACATTTCAGGAGTATGAAACTTATGGGATGTCCGTTATTGTAACCACTGTGACGATGGACCCGGAAACGTGGTCGCACAGGGTATTCCCTACAGCTTTGGAAGTTGTAGACTCACAATTGGAAACAGCTTTGTCGCTGTCACCCGATGCCATAAAAACAGGCATGCTTCCTTCAGAGGAAGTCATTGAAAAAGCGAAAGATGCTTTTTTAAGCAGTGATGCAAAAGCTTTCGTCATCGACCCTGTCATGGTATGTAAAGGAGACGACGAAGTCTTGAATCCGGGACTTGTGGATGCGATGATCGAACATCTGATTCCGCATGCGACAATTGTAACACCAAACCTGGTGGAAGCGGGCCACCTGACACGCCGCAAAACACCTAAAACTTTAGAAGAAGTCAAACATTGTGCGGAAGCCATTATAAAAATGGGCGCAAAACACGTCATCATCAAAGGCGGTACAGGCATCGATGGTGACAAAGCAGTTGATGTATACTATGATGGTGAAGAATTCCATCTGTTAAAATCTGATAAGATTGATGCTTCATTCAACCACGGTGCCGGCTGTACATTCGCTTCAGCCATTACGGCAAATATCGCCAAGGGCAAGACACCTCTGGAAGCTGTTCAGGCTGCAAAGGCTTTTGTCACATCAGCAATCAAGAATGGCTGGAAAATGAACGAACATGTTGGCGTCGTCAGACACGGCGCAGCCAACACCGTAGAAGAAGTACAAGTGAATGATGAACAGATATAAGAAGAGAGATAGTTCAGCTATCTCTTTTCAAATGCAAAATTAGGAGTGTCATGTGAATGGAGAAAATCGACCGCGACAAAGTACAGGAAGTGTTGAATCAATATCAGAATCAACCCGTCTATGTACATGTTGAAATAACAAGCGGCATGTATGCGAACCATTTGAATAATGAAGTCTTCAATGTCGGCACATTCATGCGGAATGTCCAAATCGAATTTGTCCAGGGTGCTGTCAGAGGCGGAAAAGATGGCGAGTACCGTGTCGGTTTGAAATTGCTGAACGGCGGCTGGATCTACGTCCTTGGCCTGACACATTATGTTATCAATGAAGACAATGAGTTCATTATGCATGGTTTTGACCATGATGGAAAAATGGCGAGCGCATTGGAAATATCCGCTAATGAATTTTTCAAATAGGAGGAAATTAAGATGGAAAATGAAAGACATGTTCTAGTTGTCTTCCCTCATCCCGATGACGAGGCATTCGGCGTTTCCGGAACGATAATGAAATACATCGATGCCGGTGTCCCTGTGACATATGCCTGCCTGACATTCGGTGATATGGGGCGGAGTCTGGGTTATCCTCCATTTGCAACGAGAGAGTCACTGCATGATATAAGGAAGCAGGAAGTAGAAAAAAGTGCTGAAATAATGGGTCTGACCGATCTGAGACTGCTCGGCTACAGAGATAAGACGCTGGAGTTTGAACCCCCCGGTCACCTGACTTCAGTCATGAAAGATCTGATAGATGAACTGGATCCTACCACAATCATATCTTTTTATCCCGAGTATTCAGTACACCCCGACCACGAAGCGACTGCAGAAGCCGTAGTGGATGCGGTCACAGAAATGAATCCGGAAGAGAGACCGAAACTGCATCTGGTCGCTTTCGATAAAAATACTTTGGAAGATCTCGGTGAGCCTGATATCATTAATGATATTACCGGATATGAAGACAGGAAAGAACAAGTTATGGCAGCACACATCTCACAGACAGGTCCGCTGTTAAAAAGGCTTGCTGCTGAGACGGTAGACGGTGAAGAAACAAGAGAAGCATATTTAAAACTGGAGCAGTTTTACAGTTATGATATAAATTAAGGAGATTGTTATGGAAGAGTTGGATTTAACGACACGAGAAGGTCGTTTTAAACATTTTGGTTCTGTTGAGCCTGTGAAAGGTACAAAGCCGACAGATAAAGCTGAAATGGCTGATCTTCAAAATTCTAAAAAAGATTTTTTATTCTCGGTAGAGTCTGTTGGTATCAATAATTTAAGTTATCCCGTAGTGATTGGTGATTTTCAGTCCGTCGGGAACTTTGAACTCGCGACAAGTTTACGACGCGATGAGAAAGGCGTCAACATGAGTCGTCTGCTGGAAGCGTTGGAAACTGAAAACAATAACGGTGTCACACTCGATTTTGAAACATTGGAGCAGGTACTTCTTGTACTTCGTGACCGCATGCGCCAGGATAATGCAGAAGTCACTGCCGACGGTAAATGGTACTTTTCAAAACCGAGTCCGGGTACGAACCTGCACGGTATCGCACATGCAGATGTAAAGTATTCACTCGCATTGGATGAATCCGGCCTGACGAGAAAGCAGTTCGGCATGACAGCGATGGTCACTACGCTATGTCCGTGTTCAAAAGAAATCAGTGAATACGGCGCACACAACCAGCGTGGATATATCAAAGTCATGATAGATGTAGACCCGGATGCGGAGCTGCCGGAAAATCATAAAGAAATCGTTTATGAATTATTGGAAATAAATGCATCAAGCCAGCTTTATCCTATCTTGAAGAGAACTGACGAAAAGATGGTTACCGAACGCGCTTATGAAAATCCGCGTTTCGTAGAAGATCTCATCCGTCTGGTCGCTTATGATATTGCAGAACTTGACTGGGTAAAAGGATTCGAGCTTGAATGCCGAAACGAAGAAAGCATCCATCAGCATGATGCATTCAGCAGAATGACTTATAATAAGTAATAATAAAAGACATCCGGCGGATGTCTTTTATTATTTTGCCGTATTTTCATATTCACTATTCAATATGTTTTCTATGGCCGTTGCCACACCATCTTCAATATTTGTTCCGGTGACGACATCCGCAATCGCTTTGACTTCCGATGTTGCATTGCCCATCGCAACGGCAGTGCCGACACGTTTCAGCATGGAAATGTCATTCAAGTTATCCCCGATAGCCATGGCATCCTTCAAATCGACATTAAGTTCCTCAGCCATCTTTTCAAGCGCGATGCCTTTTTGCGCACCTTTTCGTGTGACCTCGATGTTTCCATATGAAGATGCGGAAACTGCCAGCTGGTCGATTTCATTCAAATAACTCTTCGTTCTGACGAGCTTCGGTTTATTCGATGAGGCTGCTAAAAACTTCAGGACATGCTCGTCTTCCCGTTCATAGATCTCTCTGTAATTATCCACTTCTTTCAAAGAAGTTTTAGCAATTCTTTCACGCATCAGCCTGCGAATCTTTTCCACATCCGGATCGCCTCCGGATTGTTCTGCAAGTTCTATGAAAATATCAATATCTCTTTCGATGCTCGTCGTATATATCGCTTTATCAGTATAGATCTGATAAAAGACATCTTCTGATTTGAATACATCTGTCACCTCAGTGATCAGATCGTTGTTCATCGGATAGTTTTCCTCGATTTCATGCTGCTCGTTACGGATCTGGGCGCCATTCAGACATATATACGGAATCTTCAAATCATATTCCCTGACAATTCCATGGGCTTCATAAAATGCTCTGCCCGTGGCGATGACAACCTGGATGCCCTGTTCAAGTGCCTTGTTAATCGCGAGGATGGTCCTCGGGGTGATTGAATGTTCAGGTGTCAGCAGGGTTCCGTCCATATCTATTGCTATCAACTTGACCATAAGCTATATAAAACTCCCTTTAATTTTAATTTATATAATAGAATTCTATCATTGCCTGTCCTGTGATTTTTTTTGCCGCAGGTTCCTAAAAAAGCTTTTAAGCAGCTGACTGCATTCCTCTTCCAGAACTCCGGCGGTCACACCTGGTCTGTGATTGAATCTTGGTTCGTCCAGCAGCTCCATAAGGCTGCGCACTGTTCCGCCCTTCGGGTCGTATGCTCCAAAGACCACGTGTGATATGCGGCTCATTATTATTGCACCGGAACACATAACACAGGGTTCCAGAGTAACATATAAAGTGCAGTCTTCTAAACGGAAGGATTCAAAATGACCACTCGCTTGATGAATCGCGAGCAGTTCCGCATGGGTCAGCGGATGGCCGGCCGTTTCCCTTAAATTATGTGCCCGGGCGATGATTTCGCCGTCATACACTACTACAGCACCGATGGGCACTTCACCTTTCTCAAATGCCTTCTCCGCTTCTTCAAGTGCCGCCTTCATGAATTCGTCATGATCAGTTTCTCTTATCATGCAGTACAAACTCTCCACTTTCAATCAGATCGGTGACACTGTCCAATATCATGTCAGCACCTTTTAAATCATCTTTCTTTGAAGTTCCGCTCAATACGCCGATGGTATAAAGACCTTCATCTTTGCCCAAAAGGGTGTCAGCATCATTATCTCCGACCATCACGACATCATCAACTGCGTAGTTATGCCTGTTCAAAAACGGGTACAGCACACGGATGTCCGGCTTCTGATACTCCGTATCGTCTCCGGATACGATATCATCTATCAGCTCCGCCAGTTCCAATTGTTTAATGAAAAGCTCGGTTCCTTTACGGCTGTCACTTGTTACAATAACATTTTTATAACCTAAAGACTTGAGTGTTGAAAGCACTTCTCTGGAGCCGTCGATAAGCTCCATGTGTTCAGCTATGAACTCCAGGTTTTCTTCATAGAATTTCTGGGCCCATTCACCGCCGCCCTCGGCAAAATTTTCATACGCTTCGTGGATATCCCTGCTTGTACCGCTCGCTGCCACAGAGCCTGGCTGCATCTTGTTATCGACTAAACCGAGTGCGCGGGCGACACTTTCTTTTTGCGAATGGATATTAAAGTGTTCCGTAAACGCTTCAACACTTTTAATTGCGAAAGGAGTCCAGACTTTTTCGTAATTCAACAACGTGCCGTCCTTATCAAACAGTATCGCTTCCAATGACTATCCTCCTAGTAAAATAAGAAGGCAGAAGCCTTCTTATGATTTTTCTTTTATTGCATTGATCATTTCCACGGTCATTCTTTCTAAATCGTATTTCGGATTGAAGCCCCACTGCTCTTTAGCAGCACTTGCATCGATGGCATCCGGCCAGCTTTCTGCAAGGCCCTGGCGCACAGGGTCCACATTATATGAAAGTTCAAAATCCGGAATATGTTTTTTTATTTCATCGGCAACGGCTTCCGGCTCTATGCTCATCGCAGTGACATTGAATGCATTGCGGTCGATCAGGTTGTCCTCATCCGCCTCCATCAATTGAATGATGGCATCTATCGCGTCATCCATGAACATCATATCCATATAGGTTCCCGGTCCTATATAGGATGTGTACCTGCCGTTTTTCACCGCTTCAAAAAATATTTCTACAGCATAGTCCGTCGTACCGCCGCCCGGTTCCTTGATGTGGGAAATCAGCCCGGGAAACCGTACCCCGCGCGTATCCACGCCGAACTTCGAGTGATAGTAGTCGCATAACAGCTCTCCGGAGACTTTATTCACCCCGTACATGGAAGTCGGCCGCTGAATCGTCGTCTGCGGTGTATCTTTTTTAGGTGTGGACGGACCGAAGGCCCCGATGGAACTCGGTGTGAAGAATTTCATTTTTCCCTTTCTCGCAACTTCCAGGGCATTGACCAGTCCGCCCATATTGATATCCCATGCGATCATCGGCTTTTCTTCACACGTTGCACTGAGCAGTGCCGCCATATGCATTAGGGTATCAGGTTCGAATTCATCAGCCAGTTCTGCCATTTCATTATACCTTCTTACATCCAGTATCTTAAATGGTTTGCCTCTTAACGGCCCTTCTGCCGGTTCGTTGATATCTGTCGGCAGAACATTCTCCTCACCATAAATCTCCCTTAACCTCACTGTCAGCTCCGTTCCAATCTGTCCTAGCGCCCCTGTTATTAAAATTCTTTTCATAATAAACCCCTTCAGGAAATAACCTTTAGTTCTTTTCCGACCTTTTCATAGATTTTAAGTGCTTCATCCAGCATCTCTTTTGTGTGTGATGCCATCGGCATATTACGGACACGGCCTGTGCCTCTAGGCACTGTAGGGAAAACGATCGATTTTGCGTAGACGCCCTCTTCCATCAGACGTTTTGAGAATTCCTGAGTCGTCTTCTCATCTCCGATGATGCAGGGCGTGATCGGTGTTTCCGAGTTGCCGATATCAAAGCCAAGCGCTTTTAATCCGTTCTTCAAATAATCGCCGTTGTCCCACAGCTGATCGTGCAGTTCAGTTGAAGACATCAGCATTTTGACCGCCTCATTGATCGCTTTCGTATCCCCCGGTGTCAATGAAGTCGAGAACAGGAACGGACGCGCCGCCACTTTCAGGTAATCGATGAGTTCCTGTGTACCTGCCACATAACCGCCGACTACGCCGATTGCTTTGGACAGTGTGCCCATCTGGATATCCACATCTTTCTCAAGTCCGAAGTGCTTTACCGTACCTGCGCCTTTGCCCATTACGCCTGAACCGTGGGCATCATCGACATAGGTGATCAGGTCGAATTCTTTGGCGATTTCAACAATTTCAGGCAGTTTCGCAACATCGCCGTCCATTGAGAACACACCGTCGGTGATATACATCACTTTTTTATATTTTCCGGATTCCACCGCTTCTTTCGCTTTCTGTCTCAAGTCATCCATATCCGAATGATTGACGCGGATGATTTTTGCACGCGACAGCCGGCACCCATCGATGATGGAAGCATGGTTCAGTTCGTCGGAAAGAATCGCATCTTCCTTGTTCATCACTGCCTGTATCGCTGCCATATTACAGTTGAAGCCGGACTGGAATGCGACCGCTGCTTCAGTCCCTTTGAATTTTGCGAGCGTTTCTTCCAATTCAACATGGACATCGAGCGTTCCGTTGATGGTTCTGACCGCGCCCGCACCGACACCGTGTGTATCGATTGTTTCTTTCGCTGCTTTCTTCAATGTTTCATCCGTTGCCAGTCCCAGGTAGTTATTGGAAGACAAATTGATCAGTTCTTTATCATCAATATTGATCTTCGGGCCGTTTGCACCCTTTACGACATTGATTTCGTTATATAATCCATTATCCTTCAATTCCTTAAGGTTGGCCGATAAGTAATCGTTTAAAATTTTAGACATTTACCTCTCTCCTCTCACATCAATTCTATCATAATTAAGCGCTTACTTTTAATGAAAACTGGTATAATACAAGTAGTTGAAGTATTCATTCTATAGCAAATAGTTTAAAAAATTAAAAATTTTTGTTATAATAAACTATTACCTAAATGGAGGTTAGTATATGACTATTAATAATCTGGCTGAATCCTTCCTTCCTAAAATGATCGAGCATAGAAGGTATATGCATATGCATCCGGAAGTATCATTCCATGAAGCGGAAACTTATAAATATATTTTAAAATACTTAACGCAATATGATAATTTAAAAATCCGTGAGAACGTCGGCGGCAAAGGGCTGCTTGCGACATTCGGCGAAGGCCATCCCCATATAGCGATCCGGGCTGATTTTGATGCACTCCCGATTCAGGATGACAAAGATGTGCCGTATAAATCCACTGTCGACGGTGTCATGCACGCCTGCGGACATGACGGCCATACGAGCACTTTATTCGCCCTGGTGGATATTTTGAGTGAACAGCAGAAGTCCGGCAGATTGGAAGGGGCAGTGTCCTTCATCTTCCAGTTTGCCGAAGAAGTCCAGCCCGGCGGCGCTGTGTCGATGGTTGAGGATAATGTGCTGGAAGGTGTCGATAAAGTATACGGTCAGCACTACTGGAGCCAGTATCCGACACACACCATCAAGGCAAAACCCGGTCCGATTATTGCGAGCCCGGATTATTTTGTCATTACCATTAAAGGTCAAGGCGGACATGCGGCACATCCTCACAATGCTGTAGACCCTGTACTGATTGCAGCAGAAGTCATTACAAACCTGCAGAGTGTCGTTTCAAGACAAGTGTCGCCCATGGACAATGCAGTGGTGACGTTCGGCAAGGTCAGTGCAGGGTCAGCATTCAATGTCATACCGGATACTGCAGAAATTGTAGGGACCGTGCGTACTTTCAAACCTGAAATCAAAGACAGGATTTATGAAATATTCCAGAATGAAGTGGCGCTTACAGCGAAAAAACGCGGCGCTGAAGGCGATCTTTATTATAATTACGGTTATCCTGCAGTCATCAACCATGATGCTGAGGCCGAAGTCATCGAACAGGCGGCTGAAGATCTGGGGCTGCCGTTCGAAACCGCAAAACCGCTGATGATCGGTGAAGATTTCAGTTACTACATTTTAGAAAAGCCCGGCGCATTCTTCTTTACAGGCTCCGGTAACAGCGATAAGAACTCAAATTATGTCCATCACCATTCGATGTTTGACCTGGATGAAGATGCCATGGTGAGCGGCTTATCCATGTTCATGAAAATACTTGAGCTTGAGCAGGTGATCAAATGGAATTGAAAGATATAGAAAAATTTGCAAATGATAATTTCAATGAACTCGTAAAACTCCGCCGTCATTTTCACATGAATCCTGAACTGTCCTTCAAGGAAGTGCACACACCGGCGTATATCGCAGACTATCTGCGTGACCTCGGACTCGATGTGCAGGAAGGCGTCGGCGGTCGCGGCGTTGTCGGCAAGCTCATAATCGATGAAAATCTGCCCACAGTGGCTCTCCGTGCCGATTTCGACGCTTTGCCCATCCACGACCAGAAAGACGTGCCATACCGCTCTGTAGTCCCTGGAGTGATGCATGCATGCGGACATGATGCCCACACCTCGGTCATCATGACGGCTGCACGCATTTTAAGTGAAAATAAAAACGCTCTTAACGGAAATGTCGTATTCATATTCCAGCATGCCGAAGAAGTCGATCCGGGCGGTGCAATCCAGATGATCGCCGACGGGTGCCTGGACGGAGTCGACGCGATATTCGGCCAGCATGTGTCCACAAGCCTTGATATCGGTACAATCGGCTATAAAAAAGGGACCGCGACCGGCATGCCGGATGATTTCACGGTCAATATAAAAGGCCGCGGCGGACATGCATCAAAACCGGACGGTGCGATTGATCCCCTTGCTGCCGCGATTTCATTCTGCAACCAGATGCAGTACGCGGTTACAAGGAAATCCTCTCCGATGGAGCCGGTTGTGCTGTCCATTACGATGTTCAACGGCGGACACCAGCATAACGTCATTCCCGACGAGGTCGAAGTCGGCGGCACCATCCGTACTTTCAACAAGGAAACGCAGGATGTCATGATCAAAGAACTGAAAAAATGTCTGGAAGGTCTGGTCACGATCACAGGCATCTCATATGATCTGGATTACATGAAAGGCTATCCGCCTGTCGTCAACGATGAACAAAAAACCGACATCGTCATCCAGGCATCAGATGAAGTTTCAACGGTAAACGATGTCCAGTCACTTGAGCCGGATCTCGGGGGAGAAGACTTCTCCTACTACCTTCAGAGAGTTCCCGGGACTTTTTATTACACAGGTGTGAGGAATGCAAGCTTCAGGGCAGATTATCCGCATCATCACGGCATGTTCGACATCGATGAAAAAGGACTGGTCAATGCGTTGTCAGTGATGCTGCATTCAGTATTCATATTTTTTGAAGAGGAGGCGTCAAAGTGATGGATATTAAAAATGAGATAGAGTCCAGATTCGAAGATATGACAGCCGTGCGCCGTCATATTCACAGATATCCCGAGCTGTCCTTTCAGGAAGAGAAGACGAAAATCTATATATACGATCAGATAAAAAACCTCCCACTCGACATAAAAAGAGACGTCGGCGGAAACGGTCTAAGTGCGAGGCTGCAGGTCAATGATAATTACAAAACCGTCGCACTGCGCGCGGATTTCGATGCACTGCCCATTCAGGAGGAAAACGACGTCGATTATAAATCAGAGTTTGAGGGCGTCATGCATGCATGCGGACACGATTCCCACACGGCAATGCTCATAACAACCGCTAAAATACTATGTGCACATAAAGAAGACCTTCCTGTAAATGTCGTATTCATATTCCAGCACGCTGAAGAACAGCTGCCCGGCGGTGCCAAAAGCATGGTGGAAGCCGGCGTGCTTGAGGACGTCGACTACATTTACGGCATTCATGTTTCAAGCCAATATACTGTAGGCACCCTCGGCTATTCATACGGATATAAACATGCGAGCGCCGATGCATTTACATTCAACATCATCGGCAGAGGCGGACATGGTGCCGAACCGCATGAGGCGATCGACCCGGTTGTGGCATCCGCCTCACTCGTGCAGCAGCTGCAGACCATCGTCTCAAGAACCATAGACCCGTTAAAGTCAGCAGTCGTCACCACATCCATGTTCAACGCAGGCAGTGCATTTAATGTCATACCGACCAAATCTGAAGTGAGAGGCACTGTCCGCACATTCGAAAAAAGTGTGCAGGAACAGGTCATGACACGTATGGAAGGCATTAGAAAAGGCATCGAAGACAGCTTCAATTTAAAATGTGAACTCGACTACGTCAAAGGATATCCGGCAGTGCTCAATACAGATGAACATGTTGATCTGTTACAGGAAACGACAAGCGGCGATACGGACTTCATTACAAGTGTTGAAGAAGTCGAAACATCAATGGGCGGCGAAGACTTCGCCTATTACCTGGAGAAAATACCAGGTGCCTTCTACAATATCGGCACGAAAAATGAAACACTCGGAACAGACTATCCGCACCATCATCCGAAATTCAACATCGATGAAGAAGGACTGAAAGCCGGCGTCGAGTCATATTTGAGACTAATAACAGGGTTCAGGGAAGTTTAAAGTTCAAGTAAGCAGCAAAGACGAAAAGGTCAAAATCCAGATGGGATTTTGACCTTTTTCATCTATTCTTCAAATATTACAGCGAAACCACCCTGGAAGCATTATAGGTTTATATAAATTGCTTCTATATGCTCGCCTTCACCACTTTTTTATAATATCCAAGGGATATCAACGCAAAGATCGAGTATAGTACGGTATACGCCCCTACCACGATTAACATCGGTGTCCACATTTCAATGCCGAATATGAACCATCCTGACTGGACTGCAAAATACGTATGCAGCAATCCGATGATCAGCGGTATGCCGAATGTAATCAGCATTTTCAATCCGAGACCGCGTAATATTTCGCCTTCACTGAATCCCAGTTTACGCAGCACGCTGTAGCTGCCCTTCTCATTTTCACACTCATCAATCTGTTTGAAGTACAAAATGCATCCTGATGTCAGAAGAAATGCAAATCCGAGAAATCCTATGATGAATGTCAGCATTCCCGTCATCTGGACCGCTTCATTGTAAGACTGCAGTCTGGACTCGAAAGCGGGATTCGATTCATCATCCATCATTTCATAAATTTCATCTGAGTCACCACCTGGAATGTTAAAAGCATACAGATTGGTCGGCGCATCTGACATCGTTTCCGACTCATGCTGATTTTCCATCAGCTGCCGGTAGACCGTTTCATCAACAATGACTGTCGGAAGTCCGAAGCTTACGTGGGAAGGCAGTATTGCGCCATCATCAATAGCTGTCACTTCCACAGTCCTCCTGAAATCATCATCTCCGGTGAAGGTCACCTGGTCACCTTTTTCGAAATTCATGAATAGATCGAGAATAGCCAGGTCACCTGTTACATGCGTTTCATTTTCATTGACATCGAACCCTTCAAACTCATTGTCTGATGCCACTACAAGACTGTAGTTCAGAGGCTCTTCGGCATCTCCAGGGTCTTCATCATCTTCTTTTGGCGCTATCGGAAAATGAATGAATGATTTCTCAATACGCTCAATTGCAACACCTTCATCATTCAGCAGTTCATCATAAAAATCCAGATCCTCTTCAGAATATACGATGTAATCATAAGGATCGGTACTGTCCAGCATCTTTTCAGTCGAATAATAACTGATATAGCTGAGCGACATGGCTGTGATGCTGATGGCGGTAATGACCGTGATGACGGTAAGTAAAAATGCGTTGGAACGCATCTTGAACATCACACTCGTGACCGACAGGACGTCATTCACATTGACATGCCCGTTCTTACTCCGGCGGACAAGATTCAAAAGGAACGTGACGGAATATTTGAATGTGATATAAGTGCCCGCAATCGTCAAAAATAAAATAAGCATCATATTGACCGGCAGCATGACAGGGTTATCCATCGCACTTTCAAAGAGGTTGGAGGACATGTAGTAGCCATATCCGATCATGGCGAGACCGATGATTCCCATTATGATTGTACCGATACCGACCGGTTTACCGACTGATTCAGATGTCTTGTTCAGATTGAGCAGTCTGATCAGCGATGCATTTCTCAGAAATACATAATTCTGTATCATCAGAATGATAAATACCACGATGAAGACAAGCGCAGTAATCCATACTGCTGTAAATGAAAAGCTCATGCTGACCAGCATATCCACCCTCATTATTTTTAAAAGGGCCATCATAAGCAGCCTTGAAATAAGGAAGCCCAGTGCAATACCGCCCACCAGACTGCCGAAATATATGATGAAGTTCTCGAGTGCCAGCACTCCGAATACTTTGCGTCTGCTCATGCCGATCAACTGATACAGGGCGATTTCCCTGTGACGTCTTTTGATGAAAATCATATTCGCAAACATCACGAACAGGCTGATGATGACGACCATGACAATTGCCCCTACCGAAAAGAGAGAGGATAATCCCGAATTGCCGGTTATTTCATCAGATACATTTTCATCCAGAGTAAGCAGTAATAGTGAAAAAAACAGGGAGACACTGAATATAAGGGCAAAAATATACAATGCGTAATTTTTTATGTTTCTTAAAAAGTTTTTGATGATCAGACTATTCAGCATCTTCGACTACACCACCCAGCACACGCTGTGTATCCAGAATTTCCTGATAGTAACTTTCCTGAGTCATGTCTCCGCGTGTCAATGAAGTATAGACCTGGCCGTCCTTTAAAAATATGACACGGTGCGAAAAGCTCGATGCGGTGGCGTCATGCGTCACCATCAAAATACTCGTTTCAAGTGTACTATTCAGCTGCTGGAGTTTCTTCAGCAGGTCACTCGCCGATTTGGAATCAAGTGCACCGGTGGGCTCATCCGCAAATATGATTTTCGGCTGATGTATGAATGCACGGGCGGCACTCGTACGCTGGGCCTGCCCCCCTGAAACCTGGCCCGGGTATTTATTCGCAAGCTCCGAAATACCCAGCTCCCCCGCCACCTTTTCAAAATGGCCGGCTGCTTCATTCTTCGTCATATTTCTGATTGCAAGCGGCAGCATAATATTTTCCCTGACGGTTAAAGTGTCCAGCAGGTTATAATCCTGGAAAATAAAACCGAGATCATTTTTTCTGAAATCAGCGAGCTTTTTATCTTTTAATGATGTGAAATCAGTACCGTCTATATAAATTTGCCCGCTCGTCACACGGTCTATTGAACTCAGGACATTGAGCAGTGTCGTTTTGCCGGAACCCGACGCCCCCATTATTGAGACGAATTCACCTCTGTTCAAATTGATATCTATACCTTTCAGAACATCTGTGCGGTTGAACTTATTGCCAAAACTTTTCTTTATATTTTTCGCTTCCAATAATGTCATTATTAATCCTCCTGTATTTCTCTTATAAATATATTGTACTCTGAAAATATAACCGCATCGTTTGATTTGGCGAACAAAAAACACTGCAAAGTGACATTTTTGTCACTTTGCAGTAATATGGGTGAACTGATTTTCTTTATTGAACTCGAGTGTCATGGTCGTATATTCCCCGTAGACAGATTCTGCAGTAAGCCTTATATTCAATGACTCTGCGACATTTTTTGCTATATAAAGTCCCATACCTGTCGACTGTTCATCATGATGGTCTCCCGTCGATGTAAAGCCCGCTTCAAAGATTCTTTCCAGATCACGCTTCTCGATGCCTCTGCCATAATCTGTAACCGTAAGTTTTACAAACCCGTCCGTCATACTGCTGCGGATGACAATATCATTTTCCTCAGAATATTTCACACTATTGGTGATCAGCTGATCGATGATGAACTGGCACCATTTCATATCTGTATACACGATATTTTCTTTAAGGTCTATATCAAAACCTATACGTTTTCGTATGCATATCTCCCGTAACTTCCTGATCGAGCTGTTCAATAAAATATTCAAATCAATAGGTTCTATGTACAGATCATTTTTTATATCCGGGAGCCTTTTTAAATACAGTACTTCGTTCAGCATGCCATTCAGACGTGTCCATTCTGCCAACAGCTTATTTCCTTCTGTTTCCGGCAGGTCATCAATCATCAGTTTCATTGTCGTCATCGGCATTTTCATATCATGGATGAACCGCGTGAGTTCATCCAGATTTTCTTTTGTCCTGGACGATTCCTTGTCCAGCTGCCTCTGATGGATTACCCGCAAATCATCCATCTTTTCATAAATTCTATTTTGTACTGCTGTATTCCCTTTACTCATGCCCACCATATCATTCAGCGTCCCGAGATTTTCAAATTCAATGTAGAACTTTCGTTTTCTTACATAATCCCAGACAATATAGATTATCAAAATTATAAAGTTGACGGTGAATATATAGATAACAGATATATTCGGTATTCCATTATCCAGTAAGCCTATCAATAATATCGAACTATTGAAGAGAAGGAATAATATGAGCACCGGCGCGTTTTCTTTCCAGTACATCGTACACTACTCCTTTAAAATATAACCGATTCCTGTCTTGGTATGGATCGCTTCTGAGAGACCGATGTTTTCCAGTTTTTTTCGCAGACGGTTGACATTGACGGTCAAAGTATTATCACTGATAAATTTCGAGTCATCCCACAGCGCTTCTATGATTTCCGTCCTCGATACCGTCTCGCCTGCACTCTGCGACAGGATGGACAGAATATACGACTCATTTTTTGTCAGTTCAACTGTATCCTCATCCGATGTGATCATCAGCTTTTTGAAATCGAATACCGCATTTCTGAACTTGAATACATCGAGTGCTTTATTCTGGTATTCATATGTACGTCTGAGCAGTGCCTGCACCTTGGCATTCAGCACTTCAAAATTAAAGGGCTTCTGCACATAATCGTCGGCCCCCATCTGCATGCTCATGACCATATCAGTAGGGTGGTCCCTCGAAGATAAAAATATTATCGGTACCCTGGAAATATTCCTGATCATTCGGCACCAGTGAAAACCGTCATATTTGGGGAGTGTGATATCTATGATGACAAGCGACGGCTCTATCTTTATGAAGTCGCTCATCACATCTGAAAAATCATTCACCCCATATGCACCCAAATCCCACTCTTCAAAGCGGGCGGTCAATTCATCGAGCAGCACTTCATCGTCTTCAATGATAAGTAAATCCACTGTCATATACCTCCCGTATATTAAAGGCACTTCATTTATAAACAGTATACGTCATATAAATCATTTATAAAAATTAAAAAAGCACAAAATCCCAAAGAGATTTTGTGCTTCAAATATATAATCAGAGATTATTTTTTGATTTCAGTAACAACGCCTGAACCTACTGTACGTCCACCTTCACGGATTGAGAAACGAGTTCCGTCTTCAATCGCGATTGGAGAAATCAGTTCAACATCAATTTCAACGTTGTCTCCAGGCATAACCATTTCAGTTCCTTCAGGAAGGTTTACTACGCCAGTTACGTCCGTAGTACGGAAGTAGAACTGTGGGCGGTAGTTAGTGAAGAATGGAGTATGACGTCCACCCTCTTCTTTTGAAAGAACATAAACTTCAGCTTTGAAGTGTGTGTGTGGTGTGATTGAACCTGGTGCTGCAAGTACTTGTCCACGCTGGATATCATCACGGGAAATACCACGGAGCAATGCACCGATGTTGTCGCCAGCTTCAGCATAGTCAAGAAGCTTACGGAACATTTCTACACCAGTAATTGTTGTTTTGCTTGATTCTTCAGCAAGTCCGATGATTTCAACTTCGTCACCAACTTTGATTTGACCACGGTCAACACGGCCTGTTGCAACAGTACCACGGCCAGTGATTGTGAATACGTCCTCAACCGGCATCATGAATGGCTTGTCAGAGTCACGCTCTGGAGTAGGGATGAAGTCATCTACAGCCTGCATAAGATCAAGAATTCTTTGTTCCATATCTGCATCGCCTTCAAGAGCTTTAAGTGCAGAACCGGCAATAACTGGAATGTCGTCACCAGGGAAGTCGTATTCAGAAAGAAGTTCACGAACTTCCATTTCTACTAGTTCAAGAAGCTCTTCGTCGTCAACCTGGTCAACTTTGTTAAGGAATACAACTAGTGCTGGAACACCAACGTTACGTGAAAGCAGGATGTGCTCACGAGTTTGTGGCATTGGGCCGTCTGCTGCAGATACAACAAGGATAGCTCCGTCCATTTGTGCCGCACCAGTGATCATGTTCTTAACATAGTCAGCGTGACCTGGGCAGTCAACGTGTGCATAGTGACGAGTATCAGTTTCGTACTCGATGTGAGACGTGTTGATTGTGATACCACGCTCTTTTTCTTCTGGTGCGTTGTCAATCTCAGCGTATGACTGAGCTGTAGTGTCACCATGTTTAGCAAGTACAGTTGCAATTGCAGCTGTTAAAGTAGTTTTACCGTGGTCGACGTGACCAATTGTACCAATGTTAGCATGTGTTTTCGAACGGTCGAATTTTTCTTTTGCCATTTTAAAATACATCTCCTTATTTAAAGAAATTAGTTTTTATATAGTTGCCCGGGAAAAGTATGAACCTTTTCCCAAGTTGTTTCTAAATCACTTATATACGATTCGTGTACAAAAATCAAGTTTATAAATTATTCACCAGTGTTTTTCTTGATGATTTCTTCAGCAACTGATTTTGGTACTTCTTCGTAATGATCAAACGACATAGTGTAAGTTCCGCGGCCCTGAGTGTTCGAACGTAATGCTGTCGCATAACCGAACATTTCTGAAAGTGGGACGAATGCATTGACGACCTGTGCGTTACCGCGTGCGTCCATACCTTCAACACGTCCACGACGGCTCGTTACGTCACCCATGATATCACCCATGTATTCTTCAGGCATAACGATTTCTACCTTCATCATAGGTTCTAAAATAACCGGGTCACACACTTTGGCAGCTTCTTTCAGAGCCAATGATGCAGCAACTTTGAAGGCCATCTCTGAGGAGTCGACATCGTGGTATGAACCATCATACAGTCTTGCTTTGACGTCTACCATCGGGTAGCCCGCAAGTACACCGTTTTCCAATGAATCTCTGAGTCCGGCTTCAACCGAAGGAATGAATTCACGTGGAACAGCACCGCCGACGATGTTGTCTTCGAACTCAAAGCCTGCACCTTGTTCGTTAGGTGTGAACTCGATGTGAACATCACCGAACTGTCCGCGACCACCAGACTGACGTGCGAATTTACCTTGAACTTTAGCCGCTGTCTTGAATGTTTCACGGTAGGATACCATTGGCGCACCAACGTTACATTCAACTTTGAATTCACGTTTCATGCGGTCAACAAGTACATCAAGGTGAAGCTCACCCATACCGCCGATGATAACCTGGCCGGTTTCATTGTCAGTACGTGCAGTGAACGTCGGGTCTTCTTCCTGAAGTTTCACAAGAGCTGTCGTCATCTTATCCTGGTCGGCCTTGGATTTAGGCTCAACTGATAAGTGAATAACCGGCTCCGGAAAGTCCATGGACTCAAGGATAACGTCAAGTTTCTCCTGTGTAAGAGTATCACCTGTACCAGTATCTTTAAGACCGACTGCAGCTGCGATGTCGCCTGAGTAGACAGTCGAAATCTCTTCACGTGAGTTAGCATGCATCTGCAGGATACGCCCAACACGTTCACGCTTCCCTTTTGTCGTGTTCTGAACGTAAGAACCAGCATCAAGTGTTCCTGAGTACACTCTGAAGAAAGTAAGTTTACCAACATAAGGGTCGCTCATTACTTTAAAAGCCAATGCTGCAAACGGTTCTTTATCGTCCGGTTTTGCAATATATTCTTCCTCTTCATCATCCGTTTTATGACCGACGATCGGCTTAACGTCCAATGGAGACGGCAGGTAGTCGACTACTGCGTTAAGCAATAATTGAACACCTTTGTTTTTGAAAGCAGTTCCGCAAAGTGCAGGATAGAATTCAACATCACAAGTCGCCTGACGAATTGCTGCTTTGAGTTCTTCTACAGGAAGCTCTTCGCCGCCAAGGTATTTTTCCATGACGTCTTCGTTGACGTCGGCTAAACCTTCGATAAGAGATTCTCTTGCTTCTTCAGCTTCAGCTTGATATTCTGCAGGAATATCAATTTCATCAATATCCGTTCCCAAGTCATTACCGTAGCTGTAGGCTTTCATTTCTACAAGATCAATGATTCCTGAGAAATTGTCTTCAGCACCGATAGGAAGCTGGATCGGGTGAATGTTCGCTTGTAAACGGTCTTGTACAGTGCCTACGGAATATTTGAAGTCGGCACCGACTTTGTCCATTTTGTTTACGAAGACGAGTCTCGGAACACCGTATGTCGTCGCCTGACGCCATACTGTTTCTGTCTGTGGTTCAACACCTGACTGTGCATCAAGTACTGTAACCGCACTGTCAAGTACACGAAGTGAACGTTCAACTTCAACTGTGAAGTCTACGTGTCCAGGTGTATCGATGATATTTACACGGTGACCGTCCCACTCGGCTGTTGTCGCAGCGGAAGTGATCGTGATTCCACGTTCCTGCTCCTGCGCCATCCAGTCCATCTGTGAAGCACCTTCGTGTGTTTCACCAAGTTTGTGGATACGTCCTGTGTAATAAAGAATACGCTCAGTCGTCGTAGTCTTACCAGCATCAATGTGAGCCATGATACCGATGTTACGCGTTTTTTCTAACGAGAATGGTCTTGCCATGAGTATTCTTTTCTCCTTCCAAAAATGGATTGAAATTTATTACTATCAGGCACTGACACTACCAGCGGTAGTGAGCAAATGCTCTGTTAGCTTCTGCCATTTTGTGCACTTCTTCACGTCTCTTAACAGCACCGCCGGTGTTGTTTGCAGCGTCAAGAATTTCGTTCGCTAATCTCTCCACCATTGTTTTCTCCCCACGCAGACGAGCGTAGTTCACAAGCCAGCGGAGACTTAGAGTCGTACGGCGTTCAGGGCGTACTTCCACAGGCACCTGGTAGTTTGAACCGCCGACACGGCGCGCTTTAACTTCAAGTACAGGCATGATATTCTCAATCGCTTCATCGAAAACCTCCATGGCATCTCTGCCTGAACGTTCCTGAACAAGATCGAATGCACTGTATAGGATACTTTGTGAAGTACCGCGCTTTCCGTCTACCATCATTTTGTTGATAAGTTTCGTGATTAGTTTCGAGTTGTGAATCGGATCTGGCAACACATCTCTTTTTGCAACTGGACCTTTACGAGGCATATTGTAATCCTCCCTTCAAATTTTATCATTTATGCGTCAAAAGTTTAATTCATATACAAAGAATTAGTGACTTTAATTATTTTTTAGCTTTAGGTTTCTTGGCTCCATATAGTGAACGGCCCTGCATACGTCCGTCAACACCTGAAGTATCAAGTGCACCACGTACAACATGGTAACGTACACCCGGTAAGTCTTTGACACGTCCCCCGCGGATAAGAACAACACTGTGCTCCTGCAGGTTATGGCCGATACCAGGGATATAGGCGTTAACTTCGATGTTGTTGGAAAGTCTCACACGAGCATATTTACGAAGCGCCGAGTTCGGCTTCTTCGGTGTCATTGTACCTACACGAGTACAAACACCACGCTTATGAGGCGCTGATTCTTTCGTCACGCGCTTTTTTAGACTGTTGAAACCTCTGTTCAGTGCTGGTGAGTCTGTACTTTGGCTCTTAGACTTACGCGGCTTTCTGACTAACTGATTAATAGTTGGCATTTTAAATAGTCCTCCTCCCTTTATCAAGATTTTGTAATACCACACATCCAGGTGGTTCATTTTTAGATTATAAAAAATCTGTAAGAATAAATTCTTACAATTTCGCATCTAAATTGCTCTCTAAGAGGTAAATTACCCATTATAGAGTAACCTTAACAATAATAGCACTTTGAAAATGCCATTGTCAAGTATTTTTGAGCATTAATCCCTTAATTGCCTCAAGTAGTAATGATAACAAGATTAGCCGCATGGTACAAGGGTTAAAGCATAAAATATGCAGGAGAAGCGCCTTTTGAAATAAAGACCCTATCCCCTGTATGCAATCATTTCATCTATTGACTTCTTCATGCGAAAAGTGTCCCGCTGTATAACTTCGGCGGGACACTTCCAAATTTATATTATTCTTCTGTCACTGGTTCTTTCTCAGCTGTTTCAGGTAATTCTGCATCAACTTCAACATCACGGTATCTCGGCATTCCTGTACCTGCAGGTATCAGTTTACCAATGATGACGTTCTCTTTAAGTCCGAGCAGCTCATCGCGTTTACCTTTAATCGCTGCATCTGTAAGCACTCTTGTTGTCTCCTGGAAACTCGCCGCTGACAGGAAGCTTTCAGTTTCCAGTGATGCTTTTGTGATTCCGAGTAATACAGGCTTGGCTGTTGCCGGGCGTTTTCTCTTCTTAAAGATTTCTTTATTCGCATCCGTAAATGAGTGCACTTCAACCAGTGCGCCAGGAAGGAGTGTCGTATCTCCGGCATCGATGATTCTCACTTTGCGTAACATCTGTCTGACCATTACTTCAACGTGCTTATCATCAATTTCAACACCTTGCATACGGTATACTTTTTGAACTTCTTTAAGCAAGTATTCCTGCGTCTTGTTCAATCCGGCGACCGTCAGCAATTCTTTCGGTTCGATTGAACCTTCGCTCAGCGAATCACCCGGAGCGACTGTATCACCGATTTCAACTTTCAGCCTTGCTGCGCCAAGTGCGGTGTATGTTCTTGTTTCCTGTTCGCCTTTGACTTTAATTTCCTGCTGGCGATCTTTAACAACTTCAATATCCGTCACTTCGCCGCCGATTTCAGTAATGACGGCCTGACCTTTAGGGTTACGTGCTTCAAATAACTCCTGGATACGCGGCAGACCTTGAGTGATATCACTTCCGGCTACCCCGCCCGTATGGAATGTACGCATCGTAAGCTGTGTACCCGGCTCACCGATGGACTGGGCTGCGATTGTACCAACCGCTTCGCCGACTTCAACTTTTTCACCGGTCGCAAGGTTTTTACCATAGCAGCGTTCACATACGCCGTGACGCGTATTACAAGTGAATGCCGAACGGATATACACTTCTTCAATGCCGCTGTTCACGATTTCTTTGGATTTTTCTACGGTGATCAGGTCATTCGAACGTACAATAATTTCTTTAGTTTCAGGATTTCTGATTGTTTCTTTGGCGTAACGGCCTTCGAGACGGTCGATCAGCGGTTCAATCAGTTCTGAACCTTCTGTAAGTGCTGAAACCAACAGTCCCTTATCAGTACCACAGTCTTTTTCACGAACAATCACATCTTGTGCGACGTCAACGAGACGACGTGTCAGGTAACCTGAGTCAGCTGTTTTCAGAGCTGTATCCGCAAGTCCTTTACGTGCACCGTGTGTGGAAATGAAGTACTCGAGTACTGTCAGACCTTCACGGAAGCTTGATGTGATCGGAAGTTCGATGATCTGGCCGGACGGGTTCGCCATCAGACCACGCATACCTGCAAGCTGCGTGAAGTTTGATGCGTTACCACGGGCACCTGAGTCGCTCATCATAAAGATCGGGTTCAATCTGTCCAATGAATTCATCAGTTTTTCCTGGATGACATCTTTTGCTTTTGTCCACAGTTCAATGACTGTGCCGTAACGTTCATTCTCTGTGATCAGACCACGTGAGAACTGCTTCTGCACTTTTTCAACTTTATCCTCTGTCTCATCAATGATCTGCTGTTTGTCCGGCAGTACCACGATATCGGATACACCGACCGTAATACCCGCTCTGGAAGAATACTTGAAGCCCAGATCTTTCATCAGGTCCAGCATTACAGACGTTTCGGTAATGTGGAACTTGTTGAAGATTTCAGCAATGATCTGGCCCAGGTAGCCCTTATCGAATGGATCGACAAGTGGTCTGTCCTTATAGTATTCTTTCAGGCCGCCTTCACCCAATTTTCCAACTTGTACGAAGTATTCATCAGGTGTTTTATTTTCAAGGTTGGTTCTTGTCGGTTCGTTTATATACGGGAATGACGGTGGCATGATTTCATTGAAAATAATCTTCCCGACCGTTGTCAGCATTACTTTGCCGCGGTTTTCTTCAGATACTTTTTCAACCTCCAATGAACCTGCATGGACACCGATTCTTGTATGAAGACCAACATAGCCGTTGGTGTAGGCCATGATGACTTCATTCGCATCTTTGAAAATATGACCTTCACGCTTATCATTCTCGCGTTCAAGTGTTAAATAGTAGTTACCCAGAACCATATCCTGTGACGGTGTAACAACCGGCTTGCCGTCTTTCGGGTTCAGAATGTTCTGAGCTGAAAGCATCAGCATTCTCGCCTCTGCCTGCGCTTCTTTGGAAAGCGGTACGTGAACAGCCATCTGGTCACCGTCAAAGTCAGCGTTATAAGCAGTCGTCACAAGCGGGTGAAGTTGAATTGCCCGGCCCTCGATCAGTACAGCTTCAAACGCCTGGATGCCCAGACGGTGCAGTGTAGGCGCACGGTTTAACAGTACAGGGTGTTCTCTGATTACATCTTCCAACACATCCCATACTTCGCTTTCCATACGTTCTATTTTACCTTTGGCATTTTTAATGTTGGTCGCCATTTCACGCTCGACAAGCTCTTTCATGACGAAAGGCTTGAACAGTTCAAGCGCCATTTCTTTTGGCAGACCGCACTGGTACATCTTCAAGTTTGGTCCGACGACGATAACTGAACGGCCCGAGTAGTCTACACGTTTACCAAGTAAGTTTTGACGGAAACGTCCCTGCTTACCTTTCAACATATGAGACAACGATTTTAACGGACGGTTGCCCGGCCCTGTGACCGGGCGGCCGCGTCGGCCATTGTCGATTAAAGCATCGACGGATTCCTGCAGCATGCGTTTCTCGTTCTGTACGATGATTCCTGGAGCACCCAGGTCCAGCAGGCGTTTCAGACGGTTGTTACGGTTAATTACACGACGGTATAGGTCGTTCAAATCACTCGTTGCAAAACGTCCGCCATCCAGCTGTACCATCGGACGGATTTCCGGCGGAATGATAGGAAGGACATCTAAAATCATCCACTCAGGGTTATTTCCTGAGTTACGGAAAGATTCCACAACTTCCAGCCGCTTGATCGCACGCGTCAATCTTTGACCCGTCGCAGATTCAAGTTCCTTTCTCAGTTGTGACAATTCTTCTTCAAGGTCAACATTCTGAAGCAGTTCCTTGATTGCTTCCGCACCCATTTTTGCAGTGAAAGTATTGCCGTGCTTCTCATAATACTCACGATATTCCCTTTCGGATAAAAGCTGCTTGGGTTCCAAACCGGTTGATCCCGGTTTGATGACTGCATAAGATGCGAAATAAATGATTTCTTCCAAAGAACGCGGCGACATATCCAGCAGAAGCCCCATTCTTGATGGGATGCCTTTGAAATACCAGATATGTGATACAGGGGCAGCAAGTTCAATGTGCCCCATTCTCTCACGGCGTACTTTTGCGCGTGTAACCTCTACACCACAGCGGTCACAGACCATACCTTTGTAACGTACACGTTTATACTTTCCACAACTGCATTCCCAGTCCTTAGTCGGACCGAAAATTTTCTCGCAGAATAATCCATCACGCTCTGGTTTCAAAGTTCTATAGTTAATTGTTTCAGGTTTCTTGACTTCTCCGAAAGACCACGAACGGATCTTTTCCGATGAAGCAAGACCGATTTTCATATATTGAAATCTATTGACATCTATCAATGAGCTTTCCTCCCTAAAAGTTTAATCAAGCTCAGTACATCACTCAGTGACATTCTCAGTTTCAACTTGTTTTTTATCGCTGACATTCAGTTGATTCGAATTGTCCTCGTCTTCCATGTCATGCATATCGACTTCATTGTCTTCATTATCCATGATCTTGACATTTAATCCTAAGCTCTGAAGCTCTTTCATCAATACTCTGAATGACTCAGGGACACCTGGTTTTGGCACGTTTTCGCCTTTCACAATCGATTCGTAAGTTTTCACCCGTCCGACTGTATCATCTGATTTGACCGTCAGTATTTCCTGCAATGTGTATGCAGCACCGTAAGCTTCAAGCGCCCATACTTCCATCTCACCGAAACGCTGACCGCCAAACTGGGCTTTACCGCCAAGCGGCTGCTGAGTAACAAGTGAATAAGGTCCTGTACTTCTCGCATGGAGCTTATCATCAACCATGTGAGCGAGTTTAAGCACGTACATTACACCAACAGAAATTCTGTTTTCAAACGGCTCTCCGGTACGGCCGTCATACAATACTGTCTTACCGTCACGTGCAAGTCCGGCTTCTTCCATTGTACCCCACACGTCATCTTCGTTCGCGCCATCGAAAACAGGTGATGCCATCTTGATGCCCATCTCGCGGGCAGCCATGCCGAGGTGAAGCTCGAGCACTTGTCCGATGTTCATACGTGAAGGTACGCCAAGCGGGTTAAGCATAAGATCGATAGGTGTGCCGTCCGGCAGGTAAGGCATGTCTTCCTCCGGCAGAATACGTGAGATAACACCTTTGTTACCATGACGTCCCACCATCTTATCACCGACGTTAATCTTTCTCTTCTGTACGATATAAACTCTTACAAGCTGGTTTACACCAGGGGACAGCTCATCGCCGTCTTCACGGTTGAACACTTTGACATCCAGAACGATACCTCCGGCACCATGCGGCACACGAAGTGAAGTATCTCGCACTTCACGCGCTTTTTCACCGAATATGGCATGCAGCAGACGTTCTTCAGCAGTCAGTTCCGTCACACCTTTAGGTGTCACTTTCCCTACAAGAATGTCGCCGTCGGTCACTTCTGCACCTATATAGACAATGCCGCGGTCATCCAGTTTTTTCAGGGCGTTGTCTGAAACATTGGGGATATCACGTGTGATTTCTTCCGGTCCAAGTTTAGTATCACGGGATTCGGATTCATATTCTTCGATATGGATTGAAGTGTAGACATCATCTTTTACAAGTCTTTCACTCATGATTACAGCATCTTCATAGTTATAGCCGTCCCATGTCATAAAGCCGACAACAAGGTTGCGGCCGAGTGCCATTTCCCCGTTATCCATGGATGGGCCGTCAGCCAGAATTTCACCTTTGGAAACAACGTCTCCTACGGAAACGATCGGCTTCTGGTTATAGCATGTACCTGAGTTTGAACGTGTGAATTTAGTCAGATTGTAAATGTCTTTCTCTGTTTCCACTTCTTTGCCGTTCTTCTCTTCAATACGGTATACATGGATGGCTTTCGCTTCAACATGAGAAACTCTGCCTTTATATTTGGATACTACTGCTGCACCTGAATCACGGGCAGATACGTGCTCCATACCTGTACCGATATAAGGTGATTCAGGTATAAGAAGAGGTACTGCCTGACGCTGCATGTTCGCACCCATCAGTGCACGGTTCGAGTCATCGTTTTCCAGGAACGGTATACATGCAGTCGCTGCCGATACTACCTGCTTTGGTGATACGTCCATGTAATCCATGCGCTCTCTCGGCATCTGCGTGTTGTTACCGCGGAAACGACAGAAAATCTCATCGTTCTGGAAACGGTTGTTCTCATCAAGTATAGAGTTGGCCTGTGCCACAACATAGTTGTCCTCTTCATCAGCTGTCAGATAGTCTATCTGATCTGTGACACGGTTTGTTTCATGATCCACTCTTCTATACGGCGTTTCTATAAAACCAAACTCGTTGACACGCGCATAGCTTGATAAAGTGTTGATCAGACCGATGTTCGGCCCCTCAGGTGTTTCAATCGGACACATACGTCCATAGTGTGAATAGTGAACGTCACGCACTTCAAAGCCGGCACGTTCACGCGTCAGACCGCCGGGTCCAAGCGCTGACAGACGACGCTTATGCGTCAGCTCGGCCAATGGGTTAGTCTGGTCCATGAACTGTGATAACTGCGAGCTTCCAAAGAACTCTTTTATAGAGGCAATTACCGGACGGATGTTGATCAGCTGCTGCGGAGTGATCGACTCTGCATCCTGAATTGACATACGTTCACGGATGACACGTTCCATACGTGAAACACCGATTCTGAACTGGTTTTGCAGCAATTCACCGACTGAACGCAGACGTCGGTTGCCCAGGTGGTCGATATCATCTGTATAGCCGACACCATGAAGCAGGTTGAAGAAATAACTGATTGAAGAAATGATGTCTGACGGCGTGATTGATTTCACTTCAGCATCAGGGAATGCGTTCCCGATGATTGTCGTCGTCCCTTCTTCAAAGTCAGGTGCTTCAACACTGATTGACTGCACTTCAACAGGCTCATCAAGAGCGCCCTGTTCCAGGTCATATGTCTCCAGGTTCGCTGTCGACTCAAGTGCATCTGTAATAGCATCCAGCGTTCTGCGGTCGATTGTCGCACCCTTTTCAGCTACGATTTCGCCCGTTTCTTTATCAACGATCGGTTCAGCCAGTACCTGGTTGAATAATCTGTTTTTAAGATGGAGCTTTTTATTCATTTTGTATCGTCCGACGTTTGCCAGATCATAACGTTTCGGATCGAAAAATCTTGTATACAGCAGATTTTTGGCGTTTTCCACCGTCGGCGGTTCACCCGGACGCAGGCGTTCATAGATTTCAAGCAATGCCTGATCCACTGTTTCTGTAGTATCTTTGTCTAATGTGTTGCGTATATATTCATTATCACCAAGAAGATTGATGATTTCCTGGTCAGTTGAGAATCCAAGTGCACGGACAAGCACTGTGATCGGAAGTTTACGAGTGCGGTCAATACGGACGTAGACAACGTCTTTGGCGTCAGTTTCATACTCTAACCAGGCACCGCGGTTCGGTATGACCGTCGCACCATAGCTCAACTTACCATTCTTATCATATTTCTCCGAGTAATATACAGATGGGCTACGTACGAGCTGAGATACAATGACACGTTCAGCTCCATTAATAATGAAAGTACCAGTGTCTGTCATCAATGGGAAGTCACCCATAAACACTTCTTGCTCTTTCACTTCACCAGTCTCTTTAATGACCAGGCGGACTTTCACGCGTAATGGCGCAGAATAAGTAGCATCGTGGTTCTTTGCCTCATCTTCATCGTATTTTGGTTCACCAAGTTTATAATCTACGAACTCTAATGACATATTTCCGGTAAAATCTTCCACCGGTGAAATATCCTTGAACATTTCAATCAGACCCGTCTGTAAAAACCACTCATAAGACTTGGTCTGAATCTCAATCAAGTTAGGCAGATCCAATTGCTCTTCGATACGTGCATAGCTCCTGCGTGTAGCATGTCTTCCATATTGAATCACTTGACTCATCGACAGATTCACCCCTAATAAAATTTACGTAAAACATACACATTAGCATACTAGAATGTTTAAAGACAAAAAGAAAACGGAATCGAAATCAACTCCATTTTCTATTTATATTAAACAGTATTTAATACGCTCCATTTCAATAAGCAGACAAAAAGTGCATACTTACTGACATTATATTTTTACATTCTATAACTATAACACAAGTATTTTGTCAAGTCAAATTGGTCATTGCTTTTCTTTTCAATTTGTGTTTTGACCGGTACCCTCGTGTCTTTTTATACCTTTTAATACGTAATAGCCCTTATCTTTCAAGAGCACTTCAACATTGCCAAACAATTGTTCAATCGAATCTTTATATGATTTCATACCCTGCTTCTTTTGAACGACCATATAAAATCTACCGGCCGGCACGAGACGGCTGAACCCATCTTTTATAATGCCCATGACAACATCTTTGCCGGCTCTGAACGGGGGATTGGTAACATAGAGTTCAGCTTTCACATCGGATCCATCATACGCTTCCCTCGATAAAATCTCAGCATCGATATCATTCTTTGCGGCGTTATCATGCAGCAGACTGAGCGCATCCCCGTTCACTTCGACCATCACCGGCCGGGCGTTTAAAACCTTGCCCAGTATGATGCCTATCGGTCCGTAACCCGCCCCCATATCAATCAATGAGGCAGAACCTCCCCCATTATCAGAGAACACACCGCGTATCAGTACTCTCGTACCGTAATCCAGCTGATCTTTTGAAAAAACACCACGGTCCGTTTTAAACTTATAGACACTGTTTTCAAAGGTATAGTCTATCTCCTTGTAATCATGGGCGGACTGGTCCGTTGTAAAATAATGAGACATCAATTTCACCTCCGGTGATGTTTTATGTAATGAAAAAGTGAGGCTCATCTAAACAATTTGTTTATATGAGCCTCACTTCAAAAATTAACTATACACAAAAATTATTTAAGTTCTACGCCAGCGCCTACTTCTTCCAACTTCTCTTTAAGTTCTTCAGCTTCTTCTTTAGCCATGCCTTCTTTGATCACTTTAGGAGCTCCGTCTACAAGTTCCTTAGCATCTTTAAGTCCAAGACCAGTTGCTTCACGTACTACTTTGATGACTTTGATCTTGGATGAACCAGCATCTGTAAGTTCAACGTCGAATTCACTCTTCTCTTCAGCAGCTGCTTCTCCGCCGCCTGCGCCTGCTGCTGCTACTGGTGCTGCTGCAGTTACGCCAAATTCTTCTTCAATTGCTTTTACAAGATCGTTTAATTCTAAAACTGTCATACCTTTAATCGCTTCAATGATTTCTTCATGATTAGCCATTATAAATTCCTCCATTTTTTATTTGATTTAATTATGATTAAGCTTCTTCTTTGTCTTCACCAACAGCTTTAACTGCATAAGCGAAGTTGCGTACCGGAGCTTGAAGTACAGATAGCAGCATAGATACAAGTCCATCTTTGGATGGTAGTGATGCGATTGCATTCACATCTTCTGCCGGTGTGAACTTGCCTTCAAGGACACCTGCTTTGATTTCCAAAGCTTCATGTTCTTTAGCAAAGTTGTACAGAACTTTAGCCGGAGCAACAACATCTTCATTAGAAAATGCAATCGCGTTTGGACCAGTTAATAATTCATTCAACTCTGTCAGTTCTGCTTTTTCAGCTGCACGGCGAGTCATCGTATTTTTGTATACTTTGAATTCTACGCCGGCATCTCTGAGGTTTTTACGCAGTTCAGTTATTTCAGACACTGTCAGTCCACGGTAGTTTACAACTATTGTAGATACAGATTCTTTCAACTGAGCAGCGATATCGTCTACTAACTGCTGTTTCGATTCCATCACGTTTGACATTCTTACACCTCCATAATTTTGTGTGTATAGGTTGGTGCAATAAAAAAAAGCACCTTTTACCTACGGCAAAAAGTGCTTGAATATATATTGGTCAATTCAAGTCTTTTCATTTGCCTCGGCAGGATGGTCTTTTAAGCGGCGTATAAAACGTCACTCCTGCTGTCTTAGGTAATATTTTAATACAAGTGCAACTGTACAACAGCCAGCTGCACTTGTCAATATTAATTTTTATTAAACAATTCTTGCTGCGTTGTTGTCTACTTTAATTCCAGGTCCCATCGTTGATGAAACTGCTACAGATTTAAAGTAGGTGCCTTTCGCAGATGAAGGCTTCGCTTTGCCAAGAGCATCGTGGATTGCATTGAAGTTTTCAACCAGTTTCTCAGTATCGAATGATACTTTACCGATTGCAACGTGTACAATACCTGATTTCTCTGCACGGTATTCAACTTTACCTGCTTTGATTTCTTCCACTGCTTTTTTAACATCCATTGTAACTGTACCTGTTTTAGGGTTCGGCATTAAACCTTTAGGACCTAATACGCGTCCAAGTTTACCAACTTCACCCATCATGTCAGGTGTTGCAACGATTACATCAAAATCAAACCATCCGCCATTGATTTTCTGAACGAATTCCTGATCTCCTGCGTAATCTGCGCCTGCTTCCTCTGCTTCTTTGAGCTTTTCACCTTTAGCAAATACTAATACACGCTGTGATTTACCAGTACCGTGCGGCAATACAATCGCTCCACGGATTTGTTGGTCGTTTTTACGTGTATCAATACCCAGGCGGAAAGCGACTTCAACAGAAGCATCAAAATTTACAGTGCTTGTTTCTTGAGCTATTTTAACTGCTTCTTCAATTGAATATGAAGAATTGGCATCAAATTTTTCAAGCGCTGCCTGATACTTTTTACTTCTTTTAGCCATTGATAATTCCTCCTTGTGGTTTTAGCGGGTTATCCTCCCACGTTTGTATTAATACGTTTTTATACAGTCATTGTCATTTTTACTTTTCAATTTCGAAGCCCATGCTTCGTGCTGTACCTTCGACCATACGCATTGCCGCTTCTACATCAGCCGCATTAAGGTCTTCCATTTTCGTTTCAGCAATTTCACGCACTTGCGCTTCTGTTACTTTCGCCACTTTGTCTTTGTTCGGCTCGCCTGAACCTTTGTCGACATTTGCAGCTTTTTTCAATAATACTGCAGCTGGTGGTGTTTTTGTTATGAAAGTAAATGAACGGTCTTCAAATACAGAAATTTCTACTGGAATGATCAGACCTGCCTGCTCTTGTGTACGTGCATTGAATTCTTTACAGAATCCCATGATATTGACGCCTGCCTGACCTAATGCCGGCCCAACTGGCGGCGCTGGATTTGCCTTCCCTGCAGGAATCTGCAATTTCACAACGTTGATAACTTTTTTAGCCACGATGTGCACCTCCTCGTTTATCGTGATGTGGTCATAGGATATTAAGATTTTATCCTCCCACTCGCATCTATAAAAAGATGGCCGGAAAATTCCGACCATAATATTCTACCATTATTATATTTAAAATACAACCTGAATTTTATAGTTTTTCGATTTGATCGAATTCTACTTCCACAGGCGTTTCTCTGCCGAACATTTCGACAAGCACCGTCAGCTTATAGCGCTCTTCATCAATCTCTTTGATTTCACCGGATTGGTTGTTGAACGGACCGTCAATGATATTGACGACTTCACCGACTTCAACTTCAAAATCTACAGTCTTTTCAACCATGCCCATAGATTTCAAAATAAACTTCACTTCTTCAGGCAGTAACGGGTTCGGTTTGCTTCCTGCACCCTGTGAACCTACGAATCCAGTGACACCCGGTGTATTTCTGACAATATACCAGGATTCATCTGTCATTATCAATTCTACTAGTACATAGCCTGGAAATGTCTTTTTCATCGCCGTTTTACGTTTGCCATCTTTAACTGTCGTCTCTTCTTCTTCAGGGATCACCACTCTGAAAATCCGATCCTGCATATTCATAGAGTCAAGACGGGCAAGTAAATTCGCCTTTACTTTGTTTTCATATCCCGAATAAGTATGAACGGCATACCAATTCTTTTCACCAGACATCCAATCGCTCCTTTAAATTACAATAAATCTATTAATGCTGTAATGCCTAAATCCAATGCATAGAAAAAAGCCAAGAAAAATATAACCGTCATTGCGACAATCATTGTAAATCTGGCAGTTTCCTGACCTGTCGGCCAGCTGACTTTTTTCATTTCGCTGACTACATTTTGAAAGAAATTCTTATTGTTTGCCATTTTTAACAAATCCTCCTACTTCAGATGGAACTTTTATGAGTCGTATGCCGATTACATTTTTTACAATACTTCTTCATGACTAAACGTTCTTTATGGTCACTCTTTAATTGATAGTTTCTGGAGCCACATTCATTACACGCCAATGTTATCTTCATATAACACATCTCACTCAATTCTTATTTACTATACCGATTTTAAAAAACAATGTCAAACACTGTTAAATGACACGATAAATTATTTTTTACGCTTTCTTCTCACTCTGTGCAGACTGTTCACTATCGCTTTTTCACTGACACAGAGCTTTTCCGAGATTTCTTTGATCTGGTAGCCGTAGTTGCAATAATAAACGATTTTACGCTCAAGCGGCGAGCATACTTTACGATTGTTCAGAATATGTGACTTGTTCTCTTCATATATGATGATATCCAGCGGATTGTCCTGCATACGGTTTCTGTGATCACCAGTTTCAAAAGTGATGTCCTGAACGGACTTGATGACCTCGCTCAACCCATAGTCCGTCATTCTGTGATACAGCTTCATCAGCTCATAGGTGATCGCTTTGGAGACATAGTGACGGTAGTTGCCAAGTTCAGGGTTGTATTTATAGCATAGCCTCAGTGCCAGCTCCATCATGTCCTGGAGTGCATCTTCCCTGTCATAATAATCGAATTTGTACTTCAATGTCTTTTTAAAAACGCTCTGTCTTAAATTTTCATCGATCCAATCAAATGCACTAATATCACCATTGTAAACTTTGTACGCACAATCATTCATCCGGTCATCCAACGATTCTTTGAGAATAAAGTGATGTTGAGTAATTAGATACATAAGCCGTCTCCCATAATTTTATATATATAAAATATATGGCGGAACGGCATTTACTTCAAGGTGCTATTTTAAGCCCCTTCTCCATTTTTCAAATTCTGATAACACATCCGGACGGATATCCAGTTTCTGCCTTGGCAGTTTCCTGTTTATTGCATCTATTTCTTTACTGATATTTTTTTCTGAATCTTCCAGTGTCAGCCACATCTCTCTTGATGATATCCGGTAGGCGCCAAGAGCAAAGATGGCATTCTGTTCAGTCAGGTCGCTGGTCACTACACTGATTTCACAAAGAAATGGGTGGTAATTGTCATGGACAAAGCGCTCTATATATTCATCTGCCGTTTCCTTTTCTTTTGTGAAAATAACGGTGAGTCCATGTTTTTGAAGGACGGACTCCTTACTCTTCACTTCGTAGGCATCGAACACGATGATGATTTCAAATGTTGTAACCATCTGATATTCGGCAAGCGCTGTAATCAGCTCTTCCCTGGCCAGCTCCAGTGACACTTTGGATTCATTGAAAAGTTCTTTATTGGCACCGATCAGGTTATAGCCGTCAACGATTAAAATTCTCCGCTTTTTTCTCATCACATCACAACCTGACAGGGTTCTGCTTCCGGTATACTTCGTACATCAGCAGCGCTGCCGATACTGAAGCATTTAAACTCGTTATTTGTCCGGTCATGGGAATCTTGACAGTGAAATCACATTTTTCCAGTGTTTTTCTGCTGATACCTTCACCTTCACTGCCGATGACGACCGCAGTGCTCATATCCAAAGAGAGCTCACGATAATCCGTGTCTCCGCTGCCGTCAGTCCCGACGACCCAGAAACCTCTGTCCTTCAGCTTATCAATCGTCTGATTGATGTTGGTCACCCGCACTACGGGTATATATTCAATCGCGCCGGTTGATGTTTTCGCCACTGTTTCTGTCAGCTGGACGGACCGCCTTTTCGGAATGATCACTGCATCAAACCCTGTCGCGTCGCATGTTCTTAATATCGAACCAAGATTATGGGGGTCTTCAAGCCCGTCCAGTATGATGACATTTGCAATATCCTTGCCTTCGACAGTCTGAAGGAATTTATCAAAATCCATATATTCATGGGCACTGATTGATGCGATGATACCCTGATGCTTTTCATCTGTCATACTGTCTATCTTATTCTTCGGTACATTCTGGACAATCACTTTCCGCTTCCTTGCCAGATCCAAAAGTTCCTTCACCTGATTTTTATTGATCGAATCCTGTACGTAGACTTTATTTATATCACTTCCCGAACGCAGCGCTTCTCTCACTGCATTTCGGCCGGCTACTATGGAATCAGTCATCGTGAACCCTCCCCTCCTTAATGATTTCCTGCATCAGTTCTCCTATTCTGGAATGGTTATCCATCAAGTCGAGATAACCGATCAGAGCCTCCAGGCCAGAAGCATTCCTATATTCTTTGATTGTCGCATTTTTGGCTCTCGTCGCACTTGATTTATTGCGTGCACGTTTTGCTATTTCCCACTCTTCTTCAGTGAGCAGCCTTTCATTTCTCAAATGAAGCAGCGCACGGGACTGCGCCTTCGCGCTCACCAGCCGGTTCGCCTCTATATGAAGATCTTCAGGTTTCAACCGTGATTTCTCTTTGATCAGAAACGTCCGGATGTAGACTGCATATACCGAGTCACCCAGAAAAGCCAAAGATAAACTCGGCACTTCTTCCACATTAAAGTCAGCCACGCTTGAACCGCACTCCCTCTTTAGTATCTTCCAAAACGATACCCTGTTCTTTTAAATAGTCTCTGATTTCATCGGCACGGGAGAAATCTTTATTTTTCCGTGCATCATCACGTTCCAGAATGAGCTTTTCAATTTCTTCATCGAGCAGAATCGTTTCTTCTTCCAAAACGATGCCCAGAACTCCGGCATACTGTTCAAACACTTCGATGAATCTCGCCAGCACTTCCTGGTTCGTCGTGTTATAGCGAAGGTATTTATTCAGTTCGGTAGTGAGGTCATGCCATGCACTGATGGCGTTGGCCGTGTTGAAATCATCATCCATATGCGCTTCGAACGTCTTGATATTTTCCTCGATGATTTCCTGTATCCTACTGTCCGGGTCAGTGCCTACTGCACTGTCCAGGCGCTCTTTCGCCTGTTTGTAACTGTCCTGGATACGTTCCAGTCCGGCTCTTGCGGCATCGACCAGTTCTCGGTTGTAATTGATCGGGTTGCGGTAATGCACACTGATCATAAAGAATCTCAGTACATTCGGGTTGATTTCTTTGATGATATCGTGAACCAGTATGAAGTTTCCGAGGGATTTTGACATCTTCGTGTTGTCAATATTGATATACCCGTTATGCATCCAGTAATTCGCAAATGTTTCATCCGTCATACATTCACTCTGCGCAATCTCGTTTTCATGGTGCGGGAAAGTCAAGTCCTGTCCGCCTGCGTGAATATCAATCGTATCGCCCAGGTGTTCTCTCGCCATCACACTGCATTCGATATGCCAGCCCGGACGACCGGCGCCCCACGGCGAATCCCACTTGATCTCATTCGGTTTGGCCTGCTTCCATAATGCGAAGTCCAGCGGATCTTCCTTTTTCTCTCCGGCATCTATACGTGCACCGACTTTCAGGTCGTTGATCGACTGCTGGCTCAGTTTACCATAACCGTCATATGAACGTGTTTTAAAATAAACATCTCCGTCAGATTCGTAGGCGTGCCCTTTGTCGATCAATATTTCGATGAATTTAACGATGTCATCCATGTGGTTCATCACTCTCGGATGCACTGTCGCCCGCTTGATGTTGAGTGCGCCGGTGTCTTCAAAGAATGCTTCGATGAAACGCTCTGCGATATCAGGGACCGTCTCTCCCAGTTCCTGTGACGCCTTGATCAATTTATCATCGACGTCTGTGAAGTTGGCGACGTATTTTACATCATATCCTTTATATTCCAGATATCTACGGACTGTATCAAATGCAATCGCCGGTCTTGCGTTGCCGATATGAATATAGTTATAAACAGTCGGACCACAGACGTACATCTTGACCTTGCCTTCTTCGATCGGCTTGAACGTCTCTTTCTGTCTTGTCAAAGTATTATATATGCGAACCATCTTTAACCTCATCCCTTACTTCTTTTCTAAAGTCTTTTATTTCATCTTCCAGGCCAATGATCATTTCCAGTATAGGGTCCGGTAAATCCGTCACATTCAGATCACGTGCGCCTTTGATCTTTTCGCCGGCCTGTTTGACGATGCGTCCCGGTATGCCGACGACCGTAGAGTCTTTCGGCACATTGATCAGCACGACTGAATTGGCGCCAATCTTCGAGTTTTCTCCGATGCGTATGTTCCCGAGCACCTTTGCTCCGGCGGCAACAAGAACATTGTCATCCAGATCCGGGTGCCTTTTCGTTTCTTCTTTTCCTGTCCCGCCCAGCGTGACGCCCTGATAGATCGTCACGTTATTGCCGATGCGGCACGTTTCACCGATTACCACGCCCATGCCGTGGTCTATGAATAAACGTCTGCCAATCTGTGCGCCGGGATGTATTTCAATACCTGTAATAAAACGGCTGACCTGCGAAATGATCCTTGAAAGAGTAGCGAATTTTCTTTTATACAGTTTATGTGCGATTAAATGCATCCATACAGCATGCAGTCCCGAATAAGTAAAAAATACTTCAAATTTACTTTTGGCTGCAGGGTCCAGCTCAAGTATCATATTGATGTCCTCTTTCATGCGATTAAACAAAATGATCCTCCTCTCAAAATAAAAAATGCCTCTGTCCAGTTTTTGGACAGAGGCGCATTTGCACGGTTCCACTCTGCTTACAAAGTAAATTTGCACTTAAAATATACAATTGGTCACAGAGTGCATTTCTGATTATATTATGGTTGCCTTCCCACCCGCCAGACAATCTCTGTTTTCCATAATAGACCATACTTCATTTCTCTGTTACTGATTATGATAATCGATAATAAACCCGACTTCAACAAGATAGACTCAGGAAGCCGTTTATTTTAATTTGGAAATTCTGTTCAGCACTTTTTCCTTGCCGATCAGGGAAATTGAGTCCGGCAGTTCAGGCCCCTGCGTCTGTCCTGTAACGGCAACACGGATCGGCATGAACAGCTGTTTTCCTTTATACCCAGTTGCTTTCTGTACATTTTTAATTGATTTCTTGATTGTATCAGGGTCAAAGTCGATCAAATCTTCAAATTCATCATACAGGGCAGTCATCAGTTCAGGTATATGCTCCTGATTGATCACTTCTGTCGCCGCTTCACCGAATTCGATATCATCTTTGAAAAACTGTTCTGATAGAGTTGTAATCTCTCCGGCAAAACTCATCTGCGGCTGATAGAGTGCGACTAGCTTTCTTGCCCATTCGATTTCTTCCGCCCCTGAATCTTCATTGACCAGACCTTCTTTGATCAGAAATGGAAGTGCCATGTCGAATACTGTTTCTTCATCCTTTTCTTTCATATACTGGTTGTTGATCCACGTCAGTTTCTGCTTGTCGAAGAAAGCAGGTGCCTTGGATAATCTCTTCTCATCAAATAATTTTATGAATTCATCTTTGCTGAAGATCTCTTCTTCACCTTCCGGCGTCCATCCGAGTAAAGCGATGAAGTTGAAGAGTGCTTCCGGCAGATATCCGAGTTCCTTGTACTGTTCGATAAACTGGATGATTGAGCCGTCACGCTTGGATAATTTCTTTTTATTTTCATTGACGATCAAAGTCATATGGCCGAACTTTGGCGGTTCAAGTCCCAAAGCTTCATAGACCATCATTTGTTTCGGTGTGTTTGAAATGTGGTCGTCGCCGCGCAGAACATGTGAGATTTTCATTTCGTGATCATCGATTGTGACAGCAAAGTTATAAGTCGGGATGCCGTCTTTCTTCACGATGACCCAGTCACCGAAACCTTTTGAATCGAATGACACTTCACCTTTGACGATATCATCGAATTTGTAGACTTTATCCTGAGGCACGCGGATACGTATTGCCGGTTCCCGTCCTTCAGCAATAAGCGCATCTTCCTCTTCTTTTGTCAGGTTGGCATGGCGGCCGCCGTATCTCGGCATTTCACCTCGTGCAATCTGTTCCTCACGCTCTTTTTCCAGTTCTTCGCTTGTCATATAACAACGGTAGGCAAGATCCTCATCCAGCAGCTTTTGGATATAAGGCTCATAGATGGACCCGCGTTCAGATTGACGGTAGGGCCCGTAGCCGCCGTCCACATCAATACTTTCGTCCCAGTCGATGCCGAGCCACTTCAAGTTTTTCAGCTGCGACTCTTCACCTGTTTCAACGTGTCGTGATTTATCGGTATCTTCTATCCTGATGATGAAGTCCCCGCCGTAGTGACGCGCAAATAAATAGTTGAATAACGCTGAACGTGCGTTACCTATATGCAAAAACCCGGTCGGGCTCGGTGCATATCTGACTCTTACTTTATCCATTATGATTCCTCCATTTTGTGAGCAGGACCACTGCTTCAGAAGTGATGCCTTCTTTTCTGCCTACAAAACCCAGTTTTTCTGTTGTAGTCGCTTTAATATTAACATTAGAGACGGATGTCTTCAAAATTGAAGCGACACTTTCCCGCATATCATCTATATGGGGTCTGAATTTAGGCGCCTGGGCCATGATAACAGCATCGATGTTGCCGATCTCGTAATTTTCATCATGCATTTTCTCCACGACTTCAGCCAGCAGTACTTTTGAATCCATATCTTTATACTTATCGTCTGTGTCTGGGAAAAACTTGCCGATATCACCAAGTGCGAGCGCACCCAGTATGGCGTCCGCCACCGTATGCAGCAGTACATCGGCGTCGGAATGGCCGGCGAGGCCCCTGTCATGGGGTATGTTCAGTCCGCCTATGATCAGCGGCCTGTCGTCGGCAAATGCATGAACATCAAATCCATGTCCGATTCTTATCATTTGTCTTCACCTTCTCTGTTGATGATTGATTCCGCAATCACCAGATCTTCACGGGTAGTGATTTTAATATTGTTATAGGATGACTCCACAATGTGCACATTCTCCCCGAGAGCTTCCACCATGCTTGAATCATCAGTCACCGAAAGTGTATTTATACGGGCATTTTCATGCGCATGCATGATCAGCTCATAATCAAAAGCCTGCGGTGTATGGGTGATGAACAGTTCTTCCCTCGGCAAAGTTTCCACAACACGTGTACCACTCACCTTCTTGACCGTATCTTTCACTTTGACTCCGCAGATGACTGCCTTGTGCATTTTGACATTGTCATATATATCATCCAGCAGTTCCTTAGTGATGAACGGTCTCGCGCCGTCATGGATGAAAACATGATCACATTGCGGAATTTTCTGCAAAACATTGTAGATGCTGTCCTGGCGTTCTTTTCCGCCGATGAAAACACCGTGCACTTTATCATACCCGGATAATTTTTTTCTCAGCATCTCTGCCTCATCTTCTCTTATTGCCAAATAAATGCCTTCACAATTCACATCATTCTGGAATTTTTCGACAGTCCGTTCAATGATCGACTTTTTATTCAGCTCAATAAATACTTTGTTTTTGTTATAACCCATGCGCCTGCCTAAGCCTGCTGCGGGAATGATTGCGATATAAGCCATAATTAACTCTCTTTCTTAGTAAAGATAATGCGTCCTGAATTGGTCTGCAGCACACTTGTCACTTCTACGCTGACAGTCTGATTCACCAGTTTTCTGCCATCTTCGATAACAACCATTGTACCATCATCGAGATAGCCGACACCCTGGTCTTCCTCTTTGCCGTGTTTGGTCACCATGATGTCCAGTGTGTCTCCCTGCTTGATGATCAGCTTGATCGCATCCGACAGTTCATTGACATTTAAAACTTTAATATTATGGACCTGGCATACACGGTTCAGATTGTAATCGGTTGTAATCAGTGCGGCATTTTCTTCTTTTGCCAGCTGGACCAGCTGGTGGTCAACATCCAGCTTATCGTAACTGACCGGCTGGACGTTGACATTCTCGGAACTCTCCTGCAAATCATGCAGCATCTCCAAACCTCTCTGTCCGCGGTCTCTTTTCATGGAGTCCGTCGAATCTGCAATCAGCTGCAATTCGTCCAGTACGAACTGTGGGACGGCCAGTTCTCCTTCTATAAAACCTGTTTTTACAACATCGACGATGCGCCCGTCTATGATCGCACTCGTATCAAGCAGCTTTTTTTGCCCGCGGGGCCCTTCATTTTGTTCTTTGTCATTTTGCTTCGGCAGCAGTTCCAGCACTTCGTTATGTTTTTTCATGCCAATCTGGAAGCCCAGGTAGCCTAAAATAATTGCCAGTGCAAAGGATACGACTTCGCTCACGATCGGTATATTCAATGTATTTAATAATAATGATATTAAGACAGCAACCACAAGTCCGATGACCATACCCAATGTGGCAAATATTATTTCAGGCAGATTCCTGTTTAAAATGATGCCTTCACCCTTGCGGATCAACTGCTCGACTTTATCAATGGACCAGTAGAATATGGTTAAAAAAAGCAGTCCGCCGACCAGCGCATGAATAAGTGCGTTATTCAGTATTGCAGGCAGATTGACAGGCAGTACGGAGATCAGATCCGGAAACAGCCATACACCGAGTGATACACCACATAAAAAGTATAAAATATACAATAAGTATCTCAACATAACTTTCACCTCCTCATACTGATTTTCATCCCTTTAGTTAAAAGCGTACTTGATCGCCTGCCCAAGGTCGGTCACACCGAGAACCTTCAAACCTTCCGGCAGCTGGATGCCGGACAGGCTGGCTTTTGGAACAATCGCCCGCTTAAATCCAAGCTTGGCAGCTTCCTGCAGACGTGATTCTATTTTGGTTACACGCCTCACCTCGCCTGTTAAGCCCACTTCACCGATAAAGCAGTCATCTCCGCGCACTTCCTTATTCTTAAAGCTTGAAGCAATGCTGATGATGACACTCAAATCCACGGCCGGTTCCTCCAGTTTCACACCGCCTGCTACTTTGATGTAAGCATCGTGCTGCTGCATCAGATAACCGCCGCTCTTTTCCAGAACAGCCATCAATAGTGACAGCCGGTTCTGGTCAATTCCCGTTGCCATACGCCTTGGGTTGTGAAAATGGGTCGGTGTCACAAGCGCCTGCACTTCGACAAGCATCGCCCTGGTACCTTCCATAGTCGCAACAATTGCCGAACCCGGTGTATTTTTAGAGCGTTCTTCCAGGAAGATTTCAGAAGGATTCAACACTTCTTTCAGACCGGTATTCTTCATTTCGAATATGCCCATCTCATTTGTCGATCCAAAACGGTTTTTAACAGCCCTTAAAATACGGAACGTATGGTGCTGGTCACCTTCGAAATAAAGAACGGTGTCCACCATATGTTCAAGAAGACGCGGCCCTGCGATCTGCCCTTCTTTTGTCACATGGCCGACGATGAACGTTGCAATGTTTTCACCTTTGGCGATATTCATCAGACTCTGTGTACATTCCCTTACCTGTGAAACACTGCCCGGCGCACTTGTAATATCCGGATGGAATATCGTCTGGATGGAGTCTATGATCAGAAAATCAGGTTTTGATTTTTTGATTTCATCGTGGATGTAATAGAGGTTCGTTTCGCAATAGACGTTGAGATTTTCACTTGCCTCTTCCAGCCTGTCCGCCCGTAGCTTGATCTGTTCCAGTGATTCCTCTCCGGAAACATATAACACTTCATGCTCTTCTGACAGTGTTAATGCAGTCTGGAGCAGAATCGTCGATTTCCCGATACCCGGGTCGCCGCCGATGAGTATCAGAGAGCCGTTCACAATACCTCCGCCGAGGACACGGTCGAACTCTCCGCTTTTTGTCATTGTTCTTGGTGTAAACGTCTTTTTGACATTATTCAATTTCACCGGCCGATTGCTTTTCTCCGGCTCCTGTTTGCCGAGGGTGCCCCGGCCCTTCGTTTCTTTATGTATCAATTTTTCTTCCATCTGATTCCACGCACCGCAGCTCGGACATTTCCCCATCCACTTGGGTGTTTCATATCCACATGCCATACATTCAAAGACATTTTTAGTTTTCGCCATATTTGACAGCTTCCCCCAGTCTGTTCTCTTTATCATTGTATTACTATTTAGAAAGATTTTAAAGTGTGGAATCTATAAGTGAAATTAAAACAGAACAGCCCAAACCAACATGCGATTTGGGCTTTCTGAAATTATTTTTTGACCGTTTCTTTTTTCTTCGTATCCACTGTGAATTCCTTATTCTTATAATCGACGACGACCACTTTATTTTCAAAGTCTGCACCTGACAGCAGCGCTTCACTTAAAGTATCTTCGATATTCTTCTGAATGCTGCGCGCAAGGGGTCTTGCACCATATTCAGGATCATATCCATCTTCGGTGATTTGCGCTTTTGCTTTGTCAGTGACCTCAATATTGATATTCTGGTCAATCAGTCTCTCCTGCAGCTCTTCAATCATCAGTGAGACGATTTCCGTCAAGTGCTCTTTTTCGAGACTATGGAAGACGATGATGTCATCCACACGGTTGATGAATTCAGGTCTGAAAGTCTCTTTCAACTCTTTCATCATCGTACTCTTGATCGTATCGTAATCCTGTGCATTCGAATCCGATGTCGTACCGAACCCTGCGAACTTACGGTCTCTAAGTTCCTGGGCCCCGACGTTCGAAGTCATGACGATGATTGTGTTTCTGAAATCTACAGTACGCCCGTTGGCGTCCGTCAGACGTCCGTCGTCCAATACCTGCAGCAGCATATTGAAAACATCAGGGTGCGCTTTCTCAATCTCATCGAACAGTATGAGTGAATAAGGTTTTCTGCGGACTTTCTCAGTCAGCTGGCCGCCGTCATCATAACCGACGTAACCCGGAGGTGAACCGACCAGTCTGGAGATGGAATGTTTCTCCATGTACTCACTCATGTCCACACGGATCATCGCATCCTCTTCACCGAACATCGTTTCACTCAGTGAACGGGCAAGTTCAGTCTTACCGACACCTGTCGGTCCAAGGAAGATGAAGCTTCCGATCGGACGCTTCGGATCTTTAAGACCTGCTCTTGCACGTCGGACCGCTTTGGAAATCGATTTAACCGCTTCTTCCTGTCCAATCACTCTGCCATGCAGAATGGATTCCAGGTTCAACAGACGTTCAGACTCACCTTCTGCAATCTTGGAAAGCGGGATGCCTGTAATACCACTGATGACCACTTCTATATCACCCTGCGTCACAGACTGTGATGCCTGGCCCTGTTCTTTCTTCCAATTGTCCTGCTTTTCTTTCAATTGTTTTTCAAGTTTCGACTGCTGGTCTCTATAGTTTGCCGCTGATTCAAACTCCTGGCTTTGGACAGCAGCATTTTTCTCTTTCTTGACCGCTTCAAGCTTGCTTTCCAGATCTTTCAGATCCGGCGGCGAAGTATAGCTGCGCAGTCTGACTTTTGAAGACGCTTCGTCAATCATATCAATCGCCTTGTCCGGCAGGAAACGGTCCTGGATATAGCGGGCACTCATTTTTGCTGCCGAATCCAGCGCTTCATCCGTTATATTGATTCTGTGGTGCGCTTCATACTTATCCCTTAAACCTTTAAGAATCAATACAGTATCCTCGACACTCGGCTCATCCACCTGAACCGGCTGGAAGCGGCGTTCGAGTGCAGCGTCTTTTTCTATATGCTTGCGGTACTCTTCAAGCGTCGTGGCACCGATACACTGCAGCTCACCGCGGGCAAGCGCCGGTTTTAGAATGTTCGAAGCATCGATGGCACCTTCGGCACCGCCTGCGCCGATCAGTGTGTGCAGTTCATCTATGAATAAAACCACATTACCTGCTTTATGGATTTCCTCCATCACTTTTTTCATACGCTCTTCGAATTCACCGCGATATTTCGTACCTGCGACAACCGTACCCATATCCAGTGACATGACACGTTTATCCTTTAAAGTTTCAGGGACTTCATTTTTCACGATTGACTGTGCAAGCCCTTCGGCAATCGCCGTTTTACCAACACCCGGTTCACCGATCAGCACCGGATTATTTTTTGTACGGCGGGATAATACTTCAATCACTCGCGTGATTTCCTTTGAACGGCCGATGACCGGATCCAATTGGTCTTCACGGGCAATTTCAGTCAGATCTCTTGCGAGTGAATCCAATGTCGGAGTATTATTATCTTTCTTTTGAGGATCTTTGCCCTGAAGCGTTTCAGGGTTGCCCAGCATTTTGATGACTGAAGCACGGGCTTTTGTAATATTGAGATCCAGGTTGGCGAGGACACGCGCAGCGACACCTTCGCTTTCACGGATCAGTCCGAGCAGCAGATGCTCAGTTCCGACAAAATTGTGATGCAGTTTGCGGGCCTCATCCATGGACAGTTCAATCACTTTTTTGGCACGTGGCGTATATCTTATGGATGCTGTTGCATCGTCACCTTCATTGATCAGGTTGAAGACTTCATCACGGACGTTGTCTTCACTGATATTGAAGCTTGATAACACTTTGGCAGCGATACCTTCTTTTTCTTTTATCAGTCCAAGTAGCAAATGTTCTGTTCCAATATTCGAATGCTTCAGGCTGATTGCCTCTTCCTGTGCATAAGCAAGCACTTTCTGTGCTCTTTCTGTCAACCTTCCAAATAACATTTATATAGTCCCTCCTATGTGTTCGCGTAGTAATGTTGCACGTTCTTCTGCAACTGCCCTCTCTAGTGATACATACTCTTTATCCAGGCTGTTTAAACGCATTTTGATGAATGCGGGTTGAATCAGCTGAACAAGCTCCTGGAATCTGATTGTATTTTCAGGGAGGAAGCCGAGATCCACACCCAGTTTAATATTGCTCAAATGATTGGCAGCCTCTTTCAATGATATCGTATATGCATGCTTAAGTATGCCGTATGAACGAAATATTGAATCTTTGGCTTTTATTAGATGTTCGTTATGCATGATTGAGCGCATCTCTATCTCTTCTTCTATAATCCTTGCTTTAAGTTCGTTCAAGCTTTTGATGATATCCTCTTCGGACTGTCCAAGCGTCAGCTGATTGGACAGCTGATATATATGTCCGAGCGGCACCGAGCCTTCGCCGTATATCCCGCGGAGGGTAAAGCCAAACCGGTTCAGATTGTTGGATACTCTTTGAATCCTGTTTCCGAGCGACAAGGCAGGCAGATGAAGCATGACCGATGCCCTGAGTCCTGTACCTATATTCGTCGGACAGGCTGTCAGAAATCCATACTTATCATCAAACGCGTAATCGAGCCTGCTTTCCAGGCGATCATCGAGTGAAGATGCATTCTCATAAAGTTCATCCAGGGAAAGTTCCGCCCCCATCGCCTGTATCCTGATGTGATCCTCTTCATTGACCATGATCGAAACTGATTCGTCTCCATTGATATAACTCAAACGGCCGCGTTTCGTAAACAGCGGGCTGATGAGATGCTTCTCGACCAGCAGCGCCTTGTCTTCGAATTTCAACTCTTCAAGGTCGATCCGGTTAAAATCATCCAGTGTATCATTCAAAGTCTCAATCACTCCGGACATTTCATCGTCTTCCACCAGGTGGGGAAACGGCAGTTCACGGACGTTTCTGGCGAGACGTATTCTAGATGACATTTCAACAGGTATTTCTTTTGCCTGGCTGACCCACGGACTAATCTTTCCCATTGCCATCACCCGCTTCCAATGATTTGATCTGATCACGCACTACTGCCGCTTCTTCAAACGCCTGCTCTTCAACGAGTCCGGAAAGTTCCGCACGCAGCTGCTCGATTTCCTTTTTGACTTTGATGTAAGCTGAAGATTTCTGAGGAATCTTACCGTTGTGCTCAGTTTGAAACAGCTGTACTTTAGTGATTATCTCATTGCTTTTCTCGCTGAACGTTTCATAACATTCAGCACACCCGAACTTCCCGTTTTTAAGTATCGATTCGACAGTCGAACCGCAGTTTTCACAGTGTTTTTTCTGTTGCTTATGGGAAGTGAACGGCTGCTGCGCCGACAGCGACTGTAAGAGCTGATGAATATTGAACGAATCGTCCTGGAAACTTGAAAATTGACCGGAAAACGACTTATTGGCACAAACTTCACATAAATATCTTTCTGTTTTGTTCAAGCCACTGCCTGTCGTTATATGGACAGTCGCTTCATTCTCCTGGCATGATTCACAAATCATATAATCACTCCTCGGTGTATAAGATGACGTCGATTATGCTAAGTAAGATTTTCGCTCTGAGCTGATCCCTGAAAGGCAGTTCTATCATTAGGCTCTCCCTGTCCAGAGCAGCATTGATGATTTTGCCCTCTTTAAGGGTAATCACGTCATTTTCAAACATTGACTGCACAATATGCTGTGCATTTTGCTGGCTTAACGCGGGACCTATCAGATTTTTCAAATGAGCGAGATATTCTGACTTTGAATGTGTCTCAACTTTAGTGATTCGTATATATCCGCCGCCGCCGCGCTTACTCTCTACCATATAACCATGTTCATTGGTAAACCTTGTTTTGATTACATAGTTCAGCTGGGACGGGACACAGTCAAATTTTTCAGCAATAAAGGCACGCTTGATTTCGACGACTTCGCCGTCGGAAGCTGCGAGTAATTCCTTCAAATATTGTTCGATAATATCTGACATATTACGCATGCTATCACCTCTTTTGACCTTCTTTGACTAAAGTATACATTCTGTCTGGAAATTTGGCAAATTTCTTGTTTAAAAATAAAGTTACCCTTTATTTTTGTAAACGTTTGCATTATAATGATTCAGTATCGCGTTTCAGTCTTATATACTTTATAATGTATTTCTAGAGATGCATATACATAGACACAGCACATAATTTATTTTTTGGAGGATTATTTATGGGTATTTTAATGGGAATAGTCGGTATACTATTCACAATGTTCCTGGCATGGATTGCGAGCAGCAACAAAAAACTTTCATTTAAAAAATGGAAGAATATACTTATATTACTCGCTTTACAGCTATTCTTCGCATTCCTGTTCCTGAACACTACTTGGGGCCAGACATTTATCGGATGGCTGGCAGAGGCATTCAATCATCTTCTCGGTTTTGCCGCTGAAGGCGGACAGTTCGTATTCGGCGATCTGATGTCATTATCTACAGAGTCCGGAGCAGCTGGTGAGCAGGTTTTATATAACAGTGAAGACGGATTGGCGTTCAACGTATTCTTCTTCAACGTATTGATTCCGATCATCTTCATCAGTGCAATAATCGGTATTCTTTCCTACACAAGAGTACTACCTTTGATCATTAAAGGCATCGGTATACTGATGACAAGAATTACAGGCATGCCTTACATCGAATCATACAACGGTGCAGCATCAATGTTCCTCGGTCAGTCCGAAGTTTTCATTTCACTTAAAAACGTTCTGCCGAAAATGACAACGCAGAGAATGTATACACTGGCTGCACAGGCAATGAGTTCCATTTCATTATCAATTGTCGGTGCGTTCTTTACGATGCTTGAACCACAGTTCGTCATCATCGCCATCGTTCTTAATTTTCTTGGTATTTACATCATCGTCCACATCATCAATCCATATGAGGAAGAGATCAATGATACCGGTGTAGAAATTTCAACGAACCCTGAGAAAGGCAAGTCTTTCTTTCAGGTACTTGGTGATTACATCATCGATGGCGGAAAAGTAGTACTTGTTGTTGCCGCAATGCTTATCGGTTTCATTGCCCTGATCGGTCTCCTGAACCAGCTGTTCCTGCTCATACCGGGAAGCAGCCTGACGTTCCAGGATATTCTTGGGTATATCTTCATGCCGATCGCATTCCTCATCGGTATTCCCTGGGATGAGGCACAGACTGCAGGAAGTCTGATGGCAACAAAACTGATTACGAACGAATTTGTTGCGATCGGTGAATTCATGACCATCGCAGATGATCTATCAAGAAAAACACAGGCAATGGTTTCAGTATTCCTGATTTCATTTGCCAACTTCGGCAGTATCGGTATCATTGCCGGTTCCGTCAAAGGACTTCACGGTGAAAGCGGAGATAAAGTGGCAAGATTCGGTCTTAAGCTTGTTTACGGTGCGTCACTTGTAAGCCTGCTTACTGCTACAATCGTCGGCTTCTTCTTCTAATATTTAAGATGGAAAAGAACGCTCAAATCTGAGCGTTCTTTTTTCATCTTAAATCTGCAACATGCCTGCTTCATAGACTGATGACGACGAGCACACCCATTAAAACAATGGTGGTGCCGGCAAAAATAATGAAATATTTTATGTATCGCTGTTTATGTTTCTGAAAATAGCCGCCGTACTGCAGTATTGTCATCATACCGCTGACGAGAAAAAGCGCAATGGAAATCAATAATATTGTATATAGCACTTCTGTAAGCATAATTGGAACTCTCCTAAATTGAATGGTATAACCATTGTACACGAAAGGCGGCCTGACACCATCAGCTGAAGGTGAATTTAGGGAAGTCCTCCTGTTTGATAGTCGGATTTTCATGTGCTAATATATGATTGAATAGAAGAAAAGAGTTTACTAGGGTTCCGCAATCAGTTTGGCCTGGACCGAGAGTAGACCCATGAAGCAATTCATGACACGGAAGGATAAAAGCCTGGGAGATTTTAAAATCTCCCGGGTTTTTTTATTTTACCTTTGAAAGGATTTGAATTTATGAACTGGATTAAAATTATCATCGCTTCCATTTTTGAAGTCGGCTGGGTTATCGGACTCAATCACGCAGAAAACTGGTGGCAGTGGGGCCTCACCCTGGTTGCCATTTATGTGAGTTTCTATCTGCTGATCATCGCTTCTATGGAACTGCCCGTCGGGACGTCGTACGCGGTGTTCGTCGGATTGGGCGCAACAGGCGTGGCCATCACAGACTTCCTGATTTTCGGGCACCCTTTCACCATATGGAATCTTGTATTTATCGCAGTACTGCTGGCCGGTGTCATCGGCCTTAAAATGGTCACATCGGGCGAACGTGTTGAGGAGGCTGAAAAATAATGGCATGGATATTATTGATTTTTGCAGGTATTTTCGAAATGCTCGGCGTTAACTCCATTAATGTTTATACACATAACAGAACAAAGAAATCCTTAGTCGGAATATTATTCTTTTTCGCTCTCAGTTTCATCTCTCTCACAATTGCTATGAATGAGATTGCAATGAGTACCGCCTATGCCGTCTGGACGGGCATCGGCGCAGCAGGCGGCGCCATTCTCGGTATGCTGTTCTATAATGAACCGAAAAATTTCCCGAGAATATTCTTCATCGCTTTGATCATAGGCAGCGCAGTCGGTCTGAAAGCGATCAGCTGATATGCGTCAGAATACACAAACTGCTCACCCACGGGGAAATACCTCCACAGGTGAGCAGTTTATTTTAATTCACAAATTATTATTCGTCTGCAACCTTCACTATCTGCTTGCCAAAGTTCGAACCGTCAAACAGTTTTCTGAATGCTGAAGGGAGATTTTCAAATCCTTCATCAATCGACACTTCAGTATGAATTTTGCCTTCATTGATCCATTCCGACAGCTGCCGGTCAGCATTCTCAAAATCGTCAGCATAATTGCCGACGATAAATCCCTGCATCAACGTCTGTGTCTTGATCAATGTCGACTGGATTCTCGGCCCAATGTCTTCCGACGGGTTGTTGTAAGCGGAGATTGCCCCGCATACCACTATTCTCGAGAATTTATTCAGATGCTTGAACACTTCATCCGAAACAGGTCCGCCGACATTTTCAAAATAAACATCTACACCTTCAGAAAGTGCGTCCTCCAGCTGTTCACCGAAATCATCCGATTTATAATCGACACTCGCGTCAAACCCGAGTGTTTCCGTTAAATATTTTGTCTTTTCGTCACCACCGGCGATACCGACGACTCTGGCACCTTTAATCTTCGCAATCTGGCCGACAACCGAACCGACTGCGCCGGATGCCGCCGACACGACAACAGTTTCCCCTTTCTCAGGTTTACCGATTTTCAGCAGACCGTGATACGCAGTCTGGCCGGGCATGCCGAGCGTGCTCAAATACAAGTGCAGGGGCAGTTCAGTATTCGAAATTTTAGACAGGTGATCAGCAGGCACTGTGGCATAGCGCTGCCACCCCATTATACCTTTGACATACTTGCCTTCTTCGAATCCCTCAGCATTGGATTTCTCAATTTTTCCGACGACATGTCCACCCATCGGGGCGCCTACTTCAAACGGCTTCGTATATGATTTTCCCGCAGACATGCGGCCTCTCATATAAGGGTCTACAGAAACATAAATGCTTTTTACTGTCACTTCACCTTCTGCCGGTTCCTGGACTTCTGTCTCTTCAAATCTGAATATATCATCGCCGGGAATACCTTCCGGACGCTTGGCCAGGACGATCTGTTCATTTTTCATATTTCCGCCTCCATCTGCATATTGTCCACCCAGTGTAAATCTGACCAGATGTGATATCAAACAATCGGGCTTTTATCCTGCATTACATAAGTTCTGGACCTGCCATGATCAACCGGAGTACAATACGTTCTTAGATTTCTCTGAATTGTCGAATATGAAATTTCTCCGTTTAATATCTTTTGGATGACGGCAGTTGTAATCTGTCCATTATGAAACAACAGTTGAAAATCGCGCACCGCAGTCAACACGTGCAGTTTATTGCTCATTCTGCCGTGGCAATTTCTGCAGATTGTAAAACCCCTGTAACTGTCAAGTTCATATGCATTGCAATGGACGCAATATCTTCCTGTTTTGAGACGGCTGAATTCTGTGCCTGTACGATGGAGAGGCTCGGGAACACTGTATGATTCAATCAATTGCACAACCTCATGGGAATCTCTTCCGGAAGATAAGCGGTTCAAAGACCTCATGTATATTTTAAGTCTGTCTCTTTTTATCACAGATGCATTGCAGAACTCATCATTTGTTGTGAGTATAAAATAAGGATTTGGAAATATCACATTGGAATCCACAGTGACATTCGTATGATTTTCCCTGAATATTTTTATCAGTTTGGAACTCGCTCTTTTAGACTGAATGATGGGATCATCCGATATTTGAATATTTCCAACATGCCATACATTATTTTCATAAGTATACTGCCCGCTGTAATTTTTAATCTCATTGATAACAACTACATCATCACTGACAATCAAACTGTCAATTTGAGTCAAAGATTTATCTGCTTTTATCCAGATATCTCTGAAAATGCTGATTTTATCGTGTCCTGCTTCATCAAAAATCTTGTCATATCGCTTTTCACCTTCGAAACCTTTCTGTAATCTGTTCAGTGTTTTCGACTCCGTCTCTGTCAGCTGTGCTCTGATTGATAAAGCTTCCAGATACTTCAATTCATTTGATTTGCTGCGCTCCGTCAGAAAAATAAAATCATCCCCTTTATTATTTTGGACATAAAAAAATCTCCTCATAATGTATTAGGAGGAAAATGGGGATTTTGATTTATTTTATTTTGCTTTTTATGGGTGATAATACCCGTAAAGGAACTAATTACTCATTTATTTTGATATTATTGTCATCTGTCTCTTTTTCTTACTTTGATCATTAGGTTCGAATGAAATTATACGAATATATAAGTCACTGAGTCAGCCGGGTGACCGATAAAGTATGATTATCAGTCACACGTTATTCCCAGTGACCGGCAGCTCACTTAATTCAGTCACTCAGCACTCCCAGTGACTGACAATCCACTTAATTCAGTCACTCAGCACTCCCAGTGACCGACAATCCACTTAATTCAGTCACTCAGCACCCTCAGTGACTGACAATCCACTTTATTTAACTATAATCCCAACTCTTCCTTTATAGCCGCTTGCTGCTGCTTAAAAGCTTCCTGATCCAGCGCCTCCGGCTCCCCTGTTTCAGAAATCTTCCTGATATTCTGAGCCTGGAAATACCATCCTGTAAAGTCACGCGCGATACCCTCAAATGTGAGTGGCAGTCTTTCTTTGAGCATCAGCACAGTCCTGCCGTCATCAACCTCATCAAGTTCCATCTGGATATCACCGGCGTCCCATGTGAAAATGATCCTCTTCTTATCACTGAACTCCAGCACATCCATGTACTCCCAGTCGTCATCTCCAAGAGTGAAGACCAATTTTTCCGGTCTTGGCTCATCGTCAAAAGAGAGCTCTGGGAACCATTGTCTGATCCCCTCTGCAGTGCTTATATAATAAAATATATTTTCTGCCGTCGCATCGATTTCTATTTCTATCGTCTGATATGCATTATTGTCATCAGTATTATAATCCACCCACATTTTAATGTCCCCTTTCCAATTTTTGAATTTGCATCACCTTTAGTATACCAAATGTTTTCACAATAAAAAAAACAGTGCACTCCAGCACTGTTTTTAATGCTTATAAAAGTTCTTTTGCCAATAATCTGTAAACATTAAGACGTTTCTCCTGTGAATGCGGAATGCTGCAGATCATCGCCTCTTCAAAACCGTACATTTCCTGTTCATCTTTAAGCTGCTCTGCAACTTCTTTTGCAGATCCTACCAGATGCAGCTTACGCCCTTCCCTGATGCTCATCTTATCGAGTTCACTGAGTGGATAATTTTGTGCCTCTTCAGGTGTCATCGTCTGGGCAATGCGCCCCTGTTGCAGCATCAGCCTTGAAATGTCATATGGCAGTGCTTCATATTCAGCTTCCTCTTTAGTTTCAGCGGTCGTCACCATATAGGATACGTTGATTTCAGGTTTTTCCATCAATGCGGACGGTTTGAACCTCTCTTTATATATATCGAGGATTTCTTTCGACAGTTCACCGTTGAAGAATTGTGCAAATGAATAGCCCGCTCCCATTTCTGCTGTCTGGATTGCACTGTTTCCGGTCGAACCAAGCATCCATGCTTCCGGCAGTACAACATTGGCAGGGAACGCAGGTGTCGAGCCGTAAAGCCTGCCTTCCGGCACTTCATCACTGATCAGCTGCATGGTGATTTCAAACTTATCATACATATCATCCATCTTCGGCTGCCTGCCCTGTGCAAGTGCGTACATTGCAAAATGATCGCCGCCCGGAGCCCGGCCGACACCGAAATCAATTCTGCCCGGAGAAAACGCACTGAGGGTTTTAAACACTTCAGCCAGTTTCAGCGGTGAGTAGTGCATCATCATGACGCCGCCTGTACCGATTCTGATATTTTCAGTCTTGGCCGCGAGTCTTGCAGCTGCGACTTCCGGGGCAGAGCTCACATGCGATTTTGTGCCGTGGTGTTCAGCCATCCACATCCGGTGGTATCCCAGTTTATCCACCAATACCGCAAGCTCTTCCGCTTTAACCAGAGCATCCGCAGACTTATTCCCTATCGTCACCGGCGCCTGGTCCAATACGCTCAATTTCATTTAAACCCATCCTTTCGATCGTCATCCAGTTAATTTTCAAATTAGCAATTATGGTATCAGTTGTTTGAGTCCCATTCAATTTTACTGCCTGATTTACTTTGGAAAACAAATACTATATTCTCATAGTATTAAGTTTATAAAATAAAGGGGGCTTGGCATGACAGAATTACAATCTGAAAATAATGGAAACTTAAAGAGTAAAAAAGAATTCTGGATAACTGTCTCACTTTTTCATATATACTTCATATTTTTCTACATGCTGGTGCTCATCATCTTTTCACGGTTCACCGTCAGCTGGCTTTTACTCACTGTTCCATTCCTGATTATCGCCATGGTGCCGCTTGCAAAAAAGGGGATTACAGCACAGAAGGAGAAACCGGCTAAAAATGACATGCTGCCGACCGTGGGCTTTTTAATATTGTTTGCAGCCGCTAAATTGATCATCATCTTTTCATTACATGACTATTTCGAACCTTTTTACATGATTGACCTGGAATCATCCGCAATCAATCTGGTCGTCGTCGGCATTTTCACAGTGGTACTTGCTCTGGCGATATTTTTCCTGTTTACATCGGACTCCTGGATCAACCGCTTCATTTTCATTATTCTCGGCGTCTATTCCCTGGCCAGAATTTTAAGCCCTTTTGGTGTGATGTCTGAGATTACAGATTGGGTTCTGCAGTACCTGACGCTTATTGCACTGCCGATAATTCTGCTGGCAATTTTTATAAAAGCCAAGTCGTCCAGAGATTCCGGATAAAAAACTTCGGAGCTGTTCATGTTTCGTCAAATCTCAGTCATCTGCCATCACTTCTGTCTGATATAATATTCATAAATACAAATTGCGGGCCGGGTGATCATTTTGTCACGTGCACATTTAAATGCATTGATAGTCAAATTCATAACTTTCATTACAGTATTCGCGCTGCTGTATGTAACATCAGCCTATATTTTAACTTTTATCACACCGAATATTAACTGGGCGATGGTACTCCACATACTTAATATCGGCGTGATGTTCATATTGTCCCTGTTTATCAGCAAACATCTCGGCAGATGGATAGTTGGAAAAATTTCATAACAGGCATTATGCCCGGACGAGAACCTTATTTCTCCTCCGGGCATATTTTTATTGTCGTAAAATTTCACATTGTGTAATATGATAATTATATCAGGAGGCGATTTTATCATGATCAGCATTTATGAATTGAAACCTAAATTTCAGCAGCTGTTAAAACCGATTGTGAATTTCCTGCACAAAATAAATATCACACCGAACCAGGTGACAGTTTTCGCATGTCTTCTTTCAATAATGATTGGTGTGCTTTTTTATTTCAATTATGAATCGACCTGGATTTATGTTGTCCTCCCGATTTTCATGTTTGTGCGCATGGCACTGAACGCGATTGACGGCGTACTCGCCAAAGATTTCAACCTGCAGTCGAGGCTCGGCAAATATTTGAATGAATTGACGGACGTCATCAGTGATGCCGCTCTGTTCCTGCCTTTCATACTCGTTGTCAGTCCGCATCCTGTGACCGTGATGATCTTCATACTGTTATCCATCATCAGCGAGATGGCAGGCGTGATGGGAGAAAATATTTCAGGTGTCAGACAGTACAGCGGGCCGATGGGTAAAAGTGACCGCGCATTTTTAATCGGTGCGATATCTGTGCTGCTGATCTTCTGGCATTCACTCACACACTATTTATGGATAGTATTTCTGATCGCCTCGGTTTTAATTGTCATCAATACATATACGAGAGTTAAAAAGGGATTGGAGGAGAAAGCATGAATTTCAATGTACTGACAGATGAAGTGCTCTACGTGCTTATCGGCATCGTAGGAATATTAATCATTTCAACCGCAATCACTTTAGTTTTAAAGAAACAGAAACCCTCCCATACGGTGGATGAGGTCATGCTACGCATCAAATCATGGTGGGTCATGTTTTTTATCTTCACTTTCGCACTCGTAATCCATTCGACCATATCTCTGATATTCATGGGGATACTGTCGTTCCTTGCATTAAAGGAATATTTTTCACTGATACCGTTCAACCGTGCACACCGTCTTGTTATTTTCTGGTCCTATATCGCAATACCAATTCAGTTTTTATTCATATACTTTGAATTTTACGGCATGTTCATCGTCTTCATACCTGTCTACATGTTCCTGCTCATTCCGATTCAGGCACTCATCGTCGGGGAAACGAAGAACTTTCTGCAGTCTGTCGCCTCCGTACAGTGGGGATTGATGCTGATGGTCTTCGGGCTGTCACACCTCGCCTACCTGCTCGTTCTGCCCGGCAAGGAGAACAGCGTGCTCGGTGCAGGACTCGTGTTATTCCTCGTTGTGCTGACACAGGCTAATGATGTCGCCCAGTTTTTATGGGGCAAGACACTCGGCAAAAGAAAAATATTACCCAAAGTGTCGCCGAATAAGACATGGGCCGGCTTTCTCGGCGGAGTGCTGACAACGACAGTACTTGCTGTACTGCTCGCACCGCTGATCACCCCGTTCACTTTGACCGGCAGTATTATTGCGGGGCTCTACATCGGACTGACCGGATTTATCGGTGACGTGAACATTTCTTCCTTGAAACGGGATTTGAACATCAAAGATACTTCTGCAATCATCCCGGGACACGGGGGCATACTGGACCGGGTGGATTCACTGACATACACGGCGCCGCTGTTCTTTCACTTTGCTCGATTCTTTTACTTTTAAGACTTGTGGTGTTAAGTCAAATTGATGTATTCATAACATCAGTAGAGGCGACAACTGAATCACAGATTTAAAGCATACTTAAATAAGCCTAGCGTAATTTCACATTTTTCCTAGGCGTTGGATGAAAGGATTCGAGTCAATATTATGCCCGAATTACACGCTCCTTTCCGGCATGTAGAGTTGGTGGTTGCGTAGTAGGACATCCACCAGACGCACAAGTTTTCTTGCGGTAAGGACGAGGGCTCTTTTGTGTTGATGCTTGGGGACTTCTGCTTTCTTTTTCTGATAGTACGCACGAAACGTCGGAATATTATTGCGGACTGAATTGGCAGCCTCAATCAAGTAATAC
>NZ_FNFY01000016.1 GCF_900101075.1 Lacicoccus qingdaonensis | reverse complement strand
TTTGTCTTATATTTATATCATAAAAATTCCCCGGGGTAGAATTGTATTCTACCCCGGGGAATTCGACTTTAGGTGGGACTTTTGTCCCAACCCCTTATTTGATTACAGGTGAAAACATCACCTGATTCTGTCCCATCTTTTTTGCGGCGTGGAGCATGTTGTCCGCATCTTTGAAAAGCTGTCTCCGGGTTGTCTCCGGAGTTTTAAATCCGATACCCACAGAAACAGTCAGTTTAATGACTTCATTTTCCCCGACATGGAAGTTGGTATTTTCAACCGCATTCCGTATCGCCTCGCCAAGCCGCACAGTTCTGTCAAACGAAATATCCGGTATGATCATTGAAAACTCCTCACCGCTGTTTCTATAAATGGAACCGCCGGTCGGGACATAATTTTTGAGCAGTCCCGTAATCTGTTTGATGACAGCGTCCCCTGAAGTGTAGTCGTGCATATCGTTGATCACTTTGAAGTGATCGATGTCGATCAGCAGCATGCTTATCGTTTCTGTCTTGTTATTCAGACGGTTCACTTCATTGTCCAGTGCCTTAATATTGCCGAGCTGTGTGAGATGATCTGTATAGTCTTCGGTATTCAGACGATTGAGCACTTTCACCATGGAATTTATGTCCTGGTACATGGTGCTTGCAGTAACCATCACAGCTGAACTCATCGCACCGACGATGATAAATTGCATCAATATGAGCGGCTCGATGAAAAAGTGTATACCTGTCAAAAACAATATGGTGAATACCAGGTTGAACCATGTGATGATGTGGGTATTCAATGATTTGAAAAACGGTATGGTAAATATGACAACCAAATACAATCCGGCAAAAATCGCGATTTCGACCAGACCGTGTCCGGTAAGAAAATAGTGGGCGGCGGCCACGATCAGCATGCCGGCAATTTTAATATATATTTTACTCTGTATCAGCAGCATGGGAACGAAAAACAGACTGAAGCTGTAACCTCTGTAATCGATCGGTACAAATAAAAGAAGGACGGCTAAAGTGATCATCAATGTCACCTGGAACAACGGTGAAGATAACTTTGCTGAGTCCTCCGTATACTGGATGCGATGGAAGAGATAGATGCCGCTGATGGTCAACGAGATGTTCAGGACAAAATCTATTAGCACGTCATCACTCTCCCATCAAATTTTATTATTGCTGATTTTATTCTTCTAATTCAAGATTGGCCTTCAGTTCTGATGTGACTTCATTATAAGAAGCTTCATCAGGGAAGAAGTAGTACAATCCGTCTTCCTGAGAACGCTCATCATACCCTTCGAGTAACAGACGGTCCAAATTTTGAGCCGGTTCCTGATATGTCGAACGCAGTTCATTCATTTCATTAAACTGGATGTTCGTACGGATATTTTCTCCCAGTACGTCTAATATATCGTTGAAGTTGGTGACTGTCTGAACACTCATGAGTTCATCAGCAATGCTCTGTACGACCTGCTGTTGTCTCTGCTGGCGTCCTGAGTCCCCGCCGGAGCCCGGGTCATACCTTGCTCTTGAGAAGGCCAGTGCCATTTCTCCATCCATTTCGTATGTTTCGCCGGCCTGGAATGAATATTCGGATTGTTCGAAAGTGTCCTCGCTTGTGACTGAAATACCGCCGACTTCATCTATGATGTTGGTAAATCCGTCCATATTGATGGAAACGAAGTAGTCAATAGGGACATCTAAAAAGTTTTCCACTGTATCTTTTGCCATCATCGGTCCGCCGTATGCATAAGCGTGGTTAATCTTTTCAACGGAATCACGGCCGACAATTTCTGCTTGTGTATCTCTCGGAATACTCACGATGTTGCCTTCACCGGTATCCGGATTTAATGTGACGACCATAATTGTGTCTGAACGTCGTCCTCTCATGTCTTCATTGCGCGCCTGATCATCGTCGGTACCGAAAAGTACAACAGAAATCGGATCACCTTCGCTGATCTCAACTTCGGCCTGTCTGAGGTTGGACTGTGAACCTTCAAACTCAGCATCGTACATATTATTTGCAGTACTTCTAAGCTGGAAGTATACATATGCCAGTATTCCGCCTACAATAAGGATGAACACTAATAAAATAACAATCATAACGGTGAATACCGGGTGTAATCCTTTACGTCTGGTTTGTCTCATAAATTTAACTCCTTTGTTTGACTGATATAATTATACAATGAAAAGAACTTATTTTAAATAAAGATTCAGTTCGATTTCATATTTTCAATGTGATATATTAAATTCAACATATAATGAACGGTGATGGGTATGTATACTTTCTTTCTACTACTGATGTCTTTTATGATATCACTAATTTTAACTCCTATATTCATTTGGACGGCAAAGAAACTTGGATTTGTAGATCATCCGAATTTGCGAAGGGTCAATAAAATGCCGATTCCTCATCTCGGGGGCGTGGCGATTTTAATTTCATTCATTATCGGTGTCCTCATTTCAAGACCGATAGAAATTGAATTTAAACCGATCATTATCGGCGGTGTTTTGATTGTCCTTCTTGGGCTGATCGATGATAAATTTGATCTGAAACCGATCTTTAAGTTGATTGGACAAATATTAGTGACGCTTGTTCCCATCTATTACGGCATCGTCATAGACAGAATTACACCGTTCGGTATCGAAATAGAGTTCGGAATCTTTGCGATTCCGGTAACAGTACTGTGGATGGCTGCCATCATCAATGCGATCAACTTCATAGACGGCCTGGACGGCCTGGCAACAGGTGTGTCCATAATCGCCCTCTCAAGTATTGCATTTATCACGATTCTGCAGGGTGATATATTCGTCATGATGATCTGTGTAATACTGGTCGGTTCATGTGCGGGGTTTCTGGTATACAATTTTAATCCGGCTAAAATATTCCTTGGCGACAACGGAGCGATGCTCCTCGGTTTTGTAATCAGTGTCGTTTCCCTCATGGGCTTTAAAAATATCACGCTGATTTCACTGTTTTTCCCGGTCATCATTTTAAGTGTACCGATACTGGATATGCTGTTTGCGATACTGCGCCGTTACCGGAAAAAAGTATCCATCGTCAGTGCCGATAAAAGTCATATCCACCATAAACTGCAGAGCCTGGGCTACTCACATGTAGAAAGTGTCATCCTGATCTATTTCATGGCACTGCTCTATGCGGGTGCCAGCATCATTCTCTTTCTGTCCACGGTGCCGGGTGCAATCATCATTTCGTCATTGCTGATCCTGACGACAGTAATCATTGTCGAAGCGACCAATCTGACCGATAACAATAAAAAACCGGTGCTCAATTTCCTGCGTAAAATGGTCAGTAAAATTGTTTCTGTGAATTAGAAGGCCAGATGCAGCGCGACAAGTATGAAAAGCGAAAGTCCCAGCCGCCTGTGCAGATTCCTTGTCATCAGATCGTGGCGGATCAGGAGGCTGTACCATCCGGATAAAACCAGAGCCAGCATGGTTAAAGCGGCGAGCAGTCCGGTTAAAATTTTCATGTTCGTCAAATCAAAATTGTACAGATAAAGAACGGCCATGCCGTGCAGCAATATGAAAACAATGGATAATGTCCCCGTCCACCTGTGGTAGGGCATTATTTTTTTTGAGAATTTTGCAAGCCGGATTTTCTTCTGTCTGTCCTTTGTACCCCGGATGGTCGCGAATACCGCGTTCCTTGTCCAGTTGAATATGAAAAATAAAAAGCCGGCGAAGCCGAGCAGAAAATGATAGTACGTTGTGTGGACTGCCAGACTTTCAATAACATTCCATAATGCCCATATCAACAGTGCGCCGTTCAGCAAAAACCATATACTCATAAATGGACCTCCAAGTGTTTATGCCAGTACATTTTCAGCAGTCACTTCATCCCCCTGGACGAGGGTGTGGGTACCCTGCGTGATTTCGCTGATCAGCTCTTTCAGGCTGTCGGCATCCTCCTTTGGTGTGTGGACGGTATATGTGACCTTGTCGGTATATATGGTGTCCTTTATCGTATGAGGGCTGTCCAGAAGCACATGTTCAAATTTACTTGTGTAAGTATAGTCCATGGTGATTTCAAATGGTGTCATGGCAACTTCATAAACTTTGCCTGCACTTTGGACCACCTCGCCTGCAGAACCGGAATATGCGCGGATCAGGCCGCCGGCGCCGAGTTTTATGCCGCCGAAGTAACGGGTCACGACAACGGTGACATTATACAGCAGTTCCCGCTTCAGTACTTCAAGTATGGGAACCCCTGCCGTGCCGGAGGGCTCACCGTCATCGTCTGCCTTTTGTATCAGGGCGCTTTTTCCGATGATGTAGGCGCTGCAGTTATGTGTGGCATCTTTATGTTTATTTTTAATTTCCGAAATGAAAGCCTTGGCTTCTTCTTCGGTTTCTGTTCTTTTGATATATCCGATGAATCTTGATTTGTTTATGACTGTTTCTTCTGTTTTTGTGTGATGGTTCATATATTTCTGTTCCACAAAATCACCTCTTAAAATTATATTAACACATAGACTTTATAGAGTGGATTTAGTAAGATATTTATGAGTGTGTTTGGTTTGAATGGAGGATACTAAATGAAGACAGCAATCGTTGTAGATTCAACGGCTTACCTGCCCGAAGAATTACTGGAGAAATACGATATATATACAATACCATTGAGTGTTGTGATGGGAGACGAAACATACAGGGAAAATGTGGATATCAGCACTGACGAGTTTTTTGAAAAAATGGCGGAGATGGATACTCTGCCGACGACAAGCCAGCCGTCAATCGGTGACTATATTTTATTGCTGGAGTCATTATACCGTGACGGTTATACTGACGTGATCAGTTTTCATCTGTCGGCTAAAATCAGCGGTACATGCCAGAGTGCCATATCGGCCGGAGAAAGCGTCGAAGGGATCAATGTACATGTGATCGACAGTCAGGTCGCTGCCTATGTGCAGGGGTTTCTCGCACTGTATGCCGCCCAGAACAAAGATGAGATGCCTCTGGAAGAACTGATTGAACATGTCGAAGAGATGAAAAAGAAGGAAAATACAAATGCCTACTTCATCGTGGACACTTTGACGAACCTGCAAAAAGGCGGACGTCTGTCCAATGCGCAGGCACTTGTCGGCAGTCTGCTGAAAGTCAAACCGATTCTTGATTTCCGTGACGGCATGATTGTGCCGTACGAAAAGATCCGGACAAAAAAGAAGGCCAAGAAAAAAGTCGAGGAAGTTTTCGGCCGGGAAATTGAGAAACATCAGGATAAAAATATTACAGCGGTCGTCATTCACAGCAATGCAGAAGAAGAGGGCCGGAAATGGAAAGCGGAACTGGAGTCACTCTATCCACATGTAAAATTCACATTGAGCTACTTCGGCCCGGTGATCGGGACCCATCTCGGTGAAGGGGCGCTCGGTCTGGGCTATACGACATTTGATGTCGAAGTCGATTAAAAAATAAGAATAAATTAAATGATTAAGGGCGCAGCTTATTTGCTGCGTCTTTTTTTATGGGGGAATGGGGATGTATTTTCACAGCAAAGGAGAAGTTGTCTATAAGGAAGCCGGAGTGGATATCATTAAAAACATCTGCCACCGGTGTCACAACCGGGACAGGAAACTGTTCTATGAATTTTATTCCGAACTGGATCAACACAAAATAAAATACTGTCTCAACTGTATCGGACTTGGTCGCGTGGACAGTATGACGCCGCTCGCGGGCACCGAAACACACCGTAGAAAAGAAAAGTGTGACTATGTATTGAATTTCGAACTGACAGACATTCAAAAGGAAGCTTCAAAAAAAGTTGTTTCTGCAGTCAGGGAACGCCGGCACCTGCTGCTTCATGCCGTGACCGGTGCAGGCAAGACCGAAATCATATTTGAAGGCATCAAATATGCACGGGAGCATGGCCTGAATGTTGCCGTCGTCAGCCCGAGAATTGATGTGGTCAAGGAAGTCCATCTGAGGCTCGGTGATGCATTCAGAAAAAGCCGCATCGACTTGATGTTTGCAGGTGTCAAAGTGAAGTTCGAACATCATTTCACTGTGTGTACCGTACATCAGCTGTATAATTTCCATGATCATTTCGACTGTATCATCGTTGATGAATATGACGCATTTCCTCTGGCGGATGACAAACACCTGCTCGGGGCGATAGATAAGGCTAAAACTGCGGACGGAAATATCATCATCATGACTGCGACACCGACCAGGAAAATGGTGAAACATGTCGGGGTGGGGAATATATTTCAGATTGCCCGCCGCTATCATGGGCATGATCTGACGGTACCGGTCATCCATTACGGCAATGTCAATAAGGAAGTGCAGCAGAAGAAGCTTAATGGCAAGCTCAAGCGTCTGCTTGACGGCATCATGGATGCAAATCGAAGAGTACTGGTTTTCTTTCCCGAAATAAAAATGATGTATGAGGCATATCCTTTGATATTAAAACATTTTGAAGATGCGGAAACGGTCTACAGCGGTGATGGAGAAAGGTATTCGAAAGTGGAGCGGATGCGTGAAGGTGAGATTAAAATACTGCTGACGACGACCATATTGGAAAGAGGCGTGACCTTCAAAGATCTGGATGTCATCGTTGTCCATACTGAATATTTTCCATCGGATACACTGATCCAAATATGCGGGCGTGCCGGCAGAAAGCCGCAGGACCCGACGGGCAATGTGCACTTCATCACTTTATACAATACACACCATATTCAAAAGACGGTACGGACAATCAAGGCGTTCAACCGGGGAAGTGCGGTCATATGATCTGTCTTTACTGTCACGGAAGGATTGACGTTGAACTTAATCTGCTGAACATGTTTTCAAAAACGAAAAGGATTTGTCAAAGCTGTCATCTCAAGCTGACAGGATGGCGGAGCGGTGTGAGGTGCGCGAGGTGCCACAGAATCATGCATGCGGCTGAGAAGGAATGCAGAGACTGTATTTTTATCAGCAGCCGGTTTACGCCTGTCCGGAGCATCAGATGTCTTTTGGATTATAACAGTGAAGTGAAAATGATGATGCACCGCTATAAATTTGTCAGGGACATCGCCCTCGCAGAAGTGATGGCGGGTTTTATTGATATAAAAGAATGGCAGTATGATCATATCGTTCCGATTCCTGTGTCAGAACACCGGCTCGAGGAGAGGGGATTCAACCAGATCACGGAAGTGCTGAAACGCTCCAGGACTGCCTATACGGAACTGCTTGCAACAGATAAGGTGAAGCTGCAGTCGGAGCGCTCCAAAGCCGAAAGGATAGACAGCGATAATCCTTTTTCTTTTGACGCGGGCGAGAAGGATGTTAAGATACTTGATAAACGAATCTTGATTGTAGATGATATATACACAACAGGTATTACTGTTCATCATGCAGCTGAAACCATAATGCAGCGGAACCCGTCATCCGTCGATGTGTTAACGTTTTCAAAAGCGTGATTGAATATGATATAATAAATATGAATAGAAATAGCAATTTAAGGAGGCGTGCATCATGATAAGATGTGAAATCAGAGGAGAAAACATTGAAGTAACTGATGCAATAAGAACACACATTGAGGACAAAGTCAGCAAATTGGAGCGTTACTTCAATGATGCACTGAACACTCATGCGCATGTAAACATTAAGACTTATAACAATAAGAAGGGGAAAGTCGAAATTACCATCCCTATGAAAGATCTTACTTTACGTGCGGAAGAAAGCCACGATGATTTATATGCGGCGGTGGACCTGATCGTAGATAAGCTGGAAAGGCAGATCCGCAAGCATAAAACCAAAATCAATCGTAAGTTCAGAGAAAAAGGTCCTGAAATAGAGCTCTTCAGAGCGATTGAGAATGAGAGAGCAGAAGAGGAAGAACAAAATGACGACGGCATTGAAATTGTCCGTACGAAAGAATTCACTTTAAAACCGATGGATTCGGAAGAAGCGGTACTTCAGATGAACATGCTGGGACATGATTTCTTCGTCTTCAACGATCGTTACACTGAAGGCACAAGCATAGTTTACAGACGCAGAGACGGTAAATATGCGGTGATTGAAACAAACTAGATTTCAAAACTGTTAAATTACAATAATGATATTCAAACAGGGCAGGGCGTATAACCTTCGGAAGAAGAAGTTGTGCGTCCTGTTTTTATTTTTACATGAAAAGTGGTAAAATTATGTGATGTATTAATACTTGTTTAAAGAATGAGGAGAGAGCTATCGTGGGCGTATTAAACAAATTATTTGATGGCAATCGGATGGAAGTAAAGTCATTGCGTAAGCAGGCTGAAAAAGTTGATAGTTATCGATCTGATATGATGGAGCTGAACGATACAGAGCTTCAGGCTAAAACTGATGAATTTAAAGAACGTCTTAAAGACGTTGAAGATGATGATAAAAAAGAAGCGAAATTACTGGATGAAATATTACCGGAAGCTTTTGCCGTTGCGAGGGAAGCTTCAAGAAGGACTTTGGGTCTGGAACCGTACCTGGTCCAGATCATGGGCGGCATCTCCCTGCATAAAGGTGATATATCCGAAATGAAAACCGGTGAAGGTAAAACTTTGACCGCAGTGATGCCTGTATATCTGAATGCTTTGACCGGGAAAGGTGTTCACGTCATTACGGTGAACGAATATCTATCCGCGACCCAGATGGAAGAGATGTCGGTGCTTTATAACTTCCTGGGACTGACTGTCGGTTTAAACCTGAACCAGAAGAACAGTGAAGAAAAGCGGGAGGCATTTGCGCAGGATGTCACCTATACGACAAATAACGAACTGGGCTTTGATTATTTGAGGGATAACATGGTGACATACAAAAAAGACCGTGTGCTCCGCGAATTGAATTATGCAATCATTGACGAAGTGGACTCGATTCTAATTGATGAAGCGAGAACACCGCTGATCATTTCAGGTAAGGCGGATCAGTCAAATACCCAGTATCTCCAGGCGAATGCATTCGTTAAAATGCTTAAAATAGATGATGACTTCACATATGACGTGAAGACGAAGGGCATCCAGCTGACAGAGGACGGTATCGGCAAATCGGAAAAATGGTTCAAGATTGATAACTTGTTCGATGTGAAGCACGTCAATCTGCTGCACCATATCAACCAGGCTCTGAAAGCCCATTTCTCAATGGAAAAAGATGTGGATTATGTCGTCGAAGAAGAGAAAGTAGTCATTGTCGACCAGTTCACCGGACGTACAATGAAGGGACGCCGCTTCTCCGACGGTCTGCACCAGGCGATTGAAGCCAAAGAAGGTGTGGACATACAAAATGAATCCAGGACGATGGCTTCAATCACTTTCCAGAACTTCTTCAGACAGTTTAAAAAGCTGTCCGGCATGACCGGTACGGCAAAAACCGAGGAAGAAGAGTTCATCAATATATATAATATGAAAGTCACTCAAATTCCAACAAACGTGCCGATAGCCCGTGAAGACCGGACGGACAAGATTTTCTCCAACAAAGATTTCAAGTTCAACGCGGTCATCGACGAGGTCATTGAAAGACACAGGAAAGGCCAGCCGATTCTGATCGGTACCGTAGCGGTCGAAACGAGTGAGCTGATTTCAGAGTTCCTTCGTAAAAAAGGCATCAGACATAACGTGCTGAATGCGAAGAACCACGAGAGGGAAGCGGAAATCATTCAGAATGCCGGCAAAAAAGGCGCAGTCACCATCGCAACGAACATGGCCGGGCGCGGTACGGACATCAAGCTCGGTGAAGGCGTCAAAGAACTGGGCGGCCTTGCCGTCATCGGGACGGAAAGGCACGAGTCGAGACGTATCGATGATCAGCTCCGCGGACGTTCAGGGCGCCAGGGGGATGTCGGTATCAGTACATTCTATCTGTCACTTGAAGACGACTTGATGAAACGCTTCGGTTCGGAACGTATTCAGAGCACGATGAGCCGTTTCGGCATGTCCGGGGAAGAGCTTACGTCAAAAATGATTTCAAGGGCGGTTGAATCGTCACAGAAACGTGTGGAAGGGAACAACTTCGATGCACGTAAACGTCTGCTTCAGTATGACGATGTACAAAGACGTCAGAGAGAGATCATTTATAAGGAGCGGAACGACATCATCGATAATGAAGATGTGCGTGACCAGCTGATGGGAATGATCGAATCTTCGGTTGAGCGGACAGTCGAATTTTATAATATTGACGATTCTGAACATATTGATTATGAACAGTTCATCAATACGATTAACGATCTTTATTTCCGGGAAGATACTATAACGGTGGACGAAATCCAGAACAGGGAATCAGAAGAGATTTTCGAAATATTGATGGATAAGGTGAATACCGAGCTCGAATTGAAAGAAGAGAAGCTCGGCGAAGAGAAGATGCGCCTGTTCGAACGTATGATGATGCTCCGCACCATGGATAGAAAATGGATCGAGCACATCGACAGCATGGACCAGCTCAGAACGGGCATCCACCTTCGTTCATACGGCCAGATCAACCCACTTCGTGAATACCAGAATGAAGGACTTCAGATGTTTGAGGACATGCTGGTGGCGATCGAAGATGATACGGCCAAATATGTTCTGAAGACGGAAGTGAAGTCGGATGAAGAATTGAAGCGCGAGCAGGTCATAGATAAGAAAGAAATGCAGACCGGGGACGGCAAGGCGAAAGTCAAGAAAGCGCCGAAGAAACGTGAAGTGAAAGTCGGCCGCAATGATCCGTGTCCCTGCGGTTCAGGAAAAAAATATAAAAACTGTCACGGCAGCTAAAGGAGTAAGATGCAATGGAACTATCAGATATCAAGAATTTTATAGAAGCGAAGAAAGAAAAACTAAAAGACTTCAGGGGGTCTCTTTGACTTAGAAGAGATGGAAACCCAGATTCATGAAAATGAAGACAGGATGCTGCACCCCGACTTCTGGAATGATCCGGAAGAAGCACAGAAGCTGATCGACAGCAATAATCATATCAAAAAAATCGTCGACGGTTTTAACGATCTGAGGGACTCGGTCGATGATATCGAAGTATCCCTTGAACTGTTGAAAGAAGAAGACGATGAAGATATGCGGGAAATGATCGATGAGAACGTCAAAGAGACAGAAGAAAAGTTTGATGAATATGAACTCAATATTCTGCTCAGCGATGAACACGATTATCTGGACGCCGTCCTTGAACTCCACCCGGGCGCCGGCGGTACTGAAAGCCAGGACTGGGCGGAGATGCTGCTCAGAATGTACCAGAGATATGCAGAACAGCAGGATTTCAAAGTTGAGACGATGGATTTCCAGGCCGGAGATGAAGCGGGAGTCAAAAGTGTCACACTGTCGATAAAAGGCCCGAACGCATACGGTTTGTTGAAGGCGGAAAAAGGTGTGCACCGGCTGGTGCGTATTTCACCTTTCGATTCATCCGGACGCAGACATACGTCGTTCGTATCATGCGAAGTGACGCCGCAGTTCGATAACGATGATATTTCAATCGAAGTGAAGAGTGAAGATATCAGTGTCGACACATACCGTTCTAGCGGTGCCGGCGGACAGCACGTCAACACCTCGGATTCAGCAGTGCGGATTACACACCATGAGACTGGGATCGTCGTGACATGCCAAAACGAACGTTCACAGATTAAAAACCGTGAACAGGCGATGAAGATGCTGAAATCGAAACTTTATCAGAAAGAACTGGAGAAACAGCAGGCTGAAATCGATGCGGTAAAAGGAGAACAGAAAGAAATCGGCTGGGGCTCCCAGATCCGTTCATACGTTTTCCATCCATATTCAATGATCAAAGATCACCGCACAAATTATGAGGTCGGCAACACAAGCAAAGTGATGGACGGCGATCTCAACCCATTTATAGAAGCATATTTAAGAGAGAATATATAAATGTTACAGGAGGCACCTTTTTAGGTGTCTCCTTTTTGTTTGTTTTGATGTAGGAGTGGTGGATGGTGTGCTGCTCACTTGAGTGTTGAAAATGCCTCTGAGTGAGCAGCCGACATGGAAACCTGCTCACTTGGGCGTGAAAATCTCTCTGAGTGAGCAGCCAACACCATCCATTTAACATGACCATACATATATAACTGCCGAGTTAACATTCCATACCCTTCTCCAGGCTGAAAAAGATTGACAGCAATCGACGATCAGTCTCAACCGGCTGCGGAAACAACCGTGACATCAAAATTACATCAATAATTTTCTTTGTAATATTCATGAGATATAAATGTGTCTGAAGGCCTCAAAAAGCTGTTAAGACAATGTTTCTATTTGTAATATAAGCTGTCATATATTACATACAGGCTTTTTAAATTTCGTTTATTTTACAATTCCTTTACATTGCCCACAAACGAAAATTTTTGTGCTATAGTTCTACTCATGGATTTAACAAGTTGTGTACGGCCCATCAGTTACCGTACAAAATACAATATTGTTATGTAATTATTAGGAGGAAATTTTATTATGAAAAAGACTTTATTATCAGTGGCAACTGTTACAGCACTAACAGGAATCGCTTCTACAAATATATCAGCTAACGGATATGTACCGGAAGATTTACAGCAGAACCATGATTACACATTTAACTATGATTCAAACGGAAATGACTATTCTTACTACTGGTACTACGGCGACACAGACGGCAGCCAGTATGCTGAAGAGTATTCTTTAAATGAAACAGCTTCAGCACCTGCTGCAACGGAAACAGCCGCTCCAGCTTCAACACAATCTGCACCGGCAGTAGAAGAAGCACCTGCAGTTGAAGAGCCTTCAGCACCGGCAGTACAGCAGTCACAGGACACTACAGACGTTCAGGCGCCTGCAGTCAGTGAAACACCATCTGCAAGCAACGGTAATGCTGCGGCTACTGCACATAATGTAGCAGCAGGAAAATCATATGTATATGGCGCCAACTCTGCAACAGCGGTTGACTGTTCAGCGCTTACTCAGCAGTTCATGAAGCAGTACAAAGGCATCGACATTCCAAGAACTGTTGCTGGTCAGCAGGCAGCTGGTACACAGGTAAGCAACCCGCAGGCTGGTGACCTTGTAGTATTCAACGGCGGTACGCACGTTGGTATCTACATCGGTAACGGTCAGATGGTAGACGCACTCAACCCGTCCGAGCACGTTGGCGAGCGTTCTGTAAGCTATGTACACGGTACAGTTGACGGCTACTACAGATTCTAATATAGATTAAAAAATAAAGATTACATTTCAATTCCCGGGGCAACAGCTCCGGGAATTTTTTGATGCCATAAACTTTCCATTATTGAACCATGTATCAGGTCTGTACGTATGTTAAAATAACGGCAATAACTATACTGAGGAAGTTGAAAAATGACGAAAAAACGTGTGCTGATTTTATTGGTGATCGCAGCTGCTTCTCTGTTGATCGGTGCGGCAATCGGTGCAGTACTGAACTATTCGGATGACCAGTTTGAGGAGCAGGCACTGCAGACTCTCCAGTCGACCGAAGGCAGGGATAATCATCATGCCGTCGGGGCGAATGTGACAGAAAGCAGTCTTACAGAGGTTATGAATGCAAACGAAGCATTTAATGATATTATAGGTAGTAACGAGGTCACTGTAGTGAACTTTTTCGCATCATGGTGTGAACCTTGTAAACGTGAAACCCCGGCGCTTAATGAATATCATCAGGACCATCTGGATGAACCGATTGATATCATCGGTGTCAATATAAGTGACAGCAGGGAAAACAGAGATCAGTTTTTAGAAGATTATGAAGTGGAGTACCCGATTTTTGAATTTGAAGATGAAGATCAGGCACTTGATGACTATAAGATTCAGCTGATGCCGACGACATTTTTTGTCGACAGCGATGGTGAGGTCATCAGGGCTTATATCGGCGAGGTGTCGCCTGAACTGGTAACCAACTATATCAATTATGTTAAGGAGGCATCCTGAGATGGGTGTACATCAGTATTTTAAAAGCTTGAATGATTTGGAAAAGTTGATACGCTGTCCGGGCAAATTTAAATATCAGGAACATAATGTTGCTTCACATTCTTTTAAAGTGACTAAAATCGCACAGTATTTCGGTACGGTGGAAGAGCACAGCGGCACAGACATCGACTGGAAAAGCTTATATGAAAAGGCTCTGAACCACGATTATCCCGAGATCTTTACAGGTGACATCAAGACACCGGTAAAATATGCTTCAAGCGAACTGAACACTTTATTCCGTGAAGTCGAAGAGACGATGACGGTCAAATTTATAGAAGAGGAATTTCCTGATCACTACCATAAGGAGTACAAAAGGCGCCTGAAAGAGGGCAAGGATGATTCGATAGAAGGACAGATCCTTGCCGTGGCGGACAAAGTGGATCTGCTGTATGAATCATTCGGAGAAATACAAAAGAGAAACCCTGAGAAACTGTTCTTTGAAATGTATGAGAACTCACTGATCACGATAAAGCAGTATTCGCACCTCGCATGTGTCCAGGATTTCATGCACAATATTTTGACTGAAATGCTGAAGGAGCCATTCATCCCTAAAACTGAACTGATGGATATTACGGAATCGATTATCAATAAGGAGTTATAATTATGGATCTATACTGGTTGATGATGGCCCTGGTGGTTCCTGCAGTAACAGTGGTTGTCTTTGCCAGGCTGACACGGAACAAGTACGTCGCTGTAATACTCACCTTCATACTGTACGGCGTATCGATATACCGGGGGTTCTATAATTCGGAGTGGGTGATATACCTGGATGCGATTTCTCTGGTTATCGGATATATTCTGGTTGAATTATACAATATAGATCAAGTGGAAGAAGAGTAGAAATGACCGAACAAATGTTTGTCGTCGCTGCTCTTTTTTTGTTAAAATAAGATACATGAATAATATACGGAGGCGTATTTATGGCTAAATTTGAATTGGTTTCCAACTTTGAACCTGCCGGTGACCAGCCGCAGGCGATCGAAGAACTGACTGAACAGATCAAATCCGGACAGCGGCACCAGACACTGCTTGGTGCGACGGGTACGGGTAAAACATATACGATGAGCCAGGTCATACAAAAAGTGGGGAAACCGACTTTGATCATCGCTCACAACAAAACATTGGCAGGACAGCTTTATGGTGAATTTAAAGAATTTTTTCCGAATAACAGGGTAGAGTATTTCGTAAGTTATTATGATTATTATCAGCCTGAGGCATATGTGCCGCATACAGATACTTTCATCGAGAAAGATGCTTCAATCAACGATGAAATCGATAAACTTCGCCATAGCGCAACAAGCGCTTTATTCGAACGGGATGATGTCATCATCATCGCTTCGGTGAGCTGTATATACGGTCTCGGTAATCCGGACGAGTACCGTGACATGGTAGTGAGTGTACGCGTCGGCATGGAGATGGACCGCAATGAGTTTTTACGGAAGCTTGTCGACATCCAGTACTCGAGAAATGATATAGATTTCCAGCGCGGGACGTTCCGCGTGCGCGGGGATATCGTCGAAGTCTTTCCGGCCTCCCGCGATGAGCAGTGTATCCGTGTCGAATTTTTCGGCGACGAGGTCGACCGTGTGAGGGAGATCAACTATTTGACAGGTGAAGTGCTTCACGAACGGGAACATTTCCCCATCTTTCCGGCATCCCACTTCGTTACGCGTGAAGAGAAGATGCGTGTGGCGATTGAACGCATTGAAAAAGAGCTGGAAGAACGTCTTGAAGTGCTTCGCAAAGACAATAAACTGCTTGAGGCACAGAGGCTTGAACAGCGGACGAACTATGACCTTGAAATGATGCGGGAAATGGGTTTTTGTTCAGGGATTGAGAACTATTCCGTACATCTGACGCTGAGGCCGATGGGGTCGACTCCGTATACACTGATGGATTATTTTGATGATTTCCTTATCATGATCGATGAATCCCACGTGACGCTGCCGCAGGTCAGAGGGATGTACAACGGGGACCAGGCACGTAAGCAGGTGCTCGTTGATCACGGGTTCAGGCTGCCGAGCGCCCTGGATAACAGGCCGCTCCAATTCAGCGAGTTTGAATCCAAGGCAAGCCAGCTGCTCTATGTATCCGCGACACCAGGCCCGTACGAACTCGAACATACGGAAAAAATGGTCGAACAGATCATCAGGCCGACAGGTCTTTTGGATCCGCCGATCGATGTCCGTCCGACCGAGCATCAGATAGATGACCTGCTCGAAGAAATCGTCAAGAGAAGTGAACGGAACGAAAGAGTATTGATCACGACCCTGACAAAGAAGATGTCAGAGGATCTGACGTCGTATCTGAAAGAGTCGGGTGTCAAAGTTCAGTATCTGCACTCAGAGGTCAAGACGCTGGAACGTATTGAAATCATACGCGAACTCAGACTCGGCACTTATGATGTACTTGTCGGCATCAACCTGCTCCGTGAAGGACTGGATATACCTGAAGTATCACTGGTTGCGATTCTGGATGCGGATAAGGAAGGCTTCCTCAGATCGAGCCGTTCACTCGTCCAGACGATCGGTCGTGCGGCGAGAAACAGTGAAGGCCGGGTCATCATGTACGCAGACAAAACTACGGAATCGATGCAGTATGCACTCGATGAGACGGCGAGACGCCGCGAAATCCAGATCGCATTCAACGAGAAACACGGCATTACGCCGACGACGATCCAAAAGGCGGTCAGGGATACAATCAGTGCTGAAGTGGATATTAAAGAGGACAGGGAAAAATCGAAAACCAAGAAGAAGAAAATGACGAAGAAAGAAAGAGAGAAGACGATCGAACAGCTTGAAAAAGACATGAAACAGGCAGCGAAAAATCTGGACTTCGAAACGGCTTCGGAGCTGAGAGATGCACTGTTTGAACTGCAGGCAGAAGGGTGAATTCAAATGAAGAATAAAAATATAAGCATTAAAGGCGCAAGACAGCATAACCTTAAAGGTGTGAACCTCGACATCCCCCGTGACCAGCTGATTGTCATGACCGGACTGTCCGGGTCGGGGAAATCGTCTCTCGCATTCGACACGATCTATGCTGAAGGCCAGCGTCGTTATGTCGAATCTTTAAGTGCATATGCGCGCCAGTTTTTAGGTCAGATGGAAAAGCCGGATGTGGATTCGATCGAAGGATTGTCCCCCGCCATCGCCATCGACCAGAAAACGACGAGCAACAACCCGCGCTCAACCGTATCGACCATCACTGAAATCTATGATTATTTAAGACTTTTATTTGCCCGTGCGGGAACGCCGTACTGTCCGAATCACGGTGTTGAAATTACATCACAGACGGTCCAGGAGATGGTGGACAAAGTTATGGAACTGCCGGAACGCTCAAAGATCCAGGTGTTCGCACCGATCATCCACGGACGTAAAGGCCAGCATAAGAAACTGCTCGAATCACTCGGCAAGGAAGGTTTTGCCAGAGTGGTCGTTGATGATGAAGTTTATGATATAGAAGAAGTGCCGGAACTCAGCAAAAATAAAAAGCACAATATCGATGTCGTGGTGGACCGTCTTGTCGTCCGTGACGGCATAGAGGCACGGCTCGGCGACTCGCTCCAGACGGCGCTTGTAAAAGGGGAAGGCAATATTACCGTCAATGTCATTGACGGTGACGATCTGTTCTTCTCCGAAAACTACGCATGTCCGATCTGCGGGTTTACCGTCTCTGAAATGGAACCGCGGTTATTTTCGTTCAACGCACCGTACGGGGCATGTAAGGGCTGTGACGGCCTTGGCATGAAGATGGCGGTGAATAAAAAGCTCGTCATTCCGGACGATACACTGACGCTTGAAGAAGGTGCGCTCGTACCATGGGAGCCGATTTCTTCCGGATACTATCCCCAGCTGTTGAAACAGACGTGTAAACATTTCAATATAGATATGAAGAAACCGTTCAAGGATCTGAGCGATAAAGAACAGAAAATCGTTCTTTACGGTTCCGGCGGCGAAGTGCTGACTTATAAATTCAGACAGGAGAATGGTGTGTCAAGAACGAGGGAAATGCCGTTTGAAGGAGTTCTCAACAATATTGACCGCAGATACAGAGAAAGTCCGTCTGAATATACGAGAGAAGTCATGAGCCGTTATATGCGGGAAACGACTTGTGAAACATGCGGCGGCTACCGTCTGAATGATGAAGCACTGTCGGTCAAAGTGGACAACCGTCATATCGGCCACAGTGTGGATCAGCCGGTCGGGGAAGCACTCGAATTTTTCAATACTTTGGAACTGTCGGAAAAAAACCGGACAATCGCGGCACCTATACTGAAGGAAATCAATGAGCGGCTGTTATTTTTACGCAACGTCGGCCTGGGCTATTTAACATTGAACCGCAGAAGCGGTACACTATCCGGCGGTGAAGCACAGCGGATCCGTCTGGCAACACAGATCGGCTCCAGACTGAGCGGCGTCCTGTATATACTGGATGAGCCGTCAATCGGTCTGCACCAGAGGGACAACGAACGTCTGATCAATACACTTAAAGATATGCGTGACCTCGGCAATACGCTGATTGTCGTCGAGCACGATGAAGATACGATGCTGTCGAGTGACTACCTGATCGATATCGGACCGGGAGCAGGCGAGCACGGCGGAGAAATCATTGCGGCGGGGACACCCGAAGAGGTTAAGCGGAACGAAGAGTCGATTACCGGTCTTTATTTAAGCGGCAGGCGTCAGATTCCGCTGCCTGAAAATTATCGCGACATCAATCCCGACAGGATGATTGAAGTGAAAGGTGCGCGCGCGAACAACCTGAAAGACATCGATGTGAAAATACCGATGTCGGTGCTGAACGTCGTGACCGGTGTGTCAGGTTCTGGAAAGAGTACCCTCGTCAATGAAATCATCTACAAGGCACTGCACACGAGACTGTATAAATCCAAACAGATTCCCGGTGAGCATGACAGTATAGAAATTGCTGATGAACTCGAGAAGATCATCGACATCGACCAGTCACCAATCGGACGGACACCGCGCAGCAACTCGGCAACCTACACGGGTGTGTTCGATGATATAAGAGACGTCTTCGCCCAGACGAACGAAGCGAAAGTCCGCGGCTACAACAAAGGCCGGTTCAGTTTCAACGTCAAAGGCGGCCGCTGTGAAGCGTGCCGGGGCGACGGCATCATCAAAATAGAGATGCATTTCCTTCCGGATGTCTTCGTTCCGTGTGAGGTGTGTGACGGCAAACGCTATAACCGTGAAACGCTCGAAGTGAAATATAAGGATAAAAGCATCGCGGATGTTCTGGCCATGACGGTAGAAGAGTCATACTACTTCTTTGAAAATCTGCCGAAGATCAAACGAAAAATAAAAACGCTCCTCGATGTCGGTCTCGGCTATGTCAAGCTCGGCCAGCCGGCGACGACACTGTCCGGCGGTGAGGCGCAGCGCGTCAAACTCGCTTCCGAACTGCACAAACGTTCAAACGGCCGCTCACTCTATATACTGGATGAACCGACGACCGGACTCCATTCAGAAGATATCGGCAGGCTGATCAAGGTGCTGCAGAGACTGGTGGACAACGGAGACACCGTCATCATCATTGAACACAACCTGGACGTCATCAAAGTGGCCGACAATATTGTCGATCTCGGGCCCGAGGGTGGTGTCGGTGGCGGAACAATTGTTGTTGATGGTACAATAAAAGATGTCATAGATGAACCAAAAAGCCATACGGGTTATCATTTAAAAAAATGGTTGAACAGAAACCATCAGGGGGCTAATCATGGACAGTAAAGAACGTATTTTGAAGATGCTGGAAGAGGGCAAGATCACTTCCGAAGAAGCTATACGTCTAATGGAGACGATGGATGAAAAAGATTCCGGCAGCCAGTCCGCCGCAAAAGAAGATACCGGCGGCAGACACCGGACAGACAAAGATGAAGAGTACTGGGACGGCGGCATGTTCAATGATTTATACAAACAGTTTATGGGTGAAGTCAACAAATATGTAAAATCGGACAAGATCAATGAAAAGTACAGAGATGTGAACGAAAGAGCGAATAAGACATACAAAGATGTCAGAAGTAAATTCGACAACAGCCAGCAGGCGTCACAGCTCTTCAAATCCGTTGAGAAGGCTTTTGATTCCGTCAAGACGACCAGCTTCGACTCGATGTTTGCAGGCGGCGCGAAAAACCGTTTGATCGAAACGATCGATGAGGAGTATTCCTCGATCTCAATCGACATCACAAACGGGAATATCAATATCGTTCCGACAGACCGTGTCCAGACGGCCAAATTTGAAGTGACGCCTTTCTACAGAAAATTGGATAATAAGAGAAACTATTTCAAGGACATCATCTGTGAAGTCAAAAATGGTGAACTTGTCATCGTATCCGATATCAGGGCTGCGAAAGTCAATGTGGAATTGAACCTGAACCCTGAAACGATAAAACGCATGATCATTTCGGGATCCAACGGCGATGTGAGCATGAAGAATCAGGAAATCAAAGATCTGACGGTCGACCTTCTGAACGGTGATGTGAACCTAGAAGAGACGGTCACAGACCAGGCATACGTGCGCACGTCACGCGGCAACATTACGGTGACTCAGGGTGCGTACGGAAATGTGGAACTGGTATCGATGGTCGGAACGATCAATACCGATCAGTTCAACGCCAAGGATATCACCGTCTCTGCGAACGGCTCGGTGAATCTGACACTGCAGAACACGACAGAGTCTGCGACGATCAATACCAATATGGGCAGCGTCAACTTGAGCATCCCTCAGGGACGCGCACTGGAAGGCAGATTGTCGACCGTTGTCGGACAGTTGAACTATCCGCCGGAAGTGGATGCAAGATTCATGAAACATCAGGATTTCGGGCTGAAGGAGCTCATGCTCGTCAATGATACGGATGAGCCCGGACTGTTTATAGAAGTGAGCACGAAGTTCGGCAGTGTAACTTTGCATAGAAGTTGACACTTTGTCTAAAAGACTGGCGGATGCCGGTCTTTTTTTTGTTATAATGGTGTGTGAAGCCAATTTATTATTAACATGAGAATTCAAGAGGTGATTGGGTGTTAACGGTACATGAACTCGTAGATACATTTACATTGAAAGTCGCCGCCGGAAATGAGGGGTTGACGAACGAAATAAAAAACTATGACATTTCGAGGCCGGCATTGGAAATCGGCGGATACTTCTCACATTATTCCTCTGACAGAGTCCAGATACTCGGGATGACGGAAATCTCTTTCTTTGAAAGGATGCTGACAGAAAAAGAGCGGGAAGAACGTTCCAACCGTCTCTGCCGTAAGGAGACACCATGTATAGTACTCGCCAGACAGATCAACCCGCCTCTTGAACTGATAGAAGCGTGCAACTCCAGTAACACACCGTTACTTGTCTCGGATGCAAACACGACGACATTCTACTCGAGATTGTCAAGCTATCTGGAAAAGGCGCTGGCACCGGAAACGAATATGCACGGTGTGCTGGTGGATGTGTACGGCATCGGTGTACTCATCACCGGTGAAAGCGGGGTCGGAAAAAGTGAAACCGCGCTTGAACTCGTAAAAAACGGGCACCGTCTTGTTGCAGATGACAATGTGGAAATCCGGGAAGTGACGGACAATGTCCTGATGGGCAGCGCCCCCAAACTGATAGAGAACCTGCTTGAAATCAGGGGTCTCGGCATTATAAACGTCATGACGCTGTTCGGAGCAGGCTGTATACTGGCTGAAAAGAGAATTATGCTGAATGTCAATCTCGAGACATGGGAAAAAGGCAAGGCATATGACAGAGTGGGCCTCGACCGTACAAAACTCACCATATTGAATTCGGAAATAGAAAAAAGGACCATACCGATCCGCCCCGGCCGGAGCCTGGCCGGCATCATAGAGGTCGCCGCAATGAATTACCGTCTGCAGAATATGGGATATGATGCGGCAGTTGAATTCAACGACCGCTTAAATAAGCAAATCAAAGTCAACGGAGGACTGGAAAATGATATTTAATATACAACCGCTTGACCCGGTAATCATCTCCCTCGGACCGATCGACCTCAGATGGTACGGCGTCATCATCGCGTTCGGCATGCTGCTCGGGTTTTTGATCGCCAACAGGGAAGCCGTTAAAAAGAACATGCCTGAAGGGATGTTCATCGATCTGATGTTTTATATCATTCTGGCCTCGCTGATCGGCGCAAGACTTTACTACGTATTCTTCAACCTGGATTACTATCTCCAGGACCCGATTTCGATCATAATGGTCAACGAGGGCGGAATGGCCATCCATGGCGGAATTATCGGCGGTATTCTGGCAGGGCTGGTCTACTGTTACAAAAATAATCTGAGCTTCTTCCAGGTGGCCGACATCGCCATACCCAGTCTGATTCTGGGTCAGGCCATCGGCAGATGGGGGAACTTCATGAACCAGGAAGCTCATGGCGGCGAAGTGACGAGAAACTTTCTCGAGTCTCTCATGCTTCCCGAGTTCATCATCAATCAGATGTACATAGACGGGGCATATTATCATCCGACATTTTTGTATGAGTCGGTATGGAATATCATCGGCTTCATCATACTGATGCTGCTCAGACCGAAACTTAAAATCGGACAGACTATGCTGCTCTATTTATTTTACTACTCCATCGGACGATTCTTCATCGAGGGCATGCGTACCGACAGTCTGATGATCGGGGATGCACTCCGGACGGCGCAGGTCATATCGATCATCACGGTGATCGTCGCTGCAGCAATCTGGATCTACCGCAGCAGAAACTACAATCTGCCGAAGTACGGCAATGTTGACGGTGTCTATGATCCGGATAACAAACGCCGGAAAAAGCAGTCGAAAACCAAAGGCAGACCTGTAAATAAGAAACACAAAAGGAAGAAATAATCATGAGAAATACAACCCGGTACAAAGTTGGAAAGTATAACCCGCTGTGGAATCTATACAGCACGGTCTCCATATTCAAAGTTGCCAGGAACTTTATTTTCATAGAAATCGGCCGTTTTTCACCGTCTACAAAATTGAAACATTTTTTGTACCGCAAATTTTTGAAGATGGAATTGGCCGAAAAAGTTTCTTTTGCCTACAAGGCGATGCCGGACCTGATGCATCCGGAGAAGATACACATTGGAAAGAACAGCATAATCGGTTATAATACTGTAATATTGACCCATGAATATTTAGTTGATGAATACAGGCTTGGAGACGTTCATATCGGGGAAAACACGATGATCGGCGCCAACGTCACAGTATTGCCCGGTGTGACCATCGGCAGCAATGTGACTGTCGGTGCCGGCGCCGTCGTGTCCAAGGATATCCCCGATAATTCGAGCTGTCATGGGAATCCACTTGTGATAAGGAGCAGATAAAATGTCTGAAAGAAAAGTTATACCCTTCAATCAAAGTGGTTCATTTTACTTCAATCAGGGATTAAAGAGAATAGAGCAGAAAAAGAAGAGAGATGCTCTCAAAAGCTTTGAAAGAGCATATGATATAGATAATAATAATTTAGCTTATTTGTCACAATATGTGTATTTGTTAGCTGAAAATGGACGGCAGGCTGAAGCTGAATATTTACTGATCAATAAATTCATTCAGCATCAATATGATGCTGAATTTTATTTTATACTCAGCCAGTTGTTTGTCATAACAAACGATCCGAACAAATCTTTCTTATTTGGAGTAGAGTATGCGAAGCATTTTCCGGAAGCGGGATATGATGAAGAGCTGGAAAAGATGTTTGATCTGGCCATCGAGGACGAGGAAGAAGTCGAGAAGGAATCGGAACGATTCGTCAGCCATCATATATTCCAGCATCTTTTCATGAATGCGCGCATAGATGAAGCACTTGAATATTTATCGATGTTACCGGTCGGTCTGCAGGAAGAAAGAACGTTCAGAAACTTGAGAGCGATGGCGTATTTATTTTTAAACAAGTTTGATGAGGCTTATGAAATTTTGGATACGCTGCTTAAGGAAAATAAAACTGATATGCACGCTTTAAGTCATCTGACGCTGCTTTACTACCACACAGGGCAGCAGTCGGAATATGAGTCATATTTAAAAAAACTGGAAGTTGTTGAACCTCTGGATGACGACTCCAGATTTAAAGTCGGCCTCGTACTGAATTTCCTCAAACAATACAACCGGTCATATGAGCTGTTGTTCCCCCTGTATAAAAGCCAGCAGTTCATCAGTTTCCAGCTGCTGCATGCCTTGAGCCATGCAAGCTACCATATCGGAAATGTTCCGCAGGCGGAAATGTTCTGGGACAAGATGCAGAATTTCCATAAGGTGAGTGAAATGTACAGTCCATGGAAGAAAGAGGAGGCGCATGATCTGATATCAGATATTGCGCATATGCATCTGCATGACGATGATGTTCATATACGGCTGCTCGGCCTTTACAGGATCAGTCTGATCAAGCCGAAAGATGCGGTACTCGGCCATCCGGTGTGGGATACTATTGAACAGCTGGATGACTACGAAAAATTATATGTTACATTTCTGTTCCAGGGTGTTAAACTGGTCAGGCTGGGTAAAATGCATAATGGCCTGGAAATATTGAGGGCGGTCGGATATGAGAATGAGGAAGACCGTCTGCAGTGGATCGATACATTCCATCTGCTGTATGAAAAAATCAAAGAATATGAAGATGTTCCATCTCTCGTTGCGGCGACATTGTACCTGTATCCGAAAGGCAGAAAAATAACGAAAAAAGCGATGACCGAGCAATTTGAGATTACATCGTACCGGCTGAACAAGGCCATTGATATCATTAAGCAAATTTGATGTAAAGTGAATTATTAACGCTTATAATGTGAGTGATGTGATTTAGGAAGAGCGTCTATAATAGTTAAATGTTAGGAGAAGAATAATGACGGAAGAAAACATATATGATGTAGTGATAGTAGGTGCCGGACCGGCAGGAATGACTGCTGCCGTCTATGCATCAAGAGCGAATTTGAAAACAGTCATGCTTGAAAGAGGGGTCCCCGGCGGACAGATGGCGAACACAGAAGATGTTGAAAACTTCCCGGGTTTTGATTTCATAACAGGACCGGATCTGTCATCGAAAATGTTCGAACACGCCCAGAAATTTGGAGCGGAATATAAATATGGCGACCTCCAGTCTGTGGAAGACCACGGGACCTACAAGCTCCTCAAAACGTCCAGTGAAGAATTTAAAACTAAAACAGTCATCATTGCGACAGGTGCGGAATATAAAAAAATCGGTGTACCCGGCGAGGATCTTCTTACCGGACGCGGCGTAAGCTACTGTGCTGTATGTGACGGCGCATTCTTCAAAGAACGTGAACTTGTCGTCATCGGCGGCGGTGACTCGGCAGTGGAAGAAGGTGTCTACCTGACGAAGTTCGCCAGCAAAGTGACGATCGTCCATAGACGTGCGGAACTGCGTGCCCAGAAAATATTACAGGAACGTGCATTCAAAAATGAAAAGATCGAGTTTATCTGGGATACTGAGCTGCAGTCCATCAACGGTGAAGGCAAAGTCGGCAGTGTGACTCTTCTGGATAAGAATACGGGCAACACATACGATTATGATACGGACGGTGTCTTCGTCTATATCGGCATGCTGCCTCTGACAAAACCGTTCAAAGATCTCGGTATTCTGAACGAACTGAATTATGTCGAGACGAACAGGGAGATGGAAACGAGCGTTCCGGGCATATTTGCAGCCGGCGACGTCATCGATAAAACATTGCGTCAGATCGTTACAGCAACCGGCGACGGCAGTATCGCAGCTGAAAATGCACAGAAATATATCGAAACATTGGGTGACTGATGACTTTCAGAAGACAAAATTTGACATTTTGTCTTCTTTTTAATGTGACAGAATGCGAGTGCGGACCGTTGTAAAAAGTAATCAATTTTGGTATTATAGTATATTGCCATTAACTTTAGTTCGACCCATTTATGATGTAAAATAAAGGTAATAATATGAACGGGATGTGGAGCCATTGAAGAATTTAATCATTCTAACGGGTATGAGCGGCGCAGGTAAATCGGTCGCACTGGAAGCACTGGAAGATATGGATATTTTCTGTATCGATAATTTACCGCCGATTCTGATACCCAAAATAGCAGACTTGATGGAAACAACGGATGGCAGAATGGACAATGTCGGACTCGGCATTGATCTAAGAGGCAAAGAACTTTTCGATACGCTTGTATCAGAACTGGAAAAGATCATTGCCAACGACAAAATCGAACTCAAAATCATCTTTTTGGATACGACTGATGAAAAACTGGTGGCGCGTTATAAAGAGACGAGACGCTCACATCCTCTGGATCACGGGATGAACGTGCTGCAGGCGATAAAAAAAGAGAGGGCGCTGCTTGATGAGCTGAAATACAGGGCGGATATCCTTATCGATACGACGGAACTCAAGCCGAAAGAGCTCCGCTCCAAAATGTTTGAAGAAATTACAGGAGACGGTGAGAGCGGCTTCCACGTCAATGTGCTGAGCTTCGGGTTCAAGCACGGTGTGCCGATCGATTCCGACCTTCTGTTTGATGTGAGGTTCCTGCCGAATCCGCATTATATCAGTGACCTTCAGCCTTTCACAGGGCTCGATCAGCCGGTCTATGACTATGTGATGAGCTCCAAGGAAACGAATATTTTCTACACGAAATTATTGGACATGATGCGTTACCTTCTTCCGCAATATTTGAAAGAAGGTAAATCCCAGCTGGTCATCGGCATCGGATGTACAGGCGGGCAGCACCGTTCTGTAGCTCTGGCAGAACGTCTGAGCAGAGATCTGACCGATTATTTTGATTTTAAAATAAAAGCGAAACACCGTGATGCTTTTATAGAAGGTGCTAAACATGAAGAAAGTTAGAGTGACGATTATCGGCGGCGGGACGGGACTCAGTGTATTGGCGCGCGGCTTAAAACAATATCCTGTCGAAATCTCTGCGGTCGTCTCTGTAGCAGACGACGGCGGTTCCACAGGAATTATCCGTGACCAGATCGACATGCCGGCACCGGGGGATATCAGAAATGTGATGTCTGCCCTGTCAGACATGGAGTCGAAACTTGAAAGCCTGTTTAAATACAGGTTTAAAAAGAATGAGATCAGCGGCCATTCCCTTGGCAACCTGATGCTTGCGGCAATGTATGACATGACAGGCGATTTCGCACTGGCAGTCGAGGAACTGAGTGACATTCTGAACGTCCGGGGGACAGTGATTCCTTCGACGAACATCAGCCCGAAGCTTGCTGCCCGCATGCATGATGATTCGATCATCATCGGTGAAAGCTATATACCAAAAGTGCAGCAGAAAATTTCCGAAGTGTTTTTATTGCCGAAAGATACGATAGCGACACCGGAAGCGATCGAGGCAATCGAAGAAGCGGATGTCATTGTGCTCGGACCGGGCAGTCTGTATACAAGCATCATTCCGAACCTCCTGCCTTCGGGGATGAGGGAAGCACTGATCCACTCCGAAGGAACGAAAGTATATATATCAAACATTATGACGCAGGTCGGTGAAACGATCGGCTATACTGCAACTGATCATTTAACAGCGATCAACAAACATATCGGACAAAATGTGTTTGACTATATTGTCCAGAATGAAAGGAATATCACTTCCGATATTTCCGATTATTACAAGGAAAACGGCATGACCGTCGTGACGAGCGACAAAGATCAGCTGGATGAAATGGGCGTATCCATACTGACCAGGGACGACCTGGTGAGCGTCGACAAAGACGGTGCAGTCAGACATAATAATGATGTGATTGCGGAAATCATTTATGATATTGCGCTGACCGAAATCAGTACACTGCAATATCGTTTGAACAAAGATCAAAGTTAGGGTTGATGAAATGTCATTTGCATCAGATATGAAAAATGAACTTACGCGTGTGGACGTCGATACAAGCTGTCAGAAAAGTGAACTGTCTGCCCTCATAAAGATGAATGGTGCATTAAGCTTTTTTAACGGCGACTGGGTAATCAGCGTTCAGACGGAAAATGCGGCGATAGCGCGCAGGATCTTTTCGTTGATAAAAAACCTGTACGGCGTTGATATCGAACTGCTCGTACGCAGAAAGATGAAGCTGAAAAAGAACAATGTCTATATAAGCAGGGTCAAGAAAGATACGCATAAGATGCTTTCAGATCTTAATATCATCAAAGACGACATGATTACAAATGACATCAATGATGAGATCAAGAATAGTGACTGCTGTATACGCAGCTATTTGCGCGGCGCATTTTTGGCAGGCGGTTCGGTCAACAATCCGGAAACATCGGCCTACCATCTGGAAATTGCATCATTGTATGAAGAACATGCAAAGGTGTTGACAGAGCTGATGAACGGCTATGATCTGAATGCGAAATATATTGAGCGTAAACGCGGATATATCACTTACTTGAAAGGTGCAGAGAAAATCGCCGAATTTTTAAGTCTGATCGGCGGCTATCAGGCACTTCTGAAATTCGAAGATGTACGTATCGTCCGTGATATGAGAAACTCCGTAAACAGGCTGGTCAACTGCGAAACGGCCAATTTGAACAAAACCGTCAGCGCAGCGATGCGCCAGGTGGAAAATATTCAGCTGATTGATGATGAAATAGGCATCGGCGAACTGCCGGAAAGACTTCAGGAAATAGCGAGGCTCCGGGTCGAGCATCAGGATGTCTCTTTGAAAGAGCTCGGTGAAATGCTGTCGACCGGCCCGATTTCAAAGTCCGGTGTCAACCACCGTCTGAGAAAGCTGGATACCATAGCAGAGAAAATCAAAGGCGGAGAAGTGATGGAATTTTAATGACTGCATTCAATCATTCCCGGTGAGCACAGACTTGCCGGGTTTTATTTGTCACTGAATGGTCAAACATTGAAAAAAGTCGACAGTTTGAGCCGGCTTTAAATTGAAATTTAATAGTTACAGGAGTAGAATGACGGACTATAACGACATGGAGGTAATTTAAGATATGAAAAAATGGTTAACGATGATATCACTCGCTGCCACGATGCTTGCAGTATCCGCATGTGGCGACGAGTCGGCAGAAGGTGAAAACGGAGAAGGTGCAGAAAATGGTGAATCACAGACTGCCGAAGAGGGCCAGGCATCTGAAGGTGCCGAAGGCGGCGAAGCGCCTGAAATGCCGGAACCGGATCTTGAAGACGTTCCTGACGTCGTCGCTGAAGTAAATGGCGAAGAAATCACAAAAGAGGAATTCGAACAAGTATATACAGGTCAGTTCCAGCAGGCTTCAATGATGCAGGAAATGACCGGCGAAGAAGTGAATGAAGATGAACTGAAGCAGCAGATTGCAGACGGAATGGTTTCAGAAAGATTACTTATACAGGAAGCTGAAAACCGTGACATCAGTGCTTCAGAAGAAGATGTCGATGCAATGATTTCTGAAATCACCGAAGCAAACGGCATGGAATCTGAAGAAGACTTCTTTGCGGCAATGGAAGAGAGCGGCATGTCAGAGGATGATATCAGAGCCGAGCTTGAAAAACAGGTGAAAGTCGAAGGGCTGATTGCTGAAGAAGCCGGCGACGTCGAGCCGACAGATGAAGAACTCCAGGAAGCTTATGATGAGCAGATCGCTGCTCGTGAAGAAGCGCAGAGTGAAGGTGAAGGCGAAGAAACAGAACCGCCGGCATTCGAAGATGTAAAACCTCAAATTGAGGAACAGCTTGTCAGAGAAAAAGAAGCAGAAGCGGCACAGGGTCTCTCAGAAGATCTGCGTGAGGATGCCGACGTGACTGTGAATCTGTAAAGTACCGCAAATTGGATAAACAAAAACCGCCGACAATAGTTGTCGGCGGTTTTTATTGTCATGCTCCGTAAATATCATCGAGGGCGAGATCGAGTGTCGGGTAGTTGAATTTAAAATCGTTCGCGAGCAGTTTTTGAGGGATGACTTTCTGTCCCCGGATGATCAGAATCGACTGGTCGCCAAGAACAGTTTTGAATAAAAACCCAGGCGTCCTGACGATTGTCGGCTTGCCGAGCGCCATTCCCAGGTATTTTGCAAACTGTTCCTGCCTGAGCGGCACCGGTGATGTCATATTGACCGGACCGTCCAACTCATCGACGGCCAGTACATAGAGGAGGGAATTGATCAGGTCTTCCAGATGGATCCAGCTGTAAAACTGTTTGCCTGTCCCGATATCCCCGCCGGCCCCGAACTTGAAAGGCAGAGCCATCATCGGCAGTACACCTTCGTCTTTATCCAGCACCAGGCCGAAGCGCGCGAGGACGACTCTCATCCCGAACGCCTGAAAATTAAGTGCTTCTTTTTCCCATGCGTTTACAACTGAAGCGAGATAGTTCGACGGCTGGAACTCGTCCTCTTCGGTGAAGCTGACGCTTTCACTGGTCGGGTAGTAGCCGACGGCGCTTGCATTGACCAGTACGTCCGGCTTGATGTCACTGTTTTTTACCCAGTTGTAAAGCATCTTCGTTGTATTGATTCTCGAATCCATTATTTCTTCCTTGTGGCGGTCGGTCCACATTTTCTGCAGGGAAGCGCCTGCAAAGTTGTAGACCGCATCCACATTGAGAGGGAGTTCATCTGCCCAGCTCAGGTTGTTGATATCATCCGGATCATATTTTATATAATGTATGAAAGGATGGTCGTCAGAATGTTCGCTGCGGCTTAAAATATATACGTGATTGCGTTCTTCGACTAAAACTTCTGCTAAACGGGAACCGACCAGGCCTGTTCCGCCGGTAATCAATATATTCATTTATGGAGGGCCTCCTTATATTCCTTTATACACTGTACCCAAAAATGACTAAAATAAAAGCGCTATATGCCTTTTTGACATATAGCACTGTATCAAAATATATTATTGTACTTTTTCCGGTTCCATCACTTCGTCGATCAGACCGTATTCCTGTGCTTCCGCAGCAGTCATAAAGTTGTCGCGGTCCGTATCTTTCTCGATTTTTTCCAGTGGCTGGCCGGTTCTTTCTGACAAGATCTTATTCAGTTTTTCGCGTGTTCTTAAAATGTGTTTGGCAGCAATTTCAATTTCAGTTGCCTGCCCCTGTGCGCCGCCGAGCGGCTGGTGAATCATCACTTCAGCATTCGGCAGTGCAAAGCGTTTGCCTTTTGCGCCTGCTGCAAGCAGGAATGATCCCATTGATGCAGCCATGCCGACACAGATTGTCTGAACGTCCGGCTTGATGTGCTGGATCGTGTCATAAATGGCCATACCTGCTGTGACACTGCCGCCCGGTGAGTTGATATAAAGATAAATATCTTTCTCAGGGTCTTGAGCCTGCAGGAATAAAAGCTGGCTCACTACCGAGTTTGCAACATTATCATCGATGCCGCTGCCAATCATTATGATTCTATCTTTTAAAAGTCTGCTGTAAATATCATAAGCCCGTTCTCCACGATTTGTCTGTTCAATGACTGTAGGTATTAGATTCATAGTTTTAACCTCCATAAATATCTGTAATTTGCTACTGTTTTATTTATATCACATTAGTCAAACAAGGTCAAAGGATTGAAACCAACTTTAAATTGTCATAAATATTTGATACAATTATGATGTTTTAATTACCGCATTTAGGTTACAATGTATAAGTATGCCCCCATGGTGTAATGGATAACACGTAAGATTCCGGTTCTTAAGATAGGAGTTCGATTCTCTTTGGGGGCGTTTTTTATTTACCGACAATAATAAATATGGCGGGGTGATGACATGCTGAACGATATTGAAATCATTGAAGAGCCGGATGACAGTCTCAAGGAAAGTTATGTACGTGATGTTTTCTTCGTTGCCATCAACTGCGGCAAACTGCTGCTCGAGAGCGGTGCTGAAACTTACAGGATCGAGGATACGATGATGCGCATTTCAAATACATACGGCATCAGCAATCCTCAGGTTTTTGTCACCCCCACCGTCATTATATTTTCCATGAATGAACACTCTCTGACCCAGACTGTGCGCATAGATGAGCGGGCAAACGACCTCGGCATGGTCGATGTCATCAATAATCTGTCCCGTGACATCGCGCGTGGACTGCCGATCAAATCGGCGATCAGGAAAATCGAGAAGATACACGATGCACTCGTCTTCCCTTTCTGGCTGATGGTGCTGTCGGGAGGCATGACGGCTTTCATGTTTCTCCTGTTGTTTGACGGATCGGTTGCAGATCTGCCTGCAGCAGCATTCGGCGGGGCGCTCGGCGTATTCATCATGGAAAGTATTCTGCGCTTTACAAGAGTCAAATTCTTCACAGAGTTCTTCGCATCATTCTTTATAGCTGTCACATCTTTTCTTTACGTCCAGTATGGTCCCGGTTTAAATATGGATCTGATAATCATTGCAGCTGTCATGCCGCTCGTTCCCGGCGTACTGATCACCAATGCCATACGGGAAATGATCCGCGGTCACCTGCTTGCAGGCGTAATGAAAGGAACGGAAGCGATGCTCACTGCTTTTGCCATCGGCGCAGGCGTGGCATTGATATTCATGCTCATTTAAGGAGGCGGCTCGATGTTAACTTTACTCTATCAGTTCATTTTAAGTTTCTTTGCCTCCATGGGTTTTGGCATATTGTTCAATGCACCGAGAAGGGCCTTGTTGCAATGCGGCCTGACCGGTGCAGCCGGATGGATTGTCTACTATATACTCAGCAGCTTTGAAGTAAACCAGATACTGGCAAGTTTTGCAGGCGGTATAGTACTCACCGCAGTATCGATTTTCAATTCAAGATATATGAAAATGCCGATCGTCATATTCATCACGTGCGGCATCATCCCGCTCGTCCCGGGCGGAAAGGCCTACCAGGCGATGCGCAATGTCGTCCTGGAAGATTATCAGCTGGCATTTTCATTTGGTATAGAAGCTGCGCTCATAGCCAGTGCAATCGCACTCGGTATCATTACATCAGAAATGTTCTACTCATTAGTGAATACGGCAATAACAAAATTAAAGACAGGTGAATAAAGTGTTAGTTTTAGATTATTATACGAGAGACCGGTGTGCATTGTGTGATGAAGGCATTCTTCAAATAAAGATCGCATTGTCCGAGCTCAGGGAAATGAATGTTAAAATCAATAAAGTGAATATTGATGAAGATGATGCGCTGCAGGAAGAGTATATGGTCAGGGTCCCGGTATTGAAACACGATACCACGATCATACAGGAAGGCGTCCTCGATTTCGTTCAGATCTATGATTATTTAAAAGCGAATAAGGGTAAAGATGATATTAAGTGACCAAATTAATTGCATTGTTACATATATTTCTGATATATTAATAATGTAATTTTTTTGTCCCTGGTGGGACGCTAAACGTCTCGCTTTGGTGAAAGGTGGTTGAACGAATGTGGCAGAGATTGATTGACATCCAGAAAAATATAGTACCTGATATTTTATCCCACATGCTTAAACGCCTGGATATATTGAGTTATATTGAAGCAGAACAGCCGATCGGCAGAAGGACACTGGCAAGACATCTGGGTATGACAGAAAGGGTTTTACGCAGGGAAGTCGAAGATCTTTCACAATTGAACATGATAAAAGTCGATGCAAAAGGCATTTCCATTTCAGAGAGCGGCAGGCAGACATTAAAGGATGTTGAACCATTCCTGACATTGATTGAAAGCCGCAATGACTTGGCGGCAAAGCTGAAACTGCAATATCCATTAAAAGATATATTTGTAGTCAGAGGCGATGCTGATCAGAATGAAATGGTCAAAGAAGAATTGGCGAGACTGATGGCAGAAGAACTGACAGGCAATCTGTTCAAGAATGCCATTGTTTCAGTCGCCGGCGGTTCGACGATGGCATTGGTCAGCAAGTTTTTGAGACCGAAACATGAAGGTCTCCTGTTCGTCCCGGCAAGGGGCGGTCTCGGCGAAGATGTCGCATTCCAGGCAAACTCGATAGTGAGCCATCTGGCGGAGGTGACATCCGGACAACACCGTGTGCTATATGCGCCCGACAGCATCAGCAAGGCTTCATTGGAGTCATTGAAGGAAGAACCGATGGTCAGGGAAATCATCGATTTGAACAGCCGTTCATCGATGGTCATCCATGGTATCGGGGACGCACTGCAGATGGCCCGGCGAAGAAACGTCACTCAGGAAGTGATGTCGAAACTGGACGGGGAAAAAGCAGTTGGTGAAGCTTTCGGTTTTTATTTTGATGCAGATGGGAATATAGTCCATAAGGTGAAAACCATCGGTCTGCAGCTCGAAGATCTTGAAAATAAAGAATCGATTTTCGCAGTTGCAGGCGGAGACAGTAAAAAGGAAGCAGTAAAAGCATATTTGAAATTCGCGCCGCAAAACACGATTTTGTTCATCGATGAAGCGGTCGCACAACATTTATTAGGATAAAACTAAGGAGGCCATTTTAATGGTTAGAGTAGCAATTAATGGATTTGGCAGAATTGGAAGACTTGCAGCAAGAGAAATTCAAAATTATGACGACATGGAAGTCGTAGCAGTAAACGATTTGACAGATGATGATTTTTTGGCACACTTATTCAAATATGACTCGACTCAGGGCCGCTTTGAAGGAGATATCGAAGTGTTGGATAACAGCTTCAAAATCAACGGTCAGGAAGTGAAATCCTTCACTGAGAAAGATCCTTCAAACCTGCCTTGGGGCGATTTAAATATAGATATCGTACTTGAATGTACAGGTTTCTTCACAAAAGAAGAAGATGCAAGAAAACACCTTGATGCAGGCGCGAAAAAGGTATTGATCTCTGCACCGGGTAAAGGCGACATGAAAACGATCGTCTACGGCGTGAACGAAAATACGCTGGACGGTTCTGAAGAAATTGTATCGGCGGCTTCATGTACGACAAACTGTCTGGCACCGGTTGTCAAAGTATTAAATGACGAGTTCGGCATCAGAAAAGGTCTGATGACGACCATTCACGCTTATACAGGCGACCAGAACACATTGGATGCACCACATGCGAAAGGCGACTACCGCCGTGCACGTGCGGCAGCGGAAAACATCGTACCAAACTCCACGGGTGCCGCAAAAGCGATCGGTCTTGTCCTGCCTGAACTTGAAGGCAAGCTTGACGGCGGCGCGCAGCGTGTTCCGGTAGCAACGGGTTCACTTACTGAAGTGACTGTAACACTGGATAAAGATGTTTCAGTTGAAGATGTAAACAATGCGATGAAGAACGCAGTCAATCCTTCATTCGGCTATAACGAAGATCAGATTGTATCTGCAGATGTCATCGGCATCAAAGAAGGTTCACTGTTTGATGCGACTCAGACACGCGTACTTGAAGTGGACGGCAAACAATTGGTAAGAGCCGTTGCATGGTATGATAATGAAATGTCCTATACTGCCCAGCTTGTCCGTACTTTAAACCACTTGGTAACACAATAATAAACTTAACCTGGCGGGTGGATATTCCATCCGCTTTTTATTTTTATGTGCAGCCAAATTGGGTATAATGAAGGCAATGAATATTTTAGGAGGCAAGTTATGAAGAAAACTGTTGAAGATATTGAATTAAAAGGAAAGAAAGTGCTCCTAAGAGCCGATTTGAACGTCCCGATGGAAGACGGTACAGTGACAAATGATAATCGAATCGTGCAGGCGTTGCCTACAATCAAGTATGTATTGGAACAGGGCGGCCGGGTCATTTTATTCTCGCACCTCGGCAAAGTGAAAACGGAAGATGATAAGAAGGATAAAACTTTGCAGCCTGTTGCAGATAAGTTGGGCAAATTGCTTGGCCAGACAGTTTTATTTGTGCCTGAGACGAGAGGATCCGAGCTGGAATCGGCCATTGATGATTTAAAGGACGGGGAAATTCTGTTGTTTGAAAATACCCGTTTCGAAGATGTGGACGGCAAGAAGGAATCCGGTAACGATGCGGAACTCGGCAGTTACTGGGCGGGGCTCGGCGACGTCTTCGTCAACGACGCTTTCGGTACAGCACACCGTTCGCATGCATCCAATGTCGGCATTGCCGGAAATATTGAAACCGTATCCGGCTACCTGATGCAGAAGGAAATTGATTTTATCGGCGGTGCGGTCGATGCGCCCCAAAAGCCTTTTGTTGCAATTTTAGGCGGCGCGAAAGTGTCGGATAAGATCGGCGTCATCGAAAACCTGCTTGAAAAAGCGGATAAAGTACTTATCGGCGGCGGCATGGCTTACACGTTCTTCAAGGCACAGGGTAAAGAAATCGGCACTTCGCTTCTTGAAGCGGACAAAGTCGACCTGGCAAAATCACTGCTTGATGCGGGAAAAGATAAAATCGTTCTGCCTGAAGACGCAGTCGTGGCGGAGAAGTTTGACAAGGATGCATCTCACAAAACGGTGTCGGTGGATGAAATTCCCGACGACATGATGGGGCTAGATATCGGTCCGGATACTGTCAAAGCATTCGAAAGCCATCTGAAAGATGCGAAAACCGTCGTATGGAATGGTCCGATGGGCGTATTTGAATTTGAAAACTTTGCACAGGGTACCATCGGCGTATGTAAAGCACTTGCAGAACTGGACGATGCCATCACGATCATCGGCGGCGGCGACTCAGCTGCAGCTGCATTCGACCTTGGATATGAAGACGACTTCTCCCACATTTCAACAGGCGGCGGTGCGTCCCTTGAATATTTAGAAGGCAAAGAACTGCCGGGACTTGCAGCAATCAATAATAAGTAATGATATTTTAGGAGGATTATAATGAGAACACCATTTATCGCAGGGAACTGGAAGATGAACAAGACGATTTCCGAAGGGGAACAATTTCTTGACAGCCTGAAAAATCTGCCGGCAAAAGACGAAGTGGAAAGTGCAATCTGTGCACCATTCATCCACCTGCCGTCGCTGGTTGATAAAGCGAAAGACCTGAATATCGGCATCGGTGCCGAGAACGCACATGAAGAGGACAGCGGCGCGTTTACAGGCGAAGTTTCTGTCGCCATGCTCCAGGACCTCGGTGTGGACTATATCATCATCGGCCACTCTGAACGCCGTGAACATTTTAACGAAACAGATGAAACGGTGAATAAAAAGACGCTTGCCACTTTGAAAAACAATATCGTACCGATTGTCTGCGTCGGGGAAACTGATGCTGAACGTGAAGAAGGCAGACATATCGAACGTGTTGAAAGCCAGGTAGAGAAGGCGCTCTCTGAAGTGTCTGCTGCAGATGCCAAAAAAGTGGTCATCGCATATGAACCGATCTGGGCGATCGGCACAGGGAAATCCGCAACAAGCGATGATGCAAACGAAATGTGCGGTGCCGTCCGTAAAAAGATTGCTTCATTATATAGCGATGACGTGGCGGATAAAGTACGCGTCCAGTACGGCGGCTCTGTAAAACCGGCAAACATCAGGGAGTATATGGAGCGTGAGCACATCGACGGTGCACTCGTCGGCGGCGCATCTCTTGAAGCGGAGTCATTCCTCGAACTGCTGGAAGGTGCTAAATAATGACCAGACCGACAGCTTTGATCATATTGGATGGGTTTGCCAACCGTGATGAAGAGAAGGGCAATGCGGTAAAAGCGGCGAATAAACCGAATTTCGATCGTTATTTCAACCAGTATCCCCACAACGAACTGTCGGCGGCCGGCCTGGATGTCGGGCTGCCTGAAGGACAGATGGGGAATTCCGAGGTCGGCCACCTGAATATCGGCGCCGGCCGCATCGTGTATCAGAGTCTGACACGCATCAACAAGTCGATTGAAGACGGCGACTTCTTTAATAACGAAGTGCTGCTTGAAACGATGAAGCATGTTGATGGGAATGACAGTGAGCTCCATGTCATGGGGCTGCTCAGTGACGGCGGCGTCCATTCACATTATGAGCATTTATTCGCCCTGCTCGAAATGGCTAAGGAGCATGGCCTGGATCGCGTGTATGTTCACGCCTTCCTTGACGGCCGTGATGTCGGACAGAGTTCTGCACTCGGTTTCATAGAGGAGAGTGAACGCAGGTTTAAAGAAATTGGCATCGGTGAATTCGCAACGGTTTCCGGACGTTATTACGCGATGGACCGTGATAAGCGGTGGGACCGCGGAGAACCGGCATACCATGCCATTTCAAACGGCCGCGGGCCTGTATTCGACAGTGCGGCTGAAGGTGTACAGGCGAGCTATGATGAGGAAGTTTCCGATGAATTCGTCGTTCCGTTCGTTGTGAAAGGCTATGAGAATAAGGAAGGAACCGGCATCAAAAACGATGATGCCGTCATATTCTACAACTTCCGTCCCGACCGTGCGGCGCAGCTGTCCGAAGTCTATACAAATGAAGACTTCATGGGCTTTGAAATGGACCGCAAATACAGCGGTTTGAAGTTCGTGACATTTACGAAATACAGTGATGATGTCGTCGCTGACATCGTCTTTGAAAAAGAAGACATCGTCAATACGATCGGCGAGGTCGTCGGGAACGCCGGCGGCAGGCAGCTGAGAATTGCCGAGACCGAGAAATACCCGCACGTCACCTACTTCATGAGCGGCGGCCGCCACAGTGAATTTGAAGGTGAGCGCCGCACGCTTGTGGACTCGCCGAAAGTGGCGACGTATGATCTGCAGCCTGAAATGAGTGCGTACGAAGTCCGTGATGAGTGCCTGGCCGAACTCGATAAGAAAGATCTCGACCTGATCATTTTAAATTTTGCGAACCCGGATATGGTCGGGCACAGCGGAAAACTCGAACCGACAGTCAAGGCGATTGAAGCGGTAGACGAGTGTCTCGGACCGATTGTGGATGAAATCATCGCACAGGGCGGTCACGCAGTCATCACTGCAGACCATGGCAACTCCGACGAAGTGACGACACCTGAAGGCAAGCCGATGACTGCACATACTACGAATCCGGTGCCGATCATCGTCACTAAAGAAGGCGTTGAAGTGAGAAGCGGCGGCATACTCGCTGACATCGCACCGACGCTCCTCGATCTGATGGGTATTCAGCAGCCGGAAGAGATGACCGGGAAGAGTCTGCTGCAAAAGTAGATAAGGTGTTTTATTTTCGTTGAAATTAATCTTTGTTTAACACATAATAAAATAGAACAAATACAATTTAAGGAGATATTGATATGCCATTAATTATTGATGTTTATGCACGTGAAGTAATCGATTCCCGCGGGAACCCCACGGTTGAAGTGGAAGTATTGACTGAAAGCGGTGCGTTTGGCCGCGCCCTGGTACCGTCCGGAGCGTCAACGGGTGAATATGAAGCGGTTGAACTGCGTGACGGTGACGATACACGTTACTTAGGTAAAGGTGTAGAAAAAGCGGTTGAAAACGTCAATGAAGAAATTGCTGACGAACTTATCGAGGGACAATTCAGTGTGCTGGAGCAGGTGTCCATCGATAAAATGATGTGTGCGCTGGACGGCACTGAAAACAAGGCGAAATTGGGCGCGAATGCAATACTGGGTGTATCTATGGCAGTGGCTAAAGCAGCTGCAGATTTCCTTGGACAACCTCTTTATAAATATCTGGGCGGATTCAATGCAGTCCAGCTGCCTGTACCGATGATGAACATCATCAACGGTGGTGAACACGCTGACAATAACGTCGACATCCAGGAATTCATGATCATGCCGGTCGGTGCAGAAAGCTTTAAGGAAGGTCTGCGCATGGGTGCTGAAATTTTCCACAACCTGAAAAAAGTGCTGAGCGAAAAAGGGCTGAACACCGCAGTCGGCGACGAAGGCGGATTTGCGCCGAACCTCGGTTCCAATGAAGAGGCGCTGTCTACAATTATTGAAGCGATTGAAAGAGCAGGCTACGAGCCTGGTACTGAAATCCGTCTGGCGATGGACGCTGCGTCATCAGAATTCTATAATGCTGAAAAAGGCGTTTACGAATTAGCCGGTGAAGGCAAGACATTCACTGCCGAAGAGATGGTGGACTGGTATGCGGACATGGTCGACAAATATCCGATCATCTCCATCGAAGACGGCCTGGATGAAAACGACTGGGAAGGCCACAAGTTAATGACGGACCGCCTCGGCGACCGCGTCCAGCTTGTCGGTGACGACCTGTTCGTGACGAACACGGAAAAACTTGCACGCGGCATCGAAGAAGGCGTGGGCAATTCGATCCTGATCAAAGTGAACCAGATCGGTACACTGACAGAAACTTTCGAAGCGATCGAGATGGCCGGCCGTGCCGGATACACATCCGTGATCTCACACCGTTCAGGTGAAACGGAAGATACGACAATCGCAGATATCGCAGTTGCGGTGAATGCCGGTCAGATCAAGACAGGCGCGCCATCCCGTACAGACCGCGTCGCAAAATACAACCAGCTCCTCCGTATCGAGGACGAATTATTTGAAACAGCTAAATACAAAGGACTCGACTCATTCTTTAACCTGGATGAAGTATAGGAGATTGTATTAGTGTGAGGACCCCGCTTCTTGTGAAGCGGGGTTTTTGGTGGGGTTAAGATTATTTTGCAATGAAATTTAAAAATCTGCGCTATAAGTATCAGTCCACCATATGAAATATAGCGCAACAAAGGTTGTCACGCTATAAGTTGCAGTCAGACTCATGAGATATAGCGCAGCAGAGGTTGTCACGCTATAAGTTGCAGTCAGACTCATAAGATATAGCGCAGTAGAGGTTGTCACGCTATAAGTTGCAGTCAGATTCATGAGATATAGCGCAGCAGAGGTTGTCACGCTATAAGTTGTCAAATATTCACCACATATAGCGCTTCGATACTACTTTAAATCAATAATCAATATTTCCACGTTGTTTTTGCCGTCTTATATACGAACTGGAAATCTGATGGCCGCTGTATTTGGCTATAATAGAAGAATCCAGCTTCCAATCTTCATTCAACATTTTCAACTCATTAATTAACCGCCGGGTAACGGTCAGCAAGTCGAAATTTTCATTACACTTCACGCAGTTGTATTTATTACGGTTCACACGCTCCAGCTCCCGATAGCAATGCTCACAATAAACTCCGCCGGCCAGCGCATCCAACTCAATATTCGCTTTGCCGTCGTACATGGATTTCGTCAGGCGGCGCGACTCCAGAAAATCCAGCAGCCTGTCATGGGAATAATGGTTATCCCGCACAATCCGGTCCAAAAATTTCTCAATCCCGCTGTAAGTCAAAATGTTTTTCCCATAAGGCAAATTATAGATTGTCTGTTTCGGGTTAATAAAGACCAGGCAGCTGTAAACTTCAAAGTCAGCACCATTACCGGACTGCCGGAGGAGATAACGAAAAGCATCATTATGTCGTGACACCTGCTGCATCAGATTTTTAAACTTGTCCCCTCCGGTAAAAGTCCACACGGTATCCGAATACACCAGATCAAAATTGTACTTCTTCACTTCAAAAGTGAACACAAGGTCACCGGCAATAAAAATATTATCAATCTGCACTTCACTCGTACTCCTCGAAACTTTGCGGCTGTCATTACCGGTTTGACTCACCGAAAACCGGTAATCCTTCAAATGAATACAATTACGACCGGCCATCCTCTCATCAATCATCCGGTCCAGTTCACCTTCGCCCTCCCATCCGAGCTTCAAATTGCCGAGTTCATTCACTTCATCAGCAGCCACTACTGCCCGGCATTTCAATATTTCCAGCTGCTCAAGTTTCAACGGCTTATATCTGAGTATCACAACCATCCCCTTACAATTGAATAAAAGTTATTCCAACTTTAAAAGTGTCCGAAATTGTTGTCAAATCACAGCAATTCAATAACTGCGCAATCCACCGCCCGAAACCGTCAGATCTGCCATGGCCGAAATGCTGAAACTGCAAAAAATACCCCGCCAAAAGACGAAATCCGTAGTTTGGCAAATCAAACCCGGCTTGCATTACAGCAGCACTTTTGGTATGCTTTCTAATGTTAATATTTATTGGAGGGACTACCACATGCAAACAGTTTTAATTGTTATGTTGATAATCGTTTGTATATCTTTAATTGCAGTGGTATTGCTTCAGTCAGGAAAAAGCGCCGGCCTTTCGGGTGCAATCAGTGGCGGGGCAGAGCAATTATTCGGTAAACAGAAGGCACGCGGCATGGATCTCGTATTACACAGAGCAACTGTGATTCTATCCGTACTATTTTTCTTAATCATGCTTTTACTCACATATGTGAGCTGAATTTAATGAAAATGACTGAAAAGAAAACCCTCAACAGCCAGGGTTTTCTTTTTCTTTTGTTTGTCGAATTTTTAACGTACAATTGAAGTAACACACAAAAGGAATGTTGACGATGAACGTAAAAATGCCAGGTGAATTTTATTTTAATGAGCATTCGGACTATGCTGTCCTCCTGCTTCACGGTTTTACCGGAAACACTTCGGACGTCAGACAGCTGGGCCGTTTCCTGCAGAAGAAAGGCATCACCTCATATTCATTCAACTACCAGGGTCACGCAGAGGCGCCCGAAAACATTTTGAAGTCCTCCCCGCATGTCTGGTACCGCCAGGTTACAGAAGCTTACGATTTCCTGAAATCGGAAGGATACGATAAAATTTTCACAGCCGGCGTTTCAATCGGCGGTGCGCTCGGACTGCTGCTCACTCGCGACCGTGACGTCACCGGAGCCGCGACGATCTGCAGCCCGATGTTTATAAAATCGCATAAAGAGCTATTGGAAAGCTATACCACGTATGCTGCCAATTTCAAAAAGCGTTTTGAAAATAAAGACCGTCAGACGATTGATGACGAAATCAATGCCAGTATTGACGACGCTGACGATATGCTGGAAGACATCAATGCCATGATCAACAGGACGGAACAGTCACTCGAAGATATATTTGTGCCGGTGTATGTGGCGCAGGGATCTCTGGACGAAGTGATCGATCCCGAGTCCGCAAATGTGATTTATGACAATGTGTCCGCAGAGGAAGCGGAAAAACGATTGAAGTTTTATGAAAACTCCGGACACGTATTGACGATAGATAAAGACAAAAACGAACTGTTCAACGATTTATATGAGTTTATGGAAGAGATAATATAATGGAGGTATTCTCATGAGTAACTACAGAGAAATGGTTTTGGAAATCATGAATAAAGAAGATTATAAACCGATGACGATTGACCATTTTATAAAAGCGTTTGATGCCCATGATTCAGAGGATTTCAAAGAAGTGGTCAAAGTAATGGTTGCTCTTGAGGAAGAAGGCATCATTTTCCGCACTAAAAAAGACAAATATATGAGAGTGGCGGAAACCAGCCTCGTCAAAGGAAAGCTGTCCATGCATAAGAGGGGCTTCGGCTTCCTGCGTGTGGAAGATGAAGATGTCGACGATGTTTTCATTCCGCCGACGGGCATCAACGGGGCGCTTGACGGCGATACGGTGCTCGTTGAGACTTTCAACGAGACTTCCGGCACCAATATGGAAGGGAATATTACAAGCATCCTGACCCGCGGCATTACAAGAGTGGTCGGGGAGTATGTGGATAACAAGTCATTCGGTTTCGTGCTGCCGGACTCGAAAACTTTCAAGACGGATCTCTTTATTCCGAAAGGTCAGAACCTCGGTGCAGTCGACGGCCATAAAGTGCTTGTTGAAATCACGAAATATCCTGAAGATGAAAATGCAAATCCGGAAGGTCATGTAACTCAGATTCTGGGCCATAAAAATGATCCGGGCGTGGATATATTGTCCATCATTTTCAACCACGGCATCAATATCGACTTCCCGCAGGAAGTGCTGGATCAGGCGGAAGCTGTGCCGGATACGATCCGGGAGGGTGAACTCCGGGACAGAACGGACCTGAGGCAGGAAAACACGATTACGATCGACGGTGCGGATGCGAAGGACCTTGATGACGCAGTTGCCGTGAAAAAGCTCGATAACGGCAATTATGAGCTGACGGTCAGCATTGCGGACGTGAGCCATTACATCACTGAAGATTCTGCGATGGATAAAGAGGCATATGACCGTGCGACAAGTGTGTATCTGGTCGACAGGGTGATTCCGATGATTCCTCACAGACTGTCGAACGGCATCTGTTCACTGAATCCTGAAGTCGACCGTCTGACGATGAGCTGCCGTATGGAAGTGAATCATGACGGCCAGGTGGTCAATCATGAAATTTTCCAGAGCGTCATCAATTCGAACAGAAGAATGACCTACGATGCAGTGAACGGCATGCTGGAGGATGAAGATCAGGCACTGATGACCGAGTACAGTGATGTCTCACCGATGATCATGGCTGCGGGGGAGCTTGCACAGATTTTAAGAAATAAAAGAATCAAGCGCGGTGCGATGGACTTCGACTTCAAAGAGGCGCAGGTACTTGTCGGTGAAGACGGCACGCCTGAAGATGTCGTATTAAGAAACCGCGGACAGGGTGAAAAGCTCATCGAGGAGTTCATGCTGCTTGCCAATGAGACTGTGGCCGAGCACTTCCACTGGATGGACGTGCCGTTCCTTTACCGTATACACCAGGACCCGAAAGAGGAGAAACTCAGGCAGTTTTTTGACTTTATTTCCACATTCGGAATTGTGGTCAAAGGGAAGGGCAATGAAATACACCCGCATGCACTGCAGGAAATACTGGAGGAGATAGAAGGCAGACCTGAAGAACTTGTCATCAGTACATTGATGCTCCGTTCGATGCAGCAGGCGAAATATTCGCCGGAAAGTCTGGGGCACTTCGGTTTATCCACCGAATTCTATACCCATTTCACATCACCGATCAGACGTTATCCGGACTTGATCGTCCACAGGCTCATCCGCAAGTATCTTATTGAAGGCAGGACGGATGATAAGACAATCAGCAAAGTCGATGCCTTCCTGCCTGATGCGGCTGAGCACACATCCGACAGAGAACGCCGCGCGGTCGATGCCGAGCGGGATACGGATGACCTGAAGAAAGCTGAATATATGAAACAGTATATCGGTGAAACGTATGAAGGCGTCATTGCCGGTGTGATGAATTTCGGCATGTTTGTGGAACTCCCGAATACAATTGAGGGACTCGTTCATATTTCCAATATGACAGATGACCACTACCAGTATAATGAACGTCATATGGCACTTATCGGAGAGCGGACGGGCAACGTCTTCAGAATCGGCGATCCGATCGAGATCAAAGTGATGGATGTCAATATCGAAGAACGTCTCATCGATTTCCAGGTCATCGGCATGCCTGAACGTAAAAAATCGGAAAGACGCTCAAGACCGGTGGAAATCAAGGCCAGAAAGAAAAAGCCGGAAGACCACAAAAAGAGCGGAAGCAAGAAAAGAGGCAAAAAGCCTTTTTATAAGTCAATGGCCAAAAAAGGGAACAGAAAGAAGTAATGTCTAATGAAAAAGAATCATACTAAACCACTTGCCCAGAACAGAAAGGCAAGGCACGACTATACAATCGAAGACACCATTGAAGCGGGCATTGCGCTGAAAGGCACTGAAATCAAATCCATCAGAAGAGGATCTGCGAACCTGGTGGATGCCTATGCAAAGACGTACAGAGGTGAGATGTATGTTTACAATATGCACATCGCACCTTACGAAGAGGGGAACCGTTATAACCATGATCCCCTCCGTACGAGAAAACTGCTGCTTCACAGAAAAGAGATCAACAAGCTGATGGGACACATCCAGGAGACCGGCAATGCATTGATTCCCCTTAAACTGTATATTAAAAACGGGGTTTGCAAAGTGCTCCTCGGCATGGCCAAAGGTAAGAAGAAATATGACAAGCGTGAAGATATGAAACGCAAACAGATGAAGCTCGAAGCCGACCGTGCGATGAAAGACCGTATGAGATAGATGCGGTGACGGCGGGAGTTGAACCCGTCAGCGCACTTGCATCAGACCTCATTTTTTGCTATAATATACTTCACTCGAAAATATCGAGACCTTTTAAATCCGGGGACGTTCCGGATTCGACAGGGGCTGTTTGGGCATTTTAAGCGTGTCGGAGGCTGCGGCTCCGTAAACAACGCTACACAGTTTATAATAACTGGCAAACAAAACAATTTCGCAGTAGCTGCCTAAGAGCACTCTGCATCATCCCATGAGCTTTCCTGTGGCCCATGACGATGATTCAACTTTAACAGGATATCCAGAGAGTCTGCCGTCTTAAGACTCTGTGGAGAAACCAATAAGACTAGCATGGACTTGAGGGTTCGTTCATTACCATCATCCATGCGAAACTGAGAAATGAACTACACACGTAGAAAGAAATGTATCAAGGTCTCTGGACGCGGGTTCAACTCCCGCCGTCTCCATTTATAAAGCTGTAAATGTTGCGGTTGCAATGTTTACAGCTTTTTTATTTTCAATTTGACTTTATTTTCAACCGGTTTTTTATCAAGTTTGATTGACATGACAGGAATTATGAAATATTATTTTAATTGATAATGATTCTCATTATCTGTGATGGGAATCCTGCATCGGAAGGAGCAGAACATTATGAATGCGATAGACATTAAAGATGTGAAAGTGGGATATACGAAGCGGACTGTCATCGACGAACTGAGTGTGACCATCCCTGAAAATAAAATTACGACGATCATCGGTCCGAATGGCTGTGGTAAATCAACCTTGATCAAGACGATCGCAAGAATTCTGAAAGCCGAGGAAGGTGCAATCTATCTTGACGGCACTTCCATTCAGAAAATGGATACGCGGGAAATTGCAAAGCAGATGGCGATTCTTCCGCAGTCTGCAGATTCTCCTGCCGGTCTTTCTGTTTTTGAACTTGTTTCATATGGACGTTTTCCATACCGGCGCAGGATGGGCTCGATGACCGCCGAGGATTATGAATATATCAACTGGGCGATTGAAGTTACGGGACTTCAGAGTTTCAGAGATCGGCCGATCAGTGAAATGTCCGGCGGCCAGAGGCAGCGTGTCTGGATTGCCATGTCACTGGCACAGGGCACTGAAATACTTGTTTTGGACGAACCGACGACTTACCTCGATCTTGCACATCAGCTGGATGTACTCATGCTCCTTGATAAACTGAACAAATTGGAAAAAAGGACCATCGTCATGGTACTTCACGACCTGAACCATGCTTCAAGGTTTTCCGACTACATGATTGCGATGCGCGAAGGTGAAATCATCACGGACGGTCCGCCGGAAGAAGTGATGACGAAGGATAATCTTCGCGATATTTTCAATATCGAAGCAGACTTGACCGACTGTCCGTACAGCGGCAACCCTGTCTACCTTTCCTATCACCTGAGCGGTTCGGACGATCATCTGCCATCCCGGAATGATGACCGGGAGGTCATGTGATATGCAGATGATTTCTGGAGATGAACAAAGATATGACAACATCAGGTAAAGATAACAAAAGAGATAAAGAAGCTGTAAAAGCAGTCAGTAAGACAGCGAGACCCGTCCGTGGAATATTCATCATCATCGGTGGACTCGTCTTTCTCGGCATTGCTTTCATGGTTTCCATTTCACTCGGTGCAGCAGATATTGACCTGCAGACGGTTTGGACTGCGCTGACCGGCTTCGACCCTGCAGTCAGCCAGCATCAGATTATATGGGAACTGCGGTTTCCAAGAATTATCGGTGCTGCGCTCGTCGGTGCCGCTTTCAGTATCGCCGGTGCACTCATGCAGGGGATGACGCGAAATCCTCTTGCTGATTCCGGACTTCTCGGGCTGAATGCCGGTGCGATATTCATGCTTGCCATCAGTTTCGCTTTCTTTCCGGGGCTGCCTTATGTCTATGTCGTGCTGATGTCTTTTGCCGGTGCGGCACTTGGTGCTGTAATCGTATATGGCATCGGGTCACTCAGCAGGAATGGTCTTACTCCGATCAGACTGGTGCTTGCCGGTGCAGCTGTTACAGCACTCCTTACTGCACTCAGCCAGGGCATTGCACTTTATTTCAATGTCGGACAGGATATCGCATTCTGGTATGCAGGCGGTGTTTCGAGTACACGCTGGTCGCACCTCGCTGTCATCACGCCGGTACTTCTGCTGATGGTGATTGCTTCACTGGCCATATCACGGTCGATCACCATCCTGAGTCTCGGTGAGGAAGTAGCAGTCGGTCTTGGAGAACGCACGATGCGGACTAAACTCATAAGCGGGGTCATTATCGTAGTTCTTGCCGGACTTGCCGTATCTGTGGTCGGTGCGGTGAGCTTTGTGGGACTCATAGTGCCGCACTTGACACGAAAACTTGTAGGCTATGACTACCGCTGGATCATTCCTGTCAGCGCCATAGTCGGTGCAATGCTTGTTGTAGTGGCGGATCTGCTTGCGAGAACACTCAATGCACCGTATGAAATCCCTATAGGTGCGTTGATATCATTGGTCGGTGTGCCTTTCTTCCTGTACCTGGCACGTAAGGGAGGGAAGGAAATATGAAGTTGGATCATTTACAACCGGACAGTGTCATCAAAAAAAGAAAACGTGCTGCCTGGATCATTGCTGTACTGTTCATATTGATTGTTATCAGTTTTATCATCAGTCTGAACACCGGTTACATCAGATTATCACCGTTTGAAGTCATCAGTACGGTGACAGGGTTTGGAACTGATCAGCAGGAGCTGATACTTTTCCAATTCAGACTTCCGAGAATCGTCATTGCGATACTTGCCGGTATGGGGCTTGCGGTTTCGGGCGCCATCCTTCAGGGCATCGTCCGGAACCCGCTTGCGGATCCCGGCATCATCGGTATCAATGCGGGTGCAGGGCTTGCCGTCATGTTGTTCATCTCGTTCTTTTCATCTGACCTCGGCAGTTCGGTATTCGCATTGCCGTTCTTCGCATTGCTCGGCGGCGGAACGGCAGCGGTTGTCATATATCTTTTTTCGTATAAAAAGGATGAAGGAGTCTCTCCGATAAGGCTGATTCTGGTCGGAGTGGCTGTCGCGGCAGGCATCAATGCATTGATGATTGTACTGACACTGAGATTGGACCCTGAGTCATATGAATTTCTCGCGACATGGCAGGCCGGCAGCATATGGGGGTCCAACTGGAGTTTCGTCCAGGCACTCCTGCCATGGCTCATTATTTTAATACCGTTCGCACTTATGAAATCTTCTGTGCTGGATGTGTTGAACCTTGGTGATCATACAGCCGTCAGCCTGGGGACGGATTTGGAAAAAGAGCGGAGAATCCTGCTTGCTGTCGCAGTCGGACTGGCTGCCTCGAGTGTTTGCGTAAGTGGAGGCATAGGGTTTGTAGGTCTGATTGCCCCACATATTACAAGACAGCTTATCGGCAGTGCCCATAAATATGTCATCCCGATCAGTGCACTGATCGGTGCGCTGCTGGTGCTCGGTGCAGATACAATCGGGCGCATTCTGCTGCAGCCATCGGAAATCCCGGCAGGTGTCGTCGTTGCAGTCATCGGTGCGCCATATTTCTTATATCTGCTTGCAAAATTAAATGATTGAAGAGGAGAAACAAACATGAAAAAAAGGTTGATAATGGTTCTGGCAGTCATGATGATTGCAGTATACGGCTGCCAGAATGATAATGAAGAACAAAACAGTGGTGCATCAGATGAAACAGGCAATGTGGAAGCACTCGAAGATGATGCAGGGAATGAAGTGGATGTACCGGAAAATCCCGAGCGCATCGTTGCACCGTATCTTGAGGACGACATTCTGACTTTGGAAGAGAAACCGGTGGTCCAGTGGTCTGTCAATGACGGCGGGAGCATTCAGGATTATCTTCAGGAAGAAGGACTGGAAGGACTCGAGCTGATTCCTCATGATCTGCCTTTTGAAGTGGTTGCATCGCATGAACCGGATCTGATCTTATTGAGTTCGTCAGATTTTGCCGACGATGAATCCTACAGCAATTATTCATCCATTGCACCGACATTCGTCGTTGAATCCGGAAGTTACGACGATTGGCGGGAGCGTCTAGGAAGAGTGTCTGAAATCTTCGGCAAAGAAGATATGGCCGAAGAGAAAATCGATGAATATGAATCTCTCGCTGAAGAAGTGCGCACCGGCCTTCCCGATGAGACGGCAATGTCTGTATGGAAATCCGGAGAATCATATTTCATATCCAATGCTGATAAATCAAGCGGAGAAGTATTGTATAATGATCTCGGCCTCGGTGTGCCGCCTGTCGTAGAAGAAGTATCCGAAGGCAATGAAACACCGTGGATCGAAATATCACTTGAAAGTCTGGCGGAGAGTGAAGTCGATCATATATTTTTTACTGGAGACGAAGCGGGAGATGCTGAAGAAGCATTCAGTGAAGATGTATTCCAGAACATACCTGCTGTTGAAAACGGCAATGTATATGAATATACCGGCGCTGACAGCTGGCTTTACAGTGGATATATAGCAAATACACAGATTATCGAAGACGTAGAGGAAGAATTTTCAGAGTAGGATAAGTCCGGTACTGAAGTACCGGGCTTGAATAAAGAAAACCAATTGAGAATGATTATCAAATAAAAGACGGGAAGATGTAATCATGAATAAAATATCAGCATTTGTATTGGTATCTATAATGGCAATTTTCACTGCATCATGCAGCAGTACTGAAACTGACAGTGGTTCACAGGAAGACACGTTTACATATGAATCGGAACTGGGGCCTGTGGAAGTTCCTGAGGATCCCGAGCGTATCGTTGCGTTGACCAACGGTCCGAATATCCATGCACTCGATGTCGATATGGTCGGTGTGGATCAATATACGAAAGATAACCCGCTGTTCTCGGATGAATTGGAAGATGTGGCGACTGTATCTGAAACGGATGCAGAAAGTGTCATGGCCCAGAATCCTGACCTGATCATTGCAGGGTCCCACATGGAAAATATTGAAGATCTTGAAAAAATAGCACCGACTGTCGTATTTACATGGGGAGAGATGGATTACCTGGAGCAGCATATTGAAATAGGAAAACTGGTCGGCAAAGAAGATGAAGCGGAGGAATGGGCAGAAGATTTTGACGAGAGAGCCGGTGCAATAGGCGAAGAGGTCAAAGAAATTCATGGTGAAAATGTATCGGTCACCACTTATGAAACTGCTGATGATACATTTTATATATACGGTGATGACTGGGCACGCGGTACAGAGATACTGTATCAGGCGATGGACCTGAATATGCCTGAAAATGTGGAAGAATCGGTTTCTGATGAAGGCTACCATGCGATATCACAGGAGACCCTGGGAGAATATGCAGGAGATTTCATAGTTCTCAGCCGCTATTCAACCGACGAGATGAACTTCAAGGAAACAGATGTATGGCAGACGATTCCGGCAGTCCAGGATGATCGGGTCATAGAAATCGATCTTGAAGCATCGACATACAGTGACCCCATTACACTGGAATATCTATTGGAGATATATGAGGAAGGGCTGACACAATAATATTCAACCATGATGATTACATGGAGGATACACTGTTCGGAAATAAGGCATATATAATATTCAGCTTGACAGTTTGAGCGGAGCAGTGTATCATACTAAGAGTAGTTTAAATTAACACATTTTAATTTTTTCATTCATCTGAAAAACCCTTAAAACAAATTAATTTACAACGAACAAATATTTAAGTGCAAAAGCACTAGGAGGTTTTTTCTATGAATGAAGGAACAGTAAAATGGTTTAACGGCGAAAAAGGCTTTGGCTTTATTACACAAGAGCAGGGTGACGATGTATTCGTACACTTCTCAGCTATCCAGGTTGATGGTTACAAGACTTTGGAAGAAGGTCAAAAAGTAAACTTTGACGTAGAAGAAGGTCAGCGTGGTCCACAGGCGACTAACGTTACACCAGTTTAATCTACGGAAAATATAGAGCTTGAAGGGACGGCTGCGGCCGTCTTTTTTTGTGCATAAAAACTCCCTCACAGACACTTTTCTGTGAGGGAAGTTTTAATTAATATGAACTTTATTCCGGATTAATGTCGAATACAGCTGAATCTTCCGTGTCGAGTGGTGAAAATACCAGCTCGATTTCAGAAGGATCTCCGGTAACGGCGTAAGCGAGTGAACCGGATGTGCTTTCTCCATCCTCTGTCTCATCCAGTATGATATCTCCCACCGGATAAGTTTCAGCTGTTTCACCGTCCACCATCACTTCTATATCACGGCTGCCCATCAAGTAGGCGTCGCCGGAGTTGTTTTCAAATGACAGGTCGATCATGATGACTTCATCTGCATCGACTTCTGCAAACTCATTTCTTTCATCGGTATAACCCACATCTTCAACAGTCAGCGTCATATCGTTCAGATCAGCCGAATCACCGACACTCAGTCCGTCTTCTACAGAACCTGAGGATTCCTCAGATGTGCTGCCGGATTCTTCTGTCCCTTCTTCGGAGGCTGAACTTTCCTCAACATCAGGAACAGTCACACTGTCATCATATTCCCCGTATTGATCGATTTCTTCCGCAATCTCTATATGCAGCTGTTCGTCAGGGTTTTCCTGTCCGGGAGCGGTGGAGATGTAGGCGACATGTATCAGGTCACCGCTTGATTTATCAACGACACCGATGACTGCATTTTCCATTTCGTCCATATTTGCACCTGTATATTCGACATTGAATATGTTTCCGAACTGCTCATGCAAGGATTCTTCCTCCCCGATATTATGAAGGAAATAATAGTCATCATCTTCAGAGATCTCGATGACATCGCTTGTCTCCATGAATGCTTCATGTAAGTTGGAATAAGTGCCATAGTAGACTTCTTCACTTTCAGCAGTTCCGGTCTGGTCGGCCCAGCCTGCGCCATCATAGGCAGCTAACTGATCCGGATTGGCATAAATGTTTGGGATGAATGTCCCGCTATTCATATCATACACTTCGGAATATACTTCAACACCGTCACTTTCATCAATTTCTGCATTCAGACCTGCAACATCGGATTCAGCAGGTGTGTCGGAACCGGCTGCGAACGCATGAATGACCATGAAAGTCTGAGAGAAGTATGAAGTGACTTCATCTGCAGGTTTTAACACTTCTTCGATGTCTGCATCAGATTCTTCGGCATTATCCAAAAGTTCCGCGAGTCCGGAATTCATTTCAAACATCGAAATGATTTCTGTTTCATCGCCTGACAATGTTTCACCAGTTATATTGGAGAAATCAACATCGACTGCTGAACCTTCACCTTCAGAGGCGCTGTCACTGCCTGAATCGGAGCCTGTTCCACTGTCCGAATCAGAAACAGCTTCGCCTTCAACGAGTTCATAGCCTGAATTTAACAACTGTTGTTCGGAACGTTCCATGCTGACGAAATTGGCCGTTTCTTCACCTTCGAATTCAGCACCTTCAAGGTTTGATACTTCAGAAAGATCAGCTTCATCGTAGTTGACTTCGATCGTTTCAACATAACCGTCTTCCCCATATTCGATATTATGTTCTACACCCTCTGTGTCAGTATATTCCTGCGCGAATTCATCCAGCAATTCCCGTGCTTCTTCTTCGTTCGTCACTCCGATTGCTGCATAGTCCATTTCAGTGACGGAAGTCTGCCTTGTGACTTCATCACCGACGTAATAATAGACAAGTTCGTTATATGTCCCTTCCTCTTCCAGGACGTAAGTGTTCGATTGTTCTTCTCCTTCAGTCGCTTCTTCGTCGGTTTCTTCATCAGAATCCTCTTCATCGGTGACTTCTTCGTCTTCATCAAGGTCCTCTGTTCCACCGATACCTATTGAAGAATCTTCATCATCACTGTCCAGGTCTAAAGAACTTTCCTCGTCACTGTCATCCCCGGCATCTGCAGAGTCATCTTCGGAATCAGCATCATCTTCGGAGTCATTCGAATCCTCTTCAGAATCTGCGTCATCTCCGGAGTCATTTGAGTCATCTTCAGATTCTGTGTCATCTTCGGAATCTGTGTCTTCCCCTGAGTCGGCATCGTCTTCGGTGCCTGAAGTGTCATCTTCAGTGTCATCTGCTTCTGCTTCCCCATCATCTTCTGATTCAGTGTTTTCCGTCTCTTCGGATGTTTCTTCATCCGATCCTTCATCTTCTTCTCCGTTTCCGCATGCCCCGAGTATCAACATTGTTGAAAGGCCGCCTGCCAATAAATATTTTTTTAAAGACATATAATTTTTCCTCCCGAACTTTATTGTTTGTACATGTTCTTCCATAAATAATCAGGGATATGAAATTTTTTGCTCTGACTATTTATGTTTTTCAATCCCAGTCATCATTATGTCTGTCTTATCTGTTAGTTTTGTCATGTTCAAAGAAGTTATAAATACAGTATAATTAACATTTTATAATATTTCCACAAAAATTCACAAAATGTTCAAAAATTATTCAAAAAAATAAACTCCCATCAAATGATGAGAGTTTTAATTTAATCTTTGTATTTCTGAATATATGTTTCGCACATATTAAATATTTCTGGAGCTTCGGGTCTGTTGTCCGGATTTTTATCAAGGCACCGGTTGATCATATCACTCAGGAGCGGGTCCATTTCACGCAGGGTTTCAACCGGTTCAGCATCACGTTCAAGCTGTTCGTAGCGTTTATCTTCATATGTTTTGAAAGGTCTCTTTCCTGTAGCCATGAAGAACAGGACCACTCCGATGCCCCAAATATCTGCAGCTGTCGTCAACGGTTCTCCCGTTGCCTGCTCGGGGGACAAATAATTTTTTGTACCGGTGCCTTTTCTGATGGTCCCTGGTATCGTGGCCAGGTTGAGATCGAACAATTTGGCGAGCGGCGGCTGGGATATGATATTGGACGGCTTGATGTCCAAATGTATAATATTATTCTGATGCAGATAATTAACGACGGATGCAATCTGTTTGCCGAACTGCGCGAGCTGAATCAGCGGCAGTTCTTCATTTCTTTTATACGTATTTCTGATAAGATGTGAAATTGTTTCTCCCGTCAGTGTTTCCTGGATTACGATGGGGCGGGGTTCCGTATAAAGTGCGTATCCTCTGATGAGATTCGGGTGGGAAAGCGTTGTGATGGCTTCGCCTTCCTGGATCAGACGATCTTTTGCAGCTTGTTTTTCCATGGCAAGCGGCTGGATGGTTTTTCCGATGCAGCTGGTCATCCGCTCCTCGCTCCACAGGTGGTAGAGGTCGCAGTCTTTTCCCCTTCGCAAATGTTCGACAACCGTATAGTCCATGATTAATGTTTCTCCGCGTTCAAGCGGTGCTTCTCTGATCACTTCTTCAGTTTTCAATTTTTCCGCCTCCTTTGTCATCTTACAGCCACAGGTTCTAGGACTGTTTTATCCTTATCCATTTTCCCCTGTTGTGCTGTATAAAGCTTTTTATAATTTCCATTTTGGCTCATCAGTTCATCGTGTGTGCCTATTTCTGTAATTCCCTCTTTTTTCAGATAAACGATCTTGTCTGCATTGCTGGCACTTCTCAAGTTATGTGTAATCATCAATGTGGCTGTATTTTCCATCAGTCTCTGCATCGGTTTCATAACGCGTTGTTCGGTTGCACCGTCCAGTCCTTCTGCAGGCTCGTCGAGTATGACGACAGAAGCTTTTCTGATCATCGCACGGGCAATGGCGACACGCTGCTGCTGACCGCCGGACAGGTTTCTGCCTTTCTGGCCGACGTTTGTGTCATAACCTTCGGAAAGTTCACTGATAAAGTCGTGCGCATCCGCCTTTTTAGCTGCTTCCATGATTTCTTCGTCTGTCGCATCGGGTTTACCGTAAGCGATGTTTTCCCTTACAGTACCGTCAAATATCAACGACTCCTGGAAGACGACTGCAATCTGGTTGCGTAGTGACTGGAGATCGACATTTTTCAGAGGGTGTCCGTTGACATGGACTTCTCCATGTGATGGTTCATAAAATCGCATCAGCATTTTTACTACCGTCGATTTTCCAACACCGCTGGCACCGACGAGGGCAACGGTTTCCCCGGGATTTACTTTGAATGACAGATCGGAAAGTACATGCCTTTTTTTACCGGGGTAGGAGAATGATACATCCCGGAATTCGATGCTGCCCTCATCGTTGTCAAGTGATTCCCCATCTCGCTCTGCGACCTGGGGTTTTTGTTCCATGAACTCGATCACACGCTCGGCACTTGCCGAGGCGGAGAAAATCGTGTTCAACAGCCGGCTGAGTCCCCTTACAGGACTGTACAGGCGTCTCAGCAGAGTGAGAAAGGCGACAAGTATACCGATGGTCACTTCATTTTGCATCAGCAGGATTGCACCGAAGACCATGACAATGAGCGTACCGCCTGTTTCTATCATTGAAACCGTCGGTGAGAATGTTGCTTTCAGACGGACTTTGGTCATTTTCGCATCATATGCTGCGACGTTCTGATTTTGAAATTTTGAAGCTTCATGATCTTCCTGGTTGAAGGCCTGCATCAGTGAAATATTAGAAAATCCTTCTTCGGCCAGGGAGTTTATCGCACCCATACGCCTCGAACGTTCGCGTGATGCAAGTTTCATCCTGACTGAAAAATACCTTGTGACCATATAGAACAACGGGACGACAATCAGTGAAATGAGTGCCAGTCTCCACTCCATGAAAAACAGCATGCCGATAAAAACAATCAGCTGGAAAAAGTATGATAGTGCTGATGTTGCACCGCTGACGATCAAGCGTTCAATGGATGCGATATCACCGGTCAGCCTGGCAATGATATCTCCGAGTTTGCGTCCTTCAAAGAAGTGCAGTGACAGACTCTGCAGATGTTCGAACAAAGTCTTTCTCAGTGACAGTACGAATTTCTGGCCGACCCAGTTGGACACGTAAGTCCCTGCGAATGAAAATATGCCGCCTGCCAGGCTGAGGCCGAAGTAAAGGAGTACGATCCATAACAGCGGACCGAGATTACGTGCATCAAGGACATTATCTATAAAAATCTGAAGCAGCCACACTGTGCCTGACAATGTGAGCGGTTTCAATGCGATGAAGATCAGACCGACGACTATCCATTTGCGGTAATTTTGTGTATATGGCCAAAACCATCTGAATATTTCCTTCAGTGGTATCGGCGGGGCTTCACGAATAATATTACCGCCGGTATTCTTAAGTGCGAAAAACTGATCGATTTTCGATTTCAAGGTCTGATTTTTTCTGGCTCTGTTTAATCCCTTCATGACTTTCACTCCTTTCATATGTAAAGCAGGCGGCCGCAACAGAATGGGCCGCCTGTTCAAAATTGATAATAAAATTACACCCTGTATTCCTATGACCATCAGTCAGAGGAAACGCTAGATGCGCTTGAAGCACTCGATGCACTAGACGCACTAGATGCACTCGAATATGAATCTGAAGAAAAATCATTCGATGAAGCCGGTTGGATATCTTCGAAATAAGTCATGGATAATCTCTCCTTTCTGTTAATTCCCTTTTACTGACCATCAGTCAGATGAAACACTGCTTGCACTTGAAGCGCTCGATGCACTTGAAGCACTTGAAAATGAATCGCTGGAAAAATCATTTGATGCTGCTGGTTGGATGTCCTCGAAATAACTCATGAATTTTCCCTCCCTTCGTTGTGTTATTGTCATCATTCCATGTAAAAATTAAAAACCACTTATCAGAATATTAAAAACGCATTAAAAAAGGCTGAAAATATTAATAATGTGTAAAAAATTAGTAAATATTAAACATAATATTTGATTTACTGTATAAATATGTAAAGGGATGTGGGCTGATGTCGTTAATTTTATACTCACATTTATGTTTGTCTGATAGAATAGTGATATTGTTTCATCTGTTTTTACATTAATGGAAGAGGAGGCATGGAAATGGATGTTTTGTTTAACCCGGTCATTATTTCGGTTCTTGTATTAGTAGTATTAAGTCTTTTAAAGATCCATGTCATTTTCGCACTGATCCTGGCGGCAATTTCAGCGGGACTTCTTGCAGGGCTGCCGCTCGGCGAGACTGTGACTGTTCTTGTTGAGGGCATGGGAGGTCAGTCCGAAACGGCGCTGAGCTATTTACTGCTCGGAATTTTTGCTTCAATGATTGCGATGTCCGGCATCGTTAAAGTACTGCTCAATTATTTGCTGAGAGTAATAGGCAAAAAGAAATATCTTCTTATATTCATATTTGTAGGTATCGGGGTGCTTGCAGAAACGGTTGTACCTGTACATATTGCGTTCATTCCTATTCTCATACCGCCGCTTCTGATGCTGTTCAACAAATTGAAAATTGACAGAAGAGCGGTGGCGAGTGCGCTGACCTACGGTCTGAAAGCACCTTATATGATCATCCCGGTCGGCTTCGGCCTGATTTTCCATGGCATTCTTGTATCGGAAATGCAGAATAATGGCCTGGATATCGCTTTATCGGATATTCCTGCTGCAATGCTGATTCCGGTTATCGGAATGACGGTCGGTCTTCTGACTGCGGTGTTCATCACATACAGAAAACCGAGGGAGTATCAGGATATTGAAACCGTCGATTCCGACAGCATGGTCTCTGAAGATCTGACAGCCACACGTCAGAAAGTGAATCATATCATTACATTGTTTGCGATTGTTGCTGCGTTTGCTCTGCAGCTGTTCTTCGATTCGATGATCATCGGTGCGCTCGGGGGTATTACAATCATGCTACTCAGCCAGGTCATCAAAGTGAGCAGAAGCGACGCTGCAGTCAAAGAGGGCGTCCTGATGATGGGGGCGATCGCCTTCATCATGCTGATCGCATCCGGCTACGCATCCGTTCTGACTGAAACAGCTGCAGTGGATGATCTGGTCGGTACGGTGTCCGGCTGGTTCGAAGGCACACCGCATGCGGTGGCGGCAGTCATACTGCTTCTGGTCGGATTGGTGATCACCATGGGCATCGGTACTTCATTCGGCACGATACCCATCATTGCGGCGGTTTTCGTACCGCTCTGTATGTCACTCGGATTCAGTCCGCTTGCGACCGCATCACTGATCGGCACCGCTGCGGCACTCGGTGACGCCGGGTCACCCGCTTCAGACAGCACACTCGGCCCGACATCGGGACTTGCGGCCGACGGCCAGCACGATCATATCTGGGATACAGTAGTGCCGACATTTCTGCACTACAACATACCGCTGATCATATTCGGTACGATCGCGGCAGTCATACTATAGAAGACATCGTCCTGCCGGACGGTGTTTTTTTATTAGAAATAAAGGATTAATAAAATCTTTTTAGGGTAGAGATGACTGTAAGCAATATATTAGGAGGTAGTAAGATAATGGCACTTAAATATGAAGTAACAGCAACCAACACAGGCGGACGTAAAGGTCATGTTCAGACGGATGATAAAGCGATCGACTCAGCGGTACTACCACCGGATCAGGACGGCGACGGCGTCAATCCGGAACAGCTTTTCGCAGCAGGCTATGCGTCATGCTTCAACGGTGCATTCGACTTGATGCTGAAACAGGGCGGTGTCAAAGATGCTGAGCCGGAAGTGGACCTGACAGTCCAGTTACTCGATGATGATGAAAATGAAGGTCCGAAGCTCGGGGTCAAAATCAATGCGAAAGTTAAAAACATGTCTCAGGCAGACGCGGAGAAATACTTGGAGCAGGCACACCAGTTCTGCCCATATTCCAAAGCGACACGCGGCAACATTGATGTTGAATTGAATGTAACTGCACAATAGAATAGATTTTTTAAGTGGGGGGTTGGGACAAAAGTCCCACCTAAAGTCGAATTCCCCGGGGTAGAATACAATTCTACCCCGGGGAATTTTTATGATATAAATATAAGACAAAAATAAGGTCTTCTTATACAATGTAAGTAACGACACCAACAAAGAAAGAAGGGACCTTATGTATAAAGATTATAACATGAACCAAATCACACTGCCAATCGATCTGGCAGTCGTCATTCCGGAAGATGATATCGCTCTGGCTGTGAATGCCCTGGTGGAAAGTATTCCCGATACTGAGTTTGCGCCATTTGAACATACCTTCGGGACGTCATCCTACCACCCGAGAATGATGATGAAG
>NZ_FNFY01000038.1 GCF_900101075.1 Lacicoccus qingdaonensis | reverse complement strand
AATGAAAATAACAACAGATCTCAGGAAATATTCCGCACCAGCCCGTGGGTCTCTAGCATGGAAAAACATTTTCAAACGCCGTACTGCGGTAGAAAGAGTCAATGCATACCTTAAGGAATTCTTTCAACTGAACAATGTTCGATATCGTACCGGAAAACGCGCAAAAATTCATTTTGACATGGTGACACTTGTTTACAATGCATCCAAGTTGGCTGCAGACCGCATCGATGCTCAATTCATTCAGCAACAAGCTGCATGATTTCTGTTTTTTAAAATACATTTTAGGAATTCTGTAGGTCTTTGTATTTTTAAAAAGAGCAATTATGAAATTGATTCAACTGATAATAATAATAATAAATATTTCCTATCCTAAAATTACACCGGAACCGGCAGCTGCTGGTTCTGGTGTTTTTTTGATTTATAAAATATAATTAAATCAAGATGGAATATTTTGAATATACCAAAATTGGCCTTGGGTTCCTTGTTGTTGTTGTCTATACATGATAAGGTTTTCATATATAAAGGGGTGAGTGAAATGGCAGTAAATCGTGATGATGTAAAGAAGATGATCGAAGCATTGGGAGGCAAAGAGAACGTCAATGCTGCAACGCATTGTGTAACAAGGCTGCGGCTTGCGCTCGATGATGAGAGTAAAGTGGACAAGGAAAAACTGGACTCGATCGATCTTGTTAAAGGATCGTTTGCTGCTAACAACCAGTTCCAGGTTGTTATCGGCCAGGGAACAGTGGATGAGGCGTTCAAAATCTTTGAAGAGGAAACGGGTAAAGGCGGCGGTTCAAAAGATGAAGTGAAAGAAGCTGCTGCAACCAAGATGAATCCATTACAGCGGTTCATTAAAATGCTGGGAGATATATTCATTCCCATCTTACCGGCCATTGTAACGGCCGGTCTGCTGCTCGGTCTTAACAACCTGCTGACATTGGAGGGACTTTTTTGGGAATCTGATTCTGTGATTACCCGCTTCCCTGGTGTTGAAGGTATTGCGAGCATGATCAACTTCATTGCCGTGGCGCCGTTCATCTTCCTGCCTGTATTGATCGGCTGGTCGTCCATGAGGGTGTTCGGGGGCAATCCGCTGCTCGGTATCGCACTCGGTGTGGCATTGTGTCACCCAGATCTTGCCAGCCAGTACGGGCTGTTCGACAGTGAATCAGGAGAACTTGCAGATATTCCTACATGGAATGTGTTCGGTCTGGAAATCCAGCAGCTGAACTATCAGGGGCAGGTGCTGCCGGTGCTTGTCGCGACGTGGGTGCTTGCCAAAGTTGAGCAGTTCCTGAATAAGCGTGTACCAGATATGTTTAAACTGCTTGTCGTTGCTCCGGTCGCACTTGTCGTTGTCGGTATTCTTACTTATACAATAATCGGCCCGGTCACACTATGGGGCAGTACGCTTGTAACAGATGCAATCATCTGGCTGTTTGAAACAGCCGGCCTACTGGGCGGAGCAGTTTATGGTCTGTTCTATGCACCGCTCGTAATTACCGGCATGCACCATATGTTCCTGGCGGTGGATCTGCAGCTGATCGGTACGACAGGATCGACATTCTTATGGCCGATACTGGCGATTTCGAATATCGCGCAGGGTTCTGCAGCATTTGGCGCGTGGATGGTTTACCGCAGAAATAAAAAGAAAAAAGAAGAAGGTCTGGCAATGACGTCCGGAATTTCAGGCTGGCTCGGGGTCACTGAACCTGCGATGTTCGGTGTGAACCTGCCACTGAAATATCCATTTGTTGCGGCTATACTGACAACATCTGTTGTCGGCGGTCTTTTCGGGGCTAACATGCTGACAGCCTACAGTGTCGGTGTCGGCGGTGTGCCCGGAGTCATTTCGATTACAGAAGGATTCTGGCTGTTGTTCTCAATCGGCATGCTGATTGCCATCGTTGCACCGTTCCTGCTGACGTTGCTGTTCTCAAGGTTCGCCAAGGACAAGACTAAGGACATGGTGGATGTAGACTAAATTTAAAGGAGTTTTTAAAGTGGCTGTTTCAGATTGGAGAAAATCAGTGGTGTATCAGATCTATCCGAAATCATTCAATGATTCAACAGGTGATGGTACAGGCGATATCCAGGGTATTATTCAGAAATTGGACTATTTACAATTGCTCGGCGTGGATTATATATGGCTGACTCCGGTATATGAATCCCCGATGAATGACAATGGTTACGATATAAGCAATTATTATGAAATTAATCCGCAGTTCGGCACCAAAGAAGATTTGCAGGAGCTGCTTGATGAAGCCCATAAAAAAGATTTGAAAGTCATGATGGATCTGGCCTTCAACCACACTTCGACGAAACATCCATGGTTCGTGGAGTCCAGAAAATCAAGAGATAACCCGTACCGTGATTATTATATATGGAAAGACGGCACTTATGATACGCCGCCGACGAACTGGGAATCCAAATTCGGCGGCAATGCCTGGACTTATGATGATGATACGAACCAGTACTATTTAAGACTGTTTGATATCACCCAGGCGGATCTGAACTGGGAAAATGACAAGGTCCGTCATGAAATTTATGAAATGATCAATTACTGGATAGATTTTGGTATAGACGGTTTCAGGTTTGATGTTGTAAACCTGCTTTCTAAAGGCGCGTTCGAAAATTCGGACGGTCCGGGCAAAGAATTTTATACGGACGGTCCGCGAATTCATGAGTACATTCATGAGATGAACCAGGAAACTTTCGGTGGAAAAGAAGTGATGACTGTCGGGGAGATGTCATCGACGACAATCGACCACTGCATTAAATATACGAACCCAAAGAGGCAGGAATTAAACTCCGTCTTTAATTTCCATCATTTAAAAGTGGATTATCCGGATGGTGAGAAATGGACGAAAGCACCTTATGATTTTATTTTGCTTAAAGAGACTTTGATGAAGTGGCAGCTCGGTATTTATGACGGAGACGGCTGGAATGCGATATTCTGGTGCAACCATGATCAGCCGCGGGTCGTATCCCGGTTCGGCAAGGATGACACTGAAGAGAACCGTCTGAAAAGTGCAAAGATGCTTGCGATCTCCCTGCACGGCCTGCAGGGTACACCTTATATTTTTCAGGGGGAGGAATTCGGGATGACCAACCCCGGTTTTGACCGTATCGACCAGTACAGAGATGTTGAAAGTCTGAATGCCTATGACATGCTGAGAGATAAAGGGTTGAACTATAAGGAAGTCATTGAAATTTTAAAGGCGAAATCCCGTGATAACTCACGTACACCGATGCAATGGGATGACAGTAGAAACGGAGGGTTCACCGAAGGGGAACCGTGGATTGAAGTTGCGGAAAATTATTCTGATATCAATGCCAAAAAAGCGGTTGAAGATAATAATTCAGTATTTTATACTTATAAAAAGCTCATTGATTTGCGTCATAATATGGAAATATTGACAACTGGCGATATCAGGCCTTTATTGATGCAACATAAGAATTTGTTCGTCTATGAAAGAAACCTGAGTGGAGAATCACTTCTGGTGATTTCAAACTACAGTGCCAGGACGGTGCCTTATCCTGAAGATGTCAATGCAGACGGAGAAATTTTAATCTCAAACTATGATGACCTGATATCAGAACTGAGACCTTTTGAAACAATGATGATTTATAAAAAATAACTGTTACAATTGAAACAATGATTTAAAATTGAATTGACTAAGGTGACGCTATGAATTTAAATAAGTACAATCAAATTTATCAATCCTTATCGAGTGACATCGTAGAAGGTAAATATGAAGCAGGAGAGATTCTTCCTTCTGAACATAAGCTTCTGGAAAGTTTCGGCGTATCCCGGGAAACGGTGAGAAAAGCACTGAATCTCCTGCAGGAAAACGGCTATATTCAGAAAATGAAGGGCAAGGGATCCGTTATCATTTACAACCCTTCAATGAATCTGACGGTATCTCATTTAATTAGTTTCAAAGAAGTTCAGGAACAGCAAGAAAAAATCTACACTACAAAAGTCTACAGTTTAGAAAAAATCCCGGCAGAAGAATGTCCAAATGTTCAGGTGTCGTTGAACCTGAGTGACCAAACGCCGATATGGCAGCTGATCCGTCAAAGATTGTATGAAGATAAAACGCACATTATAGATACGGATTATTTCATGTATGATATGATGCCCGGGCTGACGGAAGAAATAGCCGCCGGCTCCATCTATGAATATATAGAAGAGAGATTGGGCCATAAAATCTCATATTCACAAAAGGAGATTACATTCAGCCCAATGACAGAATTGGATATAGAATTATTCGGGCCGGTTCAGCCGCCCTATACAGCAAAAGTTAAATCAGTCGTGCATTTGAGTGATGCCACGCCGTTCCAGTATAATGTGTCAAAACACCTGGCAAGCGAGTTTAAATTCGTGGACTTTTCAAGAAGGTTCACCGGAGAATAAAAAAATCCTTGCATCATAAATTCAATTTTGATATTATGTAAGATACCGTGCTAAGCGGGGAATTAGCGGTGCCCTGTACTTGCAAGCCGCTCCAGCAAGGCTGAATCCCGCTTCTGAGGGTATCAGTGTGAAGACTGCCTTAATCTCATCGGTGTTGAGACCCCGGTCCTATGCAATGGGACGTCATGAATCATGTCAGGTCCGGAAGGAAGCAGCATTAAGTGACCCATCCCATGTGCCGTAGGGCTGCCGGGGTTGAGCTGATGTTTTAAGTAACGTTTGTTCTGATTTCTCGAGGAAGCGGTGCACGGCTACATATTTGAGACCGTATCTATTTTATAGATACGGTCTTTTTTAATTCGTAATAGATATGCCATTAATGTTATAATAGTAGACGATATCAGAAAAAGTGGAGGTGCCGCTGAATGGAGTATCAAGCGTTATACCGTGCATTTCGGCCCCAGAGTTTTACGGACGTCGTCGGGCAGAAACATGTGACCAAGACATTAAAGAATGCCATCATCAGAAATAAGGAATCACATGCTTATTTATTCAGTGGTCCAAGAGGGACGGGTAAAACAAGTATCGCAAAAATCTTTGCGAAAGCTCTGAACTGCCAGTTTGGCCAGGACGGGGAACCGTGTAATGAATGTGATGTATGTATCAGCATTACAGACGGCAGTGCCAACGATGTAATCGAAATTGACGCCGCGAGTAATAACGGTGTCGATGAAATCAGAAGTCTCAGGGAGAAAGTGAAATATGCACCTTCTCTGACGCAGTATAAAGTTTATATCATAGACGAGGTCCATATGCTGACGACGGGCGCATTCAACGCTCTGCTCAAAACATTGGAAGAACCTCCGGAGCATGCGATATTCATCCTTGCCACCACAGAACCTCATAAAATACCGGCAACCATCATCTCGCGTTGTCAGCGTTTCGATTTCAAGGCGATTGAAAATAATGAAATCATTGAACGTCTGAAGTATGTTGCGGAGTCGGAATCGATCGAATATGACGCTGAGGCGCTGGATTATATCGCAAGAACGGCAGAAGGCGGTATGCGTGACGCCCTCAGTATCATGGATCAGGTGATCGCATACAGCAGTGACATCATTACACTTGATGATGCAGTGATGATCACAGGCGGCATCAAACAGGATGCGTTGAATGAGTGGCTGAAACTCATCGAAAATAAAGACTCCAGGGCAGCGTTCATTCAGTATCATCAATTCATCGATGAAGGCAAAGACCCGACCCGCCTCATACATGAGCTTGTTTATTATATCAGGGATATCATTCTGATGAAGCATGCGAATGATATGAATGAAGACATCGCATTTTACAATGTCGAAGACAAAGTACTATATGAAATGATTGATGTGTTGAATGATGCGATGGTCATGATGAGATTTTCCGTGAATACGGGTGTGCATCTGGAAGTCGTCATTGTGAAGCTGATTGAAGTGTTGTCAAAACACAATAATATAGTGGAAGCCCCTGAAGTGGATCTGTCGCATATCGAAGAGAAACTGGGTGAACTTGAACGCAGATTGGAAAACGCCCAGCTCGCACCGCAGTCGAACAACGATACGAGAAGACAACAGAGTAAACGTACAAGCGGCAAAGGATACTCCATCAGCCAGATTGAAAAAGTGCTGGATAAGGCGAACAAGGAAGACATAGTCAAACTGAAGGACGGCTGGCCGCAAGTGTATCAATATGTGGAAGAAAAGAATTTCCATGCCCTGAGGTCATTGATCAAAGACTCGGAACCGGTGGCGGCAAGCGACACACATGTGCTGATCAAGTTTGATAACGATGTACATTCAGAACTGATCAATAATGATGATAAGAAAAAAAGAGAGCTGGAAGCGGTCATCCCGACCATCATCGGCAAGGAAGTCCAGGTCGTCGGTGTGCCTCAATCAAGCTGGCAGCAGGTGAGGGCGGACTACATCAAAGAAAGAAAGTCAGGCAGGCAGCAGGAAGCAAAACCGGATGAAAAAAAACCGTCTGATGTCGCAAGGGAACTGTTTGACAGCAGCATAGTGGAAACTAGGGATTAATAAAGGTTTATAGTATAATGGTAATCGTATATAATGGATAAATGAAAATTAAATTTTTATGAAAATTAAATTTTTGGAGGAATTATAAATGCGCGGTGGAATGAATAACATGCAAGGCATGATGAAACAGATGCAGAAGATGCAGAAGAAGATGGAAGAAGAGCAGGAAAAGCTGAAAGAAGAAACAGTAGAAGGTTCAGCAGGCGGCGGCATGGTCAAAGTGACTGTATCCGGCCAGAAAGAAATCGTGGATGTTGAAATCAGTGAAGAAGTGGTAGATCCTGAAGATATTGAAATGCTGCAGGACCTGGTTGTTGCTGCGACAAACGAAGCGATGACCAAAGCAGATGAACTGATGAGTGACCGTTTAGGCAAACACACTAAAGGTTTAAACATTCCAGGAATGATGTAATATGCATTATCCTGAACCAATTTCAAAGCTCATTGACAGCTTCATGAAATTGCCGGGCATTGGGCCGAAAACAGCCCAGCGTCTGGCATTTTATGTTTTGAACATGAATGAAGAGGATGTCGTCGATTTTTCACGCAGCCTGATGGAAGTGAAGAGAGAACTGCAGTTCTGTTCAGTCTGCGGACATATTACCGATGTCGATCCGTGCTACATATGCATGGATAAATCAAGGGACAGAAGCGTCATCTGTGTCGTCCAGGATACAAAAGATGTCATAGCCATGGAGAAAATGCGCGAATACCAGGGGATGTACCATGTACTGCACGGTGCCATCAGCCCGATGGACGGCATCGGACCGGAAGACATCAACATCCCGCCACTGTTGGAACGTCTGAAAGACGAGGAAGTCCAGGAACTGATCCTTGCGACCAATCCAAACATCGAAGGCGAATCGACAGCGATGTATATATCGAGGCTCGTCAAACCCATCGGGTTGAAAACGACAAGACTCGCACACGGCCTGCCTGTTGGCGGGGATCTTGAGTATGCGGATGAAGTGACGTTGTCAAAAGCAATAGAATACCGTACGGAATTGTAGGGCTATTTATGGAAGGACTCCATCACATTTGATTGTGATGGAGTTTTTCTATTTATTTCATTCAACACGGCTTATTTTTAGAAACTTCCCCCCTTGACTCTGTTCACCATCTGTCTTATAATTAATCTCGAAAACGAATAGATTAAATTTAATATAATTAAATTTAAATTAATGAAGGGTGTGCATTGTCTTGGAAGAAAAGGATCCACGTATTAAAGCTTTTACGGTATTCATCAAATCTTCCCAGTCAGTTCAAAAGCTCATCAAACAGGATTTCTTGAAAAAGGAAATCAATTTGAATGAATATGCTGTGATGGAGCTGCTCTATCATAAAGGTGACCAGCCTATTCAGGCAATTGGCAGACGTATCTTGCTAGGGACCGGCAGTATCACATATGTAATCGACAAACTTGAGGACAAAGGTTTTTTGTACAGAAGACCGTGTCCAGAGGACAGACGGAAAATGTTTGCCTGCATAACGGAAGCGGGTAAGGAATATATGGACACCCGGGTGGTTGAGCAAGAAAGTCTTATAAATTCGATTTTTGATGAGTGGAATGACGACGAAGTTGAAGATGCGATTAACTTATTGAAACGTATTGGCACCCACGCAGAGAGACTATTGGAAAAGTAAAGTTTATATCTTTGGTATAAACTTATAATTAGAACTAATATCTCGAATTAGAGATAATTAAATATGGAGGATTTTTTATATGACTACAGAATTATTGGGAATTCATCACGTAACGGCAATGACGGATAATGCGATGAGAAACTATGATTTCATGACGGATGTGCTTGGCATGCGTCTCGTGAAGAAGACGGTCAACCAGGATGATATCCAGACATACCATACATTTTTTGCAGATGATGTCGGATCGCCGGGGACGGATATGACATTCTTTGATTTTCCGAACAACCCTAAAGGTATCCGCGGTACGAACTCGATTTCAAGAACCGGTCTCCGTGTACCGGACGATGCAGCTCTTGAATATTATCTGGAACGGTTTAAAGAATTTGGTGTTAAGAATGAAGGCATTAAAGAACTGTTCGGTAAAAAAGTACTGCCATTTGAAGAATCAGACGGGCAGAGATACCAGCTTTTCTCAGATGAAAACAATGAAGGCGTTGCACCTGGTACACCATGGAAGAATGGGCCGGTTCCGGAAGATAAGGCAATATACGGCCTTGGACCGATTGAAATTACAGTGAGCTATTATGATGACTTCAAACAAGTATTGACGTCCATATACGATATGAAGCCTGTAATTGAAGAAGATGATGTGACCGTCTTTGATGTTGGTGACGGCGGTAACGGCGGGCAGGTCATCCTGAGAAAGGATGAAACGAAGCAGGGACAGCAGGGCTACGGTGAAGTCCACCATGTCTCTTTCAGAGTGGCGGACCACAATGCAATCAAAGCATGGGAAGAGAAGTACAACGAGCTTGGTGTCGGTCATTCAGGAAATGTGGACAGGTTCTACTTCGAAGCTTTATATGCAAGAGTCGGTCATATTTTAATAGAACTCTCAACTGACGGACCGGGTTTCATGGGCGATGAGCCATATGAAACACTCGGGGAGAGTCTGGCGCTGCCGCCGATGCTTGAACCAAAACGTGAGCAGATCGAGGCCCAGGTACGTCACTTTGATACAACCAGATAAGATAAATAATAATATATAATAAATCGGGAGATGAAATTATGGAAGCTATTAAAAGGATTCACCATATTACCGCAATTGTAGGAGATCCGAATGAAAATCTGAGGTTTTACAGAGATGTATTGGGTCAAAGACTGATCAAGCAGACAGTGAACTTTGACGATAATGGTGTATATCACCTGTATTTTTCTGATGAAGACGTAACGCCGGGGACGGTCATCACATTCTTCCCCTGGACAAACGACAATGTCGGGCGGAAAGGCAGCGGCCAGGTAGGCAGAATTGCCTACAGGGTGCCTAAGGGCAGTATCGATTACTGGAAAAATCGTTTGGCTGATCACGGCATTGAAGTTAAAGAAACTGAATTTTTTGGAGCGAAGACTCTGGAGTTCAGTGATGTTCATGCCCTTGATCTTGCGATTGTGGAAGGAACGGAAACTGCTGACAGCAACGACATCCTTGGATTCCACGGTGCAGAATTATTATCCGGCAATCCGGATGGGACGAAAGAGCTGTTGACCGGCAAAATGGGCTTGAAAGAGATGGATATAGATGACGGTAATCAGCATTTTGAAACTGCAGGTCCGGAGAAACACCACATCATCACTTCACTGCCGCCGCAGCCGAGAGGCCGGTTCGGCATTGGGACGGTCCACCATATCGCCTGGTCTGTGCCGGACATGGATGTTCTGAAAGAATGGCAGACTGCTCTCACTGAGGATGGTTTTGGAGTGACGGAAGTCAGGGACAGAAATTATTTCAGATCGATCTATATTGGTGAAAAAGGGAATGTTGTCTTTGAGTTCGCAACAGATGGTCCCGGATTTGACGTCGATGAAGATAAATCAGAGCTGGGCACTTCATTGAAGCTTCCGAAACAGTATGAACATTTGAGACCGGAATATGAAAAGTCACTGCCCAAACTGGATATATAAGGAGCGGATATCATGCTCGAATTTTCCCCTGAACAGCTGACGGACAAAGAAAAGAAGAAGTTTTTGATCGGCTCGGTTATTCCGAGGCCGATTGCGCTGGTATCGACAATATCTGAAGACGGTATAGTGAATGTGGCACCTTTCAGCTATTTCAATATCGTCACCTACGATCCGCCAATGCTTTCTATAGCGGTGCAGCGTGCAAATGGTGAGAGCAAAGATACTGCGAGAAATGTATTGGAAAGCGGTGAAGCCGTGCTCCACATCGTCGATGTGGATAATGTCGAACAGGCGAATAACACTTCCGCGCCGCTGTCGAAAGATGAAAGTGAACTTGATATTTCAAGTTTTACTACAGTGGATTCCAAAGTTGTGAAAGTACCCGGTTTAAATGAAGCGAAGGTGAGATATGAAACAGAGCTTTACGAAAATGTGGTGGTATATAATGAAAAAAATATTCCCACGACAGATCTGCTGATGTTAAAGGTAAAACATTATCATATCGATGCGGCTATTTATCGCAATGGTTATATCGACCCTGTGAAACTTAAAGCGGTCAGCCGACTCGCTGGAAATGATTATGCCGATATCGGTGAAATTTTTACAGTGGAACGACCGGAATAATTAAAAAGTGAATGGAAAGTGAGCATGACCCATGAACTTTTTTCAAAAGCTATTTAACAGATCAAAGGAGAATGAAGAAAAGATGGAAAGTGTAAAATTAGCAGTTATATTCTACAGCATGGGTGGCACAAACTATGAAATGGCGAAATGGGCAAAAGAAGCAGGAGAAACTGCCGGCGCAGAAGTAAGGTTGTTGAAAGTCGAAGAACTGGCACCGCAGTCGGCAATTGATGGCAACGAAGGATGGAAAGCGACAGTGGATGCAACGAAGGATATTCCTGTAGCAACATCAGAAGACATTATATGGGCAGATTCAATCATATTCAGTACACCGACAAGATTCGGTAACGTCCCTTCTCAGATGAAACAGTTCATCGATACACAGGGTGGTATCTGGGCTGAAGGCAAGACAATCAACAAAGTTGTCAGTGCAATGTCCTCAGCTCAAAACCCTCATGGCGGCCAGGAAGCGACAATCCTTTCATTGTATACTTCAATGATGCACTGGGGTGCAATCATTGCATCACCGGGCTACACTGATTCAGTATTGTTCGGTGCAGGCGGCAACCCTTATGGTACAAGTGTGACTGTGGGGCAGGACGGAAAGATGGTCGAAAATGTTGAAGGCGCTGTGAAACATCAGGCGGCACGTACTGTTACAATAGCTGAGTGGGTCAAGAACGGTATGAGTAAATAAATGATAAAATTTGAAGCCTGGCTGAAATCAGTCAGGCTTTTTAATATGTAAGGGTACCTTTATCTGAAAATTTCATCTATCATAGAGTTATCAACACAGTTTACTATGACAGAAAGAAGTGTGGCCTTATGGATTTAATAATGATCATACTACCGGTCTTCCTTATTTTCGGGGTGGGTTATGTTTCGGATAAAATACTTAAATTTGATATTAAATCAATATCATCCATGTCTTTATACATATTACTTCCCATCCTTACATTCAATACCTTCTATAGGAATGAACTGACAATTGATTATTTATATGTATTTCTTTTTACGTTTTTACTGACGGGGATTTTGCTTGTAATAACCGTCATCTGGGGATATTTCATCAAATCTTCGAAAGAGGATATTTCAGCGATATTACTTGGGACTTTATTTCCGAACAGTGGTAATTACGGGACGCCGGTGGCACTGTTTGCCCTGGGTGCCACTGCATTCGATTATGCAATTGTCCTGATGGTGCTGCACGGATTTGTCATCAGTACGGTGGGGATTTTTATCGCATCTTTCGGCAGCGGGGCGATGATCACTGTAAAAGAAGCGGTTATAAACATATTTAAAATACCCGTCATTCACGGAGCGGTTGTCGGCGTTATTTTCCAGATGGCAAATATCAGGCTGGATGAAGGCATCATGGATATTGTGGAGATGACAGGAAATGCTGCCATTCCTGTAGTGATGCTGATTTTAGGCATGCAGCTCGCACGTATCACAAAAGAAAGTTTTGATATTAAAGATGTGACTGCGGTCGTATCCATCCGCATGGTTTTGTCGCCGATCATTGCAGCTTTACTGGTCATGATCATGCCTGTCGATGATACGATGAAAATGGTATTCATACTTCTGAATGCAATGCCGGTGGCCGCGAACTCCACGATGCTTGCAGTTCAGTTTAATGTAAAACCGAATGTGGTTTCATTTTCAACATTGGTCACGACACTGATCAGTATTTTGACGATACCGGTATGTCTGTACCTGATCGGCATATAATTGGATGAAAAAATATCTCTATGGCCGAAAAAGACCATAGAGATATTTTTAAAATACATGACTATCTGTTCAGCTGTAAATGCTCGCTCATTTTGACTTTGCCTGCTGAAGCGGTGATATCGACGGCGTCTCCTTCTTCCAGCAAAGGCAGTCCGTTCAAGCTGTAATGTCCCCCTGCATCTGCCGTTGTCGTAAATGTTCTGCCATCCGGGTAAATGACTTCAATTTGCGCATTTGGCAATGTACTGCCGAATACGGATGTATATTCAGAAGAGACGATGTTCGATTCCAGATACACTTCATCCAGTACGATATTCTCTTTCTCTCCGGCGGCATCCGAATCCACTCTGGCCTGGGCCGGGGCAACGTCAGCACTGCTTACAAAAACGGAACAGACAAACATCAGACTGACAATTTTGGTGAAGAAACCATTTATGCTGCTGTCATCCTGGGCATTCCGATTATTCATTGGGCCCACACTCCTCGTTCAGATTAATCTTAAAGATAAAACGTTTTGATGTGAGAATCAATCGATAACCGGCTCTGTAATCTTATTATATTATTTCTGTAATATAACTGACACCGTTTGTTCAATATCGAGTGTATACAGATGCGTCACCGCACCCTGACAGGCGGCCCCTTTCTGAGCTGGAATGATTTTTATTTTACTTATATCTTGGTTTATCTTTCAGCATGAATGTCAGAATAAAACCGGCAAAAGCAAGGATGGCCATTACGACAAGAGCGTAGGTCGTGCCCCAATATGTGGAGACGGACTCCGGTGCATCCATGGTACCGACTGTAATACTGATGATTGAAGTAAGAACGATAATGCCAAATGTCATGGCAAACTGCCTGATGGTATTGTTGATCGCCGAACCGTGCGGAATCTCTTCATCATCCAGTTCGGACATGCTTATCGTCACTAGCGGCATGAGTGTCAGACCGAAACCGAACATGAAGATGCAGAAATACCCCATTATGAAATATGGTGAGCTGTCAATGCCGACCGTGTTCAGCAAAATAAGGGACAGCGTCGTCATGGCGAACCCGGTGATTGCGATCGTCCTTCCGCCATACCGGTCGTATAATGAACCGGAGACAAAAGTGATGATGGAGAGCAATATGGTCCCTGGAACTAATAAAAATCCGGATAGGAATGCACTCGTGCCGAGTACGGTTTGTGAAAACATCGGAAGTATCGTTTCTGTAGACAAGAGCAGCATCATATTGATGAAGATGAGTATCAGTGCAAGTGTGAAGGTTTTATTCCTGAACAGATTCAAATTCAGTATGGGTGACGGGAGTTTGAACTGTCTTGTGACAAAGAACCACAGCAGGAATATGCCGATGAAGAGGGGTGCAAGGACCATTACATCTAAAAACCCATAGACACTGACATTACTTAATCCGAATATGAATAAAGAAAATCCGACCGCCGATAATATGATGGAAGTCATATCAAGGCTGACTTCACTTCTCCTCAATACATTTTTCATCAGGAAGATTGCGAGTATCAAAGTAATGACGACGAGCGGCAGAAGCACCCAGTGCAGTGAACGCCAGTCGAGTATGTCGATGATGACACCGGAAATCGACGGTGCCGAAGCGGGGGCGACGTTCGTGACGGCGCCGAGCATACCCATGGCAAACCCCCGGCGGTGATATGGAAATACGATCAATAGTATCGTCTGGACAAGCGGCAGAATGATACCCGCGCCGATTGCCTGAATGACCCTTGAAAGAATCAGTACGCCAAAGTTCGGCGACCATCCGCCGATGATTGTTCCGATCAGCATACAGGACATGGCGAAGACGACAAGTGCTTTAGAAGAAAATGTCGTTGATAAATAGCCGGACATCGGTATAAAGATAATACTTGTTAATAAGAATGATGTCGTCAGCCACTGAACCTGCGTGGCGTTGATGTCGAACTCCGCCATTATGGTAGGGAAGGCAGTGATCAGTAGAAACTGGCTGAAAGTAAATAAAAAGGCCGCAGCCATAATGACTGTGACTACTCCTTTTGACTGTACTTTATCTTCTACCATATCCATCGCCCCCTTTCATCTTAGTTGACAACTATATTGTTTCATACTGTAAAACCCCGGTCAACATTGTCATGACGGGGATTTGCCGGCATGTGGAGCGGTCTGGAAGAAACATCTCTACTATATAAAGGCCGGTGATGAACATATGAGGATGATAATTCTGAAAACCGTTTATTATAGAAGAGATAATAAATATCAAGCTTTTTAAAGGTTTAGGCTTGATTTTTAAAATAATACTGGTATAGTAAGAAGTCTAGTTCAAATCTTGGTGAAAAAAGATGAGGACTGGTAATGGTGAAATACCAACGGACAATCAGGTGTTATTAAATAGTTTCTTCCTATAGTATAGCTTTTGATAAAGAGTGGTCATCTATATGTGGAGCAAAGAAAAAGAATTTTAAAAGAATTTAATAAAACACTTGCATTATTTTTTGGAATCCTGTATAGTTATTTCTTGTCGGGTCAAAACGAAACAACAGATTGAACCGGCAGCTGCAACAACTTACAAAACACACTTGAAGTTAATGCTTGCATTCGATAAGCTGGTGTGTTATGATAGTAAAGCAGTCAAAAACGAGAACATTGAAAACTGAATGACAATATGTCAACGTTTAATTCCGATAAACGTTCCTATTATATGGGAACGCGAAGTTGAGGCGAACAACACAACACGCAACCAAGATACTGTCAGCAGTATCGACCGAGCTCAGAAGAGCTTTCCATTTATGGAGAGTTTGATCCTGGCTCAGGATGAACGCTGGCGGCGTGCCTAATACATGCAAGTCGAGCGCGAGATTGGGGAGCTTGCTCCCCATGATCGAGCGGCGGACGGGTGAGTAACACGTAGGCAACCTACCCATCAGACTGGGATAACCGCGGGAAACCGTGGCTAATACCGGATGACCCTTT
>NZ_FNFY01000039.1 GCF_900101075.1 Lacicoccus qingdaonensis | reverse complement strand
AGTCTGGATCATAGACATGATACTCATAATCATATGTTTTTCCATTCTGTTTCTGACGGCGGATTTGTCGGACGGTTCCGCGTTTGATTTCGTTATTGATGGTCTGGGGTGCACGTCCTAAACGCGCCGCAATGTCACGGTTGGAGTAATTCTCCTGCTTTAATATCTTAATTTGGGCCCGTTCCGCTTTGGTCAGATGTTTTCCTTTGATGGATTCAGTGGTATCATGAAGTTGCGTCATGTGATTTCATTCCTTTATTGAGTGTTGTGGTTAACTTTCAATATAACATGAAATTCACATGGCGTTTTTTGTATCAGAGGTGGCTAAGTTCATTATAAAATCCACCAATTAAAGAAAAGTAGAGAAATCTTATATTGATGAAAATGTCAGTAAGATTCTCGTAACTTTATTAGCAATGTTAGACCATTATTGGATATGGTTTGAAAGAAAAATGGTAAAATAAACGAAGAACTCTCGGTGAGAAATTTTATTTATCAGTTGAGCGAATTACACATGATGTATTAACAACTTTGCGACAGATTGAACGAATGAACTTCGTACACGTATCAACTTTTAGCAATGTGAAGATTAATATAGGATCTTTGATGGGACATTGATTTTAACAATAAGGAAGTGCGAAAGAATTTACTGATTAGAAATATACTTGAACATTTCTTGAAGTCCTTATCCGGATCCACAGTGTCAAAACCATTATAGACTCTCCAATAATTATCAGTCATTTTGATTAGATTACTGGGCAGGAGACAGAATCCATTTTACTGAAAAGTACAGAGATTGTCGGGGGATGGGATGAACTTAGTAGAAATGCTAGTTGAAGATCATAGGGTTCAAAGAAAAATTTATCCCTAAAGTTATGGAGAGTGATGAGATGATAGATATTCATAGTCATGTGCTGATTGGTGTGGACGACGGTCCACAGACTAAAGAAGTGGCCATAGAATTACTGAATCAGGCAGTGGATAATGGTATCACAGATATTATCGCCACTCCGCATCACAAGACTTCACATTTCAGTAATCCAGAAGAAACAGTCAAAGAAAAACTTGAGGAATTACATAACATCATCCAAGAAAACCATATACAGGTTAAAGTACATCCCGGACAGGAAATCAGAATCAGTGGTGATATCATCGAAGATTTAAAGTCTGGTAATAGCATTGGTATGAACAATTCTCAATATGTATTGGTGGAACTGCCTTTCAATGATTTGCCGCGCTATACCGAGCGATTGTTCTTTGATATCCAGATGCAGGGCAATATACCAGTGATTGCGCATCCAGAGCGCTGTAAGCCAATCGTCATTTCGCCAGAAAAACTTTACAATTTTATAGAAAAAGGGGCCCTGTCACAAGTTACTGCTTCAAGTGTTTCAGGTGACCTTGGTGCCAATTTGAAAGAAACAAGCTTGGAGATGATAGACAGTCATCTCGCTCATTTTGTAGCTAGCGATGCACACAGTGTGGAAGCAAGACCCTTTGCTTTAAAAGAGGCATATGATGTCATTTCAACGGAACTTGGCGAGCATGTCAGTAAAAAATTAAAGAAAAATGCTCTTCATTTGATGAACAATCAGAATATAAGTGTTGAGCCCCCCTCAATTATAGATTCGCATTATTCAATGAAGAAAAAGAGAAGATTTTTTGGATTATTTTAAATATGGTCAGTATATGAATTATCTGTATACTTGCAAAAATACACTGTAATAACACGGTGATACATTTCTTGTCATTTGGTGGTAAGAAAGATGGCAGGGATGGTACATTTGGCTGGCAGTAATCAGTCCATCAATTCGCAAAAGGAGTCCGCCTGTTCATGACAAAGAGTCCGGTGGTAAATCGACCTAAAGCAGATGTAATTCAGTTCTATTTCAATGAAGTGTGGATAAGATTGTATGTTGTAATGGAGATAAATGATGTTGATTAGTCAGGCGCGGGTGAGGTGGTTTCAGCTGCAGAATGATTTCAAGAAGCCCATGGTTTTTATTTTCTTAAATATACAATCAGTGAAAGACATCTTTAGATCCAGAGGTGATATATTGATGACAACAGAAGAGTTGATGGATCAGGTTGACCGGATACCCGGGACTTCCAAAGCAGGCATGATGACGATATCGAACAGCCATGGTGCAGGCGTTCAATATATAACGATCCAGATAAAGGATTATACCCTTTACACTGAAACAGAAAAGGACGTACCGATTCTGAGAGACATTGGACAGAATCTTTTTGTACATATTACATTTTGATGGCGGTGAATATGGTGAACAATTTTAAAGGGTGGATTGTTGATTGGTAAGAAGTTTATCCAACTTCAGAATGGTTATTTATATAAAGTCAGTGGATGCATGATAGTATATGGATGAAGGCGGGGTGGCGGTTATGGTCATGCAGGAAATGAAACGTATATTCACGAGTAACGAAGGCATCTTACTGACATTCATATTCACCCTGATCTTCATCATCACGAACCTCGTCATGGTGGATTTCGCCGGTGTCCAGGCACTGATCACCGGACAGGGTCAGACACCGTTCTTCATCCTGATACTCATCGTCATTCTGGCATACCTCTTTAAACATTCGAAGATTGATTTAAAGGGCGGAAGGTTTTTATTTTTAATCATATGGAACGTGTACGTGCTCAGCATCTTCATCAGCATGATCGTGAATGAAGACTTCGTCTGGACGGAAGCGCTTGTGCTTGTGATGCTGTCAGTCATGTTCTTATTCAGGATGCCGGGGGGACTCCTCACCATCATGGTCGTTTCAGCATTGATCAGCCTGCCGGCTCTTCTGCTGCAGCCAATACTGCTGAATGAAACAGGCGCGACTTTCGTCTTGATCTATACTGCAGGATTGATATTCCTGCCAAGGCATAATAAAGCCATGTTATATTACAGCCTGCCCGCATTTTTGCTGCTGATGCTGATTACACACAGCAGGACCGCGATTGCGGTGTTTATGGTCGTCACAATCATTCAACTGTCTTTCATTAACTTATATAAAAGGGAAAAGAAACATCAGAAAAACTTTTTACTGACACTGCTGGTTTCTGGACTGATACCTTTGATCATATTTTTCCAGCCTTTGTTCCGCTTTTTTACGATAGGCGGGCTGGGGTCGGAAGGTATAGACTGGAACCAGGTGACCAATGGGCGTTATGAACCATGGATGCATGTAGTGGATAACATGTCATGGTTCGGCGGGGGGCGGGACTATATCGACTTTACTTCACTGCTCCATGTACACAATATATTCTTCGATACACTGGGCCGGTACGGCATCATCACCACCGTGTTATTTACCGTACTGGTTATCGGGGCCCTGATTATTGCCCTGAAGTCGGTCAGGACTTTTCATTTAGCCCTGTACATCTTCACATTCATCCTCATCGGCATGACAGAGTACAATTATCTCTTCATGTTCGTATACTTCAGTCCGGTGATACTGTTGTTTGTGATAATGAGTTATTTGGTTGATGAAAGAAGAATTATAGCTGAAATTGAATGATTGAGAAAAGACATTAGGATCCACAGTTTAAGCTGTGGATTTTTTAGATTGGGCGGGATGGGTGTAGTCTGACGGGTGCAAGTCCCGAGTGAGATCGGTAGTGGTGTGTATATATGCGAAGTAAGGGTGGTGGTTTTTATTTTTTTACATATACATTCAGTAAAAGACACCTTTAAATCAATTGGTGATATATAGATGAGAACAGAACAATTTATGGATCTGATTGTCCGGTGCCCCAAACTCTAAAGCGGGTACGATGACGTGAAATCGATCAGCAATTCCAAGTCTACTGGATAGTGCACAGCCATTTTCTTCGGTCTGTTTTTCGTGAAGCAGAGAACAGGCCGATCATGCATTGCTCATTGTGTCGTCCACCTGTTTCATATTGAGTTGTTTGGCCTGTCGAACAATCTCAGCCACAATATTTCTAGAATGGCCGGCAGGGGCGAGCTTAAGGTTCATGAGGAAGTTATTTGTGAAGGATTTGTAGGCGGAACGATCAAGGGAATAGCTACAAAACCGGTAAAATTAGGAGATAAAGATGGGGTAATTACAGAAATAACAGGAAAGGCATTTATCTCTGGTATTTCAAATATCTTCATTGATCCAGATGATCCATTTAAATATGGATTTATAGTTGAATAAGATTGTCAGATTTTAACTAATTATATTAGAGTAATAAAAATTTATACAATTACAAAGTATATGTAATAGATCAGCGTATTGTTCCTAACCTCTGACTGTAGACATTTCATTTTACATGATTTTGTCTACAGTTTTGTGTTTGTATGAAACTTTTTTGCTCATCACTATATATTCTGTTAGGAGTTTAGGCATTTTCAATGTAATGTATTGACCTCTGAATTTACAGATATACCTTCTAAGTTCAGACAGATATTTTAACAGCTTTTATACGCTCTTCGACAATAAATTTAGCTAGATGCACAAAAAATCGATCGAGTGAGGAATTGTAACCGTCTCTATATAATTGAAGGATTTCCTTTCACATTACTTTCATTATAAAAGAATACTATTATTTTATAAAAATCTGTTTATTCTAAATAGTTATGTTAAAATTGACCCTGTGAAATTCAACTTAAAAAAGGAATAAGTAAAGGAATGAGTATATGACGATAGGAAAAGTAGCAATTATCGGTGCAGGCAACGGCGGTATCACTGCCAGCGCTGATCTTACGATGAGGGGTTATGAAGTTAATTTGTTTGAAATGCATGAATATCAACAAAACCTGGAAAGCATCCGAAAGAAGGGTGGTATCGACCTGAAAGATGAAAAAGGGGAAACATTCATCCCGTTTAACAATGTGACAACTGATATCGAAGCGGCTGTTCAAGATGCAGACATTATCATGTTGACGGTGCCGAGTTTTGCGATTGAAAGCATAACAAAAATCCTTGCACCACATGTTAATGAAAATCAAATCATTTTCATCAATGGTGCAGGCACAATGGGGTCTCTCAGGTTTGTAAATAAGGCGAAAGAAGAAGGTATAAATACACAGTTCAAAATATGTGAAACCAATTCACTTACATATGGGACACGGGCCTTCGCCGATGAAGCAAGGGTCGAATTATCATTGTATGTCAAAAAGATATTCTTCTCCGCATATCCGAGCACAGAAACGCACACATTATTGGAGAAATGTTCACAATTATATGATTGCCTGGTCCCGGCAAAGAATATATGGCATACGACACTTGAAAACGGTAATCCTGAAGTCCACCCGGGGCCAGCCCTTTTAAATGCTGGAAGAATAGATTACTCAGACGGAGAATTTTATTTATACAAAGAAGGGATTACGGAACATACTGTCAAAGTGCTGAAAGCGATAGAAAAAGAGCGCATGGCGATTGGTAAAGCGTTCGGTTATGAACTTGAAAATGCGATTGAAAGCAGGGCGGGTCGGGGTTACTTTACTGATGATGGCAGGGATCTGCAGACTTTGTTCAATACAAGTAAAGTGTACTCCGCTATAAAGGGCCCTGTTGCTGTGGATTCCAGGTATTTCACTGAAGATATATCCTACGGGCTGGTATTATGGTCCAATCTCGGTAAAGTGGCGGGTGTCGATACACCGAATATCGATTCCGTCATCACACTTGGCAGTACGATGCTGGAGCGTGACTTCTATGAAACCGGAGTGGATCTGAAGAGCCTCGGTTTCGAAAATAAAACAATCGAAGAGCTGATCGGCCTGGTATAGGCACTGATCGAAAGGGGAAAATACATATGAAAAGGGAACCGACATTTTTTGAAGCAATATCATGTTTTATTGTCCTTGGTATTGTTATTGGTGTAGGGTTCGGTATTTATGATATACCGATACAGCCACTGCTGCTGATAGCTGCGGGTTATGCTGCAATTATTGCTTATCGAACCGGACTCAGATGGAAAGGTATGGAGGAAGGTATCACGAAACGGCTGATGACCGCGATGCCGGCAATATTTATCATATTTACAGTCGGTATCATTATTGGTACATGGATATACTCAGGGACGGTACCGATGCTGATTTACTATGGTTTGCAGATCATTGATCCTGCATATTTCCTTGCGACTGCATTCATCATCACAGCAGTAGTGTCAGTCGCGACTGGAACTGCGTGGGGGTCTGTTGCTACAGCGGGTGTTGCTCTCATCGGCATTGCGATGGAACTGAACGTCCCTTTGGGAATGGCGGCAGGTGCGATCATTTCCGGAGGCGTGTTCGGAGATAAAATGTCACCGTTGTCTGATACAACAAATCTGGCTTCCCTCGTTGTCGAGGTGAATTTGTATGATCACATCAAACATATGATGTGGACGACTGTACCTTCATCAATCGTCGGTCTCATTATCTGGGTCTTTGTTGGCTTGAATACGGATTACTCCGGTGGTGCTGATGCAGGTGCGGGTGTTTTGACGGAAGAACTGTCACAGATATTCAACTTTAACATATTCATGCTGATACCGTTCGTCATCATACTATGGGGTGCCATGACCAGAAAACCTGTGGTCCCCATGATGTTGTTATCATCGGTGGTTGCAGTCATTATCGGCATGCTGTTCAATGGATTCTCACTCGTGAACGGTGTCACATCAATGGCTGATGGATTCAATATGGCAATGGTGGAAGCCACGGGAATGAATATCGGAGGCCTCTCCGAAGATGTTATATCACTTGTTACAAGAGGCGGCATATTCTCGATGACCACAATCGTTGTGACCATATTCTGCGGATATGCCTTTGCCGGAATTGTCGAAGCTTCTGGATGTCTGAATAAAATACTGAACACATTTTCCCAATATATCCAGACAAATTGGCAGCTCATCGGCGTGACCATCATAGGCAGTCTGATCATCGTTTTTACCGCAGGCGTCGCCTCAGTTGCCATCATCATGGTCGGCGTACTACTGCAGGATGTCTACACCGAAAAAGGACTGCATCATAAGAACTTGTCCAGGACACTGGAAGATTCAAGTACAATGATACTTCCATTGGTCCCATGGGGAGTCTCCGGGATATACTACATGGAAGTGCTGGACGTCAGTGTTGCAGATTACTGGATCTGGGCGATACCATGCTACCTGTGTATTGTGTTCGCAATGTTCAATGCGTTCACAGGTATGGGGATTGCGAAAAATGATAGTGAGAAAGCTGAGAGAGTTTAAAAAGAAGATAAAGCAACCCGGTCAGATGTCTGGTCGGGTTTCTTTAATTGGAGTTGGCGATTATAGTAACATTATGATAACTGCAGATTGAAACGTAAAGGGGAATGGATATGACACTGGAACAGGTGGATACTTTTATAGATAATCACCGGAAGAAGTATATGGAACTACTGTTTGATTTTCTTAAAATCAAAAGTATCAGTACGGACACGGAAAATATCAGACATTGCGCAGATGTGTTGAAAAGTAATATGGAATCCCTCGGCATAGACACCCGGATAATGGAGACCGGGGGTAATCCTGTTGTTTACGGAGAGCTGATGAGCGATAATAATGACTTCACGTTACTTATATACGGACACTATGATGTCCAGGCTGTCGAACCTGTGGAGCTTTGGGCGTCCGATCCATTTACTCCTGAGATTCGCGACGGCAGAATATACGCGAGAGGGGTCGGCGACAACAAAGGGCAGCTCATGACCCAGTTGTTAGGCATTAAAACATACATGGAGCTCTATGGATCGCTTCCGATCAATATTAAATTTATCTTCGAAGGCGAGGAGGAACTCGGCAGCGTCCATCTGTCCGAATTTGTAGAGGACCATCAGTCACTGCTTGAAGCGGATCTTGTCTACACCGCAGACGGCTCGTCCCATAACAGCGGCAGCCCGCTCATACTGCTCGGAGTCAGAGGTGTGCTCAGCTTTGAAATGACCGTCAAAGGTGCAGATTTTGACAACCATTCCGGAAACACGGGCAATGTCGTACCGAACCCGGTGTGGAAAATGATCGAACTGCTCAACACCATGCAGGATAAGGACGGTAACGTACACGTCAGCGGTTTCTATGATAACGTTCGCGGCCCTTCACAGACGGATATGAGACTTTTATCTTCTTTACCATACGACGAAAAAGACATCGGTGAGAAAATCGGCTATACAGATTTAAACATGGACGGGGAGGCGTACTACCGCAGGCTCACGATGGAACCGACGTTTAATATCGCCGGCATCCGGAGCGGTTATACGGGGGATCATGCGAAAACCATCATTCCGGCCACCGCTACGGTCAATATCGATATGCGGCTCGTCGTCGACCAGAATCCTGCAGATATTTTTGACAAGGTGAAAAGACACGTCCATGCATTCGACCCGGATATTGAAGTGGCATACAGAGGCGCCATGCATCCTTCACGGACACCTTCCGACCTGGAGATTGTGCGGGTGGTGACAGATGCGGTCGGGGAAGCCTATGGCAAAACACCGTTGGTACAGCCCAGCATGCCGGGTTCACTCCCTGACTATGTGTGGACGAAAATCCTTGAAACACCGTCCATCATTATGCCGTATGCCAACTTCGACCAGCACAACCATTCACCGAACGAGAATCTGAAAGTGGAGCATTTCTTTAATGGCATTAAATGTACGTGCCATCTGATCAAGGTGCTGGGGGAGAGGCGATAGATGTTTTACATGAAGTCCTGGGTGATCTGTTATCGATTGTGTTTGGAAATATTGTACCAGAAGTATGGATAAGAAATTTATTCTGTACCAGAGGAGGACAATGTGGACAAATTCAGCCTGTTTGGAAAATTTACCGTCGATGAAGCGAACCGTGATCAGCTGGTGGACATTTTGCTTGACGCTGCAGAATCGATGAAAGACCTGGAAGAGTGTGAAGCCTATATCGTCAGTGTTGCCGAGGAAGAAGCGGATGCAGTGTATGTCGATGAAGTATGGTCTGATGACGCGGCCCATCAGTCATCATTGGAACTCGGAGCCACTCAGACACTGATTGCTAAAGCCAAACCGATTATTACAGGCATGGAAAGAATTAGTACCCTAGCAGTCAGAGGCGGCAAGGGTGTATCGTAATCCGGAAATGATGAAATAGAAGGTATGTGTCCTGAAGATTACAGGAGACATGCCTTTTAATTTTGGAAAATCTGACTTTAATATTTTAAGAAATTTGTTATATCAGCTTTGAATGAGTTTTTAGCGGACGGTCTAACAGTGTGGAATTTTATATTTAGAAGTATTGATTGTTATGTTGATGTTAGTTGAAATATTTCATGTCATTTAGAGTGAGAAAGATGGTATTTATATACGTTCTTATCCGAAAGACAAAATATTTACTCTATATCAGTAATGAGATATACAAACCTACTTTTTTATAAAGTTTCAAGCTTAAATTTGTAAATTTCCAATCATTCTAAAAAAGTATTATAATAGAATATATAGATTAGTAAGAGGTGGTCAGAGTGAAAATTGCTAAACTATCTGATATACGTAAAAGAAATGTTCAAAAACGAAGTCAAGCGATAAAGGCAGCCAGGCGTGTCAACCCTGATTTCAAACCTGGCGTGCGCACATTCGATAAGCCACGTAAAAATCCAAATAAGCAGCGAATTCTGGAAGAAATGAAGGAAAAAGAAAATGAGTTACAACATCGATATACGATATGATGACTCCTATGTTACAGATGAAATGAAGAATCTGTAACATAGGAGTTTTATGTTTCTATTGAAGTTTTAATGAAATCAAACACCTTGATATCATTGACTGTCACAGAAATGGATTAACGAAGCTATTAGAGAGTCTTTATGACAGAAGAAGTGTAGAGTTTATACTTTCATTTTGCATAACAACATATAATTCAATGATGACCGTTGAAGTTTTGTTAAAGCGTGTATATGGTAGAGTACATATAAAGTAACAGAATATAGAGGGCGGTTATTTTATGAAAAATGAACGGCTTAATGAACGTCAAAGTAATGTCAGAACTGCGGTTGGTCTGGCTGCCATCGACGGAGGCAAGCCGAGTGATTTTACAAAAAAATTGCTCAAAGGTTATGAAAAGGGACTGATTTCCTCGAAAGAGCTGAAAGATGAAATTCTTAAAAAGTACGCCAAAGTATCGCAATAGATAAATAATCCGTATGCAGAGTAAAGTATTTTCCATACATAAGAGGTGTAATCATGAACAAAAACAAGATCAGCACATTAATCTTCGATTTTGACGGGACGCTTGCAGATACGCTGCCGAACAGTTTCAATGCTTTTCAGACCGTTTTTGAAACTTACGACGGGAAACATTACAGTGATGAGGAAGTAAAAAGTATGTTTGGACCGATCGAGCCTGAAATCATCAGGGAGCATCTTGAGAGTGATGATGTCGAGCGGGCGATTGAACTTTATTTCGAAACATATACGGACAACCACGAGCGTCTAGTGAAAGCGGACAGCGGTGTCCATGATATGCTTGAACATTTCAAGGAGAAGGGTTATAAGCTCGCGGTCGTAACGGGGAAGTCCAGGCGGAGTCTTGATATTTCGATGGAATTCCTCAAGATGGATGACGTATTCGACTATACGGTGTCGGGCAACGATGTGGAGCGCTTCAAGCCGGACCCGGAAGGGGTGTTTGACGTGCTGGACGCATTGGGTGTTGATCGGGATGCGGCGATATTCGTCGGTGACAGTGATACGGATATCACTGCAGGCAAGGGAGCGGGGCTTTACACGGTCGGGGCGCATTGGCTGCCGAACATCCAGACGGCGGAATTCAGCGATCAGCCGGATGCGCTCTTCACGGATGTTGAATCATTTGTGAAAAGCATTTAGGCTGCTGGATCATTGCCATGATTTCACATGACACAAAAAGGGTAAAATAATACTATTATATTGTGTTCAGTTTTGGACGGGTGATGATTATGGGCTTTATCCGCAAGTATAAAAATATATTTATCCATCTGGTCATTCTTCTTGGCATCCTGTTTTTCGCGGTCTTTGCACCGGATACGATACTTCACGGGTATAATGCCGAGCAGTCACGTACAGTCGTACTGCTGCTCATTGCGATATATCTTTGGACGATATCCAAGATTCCGACAGGTGCTGCGGGCATTCTGCTGCTGTTGCTGATCATATTATTCAATCTGACGGATACGGCCGAACAGGCGATGGCGGGGTTTCTTAAATCTGCGCTCTATTTCATACTGATCCTATCCATATTGAGTGATGTACTTATAAAAACCGAGGCGGATAAGCTGATATCGGCAAAGCTGCTGAAGCTTAAAAATATCAGTCCGAAAAGGATCGTGATGTTCCTGCCGTTATTGATGTCTCTGCTGCCGATATTCATGCCCTCGGCATTTGCCAGGTTGAAGACGATTCTGCCTTTTGTTGAAAGTCTGAACGATGCGTTTGATTTTCCAGATAAGAGCGTGTTCAAAAAGTATGCGATGTATGTGATGGGTTTTGTCAACCAGAACAGCACGATGATCGTCTACACCGGCGGCGGCTATCCGATACTGGCCGCACAGCTCTTGAGCGATTATGACATTTTGAACATCGGCTGGCTTGGATGGTTCATCATCGTCGCGCCGCCGATGTGGTGTGCACTTCTCGTCAACAGTATATTTGCATGGTATTATCTCAAATTTTCATATCCATCTGAAAGTGATGCAGATTTTGATCGATCTAAACAGCAGGTCAAACATGATTACCATGAATATGAACCGTCGAAATCATTCTGGTTCGTCATCGTCACATTCATTCTGATGATAGCGGTTTGGGTGTTTACCAATCCCGAAAACGTACCGGTACTGCTGCCGCCGATGATATTGGTCGTCTTGTACGCAATGCCGGGCATCGGGCTGATTAAAAATGAAGATATCCGGTCGTTCCCGTGGGAAAATTTCCTTATGATCGGTGCTGCATTGTCCGTCGGTATCGTGATGGATGAAAACGGCACAGCAAGACGCATCGCCGAACAGTTGATGACCATTGTGCCGGAAGATGCGAACATGTTTGTCGGCATCGTCTTCATCACATGCATCATATTTTTATTCAGAATGATCTTCATCGTCCCGACTTCTGCAGTCATCGTCATATTCCCTGTGATGGTCTCCTATGCGGACATTGCCGGCATACCTGCCGTTGTCGTCGCATTCATCGTCATCATGATCATCGGCGGCACCAACATCCTGCCGATCCATTCACCGACTTTGTTTTTCGCATTCAAAGAAGACGTCTTCACGAAAAAAGACCATTACGTCATGGCAGCCTTCTCCAGCTTCACATTCATCATCGTTGCGATACTCGCCGCATCGACTTACTGGATGTTGTGGGTGTAGACTTCTACTTTAGTGAGATTGTGTGGTTCACGAAGTATATCGCCATTTCTCGTTTTATACTCAACCGCCATATTGATGGAATGGAGTGGGGAAGAGCCATGACCCGGCATTCTATCGGTTATCAGAGACAAAAATTGATAGATTGTTTAAAAAATAGGACTCCTTGATCAAGGGTCCTATTTTTTAGATGAACATTTGGTTATAGATTACTTCTCTGTTTGTTTCCATATATTCAATACTGTTTTCCGGCAGTGACGCTTCTGCATTTCCGGCACGGTCTGCAGTCATAAACCATATGATCAGAAATGAAATAATGAGTATTAGAAATATACCGACCATCAGCAATATTGCTTTCATTTTTATCACCCTTATATTTTTCTTCATTGGCTTTATCTCTCATATTTAATTCTACCATCTACAGGGATCATCTGTACAATGACATCTGACATTACGGTGTCTTCATCATTCGGGGGTTTGATTCAGAAGTATAAATATTAAAACTAAACTAAAAGACAATATAAATCGCACAAATATTAATGAAATTAAATTTTTGGTGCGATTTATGATATAATATATATGAAAGGGTGAATGTCATGAAGGAAACGGCAAAAATGGTAACAGCCTGGATGGAGGAAAATGGAGTCAGCAAAGTAAAATTAGCTGAAATGCTTGGCGTGAGTGAGGCATTGGTACGCGGAATGCTAAGCGGTGAAAGGCGTATTACCTCAAAACGTATCGACGCGCTTTCCGAGATTACAGGTTATTCAGCAAACGAACTCTTAGGAATAGAGGAAAACAATTTTGCGGGCTATACTGTTATGCTCCGCGGAGGCAGCAAGCAATTAAACGCCAAGCAAGAAAGCGTGATTATGGATGTTGCCTTGCTTGCAAATGATTACGAGCGTTTAAAAACGTTCATAAACTAGAAAATCAGGTGATATATAATGGCTGCTATTACTAACTATGTTGAAAAATTAGATTCAATAACATTAAAAGAAGTGCAAAATTTTGCGTCTAAATATTATAATCAACTGGTAAATAAAGGTGTAAACGTTGGAGAATTATTAGATGAATTAGTTGCAGAATTAGATATTGATGTACTGTACTTTGACTTCAACCAACCTGGTGCAGAAGGTGAAGCTATACATGGCATCTATTTGAGAAGTCAGGATCAGAGTAAGCGTGTGCATAAAATCATCATTAATAATAATGATAGTGAAAAAACTCAAAACTTCACATTGGCTCATGAACTATTCCATCACCTTTTAATAGAGGAAAAACCTGCCAAGCTAATTAAGCTGCTCTCGGATGATAAGCTAATGGAACGCGCCGGGGATCACTTTGCAGCCTGTTTTTTGATGAATAGTAAAATCTTTGAAGTGAATCATGATTTTTTAAATAAAAATCGTCCATTTGAAGAAGTTGTGATGAAGTTAAGCGATGTATTCATTACTCCATACGAAAGCGTGGTACGACGTTTGTATGAGCTTAACTTACTACCAGACAGAAACCACTATTTACTTGAACTGAGAGAGGAAGAATTGATCATCAGACGTGAAAAATTCCTGGGACCTACTGTTCTGGATGCTTCTTCCCAAAAAAATACTTTCCAACCCTATATAAATTTATTGATCAAAGGACTTGAAGAAGATAAAATTTCTTATTTAAATGCTATAAAGCGTTTAAATAAAGTCAGTCTGAAAAAAGCTCAGGAGATCGAGCAGACTTACCGGGAGGAATTGGCAGAGATAGAAGCGGATGATTGATGAAAGGTGGAAAGATTTCCATTTCATTAGTGGAAACAATAACTCTATGCTCAGCCTTCAGTCCTTTAGACGTAAATCACTGAACGTGTTTATGGCTTTTCATTAAAAAGCAAATCTGCTTAATCTACCCACTCTTTATTTTCTGTCATCATATTTATTTAGATGAACATCTAATTATAGAATGCCTTTCTATCTGTTCTGACATATACAATTTCGTTTTCCGGCATTAATGCTTCCGAATTTTCAGCACGGTCTGCGATCATAAACCAAATAATCATGAACGAAATAATGAGAATCAGAAAAATAGCAATCATCAATAATATTGCTTACATCTATATCACCCTTATTTTTCTTCATTGTAGTTCAACTCGACTCTGGTGTAAATGCAACATCTTTCATTGGACTCAACAGATATCTTTATTGATAAGTAAATACAATGAAATGTGATAATTTATGAGGTAAGAAGTAAATGTGTTATAATTGTAAAGAGGTGTTAAATATGAAAAATTTAAAAGACATACGTAATAATCAGTTGTCTGATAAAGACATAACAGTTATTAAACGATATAAAAAACACTTTGCTCAAAACCGATTTAGTCATGGACATAAAAAAGATTTAGTTGTTACTTCTTTGAGAGTGCAAAAGAGAAAGAAAAATGAACCAGTGGTCAATACTGAATTTGAACAAATATTTAATAACGTTACAAAGAAATATGATGATGTATTTAAAAAATTAGTAGATGAATGAATTTCATAATTCTAACCCCATGTCTCCCAACAGTTTTGAGAGTTAAAAAAAGAAGCACCTCCCCAAATCTTGTATAATGGTAGTTGACGAACAAACCATAAAAAGACTGAAGGAGTGCTTCTTATGACCATTATACGACAACCAAGCTTATTTGGCATCCAGGAATTATATGACATGGCACCTCCCCAAAAATATGATGCCATTATTTCTACGATAAATTTGGATAAAATTTATCATGCAGTAACGAAAAAGTCCCGACTTGGTGCACCTGAAGAGTTGAACTATGCCGCCATGATTATTTCTATCTTTGTTAGATATGTTG
>NZ_FNFY01000037.1 GCF_900101075.1 Lacicoccus qingdaonensis | reverse complement strand
ATACTCATAATCATATGTTTTTCCATTCTGTTTCTGACGGCGGATTTGTCGGACGGTTCCGCGTTTGATTTCGTTATTGATGGTCTGGGGTGCACGTCCTAAACGCGCCGCAATGTCACGGTTGGAGTAATTCTCCTGCTTTAATATCTTAATTTGGGCCCGTTCCGCTTTGGTCAGATGTTTTCCTTTGATGGATTCAGTGGTATCATGAAGTTGCGTCATGTGATTTCATTCCTTTATTGAGTGTTGTGGTTAACTTTCAATATAACATGAAATTCACATGGCGTTTTTTGTATCAGAGGTGGCTAAGTTCATTATAAAATCCACCAACAAATTCAGTTTATAAAAATGATGTTGTTTGAAGTATAAAACTATATTCTCTTTAGGCTAACTCCTAAATTTAAATGGATGATTTGGATAATACCACTTAAACAAGTCAGTTCCCATTACAAAAGTATCTCTTTTAATATTCATCGACGGATAGAATTTATTTAATTCTTTAAATAAATATAAATGTAATTGATCTAATGACCTTCTTAGTTCATCCAAAGTATTAATTGCTTTGTCGACATCACCCAAAATTTTGTGAGTATTTACTTTTGTTTTTTTAGTATATTGAAGTATTTGTAGTTCAATAAAATCGTTTAGAAAATATAATTCATTATATGTTTTACTAATTATTATTGCATAGTTTACATCTCCCAGAGTTGAAGATAGAATGGTACTATCTTTCTTCAAAACATGTAACTCCTCTTTCAATATATAATGATCTTTTATTAGTTCATTTAAAGTTTCCTCTTTAATGTTAGAGTTTTTACTGGTGTCCTTCTTTAAATTCACTTTAAGCCTGTATAACATAGCATTGGAGTTCATGAAAATAGAATAACTCATTCTTGTAAAATTTTCCAATGAGTTTAATAACTCATTTTTTTCATTTATCTTTCTCAAATAATTTTGGTTCTCTTTTTCAATCTCCTCTTTGTACTTGTCCATACTCAGTTTATAATTTAATTCAAAATTTTTATATTTCATATCTTGCTTTCTAACTTTTATGCGCCAAAAAATAACCAAATAATATTCACTATGGAAAGTAAAGTGGCTAATATTGATAATACTATAGAAAAAATAGTTACACTCCTTTATATAAAATTATTAGCTGATCAATAATACCATAAGCATAACAATCTTATTAAAATTGCCGATGGTCTATAACCTTCGGTATATATTACATCTCCGCAATATGACATGTTCTTAATGGTAAAAACAATCCTCTATAAGCAACTTATAAAGGACTAATACATTATATAGAATTAATTACCTGTATTTCATTATATTACACTATCATTTATTATTATTACAAAGTAATTACTCTATTTAAAGATTGACTGAGTCCAAAATGAATTATAAATTTAGGGATTAAATGTTAGATTTCCAAGAACTTTGTATAGTTTATTAGTGACAATTATTCACAATAAATTAAGGGTACTAAAGAATCTCATCTAAATTATTGATGAGCGGATGAAGTTGATTGTTATTATACATACTGATTATTTCTGCTTTATTTAACCATTGCGCATCTATTACTTCTGACTGCTCTAACTGTAAATCATCTATTGAAATATCTGCAGTAAACATCCAGACATCATAAAAGTCCTTCAAATGGTTTCGACGTACTCGATACAACAAAGTTCCTTTTTTTGAATCTAATCGTACGCCTAATTCCTCCTTCACTTCTCTAATGGCACCTTGTAAACTGGTTTCCCCACAAATCACTGACCCACCGGTACATTCCCATCTTAAAGGGTGATTTTTACTGGGATGTCTTTGTGATAATAAATATTCATCCTTACTATTTTTAATCCATACGCTCACCACTTGATGGTAGTATCCATCAGGTATACTTTCTCCACGATATATGGTTCTTCCCGTTTTCATTCGATGATTCGTGTATAAATCCCATTGCTCTCTCAATTTAGACACCTCGATTTTGACGTAATACTTTTTCTGATTCGCGAATTGTAAAATATTTAATATCTAAAATAGAGTCGATTAGTTGATTAAGTACCACATTCACAGTACCATTCTCAAACTGGTTTAGTGGTTCGGTGAGCTCGTCCTGGTCAAGCACTGCATATTCACCATCAGGACGAATGGCAATATCTATGATTAAATCTTTAAAAGTCACAGCTGTAGTGTTTATTTCGGTTTCTTTTACGATATTAATATACAACCCAATCACTTTGTGTTTGCTATTCCTAAATACATAAACATTATATGATTTATAATGCCAATAAAAAGCCACAGTGTAGCTCCCCTTAGGAATATGAAGCAAAGAATTTCCAATGGGCATTTCAAAAGAAGTTGTAATCTTATGATATAAAATGGCTAACTCATCATCTAAAACCTTTAAAGGAAAACATGGATGCTCAATAACCTCTCCATTATATTTGATTTTTCTTTCTATTATTTTTTGGTGATTCACAAATAAAGCACCTCATTCTTTAAAAGATTCTATTTTTATAGAGTTCATAGAAATGATGTGTGGGGCCATTCCCCTTCCCCAGAGATGGTGCGTGTTTTATAGCTGTAGTGACATAATTTTTTGCATCTCTCACTGCATCTTCTAATGGTTTTTCAACAGCTAAGTTTGAAGCAATAGCAGAAGAAAAAGTGCATCCTGTCCCATGCGTATTTTTAGTATCAATATTTTCACCAGAAAATTCATAAAAGTTATTGCCGTCAAAAAGAATATCAGTTACTTTAATAATTCGATAGCCGCCTTTAATAATCGTTGGCACTTCTGTGAATTGATAAATTTTTTTAGCTGCACACTTCATATCATTAACATTTGTAATCTTCATCTCAGCGATTTTTTCAGCTTCAGAAATATTGGGCGTAATTAAAGTGGATAACGGCAGTATTTCAGAAATCAATGTATCAATTGCATCAGATGCCATTAATGAATTTCCATTTTTAGCAAACATGACCGGATCTAAAACAACAAGTGTCGGTGCCCATTTTTGTAGACTTTCTTTAACCGCAGTCATTGTTTCGATAGATGAAAGCATTCCAATTTTTACGACATCAGGTATGATATCTTCAAAAACTGCATCCACTTGTTGCTTAATGACGTTCGAACTAATATTTTCATATGAAATCACTCGAGCTGTATTTTCTGCAACCACTGAAGTGATCACAGACATACCGAATATCCCATGCGCAGAAAACGTTTTTAGATCGGCTTGAATTCCAGCACCTCCAGTACAGTCTGAACCAGCAATTGTTAATGCTTTTTTCATACTTTTACCCCCTATAAAATCTATTAAAATTTAAATCATTAAAACAGATTGGTGGATTTTATAATGAACTTAGCCACCTCTGATACAAAAAACGCCATGTGAATTTCATGTTATATTGAAAGTTAACCACAACACTCAATAAAGGAATGAAATCACATGACGCAACTTCATGATACCACTGAATCCATCAAAGGCAAACATCTGACCAAAGCGGAACGGGCCCAAATTGAGATTTTAAAGCAGGAGAATTACTCCAACCGTGACATTGCGGCGCGTTTAGGGCGTGCACCTCAGACCATCAATAACGAAATCAAACGCGGCACCGTCCGGCAGATCCGCCGTCAGAAACAGAATGGAAAAACATATGATTATGAGTATTATGTCTATGATCCAGGCTACGCTCAAACGCGTTATGACACCCACCGACTTCACTCTGGCCGGCGGCCAAAATGGAGCCGATCCAATACATTTGTCGACTGGGCAGATACACAGATGCTGGACCACCACTGGTCACCGGATGCGGTCGTCGGTGCTGCGAAACAGCGGGATATGTTTCCGGCTGAGCTGATGCCGTGTACGACGACACTGTACAACTGGATTGACCGGCATATCATGCGCACAAAGAACATCAATCTATCGGAGAAGCCCAGCCGCAACACAAAATCAAAAACGCGTCAGGACCGCGAACATCAACGCGATTTGGGACCATCCATCGCCGAACGGCCGGAAACTGTCGAATCCCGGGAGACATTCGGTCACTGGGAAATCGACACCGTCATCGGTTCAAAACACAAGGATGATGCGGTGCTGCTGACACTGGCGGAGCGACAGACCCGTTTTGAAGTGCTTTTGAAAATTGATGGCAAGGCCGCTCAACCGGTCACAGAGGCAATCGAATCACTCGTTGAACGTGCCGGTGATCACATGCCGTCATTATTCAAGCCCATCACATCGGATAACGGTTCCGAGTTCAGTGCACTCCATGACACATTGAAAGCAGTCACAGATGTCTACTTTGCCCGGCCGTTCGCTTCATATGAACGCGGGACCAGCGAGAACCAGCATAAGCTCATCCGCCGGTTCATCCCGAAAGGCCAGTCCATCTCTGCCGTCAGTGATCGACAGATTCAGCGTATCCAACGGTGGATGAATGACTACCCACGCAAAATCCTGGGATACCGGACACCGCATGAGCATTTCGCCAAGGCACTCAATCAAACACAGATGGCACATAGCGCCTAGTGTAAAATTTTCTCCTCCCCCTCAGGGGAGGAGAAGCCCAGCCGCCAGAGTGCTTTCACAAACTCTGGATTGGGGTTATACCCTGGTGGCTAACTTAAACTTGAAATTCGCGATCTATTGAAAGATTAATTTGACCAAAAGAAATTGTAAATAACCTTTTATCTTCAGCTATTAATGCTTTGCAAATAGTTTAGTTCGTTCAATTTTTATATAAAACAATCATATTAGCACTTAAAAGTATCAAAACACCCTAAGTACCTTTGGTACTTTTAAGTGCTTACTTTAGTAGATGTAATAAAACATATTTCACTATGACTCATGTTAAATAAATATGTAGTAACGTTTTCAAACATCTTAGATTATAATACCTTTTAATTTTGGTATTTCTTGGACTGGATAATACCAATTGCTACATTTTCTATAATTATCAAATCTTGATCAGTCAAATCGTTGAGTAGTCCTTCTAAATGTCTTCTTCTAGTGCTTTTTATCAATTCTGAGGAAGGCAAGAAAAATTCATCTACTGAAACATTGAGCAAAGAAATCAAATCATAAAATACTTGTATACTAGGATGTTGTCCTTTATTTTCTATATTAGTTAAGTAACGAGGATCAATTTCTATCATTGCCCCGACTTGTTCCCTTGTTAGTCCCTTTTTCAACCTAGCATTTTTAATTGCTAAACCGAATTCTTTAAAATCAAATTTATCTTCTTTTTTACGCATTATAAATCACCTACATACATCTTATTGTTCCTACCCAAAATAAAACAGGTACACAAAAACGTATTATATGATTTTATAATTCCTATTATATAAAATAGTTTGCTGCCAACGGCAATAAAAAAAAGCCGTTATCTGGCGGTATTTTTGTCATGCAATATAATAATTTCCAGACGACGGTGAATTGTACTGTCGTTGTTTTGTATTAAAAACTTATAACTCCCATACATCGGCGACAGGCGTCACTTAGGAGGCCGTTATTATGTGGGAGGTTTTTTTATATCATTACATGATTTTTTTATATAGTTTATTAAAAAAACTTTAAATCTCTTAATGGATTTTGACAGCTTTAAATGTGGTTTTATACATCATATAGATAAGTTTTTTAAATCATATAAAGAGTACATTTGTTTTACATCTAATGATTTTTATATTTAAAAAAAATTTTTTTTCTCACTTTTTTAAGAAAAACGCAACTTTTGCCCCTTTCGAGTTGGGACTTATTACAAAGGGAGAAATACAGATTGTGTTCACTTCCTTTCCTACGCCGAAAGGAGGTGAATATGATGCACCCATCTTCTTTTCAAACGACAATCGAAAATCAATTTGATTATATCTGTAAACGGGCTATAGAAAATGAGCGTAAAAATTATGTTAAACACCTTTCCGGTATCTCCAATCGAGAAGTCTCATTTACTGAAATCGGTGATTATCGGGTCAATCAATTTTCTGTTATGGACCAATATGTCACTGATTTACACATGTTTACTGTTCGCAACTATCAAATTGGTTTAACAGACAGTGGATTAAGCGAAGCGTTACAACACCTCGATACCAAAAAAAGAGACATCATTTTGTTGTATTACTTTATGGAGATGAATGATACAGAGATTTCAACGTTATTCAATCTCAATCGTTCGACTATTCATCGTCACCATATAAGTGGATTAGAATCAATTAAACATTTTATGAAGGAGTGTTCAGAATGAAAACGACCTATCCAACCGTTCCGTTGTCACACATTTCACAGGCCACTCAAGGCGATACCGAAGCCATCCATGAGATTCTAAATCATTACCACTATTACATGCTTCACCGTTCCCGTCGACTGATGACAGACGAATATGGCAACCGGTATATGGTTGTTGATGAGATGTTACTCGGCAGATTACAAACGCGACTGATGAACGAAATTCTATCTTTTAACATAGAATAGTCACCCAGAGAAGCGTGTCAATCAGGGGCATGCTTCTCACCTACATACTTGTCATTTTATGAAAATATGTTGTTATTCGGTATATTTTCATAGGCTGATAAGCCATTGTACATTGACAACTGAATACTTATAAATCAGATACATTCTACGAATAGTGAGCCACTTGACTGGTTTACGCCAAGACTTCCGAACATAGAACGAGCGAAACATACCTGGTCTCAGGTAATCGTGGTGGATTACTGGCAATGACCGATTCGTATATATAATGATACTCTCCCATCGTCACCGTCCGAGCGTTAAAAGCGTCGCAGGCTATGAATGGGACTGGAGTGAATACTTGCAGGGGTGAAATGCCCGTGGTGCTGTAACTCGCAGCCATCTGATTTTAAATCTGTTCTTTCAAAATATACTGCTAAGGATGTTATAATAAACGTATATTGTATTGGCTCGACCGGGAAAGGAGCAATATGATTGTTACGATTACCCGCAAAGATTTAATCGCTTTAGGTTATGGTCCCTCTTTTGCTCGCGACATTATTCGTCAGGCCAAACACCTGATGGTACAAAGAGGATATGGTTTCTATAATACTAAGAAATTAGGTCGGGTACCGGTAGAAGCTGTAGAAGAAATATTGGGAGTCAAACTAAAACAAGAAGATTTATTAAAATCATGTGACACCGCCGAGGCCACTTTAATCAAGGAAAGGGATTTTAATGGTTAAAGTGAAGAAAAAGACCAATGGCACATATGAATTTAGAGTCAGTTTAGGTTTTGATCCTGTTTCAGGTAAAAGACTCCAAAAAAGAATGAGTGGTTTTAAAACAAAAACGGACGCAAAAGCTGCCTATGCTAAGTTAGTATTAGACAATAGCGAGGGTGCTTATAATCCCAACAGCACGATGACATTCGAAAGATTCACACAAGAATTCTTCATTCCTTGGTATAAAAACCAAGTCAAGGCAAGTACGTTCAGAAATCGAAAATATGCAGCTGAGAAACATTTTGCCTACTTTTACAACATGAGTATCTCTAGTATTACACCACTGGTTTTACAACAATGGCAATTAAAAATGACTGAAAAATATTCCAGTCAATACGTTCGGGGCATACAAGGTTTATTATCCTTAGCATTTGATAGAGCGATTGTTTTAGGATTAATGAAAGAGAACCCTTCTAAAGTGATTGGTAATGTTAAAAAAGTGAGAACCCAAATTGACTTTTGGACCAAAGAAGAATTTGAAGCTGTAATTTCTAAAATGTATCTTGGTGATTATTTTCAACACTTCCAGTTTATCACCATCTGGGTATTATTTATGACCGGAATGCGCATCGGCGAAGCTACTGCTTTACAATGGGATGATTTAGACTTTGATAAAGGAACATTAAATATTTCCAAGACGCTGGCGTATCAAAATGTGGAAAATTTTCATTTTACTGAACCAAAGACACGCGCCGGAATTCGTGTAATCGCACTCGATTCAGACACTTTACGTTTACTGGGAGAATGGAAGTCAGTCCAAGAAGCGCAGTGTAAAACGAATTTTATATTATCTTATAATGGCATCCCCACTCAAAAGTACACAATCGCTCATGCGATTAAACGATTTGCAAAAGCGGCCAATGTGCATCGAATTAAAATTCATGGTTTGAGACATTCTCACGCCTCTCTATTAATCAGCATGGGAGAGAACCCATTAATTATTAAAGACCGTCTGGGGCATGAAGATATACAAACGACATTAGGGACATATGGTCACTTATACCCAAACAGTAATTTTCAAGTTGCCAATAAACTCAGTAATATGATTAAATTAAATACCAGTGAAAAAACACAGATTGAACATTACAGCAGTAATCAATTTGTGAAGACAACTTTTCAAAGTGTGCCATAACTGTGCCACACTATAAAAAAGAATCCTGAAACCCTAGTCATATCAAGGGTTTCAGGACACCTGCGGCTACTCCCACTCGATCGTAAACTAAATCTTACAGTCACTATAACTACTTAAAAACACTTATAACAAAGAGTTTTTACCGCTTGCAAGTAATTCCATTAGTAAGCCTAATGCTATTTTAATATATTTTTTGCCCTGAGAATGCCCCGTAATCTCTCCAAATCACTGGCTATCGTGAAACTTAAGATACGATAAAATCTAAATGAAAGATAGTGCTTTTATCCGAGGGTCTAATGTCATTTACAAAACTGCTAACCATCTTTCTCACTCTTTATTTTTTAGATAGTTTTTTAAAAGCTTTTTCTAGTTGTCGAGATATTTTGATCTTAGTATTTTATAACTTTTCATTCAGTTGCAATAATGACTATTTAAAACTTCCATAACATAAAGATATTCTTCTCCCACTATTTCATAATCAGTATTAAACCCTACATTAATAACTGTTATAAAGTTTTCAAAGCTATAAATCGGTTCATCAGATCTCGTTAAATCTTCTTTTATCGTACCAGCTTTTGCTTTCAATAATATCTCTTGGTAATCTTCGTCAATAATGTATGTATGATTATTTGGATGCGCTTTATTGAAATGTTGCGTTGGTGTTAAAGCGATTAAATTTTCATAATACATCGCAATTTGAGGGAACTGTCCCTCCGGAAAAATATGATGAATTTGCGTAGCGACACCACTACTATATTCATCATTGACTTCTGATTTAGAGTTTCTAAATTCATCGTTATATTTTTTAATGAATGATTTAGCTTTACTGGATTGATATTTGAAAAACTCTTTATTGATTTTACTTTGATGTTCTAATTCCCATTCTTGTCTAGTCATATTTTTAGGCTTTTCTGAAGAGATATCTCTAAAGTTTTCTTGATTATACATTAACATTGAAAGCGTAATTATATTTTTGGACAACCTGCCCCTTTGTGTGCCTTTCTTTTTCTTACTATAAGCTAGAGGATTTAATACTTTAGTAAAAATTCTTCTTACTTCAGTAACACCGTTAATTTTAGTGTTTTTTATAATGAAATCCTCATATTGAGTTTTTAATTGTACAAAACTTTCAGGTGTTTGTTTATCAAAAAATTCAATGAAGTGGATGAGCTGATTACTATCCTGCAACACTTTTTTTATATATTCTATTAAAAAATTTAAAGAATTAAATTCTCTAATGGATATAAATTCAAGTAATCTAAGATTGTCAGCCCTATAATAATTAGAACGTCCAATTTTAGATTTTTTTAGTATTCTTGCATGGGCTAGTAATTCTAGAGGTTGTGAAAAAAATTTGTCATACTCATTAGTAGTTTTCTCATGTTTTGTATTAGGCTTGCTAAAGATTTGTTCAACAAAAGACTCAGTGTATTCGCTATGCCATATATCCTTACTTGTAAACCTTTCGTAAATACCGTTATCATTTATGTAATTATGTACACAGTCTGCGACGATTGATAAGACATCAGGAGTACATTTTTGATCAATCCACCTACCATTACCTGTCTTTCGAATATCGTAATCATATTTATCAAGGTGTTCTAAGATCTTTCCTTTTTCTATCATATTTTCACCTCTTTATTAATCACCGATTTTGATTAAACCAAAATATTTCACACTATTTTGATCTATATTCAAACTTCTTGTACTATGATTTCTAGCTATTTTATAAAATTCTTCAAAATCGCTGCTATTTATGAAGTCTAAATGTTCTTGTTTGATTTCAACATTCTTAATATTTTCTAAGATCGCTACTGAACCATTAACTACACAATCATCTGGTTTTCTAATGATTCTAGGATAATACGTCATATTCGGGCTTAAAAATACATCAGTTCTATATCTATACTTGTTAACCCCTAAATTTTTTAAAGTATCTTCCTCAATATAGCTGTCATAATTTTCAATATCTAAAATCTTCGTACCATTTCTTTCAATATTCCTACTTTTAAGAACTCTTATCCCTGACTCTTTATTTAATTTCGCATTTGTTATCGACCTATCTCTATATACTTTGAATACTCCCATATTCATTTTTGATGCGATATCTTCAAAAAATTGATTACGGTATAGCAACCAGTTTGGAAAATTGTTATCAGTTAACTTTTTTTGCGGTTGAACATTTGTTATGTTCTTAGTCACAGAATATGAAACAGTTTTAGACCTTTCTTTTTGAGTATTTATAAACAATGCTATTGTTTCAATTAACACTCCCTTAAAGCCTTTTTCCCCAAAGTCTATGATTCTTTCGATTTCGTACTTATTAGCTATATCTCTCGCTAATCTAAAATCACTATTACTCAAAAAATATTTGGGTAATATCATTACTACATTTTTCGCTTCGTTAAGTGCTTTTTGTAAAAAAAAGCTCGACAAATTTTTTGATACGTTATCATTAAAAATATTTCTATAAAAATCCACAGGCATGTCTTTATTTAGTTTTGAAAAAGGAGGGTTTCCTATAACTAAGTCGTACGTACCAATAACGTTATCAAGTAAATAATCATATACTATATAATTTATATCGATGTTGTCAGGTATGTCTCTATATTCATTTAGTAATTTACATAACTCTATACTTTCAGAGTCAAGATCAATTACATCAATTTTAACTGAGTCCAAATGACTATACTTCTTAATGAGAATTTCTAAAAAATTCCCTACACCTACTGATGGTTCTAATATGGTAATGCTGCTCTTTTCAAAATCTGGTAGAGAGTCATATATTAATTTTAATGTTTCTTCATCTGTATAGTAAGCAGATGTTTCACTCCTCCGATTATTTACAAGTTCAGAAATTCTAGATAAGCTTTGTACTGATAAGTTTAATGGGTTTTTTATTATAAATTTTTTTAAGTTATCCTTGCAGTGTAAGCTGTAATTGTTGATGTAACTCTTTAGAGTTCTGTCTTTTATGATTTCCATATTCAAAACTTTCCTTAATATTTTGTGCGATTTTTCTCATAATAATAGTAGGCACTGCCTCGCCAATACTTTGCCTAATATTTATTTCATTTTCTTTTAAAAACTGTCTTTTTTCTTCCTGGCTCATTGAGTTAAGATCTTTTTCTGAGCTATACGGCGCCCATTTAAAATCACTCGGAATGTTCATTAATAACATCAGCTCTCTTATGCTAAAAACCCTATCATCACAAGGATGGACGGTGTTTTGGCTTGAAATAATATCATTCCTTGTGTGCACACATGGAGCAACTTTCTCCCATTGTTGTCGAGTATATTTATCACCGTTTTTATTTACATTTTCCACTCTTTTTCCATCAACTACTCTATGTGGTCTTTTGTGAGAGTCTATATTATCAAAGGCTGAATAACCCGGTTTAACATCTTTAATCCAACTACGCATATCTTTCCTATAAGCCTTGAAATTATGGAAAATATCCGTTTTATCTATTTCACCCATAACTTCCAATTTTGGTAAGTGCCCTATTACTTGATGCAGTGTCTTAAGCTCTTCCTTTTGAGGAAATAATGCTTCAATATTTATCTTTCTCTCAATATCTCTCCTCACGCCTATAACTAAAGATCTTGTTCTACTACTATTCGCACCATAATCTTTAAAATTTAATATTTTAGATGAATATAAATAATCTTCTGAAAGCCAATCATTAAATGCTTCGCTGATTATTTTTTCTTTATTGTGATCAACACATTTGGTATTCATGAAACTTCGTACGTTCTCAGAAATAAATATCTTTGGTTGAATTTTTTTAATAATTTCTAAGGCTTCTACTACCAATGAATTTTTTTCGATAGTCCCATCATTCTTTTTATGGTTTGCTACTGACATTCCTTGACAAGGTGCTGTAAACACAACTACATCCACCTCGGACTTTGAATTTTCTTTTAAATACCCATTTACAACTTGATACAATTTCTCTTTATTTGATTTTTCAGTAATATCGCCTAAGATATATCCTGCTGGGTTTTTCACTTTCTCATTCGCTTTTTGAATATCTAATCTTCTCTTTATCAATTCTGAAGTAGCTATACAATCAAAATTCTCTTGTAAAAAACCATAACAACCTACCCCAGCTGAGCTAAACAAGCTTATATAATTGATATTGATCACCCTTTTCTGTGATGTTATTTATAATAGTTATATTAATATTATCATATATATATATCATTTAGAAGGATTACATTCGAACGTACGTTCTTTAATTTTTAATAACTTATATTTAGGACAAAGGTTGATTAAATGTTAGTGGTTTCTTCATAACATCAATGATTTTAAACTTAGCACTTACAACAATTTTCCAATTTATTAGACGCCTCTTTTAAACATAACATGATGCTATTATTTCACACATGCTCAAATTAAGAAATTTTTGCTCGTTTGCTTTTTTCATTATTATGTGCCTTATATTTTAAAAACGCAGTTCGCTGAGCTTCTTACGAAGCTCAGCGAACAATTCATACTCATTTAGGACTAGCTTTCATTCTTTCAGCTTTTCTCTTTACTTCATTAGAGAGAATATAATCCTCCAGCTCTTCAGGCATAGTTTTTATTATATCTTTACTATATTCATAGATATAAAACACACCTACATAAGTTTCCTCTTTGACATGATAGTAAACTCTTTCCAAATATACTCTGCTACCATACAGAGAAGTTTTATTTTCTAATAAGGCATCTTGAATCAGTATTCTGACATGCCTGATATTTTCATTGACAGTAAAATCTGGTAGAGATAAATGAAACTGATATTTGCCTTCAACATCAGCATGTTCATGGAAAAATTCCAGATTATGCTTGAAGTCATCACCCTTCAGTTTTTTTCTAATATTTCCAAGATACCTGTTTAGATTGATTCTATCTGCTTCTGCAAGATGTTCAAAATAATCCAGCATATTTTAACTCTCCTCTCTCAAATATAGCCTAGTCACTTCTCCCCTCTCATGTCCCATTGCTTTACTGACTTCAACAAGTACCTGCATCCTTTCAATTCCTGAAAAAATTCTCTTGTTATATTCATTGTTTGCAAATGCTCTTCTGAAAGAGTGAGGAGTGATTTTTGACTGGGTAAATTTTTCTCTGTGATTTCTCAGATGATCTATATATTGTCTTCTTGCTTGATGTGTAAGTTGATTACTTTTAACAAACACATTATTGTCACTCAACCTATTTTCATAAGCTTTTTTGAGTGTTTCTAGCTGTTGAGCATTCAATTCTAAAATTCTAGCCTTGCCACCTTTGGTTTGATTCAATTCTAGTTGCTGATGATATAATGCTTCTCTCACTTGTGCAGTTTTTAATGTAATTGCTTCCTTTACTCTTAATCCCAAGTGATATTGTATTTGAGCTAAATGAGCATAATGCTCCTTATTGTTATCAATACATAATCTTGAATAATCCCCTAATTCTTTTCTGCTTGCAACAGGAGGCTTTTTGGTAAAGTTATCCCTGTTTTCAAGACTATACTTTTTATTATCATTATATAATTCAACTTCACCTTGATTGATTCTATTGAAAGTCTTTACTGCTGTGATATTAGTTTTGATTGTTTTAATATTTAAATTATCCATTTTTTGATCCTTTATAAAACCTTTGAGTTGTCTGTGAGTAATCCTTTTCAGAGTTGGATTTTTAAAATAAGTCACTAAATATTTATTAAATTTATGCATAGCTTCCCTATACCTTTGATTACTTTCAAAAGAAAGTCCATTATTTTTTGATTTGAAAATTCTATCAGTCTGTCTATTTAAATTGTGAAGTTTCTTGATTTTGTTATTTGAAAGTTTTTCAGTCATTTTTATCGCTCATTTCTGTGTTATTTCTCGTGCTAGAGATATTTAAATCATTGTCAGCACAAGGTTCAGCTGCACTGTTTCTGTAGAGATTTCACAAATTTTATAATAAATTTGCTCATTCATCTCACAGAAACAGTGCCTCGCAGCAACTTTGTATATTCGCTCAATAATGAAATTGTCTCATTGCTGTCTACAAGTCACGCTTTGCTATGACAGACAGCAGACTCCGCTCAGCGAAGTAAATGACTTATGCTCTTTAAACAATGTAGATCTTCTACATCAAAGCATCATTAAGCAAAAAGTTAACTGCTATACATTTAAGCGATTTCTAATCTTAAATGACTTGTTTCACTCTCGTTATGCATAAAACAAGATTTTGCGATAAACTCAATTGTCGTATTAGCGACATCAACTTGTGATAGAAATTCCCTCCTTTTATTTAATAAAATTAACCTCCCTTTTTTTGAGAACAAAAAAATCGCTTCTCAATGAAGACATTCCAAAATAAACACTCACTAAGTGTCTATCTGAAATAGCTTCATTGCGAAGCGATAAATGAATAAATTGAATATTGAATATTATATTTTTATTATAGCATACTATTTAAGCGTTCGCTTTCACTTGTATGTCACTTTCGATGTTATTTTGCACTGATTTAGGCGATAACTTGCGCTATAGTTAAAAAGTTCAACTTATCTTTTCACGAAGACAACTGCTTTTTAAAGTTGGTTATGCAGAATAAAACTTAAAATATATGCAATTTATCGTTAAAAATGACAATTTTAGGTCCTAAACACTCGAACAGCTGAAATCCCAATCTCTCAATATAATGTTGGTAGTTTGGGATTTTTTATATTTTCTTATCATGCAAAATAGCACTTTAAACAGGCGCAAATTAACGATTAAAGTGACACTCTATTATCTTCAAAAGAAAAAACCTACTATAGTAATTTGCCGAAGGAGTGGCTATTCTTCCTCTCGAAAATATGGAATTATCATGTTTGTTAGAAAAAAGATATTGAAGATCGACTGTTAATATCTAATATTATAATAATATTTCTAAAGATTTTGATTTGACTTGGAGAGAGTCATTATTAAATGGAATAAATCTCATAAATATTAAATGCATCTTAATTAAGGGGATGTTAATGTTGCTAATATTGCCCTTGACATAGGAAGAAACTGGGGCTGGGACAAAAAGGCTCCTGAAAACTAAGAAAAATGGCGATTCATCGATTAATTGAGATGAATCGCCATTTTTTATGTGATTTTTCAGAT
>NZ_FNFY01000044.1 GCF_900101075.1 Lacicoccus qingdaonensis | reverse complement strand
ACAAACTTAGACAACATTCATCCACAAATTGCATTGCCGAAAACCGACATTTCTAAATTGCCATAAACCTACATTTTTAAATTGCCGTTGACATGATGACGGCCTTTTCCGGGTAAGACACCCCTTTTTCCATAAACACCAGCCGCAAATGCAACTTGACGCCGGCTTTGGTTTTGCGGAATTCCGCCCACTTGTGATTCGTGAGATGCAGGGGCAAGGTGCTGGAATCAATGATTTTTAACGGCATGGCGGATTGTGTGTGCCGGGTTTTTGAGTGAATCTGTGCCACCAGCTCCAGGAAAAGTGTCTTGCATACCGCCGGGTCCAGTCCGTTCAATCGACGGGACAGTTGGGAAATACTGATTGAATCCAGTTCCACACCGGCTTGGAGGTGGTCGTCGAACAGACAATCGCTCAGGGCGTGGAGACTCTCGACTTCTTCCAGTTGCGCAAACAGCAACAGTTTCAAGAAAGATTCCGTCGTCAGTTTCTTTGTATAATAATCTAATTTCAATCCTTTCACCCGAGCATCAAGTAATCGCATATTAATGGGTGAAAGCCATTGCTCAAATGAAGTGTTTCGTGTATCCTTATCCATATGTTGGGTCCTTTATAATTGGATTTGGACGGGAAATCACCTGACCAATCTATTATAAAGGATTTTTTGTTGGCTTAAAATGAAAAAACGCAACATTTTGAGTATTATTAATAATCAGTATAAATTTATGCAATACTAGTGAGCAACAGTGAAAACCAAAATAAACTCATTCGACAGTCGATACCAACAGACAAGCCCAGTCGTCCGAATAGTGAAGCCCATGTTTTACGGACACAGTGGTGGATGAATACTTATTCAAGAAAGATGTTATATTACCAGACGCCACAAGAAGCATTCATAGAAGAGATAAAATACGTTGTATAGAAAAAGAGTAAATGTTTTTCTCCCTATCGAGAGAAGGCACCCTAACTTCTTTTCATAATCTCTGATACCAGGTGTACTATAAATGGTTAACTTGAACTAGAAATTTGTTCATAAAATTTTATATAAAATTAGGTAGCTTTGAGTTAATCACTCCTGTTGCAATTGTTTTTTCGTATACAAGCTGGATTCTTTAAAGTCAGATGTTATGTTGTATTTACAATAATCTATGTTAAGATGTACAACTAATAATTGTTTCACATTATTAAATGTCTACAATTCATCTTACATTGCAATTAACCAAGGACTGTACAAAATGAAATCATATAAAGTTAAGAGCATCTAAAAATCACAAAAAGATAGTTTGGAGAATCAATTTTACTTTATTTTAACAAGTGTAACTGTATCTTAGTTATAACAAGAAACATAGCTATAACGTCCACCTCATAATTTTTGCCATGATTATAATAAATGTATTCTAATAATTTCAGTTAATCATATCGTCAAATACGATAATGTAGATTGGTAATATTATAATTGATCCTTGAAATATTTAGTGTAGATTCACATTTAAAACCTTATGAAAAGATTAGAGTATGGATATTAATTCTTTGTTCAGTACTAAAAAGGAAGGTATGTGTTTATATCGTGATGGAGGTTCGAAAAAAATGAAAATATCTTTTGAAAATATAAAACAAGCTGCAGGATATATAAAAGTGGATTATCAAGATGAAAATCATTCTCATTTTATTGAGTTCAAGTTAAATGTACCAATTTTTATAAGAGAAGATTTAATTGCACTTGCATTAGCAACACTTTGTGGTACAAAATATGATGAGATCAGTATGGAGTTAACCGTTTCGAAAATTACTAAAGAAAATATTGAAAAATTCACAAAATCTGAGTTATTTATTAAAACAAACGAATATCCTATGGTGGAATCTAAATCGAGAGATAAACATACTTTAAATTTTAGTGGAGGATTTGATAGTTTAGCTTCACTACCTTTTCTACCCCAAAACTCATCACTTGTTTCAATGAATTTTGGTGGCCCTTTCCAAAGGGAACTAGCAATGATTAAAAAATTTGATAGTCACATTGTAACTACGAATATATTAGAGACTGATTTCAGAAAAAACTCATGGCTTTTTATGCTTATTGCTTCTATATTATATAAGGATTACTTAGATACAACATTCAATATCTCCGGGGGTGTCATTGGAGCTGGATTTCTGAAAAACTCTAGGTTCATCACTAATTATGCAACACCTTCACTGATCACAGCTGCTAACATGAAAAGTATCCCGTACACATTATCATTATCCGAAATTGCTGCAATAAAAATTGCTTCTCAAAATTATCCTCATCTCATGGATGATTCACTTGTATCATTAGCCAATCCAAAAGAAGAGAAAAGATTTAGAAAACAATTATTGTTGGAAATTGAAATTGAAAGATCAAATTTAGATATTTCAATACCTAATAGAGTTACGCCACCTAAACAACCACATTTTAATTGGGGAGATAATATTCTATTAGACCATTTAGCCTTATATATAATGAAGTACCGTGGCTATGACACAGCACTTTTAACAGTGAATAACATACCTGAAGATTCAATAAAGTTGGTGGACAAACTAGAACTATCGTTTTATGATCGTTACTTTACTGACGTTCTGAAATTTATTCCTAAAAAGTACCATAAAAACTATATGAATACATTAATTGATTCGGGAATTAGACCATTTGAAAAAAATGATTGGTACGAATACTCTGAGACTCTAAACTTTTTGAGTAAATATCATAATATTATTCAATAAATTTATGGAAATATTCCAAATACATTTATAATTGTAGGTGCTTAAATGTTAAACTCAATTTTTCAATTAATGAATAAATATAGTATAAGTAGAGAACAATCTATTGAGATTGCTGATTCTATATATAGTAACAATCTAATAATTAAATATAAATACATACCAAAGCAGATTGGTGAGAAAACAAACGTTTTGAAATTCGACGAACATTTTAATTGGAATATAGAAATGGGTACTTATACAAATATGGCGATGTTACATTTGCATGCATGGGAGCCTATTAATTACTTATTACTAGGTTATCACTATACAAAGAATAATAAGTATCTGATAAAATCTAATGAATTAATAGAAGATTGGTATACGCATAGCTTAGAAGCAAATCATAAGTATTTATACTATCCACATTGTGTTGCTGATCGTACATTAATTTTGGGGTATCTGATTGAGCTTAACAATCTTAGTATCTCTTACGATATTGTGAATAAATTGGTGGATAAGCACAAAGAATATTTATTTTCAGAAAGTAACTATGTTGATTATAATCATGGAACAATGCTTGATCGTTCATTGTTACTTTTAGCAATATTACTTGATGACAAGTCTTTATTTAACTTTTCATTGGAAAGACTACAGAATAATATTAAAAATACTTTTACAAAAAATATGATTTGTAAAGAAAATTCCTTCACTTATGCCATTTTCAATTTGGAATTAATTGTAAGTGTTCAGAAGTACATATTGGATAAGATTAATATCAGTTTAATAGATAAATTTGATACTAAAATAAATAAGGCGCTTGATTTCTTAGATATTGTAAAAAAACCAGACGGAAAATTACCGATATATGGTGATGGTGAATTAATTGATAAGAACAAATTGGGTAGTTCCATTTTAAAAAAATTTTACTCTACTCATAGTTTATTTAATGAAATAATAGATTTTGGATATAATCTTGAGACTCATTACTTTAAGAATGAGTCTTACATCATTGTAAAAAGCAACTATTTTTACTTATTTATTAGAACTGGAGATATAATTAAGAACCACAAACATGCCGATGATTTATCTATAATATTATACCTAGGAGAAGATGTATTTGTTGATCCCGGGATATACAATTATGATAAAGGTGAAATACGTGATTATCTAAAATCTTCACATGCTCATAATGGTGTTGTTCTAAATAATGAAAATTATGATTACCTGAAATCTAATAAGAAAAAAATATATATCGAATCTGTTAATGAATACGAGAAATTTATTCATATTGTGTTAGTAAACAACTGCTATTCTTATGCCAACATTACTAGAAATGTATATATAATTAAGCAAAATAATTCTATAATTATTGCAGACAATATATATTCACCTATAAAAGTTTCCTCTTCTCAAACTTTTAATTTGTCCAAACATTTTAAACAGAATTTTGTTATAGATTTGAAGAGTCGTAATAATTTGATTATAAACAATAAATTCCTCTTACAAAGTTTGAGCAAGGGGGATTTAAAACTCTCTTATCATAAAAAGAATCTTTATTCTGAGTTTTTCCAAAAATATGAAGTGATACCTAAAATAGAATTTGTTAACGTTCAAAGTGACGTTAATCAAATAACATATGTAGGGAAAGCTAATGATAATATTACATTAGAGGCTCAAGGGAAAAATGATAAATGTATCTCATTAATATTGGACGATAAAAACATTTACCTCCCCTTTAAATATAATAAAATCGATATCAATATTGAAAAATACATTAATATTTATAAGCAAAACCAAGTGCACTATATTGAAATCCATTTTAGTCGATTCGATAATCAACAATATGCGATTTATATTTATAACAGTAAAAATGAGAAAGAAGCTATATTATGGTATCAAGATAGTCCTGTTTTTAAACATAAATTCGTAATGAATGATAAGTATAGAATTCGGTGTTTTATAAAAGATAAGGTATCAGGTGAAAAATCTGAATTTAGTATGTATAAACAAATTAATAATTCCATATAGTATGATCTGCTAGTGTAGTAAATTGCGCCACAAAAGAATGTATATTAAATAAACTAGATTCAAAGACCATTTTAAAACGAAAGTCTTTGAATCTAGCTTTGAATTAAATGAGAGTAGGATTTTCTTTGATAACAACTTTAGTCCCATCACACGATTTAATGTAACATTTTATCTTATAATCATTTATTGATTTGATAATGCGTTTGAATCTATTATTTTTTTGAAAAGGAATAAACTCTAACAATTCGTCATTTTCATAAATATAAAATGCAAATGTAACCTCATCTTGTTTAGTTGTATTTATTTCATAGCACAATTCATTATTTTCAATTTTTGCAATACTGCTTAATATATCGTAATAACCTGCCCCATTAAACTCTCGACTTATTAAGTATCTATAATGCTCTCTCTTTTTATTATCCGTAATTAAAATGTAAGTAGAGTAATAACCAGGTTTATCAGGGATGAAGTTTCCGTTAATATCATGTAAGAATTCTTCAGAATCTACTTTAGAATAGATATGCAAAGTATAGTTATCATTATTACTTATATAAGTTAAGTTAACATTTATACCGTCTTTACTATTGGATGTGCAAACATCATTTAATTCTATCCCATATAGCACTTTTAATAAAGTAATATTAAAGAATTTAGGAAAATAGGTTGAGATTTCACTATGGTTTTTCATTTCATCCGATTTTTCAAGATAATAATCTATTTGCATATCATCCAGATATTCTATAAAAGGTGCTACATGGGTATTGTACTGCCAATCATTTTCACTAGTCATTAAATACATATTTGATCTGACAGGAGATTGTAACTGTTCAAATATAATATTATTCAACTCAGAAAATTTCTTATTATATTCATCAGATTCTTTGTGACCAAGTAAAAATTCTTCAGATTCGGGTCTTCTTGTACTTATCAATTCCGATATTTTGGTTTGAAAACCGCCAGAAATTATTGTTCCGAATTTATATTTAAGTCCATAATATATTGCAGCGCTTCCTCCTTTAGAAGATCCTAAAGCTATCACATTTTTCATAGGTATATCTAAAAATGCGACAGTATCTAATATTAAAGAAATAACACTTGATTCAACATCGAAATTTAATTTTTTGCCTAGATAGTAAGAACCTGTTTCACCATTGTCATCTAAAATAAACAGTTTATGGCAATTAATATAACGTAATGAATTTACATAATTATATTTGTGTTTAATTTTTGAGGTTTTATCCGCGTAACCAGAGAATATAACTATTAACTTATCACAGTCAACGTTAGATTTTTCAAAATAATATTTAATATTAGAGTTGTTTTTATATACTTTTTCATTTTTATACATACATGTCTCCTAACATTATTTTGTGACGTTTGTTAGTATGTTGATTATGAATAATATGATAAATACAATTGTAATGCAAATAATTATGTGTAGATAATTATCGACCGTTAAATGAATGCTGCTTTATTTTTATATGTAGTTAGAATTTGAATTAATACAAACCGTACAATAAATATAATGCGTATTTTGAATTTAAATTTTTCTTAATTTGTGCCATTTTGTATTGTAAATCTATTTTTTATATGTAGAATATAATTGATGAACTTTTCAAAAAGTATTCATTTAGCCAAGTTATATAAGTAAGATGACTAAAAATTGAAAATGAAAGGATTTGAGTGTGGTATGAAAAAATTTTTTCTTCTGGGTGTTAGTATGTTTGTCTTAGCAGGTTGTGGTGGAGATTCAGAGGAAGCAAATGGCGAATCAGAAGAAGGCATGGGAACTTTAGATTCTGAATCAGAAGAAGAAATTGAGTCGGAAAATGATAATTCTACTGAGAGCGAAGAAGAAGCAAATAATGAGGATTCATCACACGATAGTGGATTACTTGATTTAAATGATACTGATCCGGGGTGGATAAATTATGAAGGAGAACGTACTGGCAGTTCTGAATACCAGACCACACCTCCTGTGGAGTACGATCCAAGTCTCCAATATGAAATAAGCGTAGGTGCTTACATAGCATATTTTAATGGGGATGAATTTATAGACACAGTTCAACAAGGTTCTTCAGGACAAATTGAACAAGTTGAAGAAGCTGATACCATAAGAGTAAGTTATCATAATTCTTTTGCAGATAGAATTTCATTGACAGAAGAAAGTAATTAATCGTTACTTAGAAATATGTGAAATAGCCAGGAGTCGATATGACCTCTGGCTATTTCAATTTTAATTATTGTTTATGATGTTCATTACATCTTCTTTTAAAATAGGTCGCATAGTTCTGGAATACGTGTTATTTATATGACCACCGGTCATTAAACGCACCATCGATACTGCGAAGCAGCACAAACTCACTTATAAGGAATTGAGTGGCTGGGAGGCCGACCGGATTGATACATTTTTCGGACCCAAGCCGTCGACATCCAGTCAACGGGAGATGCATTACACCATGCCGGATTATGCGGCTTTATCTAAGTCGCTCGCTCAACCTGGGGTGACGATGCAGTTACTATGGGAAGAATATGTGGATGTCTGTCGGCATAATCATCAGCCCTACTATCGTCTGACACAGTTCAAAAGGTACTTTAATGATTATTTAAACAAGCAGTCGTTTACGCATGTCATGAAACACAAAGCAGGCGAACGTGTAGAAGTGGATTGGGCCGGCTCAAAAATACGTTGGATCGATCCAGATACTGGAGAAATCATTGATGGTTACCTGTTTGTCGCTGTGCTCCCATTCAGCGGCTACGGGTTCGCTCTAGGTTGTTATGACATGAAGCAGCCCAGCTGGATTAATGCGCATATTCAGATGTTCGAATACTTCCAGGGGGTGCCGATCGTTACTGTGCCCGACAATTTGAAGACCGGGATTACGAAGCATACCCGGACGATGCTCAAAATCAACGAAACCTATGAATCGATGGCGAACCATTATCACACCATCATTTTACCCACCCGGGTCCGTAAACCGAAAGACAAACCATCCGTTGAAAACACTGTGAAATCGTTGACGACGCACATTATTGCACGCATGCGGAATTATCAATGTTTCGGGCTGGATGACTATAATGAGCATTTGAGAAAAGAGTTGGACCGTTTCAATCAGAAGCCATTTCAAAAGAAGCCGGGCTCACGGTTCTCCATGTTTAATGATATGGAGCGTGGTGTGCTACAACCCTTGCCGACGATGCCTTTTGAGTACTGTGAATATAAAACGGTCAAAGTTTATAATAATTCCCACATCAGTTATCAAAAACATCATTATTCTGTGCCGTATCAATATATCGGTCAAAGTCTCAAACTGAAAATTTATGCGAGAAAAATTCAGGTTTGGGATCAGGACCGGATGTTATGTGAACATGGTACGTTGAGTAAAATGCCGGGTGGCTACACCACAGTAGCCGAGCATTTACCTGAAAATAGTGCGACACACGGTCAGTGGAACAGCCAGCGCTATTTGAAATGGGCGCGGCACATCGGTCCGAATGTTCATTTAGTCGTCGAAACAATGTTTTCAGACGGTCCGGAACAGCGACACTACAAACGCGTCCATGCATTATTAAAATTGGCAGACACCCATTCAGATTCCGCCCTGAATGAGGCCTGCCAACATGCATTGGAACGGTCGGCCACTCCAGGCTATCGATTGATCAAACAACTATTGAATGCCGGCACGTCCCACTTAAAGTCTAGCACCTCGGAAAGTCCGGAACAATCCTTTTTGAGAGGGGCGGACTATTATGAGCAATAACCAAGTACGCTTACAAACGATTCTGAGCCAGTTGCGTGAAATGCGCTTGACCACAATGGCTTCAGAACTGCACAGTCTCTTTCTTTCAGAGCAGAACCATGCCATGACGCCACTGGACTGTTTGGAAATCATCGTCAATGAAGAGTATCAAATCCGTCAAGATAATCGCATTGAACGGTATAAGAAGCAAGCCAACCTGTCGCACAAAGAGGCGCAGATTTCAGAAATTCGTTATGCAGCCAGCAGAGGTTTACGCAAAGAAAGCATCGAACAACTATCGACCAACAATTATATTCAACATCACCGCAATGTCATCGTTCAAGGGGCCACCGGCACCGGGAAGAGTTATCTGGCGAATGCATTGGTCAACCATGCGATTGAATCCGGATTTACGGGTAAATATTATCGAATGACTGAACTTCTGAATGATATCGATCTGGCTGAATTTCATGGAACTTTGGACAAACTGTTAAAGAAACTGATGAAAGTGGATGTTCTTGTGATTGATGATTTTCTCTTAACATCCACTAAGGAACAAGAACAGAAACATTTGATGGAAGTCTTTGAATTGCGCAGCAGAGAAAAATCTTTAATTCTATGTTCTCAGATGTCTTCCGCTGAGTGGCATAAAAAACTAGGTGGCGGTGCGATTGCGGACGCCATTTTAGACCGGGCGTGCTCAAAATCATATCAACTCATTTTAAGTGGTGATTCTTTACGTAAAGAGGGTGGTATCGACACGCCGTTTTAAGTGGTAACAACAAACGCGATTTACATGGTATCGTAAATCGCGTTTTTATGGTAATTTAGCAGCACCGTAAGCAAAATGTTCGACAATGTTAAATCCGAATCGTTGATTATCCCTTATTGCCATAACCGGTAATCCAATCTCATCTCCTATGAGGTTAAGCTGTTCAACCATACCTTCTGGAGGTTCCTGAAAATCTGTATTTCCTATATCAGCTGTGGATACCACCAGGTCAATGTCTTGTTCATTTTCATTGAGATATTGTATTACTTTATCATTCCATTCCTTTTGAGGCGTACCTTCTTCATGTTCTGTAGAGAAACGACTGCTCACCTGAATCATATTCAGGATTCTAATTTGCTCTTCTTCAGCAAACTGCTGTAAAGCACCTAACCAATGTGCGGAATGGGAACTTCCCACGAGGGCAATAGCGTGTTCATAATCTTTTTGAACACCATATTCACCAATATTAAGTGTATTACTTGATTTGGCTTCAATATAACCATCTTCATAGGACTCAGCCAAATCTTCTTTTGCTTGTGCAAATGAAGGTATGAAATCTCTTTGTTCAACTTTTATATCTTCATCAATTACCAGGGCTCCAGGATAATCTTCTTGTAAGTACTCTCCATTAATATTTGTGACAGTACTTTGATGGTATGAATATAATCCAATTATCAATGAAAGGGTAAGTACCATGGCAGATCCTAATACGTATACTGATTTTTTACCCATATCCATTGATCTTATAGGAGTTTCAATGAATTCTGTCATTAACCATGAAAATACAAATGAGATAATTATAATGGCAGTGCCGACGAATAAGTCTGGATTGTCTTCGAAATGATATTGATAAAATGATAGCAACACCCAATGCCATAGGTAAAGTCCAAAAGCATAACTACCTGCTTTCATCATCCACTTCGATCCCAGTAAAGATTTTACTCCATATTTTGTATCAATATTACCAGAAACAAGTATTGCCGATGCACAGAGCATTGGCCATAAAGCAACATAACCCGGAAACATTGTTGAGACGTCGAAGACAATGCCTGTTAAAAACAATTGTGTATGGCAAAATGAAAGTGCAGAGCTTTGCAGGGAGAAAATGCAGAGTCCTGCACTGCTTTAATTGGTGCAGATATTAAAAAAGGACTTGCCAGCCACCCCAAGTCCCTCTACCGTTATTGGTGTCGAATCAATAACACAGTGGAGGTCAGGAAGGATGCTAGCAATGTCCGATATCAATTGTATCAAACACTTGAGAAACACCAAAGGTTTATCCATATCAGAAATACAAAAAACGTTAGGCATCAATTGGCGCACAGCCAAGAAGTATGCGGATGAAGATCAGTTGCCGATAGAGCAGCAGAAAAAGAAAACCGGAATGATGTATGAAGAGAAATGGGGAGAGATCGTCTCCGGCTGGTTATTTGAAGACCGCAGGCTGAAACGGAAGCTGAGACGGAACAAGAAACAAATATTCGAAGAACTGAAAACCCATGGGTTCCCGGGTTCTTACCGCACCGTCTGTTACTTCATCGACGACTGGCGGCACAGCCACAGTACAGAAGACAGTCCGGATAAAGGCTATGAACGTCTGGAACATCCGCCGGGGGAAGCCCAAGTCGATTTCGGCACGATGGAGACCGTGCAGGATGGCGAATTCGTGGATGTCCACACCCTGGTCATGTCGTTTCCCTACAGTAACGCCGCCGTCGCCGTCCCTCTGCCGGGTGAGAATCAGGAATGTTTCCTGCACGGCCTGAAGACATTATTCAATCAATGCGGCGGTGTGCCGAAGCAGATCCGGATCGACAATCTCACACCTGCCGTAAAGAAAACCCGGTCCCGATTTGGCGAGGCTGAATTGACGGATGCCTTCATCCAGTTCCAGAACCATTACGGTTTCGAGGTCCAGGTGTGCAACCCGGGCAGTGGACATGAGAAAGGCAGTGTGGAGAACAAAGTGGGCTACGTCCGTTACAACTTCTTCAGTGCCTCACCGGTGATGAACAGTTTCGAGCATCTGACAGAGATGTTACATACACAGCTGTAACTGCTAAACTAGATTCAACAGTTTTCCACAATTAAGATCCAACAGTTCTCTACAAATAAGATTCAACAGGTAAGAATCAAAAGCCTGCTTTAGATATACTGAATGAGAGTATATTTAAAGGGAGAGAACAAGGAGTGGAAAGATGGATGATCTATCAAGAGATACACCGTTTAAAAAACATCGGATTTTCAAATAGTAAAATCGCCAAGCAATTAAAAATATCAAGAAACCGGGTCATTGATTATCTGAGTATGACCCCGGATGAATTCGCAGATTTTATCGGGTCGCTACAGCACCGGACCAAGAAGCTGGACCCCTATCAACATGAAATATTGACATGGTTGAAAGCATATCCGGATGC
>NZ_FNFY01000035.1 GCF_900101075.1 Lacicoccus qingdaonensis | reverse complement strand
AGGTCGCAATGGCTAAAGTCATTAAAGCTTTTAAACTTAAACCTGACTGTCATTGTACATCGAAATATCTGAATAACCTCATTGAGCAAGATCACCGTCATATTAAAGTAAGAAAGACAAGGTATCAAAGTATCAATACAGCAAAGAATACTTTAAAAGGTATTGAATGTATTTACGCTCTATATAAAAAGAACCGCAGGTCTCTTCAGATCTACGGATTTTCGCCATGCTACGAAATTAGCATCATGCTAGCAAGTTAAGCGAACACTGACATGATAAATTAGTGGTTAGCTATATTTTTTTACTTTGCAACAGAACCAGTTTATATGTGTGGATACTACTTTTTTTCGTAGTAATTTAATTAAAGCATTTACATTAAATCCAGACTATGACAGTTTAAAATAAATGATTTTCAGGGCAATAAAAGGGCAAATAATCTGAGAAAGGGCAAATAGTATTGGGATTCTTTTTAAGAAAATAGTTGAAAAACGTTGATCTAAAAGGATTTTTATTAACCTTTGTAGAGGGGTAATTGAAGCTTTTCATTGAGTGGGAATAACGATATAATTTTAGGACCCTTGTAGATTTCTGAGTGCAAGGGTCTTCATTTTTAAATATCCACGATGTAATTGATCCGAAACTAGCTGTGACTATCATTTTTATTGATCGTCAAATCAGCGATGGCAGGCTGAATCAAATCAATCAGGTCATCAACAGAAATCAGCACGCTTTTACCCAGTTCACCTGATGAAACTATGATATTCTGATAGTCTTTGATCATCTCATCAAATAATATCGGGTACTCGGGATGGTGCATAAAGATTCCAATGGGTGTATTCGCACCATGCGGATAACCGGTCTTTTCCAGTACATATTCAATCGGGGGCAGCCCGATCTTCCTGTTCTTTGAAACAGCTGCTGTTTTCTTATAATCCAGCCTGGAATCCAAAGGAACCAGTGCAATGGTCGGGCCGGTTTTATTTCCTTTAAGAACAAGCGTTTTAAAAATTGGAAATTCAATTGTATCAATATTTTCTTTGGAGATTTCATACGTCTGATAGGGTATGTTCTTCTCCTCTAAAAAAAGTTCTACTTCATTTTTTGTCATATCATTTTCCTCCTGAAGTAAGATGTATACCATTGAGATAAGTTTCATTTGATATTCAGACGTTATTTTATCACTATATCCATCTAAATCCTTATTATAAACATAATTAACAGTAATATGTTGGCTTACGTTTCAACGAGTGAGAGGTATGAAATCGATTATAAATGTCTTTTATCTTGTCTCAAATCGAAATCAGCATCCGAATTCGATCACAGTCTTTAAAATATGACCTTCAAATCGATTCGAGCATCGAAATTCGATTACATCCTTCAATATATGCCTCTCAGATCGATTTTGGCATTCAATTTCGATTTAACGCAGTCAAAACGATCATTCAAATCGAATCGCTATACTCTGGGGAGAGTCAACTTAGCATTGCCCACCCACGCAAGAAGTACGGGTGTCTATCCAAAACCGACGAAGTCCATCAAGCATTGGCAGAGTCTGTTCAGACTAAATATGGAAACACCTGATATGGGACAGTTCGACTATATAAACTCGGAGTCAATATGAGAATACAATTGTATTCGTTCGCGCTATAATGAATACATAGAAATCAGAGGAGGCCGTTTTCATGATCACTACCACAGTAAATATCTCTGAAGAAGATTACAAGAAGGTTAAAGCTATTGCTGCTTTTGAAGGCATGAGTGTTTCGAAATTTATGAGTCAGGCAATTTTGAAACAAGTCGAGAATAAGCTGGACTATGCAGCAGGTATTGATGTTTTGAATGAGAATAATGAACGTGTTTCCAGGGAGGATGTTTTCAGTGAGGTATTTTCTGATTGATGTATACTTGGAGCTTTGTAAAAAGCATATAAAACATTCAAGAAATTAGAAAAAAACGATTCAACAGCTATTGGTCGCATGGTTCGTTAAATATATTGAGGATACGGAAAATCCATGGCAATGGGGCAAGGCTCTTGAACTTGACGTGAAAACACTTTGGTGTTGCCGGGTAGGTAGTTTTCGTTTGACTGTGGATATTATCGACAATGAATTTGTGGTCCTTATTCCTTTCTAATGGATTCATCATGAAAGAATATGCTAGAACAGTCGGATTGAATTACAAGAAACAGGAAGGATGAATGCCAATGAATACTATCATTGTGAGGATGAACAAGCATGAGCAAAAAATATTCGAAGAATATGCGAAAATGCATGATAAGCCCCTGTCTACGATTATGAAGGAAGCCCTTTATAAAAGAATAGAGGATGAACTGGACAAGGAAAGTATCAGAGCATACGAAGCTGATATTCAGGATGATGAAGTTGATGTCCACAGTCATGAAGATATGAAGAAGCAGTTGCGACTGTAAATTGGTGTACAGGATCGTATATGAAAAACGCACGATTAAAAGTCTGTTGGAAATCGACAAATGACAACAACACATGATTGTCTCCTGGATTGAAAAGAATCTGATTCGTACATCAGATCCAAAGCGGCATGGTATCCCTTTAAAAGGTGCTTTGAAGGACTACTGACGCTATCGCGTCGGCAATTACCGTATACTCGCGGACATCGACCAGGTTGAAGTGAGAATTCTGATTGTGAATGTTGGCCACCCTAAAAATATCTATAATATATAGGCCAATATCACCTGTCTTATGCCACGTGAATGATAAAACAGAAACCGAATGGAATACTCAAGATGTTCCGTGAAAATATTATGATTATTTAGGTCAGATAATGTTCAAATGTTTTTGTTTGATGATACTATTCAAATATAGATGATAGTTTTAGAAATAGAGAAAATAAAATGTATAAAATACTTGGTCCAACTGATTATACAAAATATAGGTTTTAACAAGAAAAGAGGTGAGGGTAATGATTGAGGAATTAAAACAGGAAATACTGGATGATCAGTCAAATAATCGATTTAAGTCCGCAGATCAGATGCCTCTTGCGGATAAGCACGATGTGAGTAAGGAATTAAGGGCAAAATATAAAGCAGCGGTTAGAACGTTGACAGCGGATGAAAGTTTTCCTTATGAGGTGGAATGCTGGATGCAGGGAGATGTACTCAGGATTGGATATAAGCCGATGAACTGACATCGCAGACATAAATAATGAAACATCCTGAAGTTCAGCGATTTCATAAATCTCCCTTTTCTTCATGCTGTGTTATAGTGGTTTGAATGGTAAGGATAAAATCATCAAACATGTCGAGGTAAATCATTTATGAAAGTGAATATGGAATCAGAGCAGGCAGCTTATCAGGCGAAAGAAACAGAACCGTTGAAGTTGAAGGAAGTTTATTTCAAAGTGAAACCCGAGGTTAATGAACGTAAAAGGTTGTTCAGAAAACCGTTGTATGAACTGACGATTGTTGCAGAAGCAGATGGTCAGGTGTATGAATTTGCAGGCTATGATGTCGACAATGCATTGATTTCAACCCTGGAAAATAATCCATCACGTTTTCTAGTCGGCGATGGACCGCCATTTTTATGCGGTACGGACTGGCCGGACAGTGGCGTATCGGAAGTCATAAAAGATCATAATGTACCGCTTGATGCCCTGCTTATAACAGATGGCAGGACGGTCTTGGCAGTAATATATAATAATGAGATACCGGCTTTTATTGGCTGGCTGAAACAGTTGATCAAATAACACAGTTGAACGTTTAAGGGGTGCAATATGTATAAAGTGGAAAAGGCACTGAACAACAACGTAGTGATTGCACATGATGATCTGGAGGAAGTCGTATTGATCGGCAGGGGAATCGGTTTTGGTGCAAAAGAAAATGACGTATTGGATACAGAGAAAGCGGATAAAGTGTATAAACTGACCGGTAAACAGGACAGCAGCAGGTATCAGACGCTGCTTACGATGGGAGACGAAGAACTGTTCAAGCTGATATTCGAGGCGATTGAACTGATTGATGAGCTGACAGCGCATCAGGTGAATGACCGTATTGTGCTGTCTTTGACGGACCATCTGCTCTTCAGCATCAAACGCCAGGAGGAACGAATTGAAATTACGAATCCTTTCATCAATGAGACCCGTGCGCTTTACCCGAAGGAATACCAGATTGCTGAAGAAGTGGTGAAGATGGTGAATCAGAAGTATCATATTCACCTTCCTGAAGCGGAAATTGGGTTCATCGCCCTGCACGTCCATTCTTCAATTTATAATAAATCTGTTCTGGAGATGAACATTCTCTCTGAAGTGGTACACCAGGCGATCATGATGATTGAAAATGGGCTCGGTATCTCCGTCGACCAGACTTCATTATGGTATGACCGCTTCGTCAGACATATCAGTTTCTGTGTCCAAAGGGTGATTAAAGGCGAGAGTGTGCCGGATCAGGATGACTTTGGCGAACTGTTGAAAGCGCAATATCCATTGTGCTATAATGTTGCCATAAAGATTGTAAAGATGATGCAAAACAAACTGCAAAGGAAAGTATACGACTCTGAAGTTGTGTACTTGACGATGCACATCAATCAATTCGAACATTATTCTAAGTAAATGTGTAACCATCAGAGGGCATGAGTTTACAGGGAATAGTTTATTTAACTATTTCTGTATACTCATGTCTTTTTTTGTTTTGTATGATTTTGAATCGATTAAAGAGGAGGAATTACCATGTTTAAAAAGATTTTTGGACAGCTGCAGCGTATCGGTAAGGCACTGATGCTGCCAGTCGCAATATTGCCGGCTGCGGGTCTGATGCTTGGTATCGGTGCCGCGATGCAGACGGAGGCGATGGTTGATTTCATGCCGTTTTTAGAAGCTGGATGGATTGTCGCCCTGTCCAACATGCTGCAGGCGGCGGGAGGCATCGTTTTCGATAACCTGGCTCTTTTATTCGCACTCGGTGTTGCGGTCGGTCTTGCAAAAGGTGACGGTGTGGCTGCGATTGCTGCATTTGTCGGCTATATGATTATGAATGTAACTTTAGGACAGGTGGCGGGAGTCACCCCTGAAATGGCTGCCGACGATCCTGCGTATGCCTCAATCCTCGGTGTGGATACCATCCAGACAGGGGTGTTCGGGGGTATTATCATCGGTGTGTTATCCGCCTGGGCATACAACAAATATTACAATATCGAACTGCCTCAGTTTTTAGGATTCTTTGCAGGCAAGCGTTTTGTTCCGATTATGACAGCTGCGTTGTCGTTTCTGGTCGGTCTTGCATTGTTTCTGATCTGGCCGCCGATTCAGGAAGGTTTGAACACCGTTTCATATTTCCTGATGGAAGAAGCGACGGCACTCGGTGTGTTCATGTTCGGTATGGTCAAACGTCTGCTCATTCCGTTCGGGCTGCATCATATTTTCCATGCACCATTCTGGTTTGAGTTTGGTACATATACGAATGCGGCCGGAAACATTGTCAGAGGGGATTTGAACATCTTCTTTGCACAGCTGCGTGACGGGGCTGAACTTACGGCTGGTAACTTCATGCAGGGTGAATTTCCTGTAATGATGTTCGGTCTGCCGGCGGCAGCGCTTGCGATGTACCATGCTGCACGTCCTGAACATAAGAAGTATGTTGCAGGTATTATGCTGTCCGGTGCACTGACGAGCTTCCTGACAGGTATTACAGAGCCGTTGGAGTTCTCATTCCTATTCGTTGCGCCACTGCTTTATGTGATTCACGCAGTGCTCGACGGCTTCAGTTTCTTAATACTTTATCTGCTTGATGTGAACCTCGGTTATACATTCAGCGGTGGTTTCATAGACTTTTTCCTATTCGGCATGCTCCAGAACCGCACTGAGTGGTGGTGGGTGTTCATCGTCGGCGCAGTTTACGCGGTAATCTACTATGTCATCTTCAGATTCTTGATCCAGAAGATGGACTTAAAAACACCGGGCCGTGAAGATGCGGCAGCGGGTTCTGAATCCGGTGAAGTGAAAGATCTGCCGTTCAACGTTTTAGCAGCAATGGGCGGTGAGTCGAACATCAAACATCTGGACGCATGTATTACGCGTCTTCGTGTGGAAGTGAAGGATACAACTGAGGTGGATGAGGCATCGCTTAAAAACCTCGGTGCTTCCGGAGTGATGAAAGTCGGCAATAATATGCAGGCGATCTTCGGCACAAAATCGGATCTGATCAAAAATGATATGCAGAGAATTATCGATGGAGAAATTACTTCTGCGGATGAAACGACAGTGTCGGACGATGCGGATGCTGAAGAAGCGGTGAGCGGCAGCCCGCTGAACGCCGATACAAAAGACATCTTCAGTCCGATCAAAGGGGAGGCGGTGTCACTCGAAGAAGTGCCGGATCAGGTCTTCAGCGGGAAAATGATGGGCGACGGACTCGCAATCAAGCCTTCAGAAGGCATTGTCCGTGCACCGTTTGATGGTGAGGTCGTGACGGATTTCCCGACGAAACATGCACTCGGTCTGACGAACGCAGGCGGTCTTGAGGTGCTCGTTCATATCGGTCTGGATACGGTCAACTTGAAAGGGGAAGGATTCAAGCTCCATGTAAGTACGGGAGATACGTTTAACAAAGGGGATGTACTGATGGAATTTGATCTGGATTATATCAGGGAGCATGCTAAAAGCGCCATTACGCCGATTATAATCACAGGCCCTGCTAATATAGAAATTGCAGCGGCAAACACAGGTGAAGTGGATAATGATGACATTATCATCAATGTAAAATAAATATTGAAAATATCCCTCTAAAGCATTTTACTTTAGAGGGGTATTTATTTTGATTGTAATGCCAGTCCTGACTCCCTTCGGACGTGAAAATCGGGTGTTCAACGGAGAAGATGAATTCACCGCCGGCTTTCAGGGCCTGGTATACTTTTTTACAATCAGGATGAAATCTCTGATGTAATGCATAGCCAGTGAACTCATCACGGTATTAAAAGTTTCGTCCGGCATCTCCATGTCTTCCATGGCAGTACATCGATATTCAATTACCGGATGAGGATTTCTATATTTGGCAGTTTTCAGCATCTTATCTGAGATATCAGTGCCGAGCATTCTCCCGAACCGTTAAGTCCTTCTTTTGACCGGCGTATTTCAGCATATTTTGAATAAAAATCTGTGTCATTGTATTTATTTTCTTTCATAATGATTAAGCTCCCTTTTCAAAAGGTAATGTTTTATATCATGTATATCCTTATAATACAATTATTTTTCAGAACAAGTATACTGTAAGTGAGGTCGGAATTTATAATTCCTGGTTGAGTAAAGTAAGCGGTCATTCACTTTATGGAAGGAGAGATCTATATGAAAGCGATTATTACAGAAGCGTACGGCGGTGTAGAGGAGTTCAAGGAGGCGGCGCTTGAAAAGCCAGAGGCAAAAGGGCACGATGTGCTCATCGAAGTGTATTCTGTTGCTGTAAATCCGATGGATGTGAAAGTGCGCGCCGGTGAGTTCGAAGATATGATTCCCATGACATTTCCCATCATTTTCGGTTCGGATATTTCAGGGACTGTCAAAGAAGTCGGTAATCTGGTAGAAGATTTCAAAGAGGGAGATGAAATCTTCGCCAAAGGCAAACTGAAAGCACCCGGCGGTTTTGCAGAGTACACGCTGATAGAAGATAAACTTCTGATCAGAAAACCGGACAATGTTTCGTTTAAAGATGCAGCGGCTGTGCCGCTCGCGAGCCAGACGGCCTGGCAGATGCTGAAGGACAACGCTGATGTCAAAGATGGGGAGAAAGTGCTCATCCATGCCGGTTCAGGCGGTGTCGGCAGTTTCGCGATCCAGATTGCCAAACATTTCGGTGCAGAAGTCGCAACAACGACCAGCGGCAGGAATGTTGATCTTGTAAAAGGTCTCGGTGCGGATACTATCATCAATTATAAGGAAGAAGATTTTTCTGAGCGAAAAGCGGAATTTGATGTTGTACTCGATACACTCGGCGGTGAAATACTGGAAAAAAGCTATGATGTACTGAAACCGGGCGGCAGACTGGTTTCCGTGGCCGGAAAGCCGGATGAGGCGCTCGCTGAAGATAAAGGTATTACAGTGAAATATCAGAATACCAAAACAAAAGTAGAGCAGCTGGAAAAGATAATGGACCTGGTATCAAAAGGACAGGTGAAGCCGGCTGTCGGCAATACATTCCCGTTGACTGTCGAAGGTGTGCGGGAAGCGCATAAATTGAGTGAATCAGGACATGCGAGAGGCAAGATTGTCGTCAATGTTAAATGAATGAACCCCCTGAATTTTAGAGGGGGTTCATTTATCTCGACTTGGCAAAATGCATGATCAGACCGGCGACAGCGATGATGCTGCCGACCGGAATGAGTGAGAGCGTCGTTTCAAAAAATATCTGCCCCGCCGGTTCTAGCGTGCGTATTCCAATCATCATTATGATGAAGAATAATATGAAGCATACGATGGCGGCCGAAAGCAGACTGACGCCTGCATAGGCGGTCTTTATGGGCTCTTGTCTGTGGTTGATCGCATAAATGAGTGCAATGATTGTCAGTATGACAGCTAAAAACATATCAACCACTCTCTTCTTTCGAATCAGATTTTTTCTTATGCTTGACCAGACCGATGATTGTCATGATCAATCCGGCGGGTGTCAGTACAAGTAGGGCTCCAAGGGACTGCATGATGGCGGAACTTTGCCAGCTGTACCCGACTGTCCCGACGTTGGACATGACCACAGAAAAAACGATGAATGACACTGCTCCGACAGCGAGCAGCGCCCCGCCGGTATAGGCGGTTTTGATCGGCTCTTCCCTCTGACTGTAAGCGATAAAAATTGCGAATATCAGAACGACAACAGCAAAAACCATTGGGTCACCTTCCTTATTGACATACAGGCTTTCTGCATTATGAATATAATCAGCGGTAATATTAGACTTGATTTTCCTTGGTGCCATGATATCAGAGTGAAAAATTGAAGCAACCATTTAAAAGTAAATCCCCTTCGGCGGTAAAATGCCAAAGGGGAATTTTTTCAGGTCGGTCATTTTGATTTTTTGCGGTTTAAAACAAGTCCGGTGATCATCAGTATCAATCCGGCAGGAATCAGGATCAGCGCATCACCCATGGCAACCAGCACGATGATATCTTCTGAGCTTTCGCCGAAGTGCAGTATGTCCGCTGCGACGAGCGCAAATATCAATAGGGCGATGATGCCGACAGCAAGCAGGCTGCTGCCGGCAGTGGCCATTGCCATCGGTTCTTCTCTCCGTTTATAGGCGTAACCGATCGCTATTATTAAAAGTATTAAAGCTAAAATCATTTTTCATTTCTCCTATAATCAAGCAATCAAAGTCATTCAAAAGCATGTGATTATTCTTATCAGTCGTATTAACCAATCACCGCGATTATAAACATGTGTATTCCTAAGTTGAAAAAGTGCTGCTGTCAGCAAGCCTCGCCGCGATTTCAACACTGTGCTTGAACATCGTTCTATCGGCTGCACCGTGGGTGATGATGACGGGTGCTTTGATGCCGAGTATGAATCCGCCCCCGATGTCTTCGTTCGTATATCTGCTGATGCTGCTCCGGACCGTATCTTCGACGGCCTTCACAGCATTTTCATCCAGTTTTTCATCATTTTTAAGGTTATTGAGCAGATCATTCATCAAAATCTCTGCTGTGCCTTCCACCGATTTCAACATGATGTTTCCGGTGAATCCGTCTGACAGTACAACATCATTTGTTCCGCTGAGCAGCACGTTGGGTTCTACATTGCCTGTGAAGTTTAATTCTTCAGACGTCTCAAGAAGTTGATGGGCTGCCTTCGTGAAGTCATTGCCTTTGGAAGCTTCCGAGCCGATATTGAGCAGCCCGACTCTTGGATTTTCGACGCCAAGAAGTTGTCCGGCGATATCACTGCCGAGTTTCCCGTACTGCACCAGATGTTCCGGTTTTGAGGCGGTGTTCGCCCCGGAATCGATCAGCAGATAATTGGGTGCTGTTTTTGATACCGTCGGTAAAATGGAAACGGCCGCCGGGCGTTTGATGTCCGGCATTAATCCGATGTGTAACAGGCTGCCCGCATAAATTGCACCGCTGCTGCCGGCGGAAACGAAAGCGTCCGCGCTGCCTTCTGCAACTGCCGTCAATCCTTTGACGATTGATGAATCCTGTTTTTTACGGATGGCTTTTAGCGGGTTGTGGTCATCTGTAATCTCTTCCTCTGCAGAAATGATTTCAAGCCGGCCTCTGTCGGCAAAGTCGGGAATCGCCTGTTCAATCTCATCAGGTAATCCAAACAATAAAAAGCTCAGTTCCGGGTTGTCATGCATGGCGAGGCATGCGCCGTAAACGGTCGTCTCCGGTCCGAAATCACCGCCCTTTGTATCGACTGCGAGTCTGATCATCTAGTCCACCTCATTGGTCACGGGCATCAGACCGAGTGATAAAGCATTTTTTCCGAGATGTGAACAGAAAGCCGTGCCGATCATGCGGATTTCCACCGGCTGTTCGGGCAGCAGTTTCTGAATAGCCGTTTTTAAGCGCATTGCTCTGTCTTCTGACAGTGTGTGCCCGATGCCGACCTGGATTTTATGGTCCGGATACTTTTTCTGAAAGCCGGCAGTGAGTTCTGCGAGATGTCTGTTGCGGTTTTTATTTGTACGGAAAGTTTCTGTCAGAACAGGGGTATCCTCCGGCACGTATTCGAGCACGGGGAGTGTCTTGAAGGATTCGTCTTCAAGTTCATTCAGTGCTTTGCCCCTGCCGCCTTTGATCAGGTTGTCGTGTTTCTCGATGGCGATGAAAAATCTGCTCTGATTGATCAGCCAGGTCATCTCGTCTTTTATTGCTTCAAAAGAACTGCCGGCATCTATCATGTGTGTCATCTGTACGATCAGCTGTTCCATATTCACGGACAGGCCGACGGCATCGAAATTGACGATATTCAACCTGTCTTCATATTCCTGCCCGATGGAGTGGGCGGTCTGGAGTGTGCCGCTCACACCCGAACTCAAATATACGCCGAAGACGGTGTCATAGCCTTCGTCGATGATTTTCTGGAATGCTGTATGATAATCCTGGATGCCGGGCTGGGCGGTTTTTGGCTGCTCTGTGCCTTCCTGCATCCATTCCTGAAAGAAATGTTCAAGATGTGCTTCATCTGTCGACTCTGTGATGATGTCGCCATTCGGGAGTGCCAGTGTGAAGTCGACCTGGAACAGGTCGTCCCTGTCTTTTAGCGGTGATTCCAAATACGCCGAACTGTCAAATAGTATTGCTGCTTTCATTAATATTCCTCCTGGTGTATCAGATGAATTTGGCCACTCCACCGCTTAAAGAGCAGTGAACTGTTGTGTCCGCCGAATCCCATGGAATTGGTAAGGACGTATTCCAATTGTTCTTCTCTGCCCTTTAGCGGTACGCAATCCAGATCGCATTTGGGATCCGGATTCTTAAGATTCAAGGTCGGCGGGATGAAACTGTGCCGCATCGCTTCTATAGATACGATGGCCTCTGTACTGCCTGCTGCGCCGAACATGTGGCCGATATAGCTTTTTGTACTGGAGACAGGTATTTTGTACGCTGATTCTCCGAGTGCCGATTTGATTGCCTTCGTTTCGCTGGAATCGTTGGCCGGTGTACTCGTGCCGTGTGCGTTGATGTATGATATATCCTCGGCTGTGATGCCGCCCATTTTGATCGCTTTTTTCATTGCCATCCCTGCGGCAGTGCCGTCAGGAAGCGGGGCGGTGACGTGGTGGGCATCTGTCGTCGCACCGTAGCCGGTGATTTCTGCATATATTTTCGCACCGCGTGACTCAGCGGATTCGAGCGATTCAAGCATCAGGATGCCTGAGCCTTCAGCAGGTATGAAGCCGTCCCGTTCTTTGTCGAACGGACGGGATGCAAGGTCCGGGTCAGTTTGTGCCGACATGGCTTTCAACACGGAAAAGCCGCTGTAAGTCGAATCGCTCAAAGTCCCTTCAGACCCGCCTGCGAGGCATGCTGTCAGCTGCCCTGCCTTTATCTTCATGAATGCCTCGCCGATCGAGTGGCTGCCGCTTGCACATGCAGAAGAAACGGACATGGAGTCGCCTTTCATGCCGAAACGCATCGCAATGCCTGCCGCTGCCATATTGACGGGCGTTTTGATATGAAAGAGCGGCTCGACCTTATTCGGTCCCCTCTCATTCAATCTGATGACGTTTTCCTCCATGGAGACATATCCGCCTGAACCGGAGCCGACAATCACGCCGACATCAAATGCGTTTCCTTCATCTATTTCAAAGCCGCTCATCTTAAACGCTTCGTCTGCTGCTGCTACCGCGTACTGCGCGAACAGGTCCATTCTTTTGGCTTCCCGGCGGTCCATTGTCATTCCCGGATCAAAGCCCTTTACTTCAGCAGCCAGTGTGGTTCTGTAATCATCCGGATTCACCCTGGTTGCAGTAGCGATGCCGTGTTTTTCCTGACGGATGCTCTGCCACATTTCCGCGACATTGTTACCGATCGGGGTCACTGCCCCCATGCCTGTTATTACAACTCTCACCATTTTCATCCCTTCAATTCTCATTAATACATACCGACTGAATATCCATTGTTATTGTATCATAATGGTGGTTAATTCAACGTGCTTTCGATATGCATACGGTAGCTCCAATTTTTAACGGATTCATTTTTAAGCTTCAGATTTTCTTCTTTGAATTCTTCAAAGCCGTTCTTCATATAAAATTTCCGGTTGATGCCGGTATTAGTCACAAGAGAAACAATGCCGCCGTCATTTTTGGCGATGTATGGAAATACACATTCTTTCAGAAGTCTGCTGCCGACACCTTTCCCCTGCGTTTTATGTGAAACGGCAAAAGAATCGACATACCAGTCGAATCTTTTGCTGTCTTCAATGTTGACCTCCGAGCTGTTTGCCAGTTTTAAAAATTGAAGTGTCTTCGGCAGCAAGCCCTTGAACAACAGGGGCAGTCCGCCGATTTTAATATAATCCGGCATATCGTTATTTTTATTTTGTAAGTTTTTAACGAGGGCAGCGGCCAGAATTTCATTATCTTCTACAGCAACCAGACAAGTGTGCTTCTTTAAAAACACTTTTGTATTCAAGTGCTGAAGCGCTCTGATGAGACGGTAACGTTTATGATTGTTTTTCTCTATGATTTCAAAGAGCGGGTAATCTTTGAATGCACCCGCCAGCAGTTGGGAGACTTCATGCATTTCTGTTTCATCAGCTTTTCTGAATTCCATATGACCGGCCTTTCTGATTGATGGTTTCCACATTATAATGACATACTGTTCCATTATATAATCGTCCATAATGCGAAACAACAATTATGCAGATTGCAAGTGCTCAAAATGATGAGGGACATGTAAACACATCACGAAAACAGAAAATTCTGTGAACATACTTGTGAAAATACAAAAAATAGTATAATCTTTTATTCAACAGACAGAAAGATTATGCATGTCATTTTATAAAAAGGGGAGATAATCATGTCTGAGTCAGGTGAAAATGAAGTTGAACCGAAGAAAAGGGGAAGGTTCGAAGTACCTCACGTCTACGTTATTCTGTTTGTTTTAATCATAGTCGCTGCGGCAGCCACTTATTTTGTGCCGACAGGTGAATATGAACGGACGGAAGTGGACGGACAGGAAGTGGTCGTGGATGGATCGTACAGTGCTGTCGAGGCGAATCCGGCAGGTGCCTTTGATATATTTCAGGCTGTGCACATTGGGATGGTGGATGCAGCGCCGATCATATTCTTCATATTCATCATCGGTGGCGCATTCGGTATTTTCAGGGCAACGGGTGCTTTGGAAAGCGGTATGAACACGGTGGCGCATAAGATGCAGGGGAACGAAATATTACTGATTCCGGTATTGATGACACTGTTTGCGATAGGGGGCGCCATCTTCGGGCTGGCGGAGGAAACGATCCCTTATATCATGATCATCGTGCCGCTTGTAGTATTCATCGGCTATGACTCTATGATGGGTGCTGCTATCGTACTCTGCGGTGCATCAGCCGGTTTTTCGGCCGCTTTCATGAACCCGTTCACCGTCGGGGTCGCACAGGGTATCGCAGAACTTCCGATTTACTCAGGATTCTTTACAAGATTGATTTTCTGGGCGATATTTGTCGCTGTAGCGATTGCATATGTAATGATTTATGCAAGAAAAATCAAGAAAGATCCAACAAAGAGCATAATGTATGAAGAGGATAAGGAAAAAAGAAAAACTTTGGAAAATCAGGAAAGAGAGCATCTGACAGGCAGACAAATGGTAATCATCGGTGTGCTTTTAGTGACGGTCGTTACACTGGGCTATGGCGTCGTCCAGCATGGCTGGTATATTACAGAAATTGCCGCGCTGTTCCTTGTCATGGGTGTCGTCATGGGTCTGATATCCGGCATGCGCATTAACGACATTGCTGAAAACTTCATCAAAGGATGTCAGCTGATTGTGCTCGGCGCTCTCGTTGTTGGTTTTGCCTACGGTATACAGGCTGTAATGTCAGAGGGGAACATCATTGATACGATTTTGTATTCGATGTCTAATGCAGTGAGTGTGTTGCCGGCAAGTCTGACCGCAATCGGCATGTTTATCGTACAGGCTCTGATCAACTTCATCGTTCCGTCCGGAAGCGGGCAGGCAGCGCTGACGATGCCGATCATGGTGCCGCTCTCAGACCTCGTCGGAGTGGCGAGACAGACGGCGGTGCTTGCATTCCAGTTCGGTGACGGCATATCCAACATTGTCACGCCGACATCAGGCTACTTCATGGCAGGTCTTGCAGCTGCAGGTATTTCATGGGTGAAATGGATACGCTGGGTGTGGCCGCTGATTTTGATACAATACGCTCTTGCCGCAGTCTTTATAACAATCGCCCATTTGTTCATATTTTAATAATACTTTTTGAATGATATCGATATTATGAAAAATTATAATACGAAGAGAGGGCCTATAACGTTACACTTCTATATTTAGCGGGAGGCAATCCCTTTTTTCGAAGACATAACCGAAGCGGTAAAAAATGACCAGGGATCTTTAGAAGGTCACTTGCCGTTTGGATGACGGGACGATATCCCGACACTTGAAACGATACTTTTTGCTGAAGACATAGAAGCGGCATCTTTTCAGGATAACGGGGCGGAATACGTGGAATGGATGGACGCCGAAGACAGCATGCTGATCCATTATACGAGCGGTTCGACCGGAAAACCGAAAGGCGTACTGCACGCGCACCGCGTTCTTACCCATCAGTATGAGTCGGGCAAATGGGTGCTGGACATCAAGGATGATGATGTCTACTGGTGCACATCGCACCGGGGTGGGTGACCGGCAGCGTCTATGGGCTGTTTGCACCGTGGCTGAACCGTGCAACAATCGTCATCCAGGGCGGCCGTTTCAAAGCAGAGGACTGGTACAAGCTGATTGCAGAACTTAAAGTGACCATCTGGTACAGTGCACCGACGGCGTTCAGGATGCTGCTGTCTCAGGGCGACGTTCTGAAAGACTATGATTTATCGTCACTCAGACATATACTCAGTGTCGGCGAACCGCTGAACCCTGAAGTCATCTACTGGGCCTGGAAAGCACTCGGCGTCAGAATTCATGATACATGGTGGATGACCGAAACGGGCGCGCACCTTATCGTCAATCTGCCGGGCGAGAAAATAAAACCCGGTTCGATGGGCAGACCGTTCCCGGGAGTCGAAGTCGGCATATTGGATGAAGTAGGGAATGTTGTACCGAGAGGGACGCCTGGACAGCTTGCGGTAAAGACACCATGGCCGGGCCTGATGAAAGAAATTTGGGGAAACAAAGATAAATTCGATTCCTACTTCAAATATGATGGCTGGTATTTATCGGGAGACCTCGCTTATCAGGATGAAGATGATTATGTGTTCTTCCAGAGCAGGGATGATGACATGATCAATTCTTCAGGTGAGAGGATCGGACCGTTTGAAGTGGAAAGTAAACTCATTGAACATGAAGCGATACAGGAAGCGGGCGTCATCGGGAAGCCGGATAAAGTTCGCGGCGAAATCGTCAAAGGATTCATCGTTTTGAGGAAAGGATTTAAAGAAACACCGGAACTTCTTGAGGAAATCCGTATATTCGTCAGAAACAATCTCGCAGCTCACCTTGCACCGAAAGAGATCGAAGTAATGGCTGAACTGCCGAAAACGACGATCAGCGGTAAAATACTGCGCCGTGAATTGAAGCAGATGGAGATAGAGAAGGTTTCGGCAGGAAATATCGTATAGAAAGACATGTTCTCCGCATTCTGCGGAGAGCATTTTATTTTCCCGGGAAATAAAATCCCGTCGATGGTACAATTCAGTATGAAAAAGATGGGAGTGGATGGTTTGGAAACAGTATATATGGCCGGCGGGTGCCTGTGGGGCGTTCAGGCATTTATAAAGACACTGCCTGGCGTCCGGTTGACTGAAGCGGGCAGGGCAAATGGCGCATCAAAGACTCTTGAAGAGGACTACGATGGTTATGCAGAATGTGTAAAAACAACGTTCGACCCGGAGTTGGTGACAATCGAAGAACTGGTGACGTACTTATTTGAAGTCATCGATCCATACAGTATTAATAAGCAGGGAGACGACATTGGCGAGAAGTACAGGACGGGTGTATACAGTGAGAATCCGGAACATTTAAAGCTGGTTGAAGCACTCATTCAAAAGAGGGAAGATTACGACCTGATCGGCGTGGAAGTCTTGCCGCTTGAAAACTATGTGAAAAGTGCTGAAGAGCATCAGGACAGACTGGATAAATATCCGGATGATTACTGCCATATACCGAAGGATTTATTAAAAAAATATGATGATTGACCGCAGACACCTGCCAGACGCACGCTTCCGGCAGGTGTTTATTTTTTGATGTGAATTTTAAATTGACCGTAGTGGTCAATAGTGTTATATTTAAATTGACCATATTGGTCATTTGAAATATGGCCGAAAGGAGGATGTACTCATCAACCCTTCATTTTATAACTTAAAACAGCAAAAACAGGAGCGTATCATTAACGCAGGCATTAAAGAATTTGTCAGAAACGGATTTGATAAATCTTCGACTAATGCAATCGTTGAAGAAGCGGGGATTTCCAAAGGTTCACTGTTCAATTATTTCAATAACAAAAAAGACCTTTATTTATTCTTATTGGATTACAGTCTGGAGATCGTGGATAAAATCATTGATGACATTGACCTCGAGGATGGCGATTTATTCAACAGGATCCATAAGGTCGGCATCAGAAAGTTAAAGGTCCAGATGGAATTTCCGCATCTGTTCGATTTAATGACGGCAGCGGTCGCAGAGGAGTCGGAAGATGTCAGGGACATCATAAAAGTGAGACTGTCTCCCGTCTACAGGGAAAGTCAGAACAAACTATATGAAAACATCGATTATTCATTGTTCCGTGAAGATGTTGACGTTGAAAAGGCGATAGAGATTTTAACCTGGACGATGACCGGTTACGGGGATAAAGCGGTCAGTCAGCTTCGCAGCTTTGAGGATCTCGGTGAGTTTGGCGAAAGATATTTGGAAGAGTGGGAACGTTACAGCGAAATACTGAAATACAGTTTTTATAAATGATTTGAAAGGTTAAGCGGGGTGGATTGTTATGACAGAAGTGGTAAAAGTGGAAGGTGTACAAAAGACGTTTGGCAAGGCAAAGGCGCTGAGTGATGTCACTTTCACGGTTAAAGCAGGGGAAGTGGTCGGCTTTATCGGCCCAAACGGTTCCGGTAAATCGACAACGATTCGTATTTTACTCGGAATCATTAAACGGAATGCCGGGAATGCTGAGATTTTCGGAAAGGATGTATGGAAAAACAGCCTTGAGATTCATAAACGCATTTCCTATGTTCCGGGCGATGTGACTTTATGGGGCGGTCTGACAGGCGGAGAAATCATCGATCTGTTCCTTAAATTGCATGGCGGCGGCGATAAGGAGCGGCGTGACTATCTGATTGAACGGTTTGAACTGGATCCGAAGAAAAAGGCGAAGAGCTATTCGAAGGGGAACCGTCAGAAAGTCGGATTGATAGCTGCTCTATCCGTTGAGTCGGATTTATATATATTTGATGAACCGACTTCCGGTCTTGATCCTCTGATGGAGTCCATATTCCAGGAAGAGGTCGAAAAGCTGAAAAATGCAGGGAAGTCAATTCTCTTATCCTCTCATATTTTGAGTGAAGTGGAGCGGCTGGCAGATAAGGTGGTCATCATACGGCAGGGAGAAATTGTGGAAACCGGTACGCTTGATGAACTGCGTTATCTGACCCGTTCAACGGTGAAGATGGAGACAAATGGAGACATCACCGCGATGGCGGAGGTTGCCGGCGTGTTTGATTTTGAGCAGGACGGCAATAAGGCCACATTCTCTGCCGAACAGGAGCATTTAAACGAAATATTATTGGCGGCAGGAAAATTGGATGTCATAAAATTCGATTCATCACCGCCGACACTCGAAGACTTGTTCATGCGTCATTATGAAGGCTGAGTGTGAAAGGGGATAATGATAATGAAAGAAAAATTTGCACGCTGGGATATACTTTTCTTGCAGTATTTAAAGCGTGATTGGAAAAAAATCATCATCTGGGTCTTGGGTATCGGCTTATTCTCATCCGGTTTCATACCGGCTTTTAAAGAGCTTGCGAAAGGACAGGGCCTGGTCGGGATGTATGAAACGATGCAGAATCCTGCAATGATTTCCATGGTTGGGCCGACACCGATCGACTCTGCTGCAGATTATACGCTGGGCGCGATGTATGTCCATGAAATGTTATTATTCTGCGGTTTGATCACGATGATTGTGTCGCTTCTCCATGTGGTCGGCCATACACGTAAAGAGGAAGATCTCGGCCTGACAGAACTGGTCAGATCATTCCAGATCGGCCGCCAGGCAAACTCTTTGGCCACCATGGCAGAAACGGTGCTTATCAATGTGCTGCTGGCTGTGGTCATCAGCGTGGTGATGATCAGTTTCAATGCTGACACGATTACGGTGGAAGGGTCATTTTTATTTGGTGCATCAATTGGTGCTGCAGGTGTACTGGGTGCAGTGCTCGGCTTGTTATTTGCGCAGATCATGCCGAATTCCTCTGGGGCGACGGGGGTTGGACTCGGACTTGTCGGGCTGTTATATATGACGCGTGCAGGAACGGATGCTTCAAATCCTGACTGGTCGATGATCAATCCGATGGGATGGACTTATCTGACTTACCCATTTACGGACAATAATTGGATGCCGCTCGTTTTTGTACTCATTTTCAGTTTGGTTGTCATCATTATTTCATTTGTTCTTGAAGGCAGCCGTGATATGGGCGCAGGCTATCTTCCGGAAAGGGAAGGCAGAGCCCATGCAAAAAGCTCTTTGCTATCTGTTCAGGGGCTGTTCGCACGGTTGAACAGAGGTGCAATCATCGGCTGGTTTATCGGCTTCCTTGTAATGGGTGCGGCATACGGCTCGATTTACGGAGATATGCAGACCTTCCTTCAAAGTAATGAAGTCATGCAGCAGATGTTCACTCAGGCGGATGTATCGTTGGAAGCGTCCTTTACATCTACAATTATAATGGTGATGGCCGTACTCGTTTCAATTTTACCGATTGTCATCATAAACAAACTTTTTGCCGAGGAGAACAGGTCGCAACTCAGTCAGATATTCTCAACAAAAGTGTCGCGGACAGAATTGTTTTGGGCGTCGGTGGGGCTCGCAATATTCGCAGGTGTACTTGGAACTTTACTGTCGGTGGCCGGTCTCGGAGGTACGGCACTTTCAGTTATGGAAAGTGATTCATCGATGGGGATGGCGGACTTTTTCGCAGCGGGCTTCAACTTATGGCCGTCAGTGCTGTTCTTTACCGGTTTGTCCGCATTGGTTATCGGCTGGGTGCCGGGTGCCGGAAAACTGGTATATGTATATTTGGCTTATTCATTTATGTTGAATTATTTTGGCGGTATCGTCGACTTTCCGGATTGGTTTTTAAAAACGGCCATTCAGGACTGGCTGCCGCAGATGCCGGTGGAAAGTTTCGATTTACCGGTCTTTATTACTATTACAGCAATCAGCATTGTTTTAATGGTCATTGGTTATATCGGTTATAAGAGACGTGATATGGCGGAAGGTGCCTGATCGGGGCATAAAAAAGTGAAAGATATGTATTGGAATCAATTTCATAATTGCTCTTTTTAAAAATACAAAGACCTACAGAATTCCTAAAATGTATTTTAAAAAACAGAAATCATGCAGCTTGTTGCTGAATGAATTGAGCATCGATGCGGTCTGCAGCCAACTTGGATGCATTGTAAACAAGTGTCACCATGTCAAAATGAATTTTTGCGCGTTTTCCGGTACGATATCGAACATTGTTCAGTTGAAAGAATTCCTTAAGGTATGCATTGACTCTTTCTACCGCAGTACGGCGTTTGAAAATGTTTTTCCATGCTAGAGACCCACGGGCTGGTGCGGAATATTTCCTGAGATCTGTTGTTATTTTCATTTTG
>NZ_FNFY01000034.1 GCF_900101075.1 Lacicoccus qingdaonensis | reverse complement strand
ACTATACGCACTGCATTGAATCTCCAGTTTGTCATGGATGATCGGTTTAAATTCATCCAATTTACTCGGTCTGCTCATTCTTTTCTGCTCCTCTGTGTTTTGGCTTTCTGCCGCATAAGCTGCTTTCACCGTGCGATAGTCACACCCATACTGACGGGCTAATGCGGCAAAGTTGGGCTTGATACCATCGATCATAAATTTTTTGACTCCTTCACGTACGTCTTTCCTCATGAATATCCTCCTTAGATGTCATAAGAAAAGCATACAAAAAAATGTAGGTAAACCAACAATTTTAAATTGCCGATTTCCTACATTTTAATACTGCCATTTACATCATCACGCCGGCCAAAGCCCACGACCGGGGCCAGCTCGAAGTCATGGTTGATGATAAAGAATGCATGTATGTGTTCGACCGGGGCTATCTGGACTATGAACGGTTTGACCGGATGACCGATGCGGGTTACTTCTTTTTATCCCGACTGCGGAAAAATGCCACGGTCCGGGTTTTAGAAGACTTCAAACGGCCTAAGGCGTCCGCCGTGCTGTCCGATCAGATGGTGGTCATCGGCACACCGCAAAACCGTGCTGAAAATCTATTCCGCCTGCTCAAGGTCGAAGACTCGAAGGGCAACGTGCTGCATTTGATCACCAACCGCTTTGACTTGAGTGCCGAAGAGATTTCAGAGATGTATAAAGCCCGTTGGGCGATTGAACTATTTTTCAAATGGATGAAGCAGCATCTGCGCATCAAACAGTTCTACGGGCAGAGCGAATGGGCCATCCAGAACCAGGTGTTCATTGCCTTGATTGTATTTTGTCTGCATGTGCTGACCCAGATCGAAACAGAGAGCCAACGGAAAATCCTGCAGATCAGCCGATATCTCCGGGCCGCTTTATGGAAATCGCCCCATCTCTGGCGACGGAAGATTCAAGGCAGAGCCGGCCCCTAACACGCAAACGCACCTGTCACCCAAGCATAATTGTAAATAATTACCAAATGGATGGTGTCACCTTTATTCAGATCTTCACTTTTTTGTCGCTTTACAGAAAAGATGACTATCAGAAAATTGCGACACTATTTATGCAACGCTAGTGACTGTTGCTAAGTTTGTAAAAAGCATAAGGATGACAGAAATAAATCTGAGTCGTTGCCGCTAAATCCCTTTCCAGCGTCCTCAACTCTGACCCGTTATCGGATTTAATACCAATAAACAACCGAAAAACATCTTCACCTATCCATTCAGCCAATGAGGTTAATCGAATTCAATATGTCATCTGTATCTTCCTTGTCGACTTTAATCATGACTTCAAACTGTGTGTTTTACTTTTGACCAAAATGACAAATACTGAATCGTCTGATCTTTGAACCGACACCTGTATGATATTAATTTCCTAGCTCCCGAATTCTACTCAATTTTCAGTATGTTTAGGACGAGCTTCATTTGATGTCTCGAGACTTAGTTTATTCTCTCTGTCGTGTCACCCTGTTTTCTGGGTGCTCAGCTGACCGTCTCAAGCATGTCAATATTCTTGACACATATGATTACATAGAAAATTTTACTTTTATGGGGTTCACCATAGACAAACTCAATTAATGATCAATCGGGAACGATATAAATTGCTGATCTAGTTGATTAAAAAGTCAAACCAGTTAGTGATACTGACGTCACTAACTGGTTTTTTCGTATTTCTGACTAACTTCAACTCATGTAAGACATTAACCGTATGATTGCTTGGACTTCCAACGGTGTCCATCTATCCCTCAAGGTGTTTCTACCCACGCTAGAGATTACTTATTTTTAATCTACCCGCCTCTAGAAAACTTTGAGAATTATAACTCTTTCTGTATCTTACTTTTATCGATAATGAACTCTGCCCTGCAATTTCAATAACTTCGGGCTCATTTTTCAACCTACTAATACCTTTTGAAAAATTTTCTATATTATCATCAGAAAATATAAAACTAATTTTAATGACATTCTTCATACTGTAAAAACTATTAACGCTAATACTTCTAGACTTTGTGTCTGTGTTTCTAATAGTTATTATATAGTCCTGATTTTTACTGATTTTTTGATTAAGGGGTTTCACTATCCATTCCTGTTGACCAATATTGTTTATTTGCAGGTTATTAGATAAACGCATATCAAAGTCAATGTCTTGAATTTTAATGTTGCCATTTTCCTTAATTAATTTCCTTCTATCATTTAAAAATATTTCATCAAACAGTTTCGAATAACTTGATTTATCTAATTCTGATTTTAATTTAGTTTCATCTTTAAAATAGGAAGATTTTAGTTTGTACAGTTGAGGCGATTCCATATTTGACAATATACTATTTTCTTCAGTAATTGCTAATATTGGAGTCCCACTTCCTAGATAGTCACTCATTTTAGAAGGTAAATAGGGATTATTTAATTTCTGATTATTGACCTGAGTATCATTGACCAGAAGTATGTCATATTTAGTTGTTACATTTAAAAACTTTCCAAATGGCAGATAAGGATAAACGAATATCTGATTATCTTCTAGAAACTCTATATCATCATTTGTGAAGGCATCCAAATTTGTATATATATGAAGAGTGAAAAAATATTTGCCATTTTTGTTCAATGTATTAATTAATTTAATAAAATTATCATAATTCCTGTTGGAATAAAAATTACCAAAATAGGCTATATTGATTAAAGCTTCATCATTATTTATTTTTACATCTTCTAAGTAATAAAAATCTTTATCCAAGGTTGGATGTTCCTGAATCACAGATTTTTCTCTTATAAATTCTTTTTCTTTTTTAGTAAAGCGAGAAATCATATATTCTAATTGATTATTATTAGTAAATACTAAGTTATCTGCCAAAGCAAATGGTATCAGTTCAGATAAATTAAATAAATTATTATCTACATATTTACTGAAAGGACCTAACATACCATTTTTTAAAGATTCCACAAACATTTCATTTTGCATATCTGAATGTCTAATATTTGATTCTATATCAATTAGTAGCGGATCAGAAAATTCTGCTATCCATTTTATTTCTGGTTTAATTATTTTCATGAATAATGGGGGGATGTGAGAAATCGGGAACATCGCACGACTATATACGTTTCTATACTTATCCTCATTGTTTAAAAACGTTGAAAATGCTTTGTTCACATAGCTGTTCAAATAAAACATATTACTAAATGATGCTTGTGTATTAACTATTGTTTTTTCACCAACTAAAGGTTTTATCATATTATTCAATGAAGGTTCTTTATTTCTAATTTTATTCATATTATTTGAGACAACATCTACTACTTTATTATTTTGAATCAACCTTTTTGATATAACTGTAGCACTGGTATCACTATATGGAGGGAAACAGTATGAAACAATAAGAGTATCTCCGAACCCTCTATTAAGTATAGAATAATTAAAGTTTTGAAGCTGCATACATTCGATAGATTGTAAAATTTTATCTCGTTTAGACGGGTTTTCTATCAAGTAACGGTTCATAAATGAAATCTGTGCATTATATTTCGATTTGACAAAATTAACAATAGTGGGATTGATAACTTTGTTTAAAATTTGTTCTAAAATTTCTATTATTTCTAACCTTTGATATACTAAAAAATCATAAGTGGCTTCTTTTCTGGAAACAGAGTTTTCTCGAATTTTCCGATAATATATGGCATTTTCTTCAATTGGCACAACTTTTAATAATGGTCTACTATTAACAAAAAGCTCACAATAAAAAACAGTATCTTCACCACTGCGTAAATGCTCCCTAAATTCCTGCTGTATTAAAATTTCCTTAGGGATAACCTTACAAACCGTAATGGAAGCAATTTTATTTAAATCTGTCAAGTTGTAATTATTCATTTCTTGCGCTTTAATTATTTCTTTGTTCAATGAATTATCAGTATCTATCTCTCCACTTGTGTCGTCGTAAATCTGCGAAAAGCTTATAGTGTTGTCAGATATATATTTATAGTTAGCCTCTATAAAATTTTCAGACAGATAATCATCAATATCCAGAAATGTCACATGGCTGTATTTTGCATTTTTCATTCCTAAATTACGGGCTGAACTAGCACCTACTCGGTCATTGATCAATACTAAAATATCTAATCTTTCAATATAACTGCTATTCATAATTTCCAAATAATCTGAAGAATATTCACCATTCAACACAATTATCACTTCGAATTTTGCTTCAACAATTTTTTGTTCAACCAAACTATTCAAGCATGCAGCTATATATTCTTTACCTTTGTATACTGGAATTACTATGGAAATCCCTTTGCTAAGGTTTTGACTGGGAATTACATCTTTTTTTAACGTCCTTAGTTTAGTATGTAGTGTATTATAATTCATTAACTATACTCCCTATAATTTTTTCACAAAATTATTAACAGTTTCCATCTTAGTTTGTAGTAAATCAATTTGGTTTAAATATTTTCTATAATTTTTTAAAATAGTATTAGCATGATATAAAATTTCATGAACCATAGATTTTAATTCTATATCATTACTACTGTATTCAATTGCTTCTATTATTTTCACATTATTTTTTATTATAGCTTCATTAGTTTTTTTAACAAGATAAAAGTTAAATTCTATTTGTGTATCTTTCACTATTATATTTTTCATTATAGATTTGTTTATCAAAAACTTTAAATCTATCTTTTTAAACATTAGGTTAGAACAAATTAATGAAATATGTAAATGTTCAAAGTCAAGAATTCCTATATTATTTAAAATATCGACCTGCTCTTCAGTTGTTAGTGTTATTTCTAATTTCAAATTATTTTTATAATCTTTTTCGTTGATATCTTGTAAATTGAACTGATTAATATCATTGATTTTTAAAATTGAATGATTTTCAGGCAGTGAAAAATTGTTCAATATCTTTTCCATTTAACATCCCTCATAATTTAAAAATTACATTGCTAATATATCATACTAAGTATATTTTAACAGACTTTATTCATGAGATGAGAGTAATGATCATTAAAATTTATAGTACCATATATTTACCTGAATTATTCATACTTCCACAAAGTATATTAAACCACTACAAAGTTTGAATCATTAAACTCTTTATCTTGGTTGTCCTCATGTGAATGGGCTAAATTTAATTTATCATCATGCAAATATCCCAATCCATCTGCGTGTGTTTCTCATTTTAGACGGACTGCACCCTTGGTTTGACTATAGCATTTTGTAAATAAAGATATTATCACTTACCAAATATAGCTTCTGAATTCGATGGGGGTGAATCAAAGAAAGCAACATAGTGTAACGTTAGAGCACCGTGAGCATTTTGGAATCTATAATATGTAAATATGGAATTATTTCAAATAAAGTTACTTAGATTTACTTAATCAAATAGTTATGTGCTGATAATAATTGAACAACAACTTAAAACTATAATGTATTTGCCTCTTTTCAATAAAATAGTATAATAAGTTCGAAATGACGGATAATAGTGTGATAAAGGTTACAAAGCAACTTTAAATTTAATAATCAAAAGCTTGTTTTTTCAAATAAAGATATTGAACGAATAAATACTTTATTTCTGGATTAACCACGGATTAAAGATCTATTAAGTGTATGTATAAGTTATCAAATTTCAATAAAAATAAATTATATGGAGAGCTATACTTATGAATGAAGCAGAATTAAAAAATATTTTAGAGAAAATAATGATAAATAACCCTAATTCTTATCCCAAAGATGCATCTTCCGATTTACTAAAAGTAACTGAAAATGAATTGGTGGATATGGGTTATAAATATAAAAGAGTAAAGAGAAAATATAATAAAGGATACTTTTTAAATATATATGATGATGAAAATTTCCTTTTCAAATTTGTAAAAGGAAGTTACCCTAATAACTCTAAACTAGGCTGGAATATATGTAATGACAAATTATTAACTGAAAAATTTCTAAAAAAGGCGAATATCAAAACTCCAGATACTAAAATTTTTACAGAAGATGAATATGGTAAAGCTCTGGAACATATCAGATCCGATTCTAATATCAAATACGTGATTAAACCAACTAATTTAATGCAAGCTTTAGGTGCTTTCCTTGATGTTACGATCGAAAACTTTGAAACAAGCTGGCATGATTCCATAGCTATTCAAAAGAAATATAAAAGGAAGCAACCTAAAATTCTTGTACAAAATCAAATCAGTGGCCTGGAAGTTCGAATAAGTGTTATTGAAGGCAAAGTTACTACTGCTACTTTAAGAGGTCCAGCCTATATAATCGGTGATGGTAAAAATACAATTAAAGAATTGATTACTAAACGAAATGAAGAACGTAAATTAAATCCATTCTTAAGAACCAACCTAATTAAATTTAACGATGAACTTGATTATAATTTGGCGTATAGAAATAAAGATTTAAACACTGTTCTAAATAAGGATGAATACTTCATACTCTACCCCAGAACTGGAATAGCTCACGGTAGAGACATGTATGAAATTACTCATCTTATTAACCCTAATATTCTGCATCAGGCTTATGAAGCTACATTAGCAATTCCAGGAATACATACTGCGGGAGTTGATATAATTATAGAAGACTTAGATTCGCATGAGGGGACTGTTATTGAAGTAAATAAAACCCCTGCATTACAGCTGAATTATTATCCTGAGTATGGTGTCTCTCAGAGACCTTTATCATATATATTCAAAAGTCTTATACTTGAACATAAAATCTTAAATGATACTTTGCTTTTAGAAAACTTATCTGAAGAAGACTATAATATTATATCAACAAAATATAATTTCCTGTTCGAGAAAAATAAAAGATTGGAAAGTTTTCTCTTAAATTTAAATGACCCGTCCGAACATAAAAATAGCCATTCTGAGCTCACTTCCATCGGGTTCAAATATTTATATCATCATGGTAAAATGCTGGAACAATTCATTGGCGAACAAATAAATATCAAATAAGAAAAGATATGATCATGGTTGCATAATTTAGCGCTTCAAGTGGGCCGAGTCGGAATTTCTTTGTGAATACATGATAAATTTTATCCAATAGTTCCGGATCCCAAATAAGCTTGGTTATCGTATAATGGTCAAAAGAAGCACTCCTTCAGTCTGTTTATGGTTTTGTCGTGATTACCATTATACAAGATCTGAAGGGTGCTTCTTTATTACTCTCAAAACAGCTGAGAGACACGAGTTAAGAATTATGAAATCCACTCACGATAAATATAAATATACTATATACCATATATATCTTCTAGATTCTGACCATATTGAGTGATTAATTGCTTTCTTCTATGGAAAAACTTCATATATTTTTTCAGATATTCATCATAATCAGGGATTTCATATGGGTTTTTTGGTTCATTTAAATATTGATCTAAAGAAATCATCGATTCAAAATAGATTTTTGTTACATCGGTACCATTACCATATGTAGGTATAGTGGGGATCGACAATACTGGGTACGTGTTCACTTCCAGTAAGACTGGAAACTCATCATCAAATGATTTTATCATAATGTCTAATCCTGCTGTATATAAGCCAGGTATGGCAGCAGTGGTATTTAGAGCAAGCTCCTTAACGCTATTCGAAACGAAATCTGTAATATCCATAGTTTCTCCGCCATGTGCAATGTTGGATACAGAGTTTAACAATACAAGTTCGTCTTTATCCGGAATCGTTTTAAAGCTTCTATTTGATGACTTGAGATACTCATTAATTCTTTCATTTCTTTCAATAGGCATTCTTTTAAGAAATCCACATTTATTTCGATCCATATTCTTTGCTTCTATTAAATCCGATATGCTGCTGGAGCCATCACCTTGAATATATGGAGGAATTCTTACAACAGCTGAAGCAAATTCACCTTCCACAACCGTAACTCTACATTCAAATCCCTCAATATAGTCTTGAACTAGAATCTTCCGTTTATTTTTCTTTAATGCCTCTGAAGCTTTGCCCCAATTATAATCAAAGCGGTTTTTTGTAACATTTACTCTTACTCCTCTTCCAAAAGAAGAATCCAATGGTTTGATAACTACTGATTTATCAGAATGATTGAATGCATTTTTTTTTGCTATTTCTAAATCCGCGACATCATATGATTCAGATTCTGGAGTTTTTATGCCAAATCTTCTACAATATTGTTCTGTCATCAATTTATCTATGGTAATTTGTCTGCCAATATATGCGTTTGTTGGATAAATCGGATTCTTTATCGAACCTATTAATGAACCATCACTTCTCAACACATCTATTATTTTCAAATACTTTCTTTTTGTGTTCCTGATTTTATATTTAAAATGACTTCTTTTTAGAAATTCGGTATGGAAAGCAGCGGTTGCACTTGTCACATTCATAGGATAGTAATTCTTTTCACTGTAAGGATTATTGTTTAATAAATATTTTAAATCATTATCGTTCATGTCATCCCTCTTCTCATGAATTTTTTGAAAATTAATTTTATATAAATTTATAGATTTTGTTTTTAATTTCAATTTAGATATGTCACAATAATTACAGTAATCAAAGAATAAATGCTCATCTAAGTTTATAAAGTAGTTATAATATATTATCAACAAAGGAATGCAATATGAAAATTCAAAAAGAGACAATCGAAATAAATTATGAAAAATTAAGTTTAGAAATTATTTTAAAAGCAAACAATAATATCTTAAAGGTTTTAAAAGAAAATACAGCATTTTATTTTATACTAAATGAATGAATTTCATAATTCTAAGTCCATGTCTCCCAAGAGTTTTGAGAGTTGAAAAAAGAAGCACTGGATCTCTGTCAAGAATACGGACACATTAAATTGAGACGATTCTACTAATATGCAATATTTCTCTGTTCTATTTAATTTTTCCAAGACTTAAATTTGAAATTTGAGCGCATTAAGCATACCGTTTTTCGAATTCAATGGGTGACAGATAATCGAGATAAGAATGCACCCGTTCGTAGTTGTAGAAACTGACGATATACTCCAAAATACTCATGCTTGCAGCTGTTCTGGTGGCGTAATTTTCATGGTGGATCAGTTCTTTTTTGATGATGCTGTGAAAGGATTCAATGCATGCATTGTCGTAACAGTTGCCTTTGCGGCTCATACTGGTTGTGATACCGTGTTGCCGCAGTAAGGCTTGATAGTCCAAGGCGGCATACTGGCTGCCCCGGTCCGAGTGATGAATCAAGCCGGGTGTCGGTGCCTGTGTCTGAAATGCACGCCTCAGTGCGCGAATCACGAGATCTTTCGTCATCCTCTCCGACATCGCCCAGCCAATAACCCGTCGGGAATATAAATCCATCACAGTCGCCAGGTAGAGCCAGCCCGCTTTTGTCGGGACATAGGTGATGTCTGAGACCCAGACTGCGCCGCGCCGGCTGACTGTGAAGTTCTGATCCAACAGGTTCGGATACACCGGCAGATGATGTTTCGAATGCGTCGTGGCTTTATATTTCTTCACAGTTTTTGAGCGGATGCCCATCTCCTTCATGTAGCGCGTGACGGTCCGTTCAGAAATGACGTACCCATCCCGGCGCAGTATCGCTGTAATTTTCGGGCTGCCATACCGGGATTTGGACTGCTCATAGATCGCTCTGATCTGACGTTTCAGTTTTGCTTTACGTTGCTTCTGTGGCGGCCATTCACGGCCCAGCCACTCATAGAAGCCGCTCTTTGATACACCGAGGGTGTTGCACATCTTTGATACACGGAATTCGTGCCGGTGCTCTGCGATGAAGGTATAGATTACCTCTGGTCGTTGGTAAAGATGCGCATGGCCTTTTTTAATATCTTATTCTCTTCCTCCAGATCCCTCAGCCGTTTCTGTAAATCTTTCTCCGACTGTTTCTCTGCACTCAAATTGCCACTGCCCACAAATGCATCTGTACCCTTATCCCTGTACTGATCGACCCAGTTGGCTACTGTACTTTTTGGGATTTCCATCTCGCGCGCCACATCCGCTTTAGATTTTCCCTGGTCGATGACTAAGCTCACTGCTTCTTCCTTGATCTGTTTCTCATAGTTTCTGCCTCTGGCCATTGTCATGAACACCTTTCGTAAATTGTATATGATACCATTGTATCTCTTTTTGTCTCAATTTACCGTGTCCGTTTTCTAGTCTAACTTCACACCTCCCCAAATCTTGTATAATGGTAATAACGACAAAACCATAAAAAGACTGAAGGAGCGCTTCTTATGACCATTATACGACAACCAAGTTTATTTGGCATCCAAGAATTATATGAAATGGAACCTACCCAGAAATATGATGCCATTATTTCAGCGATAGATTTGGATAAAATTTATCACGCAGTAACGAAAAAGTCCCGACTTGGTGCACCTGAAGCGCTGAACTATGCTGCCATGATTATTTCTATTTTTGTTAGATATGTTGAACGTATCCCGATGATAAAAGATCTTATTCAACGCCTTAAAGATGATATCGCTTTTAAATTGAATTGCGGGTTTCTTATTTCTGATACGATACCTTCTGAATCCTCTTACTCACGACTCGTGACGAAGTTGGAAGAATCCAATATCTTGGAACAAGAGCTGGAAAAAGTCGTTCTTCAAGCAATCGAAGAAGGTTTCATCACAGATGATACTGTCGCAATTGATGCCACTCATTTTGAAGCACGTGATCAGGCGCCACAAAAAGAAGAGAAGCCAAAACCTGAACCAAAAAAGCGTGGTCGCAAATCCAAAGAAGAGCGTGACGAATGGCTAAAAGAACAGGCAGAGAAGGAAGCAAATTCACCCCTCTATGAAAAGAAAATCGAAGTTCAATTAGACACACCTCTAGATGAATTACGAGCTGAAATTCCTTTAGACCCGAAGTGGGGCGTGAAAAAGAATTCAGAAGGAAAAAATGTTTATTGGTTTGGCTATAAAGGCCATTTGGCCGTTGGTACATCCAGTCAATATATTCTTCAAGCGGCCTTCTCTTCCGGCAATTTAAATGATGGTAAGATGGCTATCCCTTTGCTGAAAGGAATACATGAGAATTTATTTCTGCCATCATTGGCTTATCAAACAATGGATGCCGGCTATGATTTCGAACCAATATACGAGCAGATACATCGAATGGAACAACGTTCAATCATTGCATATAACCAGCGCAATGAAGGGGAACCAATCGGCTTTGATCAACATTTTGCCCCGACCTGTTTCAGAGAGCATTCTTATCGTTACGACAGTTTTGATGCCAAATATGGAACCCTAAAATATACAAGACCAAAAGAATGTAGTGATTGTCCTTTGGCAAACGAAGGCATCTGTCAAAAGGTTTTCAAAATGAAAATAACAACAGATCTCAGGAAATATTCCGCACCAGCTCGTGGATCTTTGGCGTGGAAAAACATTTTCAAACGCCGCACTGCGGTGGAAAGAGTCAATGCATACCTTAAGGAGTTCTTTCAACTAAACAATGTTCGTTATCGTACCGGGAAACGTGCAAAAATTCATTTTTACATGGTTACACTCGTCTACAATGCATCAAAATTAGCTGCAGACCGTATCAATGTACAATTAAATCAACAACAAGCTGCATGACGCTTATTTTTTAAAAGCACTTTAGAAATTCTGTAAGTCTTTGCGTTTTTAAAAAGAGCAATTATGAAATTGATTCAAATATTAAAGAAAAAAATGATAAATTAGTTGTTTTCTCAAACGGTGCAGTTGATTTTTCCAAAAAAAGACCCCCTGTTTTTCAAAGAAGCTCGTGGCATAGCGACATAAATGCAAATTGCATTTATGTTGATGACCCAACTATTCATAATTCCAATTTAACCATTGGATGGGGTATTGGAGAAGATGAACATCATTATTTAACAAGTATAAATCAAATTATCACAACCATATCAAAATTACTTGAAATAAATAATACAAATATCATTTACTATGGATCTTCAGCTGGGGGTACAATGTCAATCATGCTAGCAACAATGCACATAGGTTCTAAAGCATTAGTAAATAATCCTCAAGCTTTTACTGAATTATATTTTGATGGAAAAGTAGTCGAGAAGATTTTAAATAAGAATTTCCCCGGCAATAACTTTTATGACGTGACTGAAAAATACCCTGAAAGATTTTCCATAACAGAATGTTTCAAAAAACATAATCACATACCAAAAACTTTATATGTTTTTAATGGTTCATCCTACACAGATTATGATAAACAATACACGCATTTGATAAAAAAGGTGACCTCGGAAGACATTGATTTATCTAATATAGAGTTCTTAATCTACCATGATAAGAAATTGAAACATGGACCATTATCAAAAGATAAAACAGTCCATTTAATAAACAGCAGGCTGGTCTATGATGATCTTTAACTAATATGGATGTTCATCCTGACCGAGATTTCCTTCTTCGATTATTATATTTAAAGCATAGTTATTATCAATACAATGTGAAATTTCCCGGTTCATATTCAGCTAATTATATTATCAAAGTGAATACAGGCTTGATAGCATGTATTCACTTTGATAATGTGTTGTGAGCATCAGGTATCTCTACTTCCGTTTAGCAGCCACACATGTTCTGTTGCATCACAGATTTTTCTTACTAAAGTCTCCAAGTAAGTCATCCACCAAATCAAAAATTGAACGTTTCGGTGTACCTTTCCATGGATAATGATGCATTCTTAAGTTTGCTCCGGGGTTTATCTCGAGAACTGTGGAATTCTCATCCTCAAAATGTGTGAACATAATATCTACACCACCAGTATTTACACCAGGAATAGCCTGAATTGCCTCTTCTGCCTGCTGTTTAAGTTTATCTCCCACTAAATGACTGATTTCATAACTATCCCCACCCAATGATATATTGGATGAATGGTGCAGGAACAACACTCTATTTTTATCGAGTACTTGATTAAATCGAATATTTTCTTTTTCAAGGTTATGTTTAACAGTATCATTTACCTTTAAAGGTAATCTTTTAAGGTGCGGATTAGATATTCTCATTTTATTCTTTCTTTCAATCAATTCACTCACTGTATGAATGCCGTCACCTATAATATTAGTCGGCACTCTTAATATTACAGAATTAAATTTACCTTCAATCACTAAAAATCTTGCTTCTATGCCTGGAACCATGTTTTGAATGATAATTTTTTGAGTTTTATTAGATCCTTCATATGATTTTTTTGCTAATGACCACGCAAAGTCAAAATTATCTTTATCAACATTAATAGAAACGCCGCTTCCAGCACTTTGATTAAAGGGTTTGATCACCAACAAACCATCTTGATTATCAACATAATTTTTTGCTATTTCATAATCTTCAATTTGAAACGATTGAGAGTTTGTAGTATTTATATTTTTTAATTTCAAATATTTTTCTGCTTCTAATTTATCATTTGAAATCTTTAACCCTTCACCAGTAGTTGTTGATGGTCTCTGCCCTCTAATTGATCCGAAAGGTTTTTTATTGTAATACAATCTAATCTTATTTGGACTGATCCTGGCAACGGTACAGCCTTGAATACTTTTTACATATGATGCAGCCATACCTATCGTACCAGCCTTACTGTCTCTATACTTGTTTACTTTTAAATCGCTTAACTCATTTATAAGCAATGATTCTAGAATATTGAAATCCATAAGCTCACCATTCTTTATTAAATAACTGAATTATATTAAAATATACGATTCCTCACCTTATTTAAATATTCTTCCACTTCCACTTCATATTTTGGATTAAACTCCCCATATAAATTAATAATATCTAAAAATCTTTTCTCTGCTTCCGGCTTATCTTCTTCAGCTACTCTTTCCAATCTGGGGATATACCATTTGCGGACATAGAAGCTCAATCTCTCCTCTAGGTAGACTTCCAGTAAACCGTACTTCTTTAAGAACGGAATTCGTTCCAGTTCAAGTTTATAATACTTATCAAAGAAGGTTTTCGAAACCGTGTTGGTCACACTTCCTGCAACCGCCGCATAATAAACATGGATGAACTTGTTCAACCCCTGTATATTATTTGTATTCAATACAAGCTCCTGGAAGAACATGGTATCCTGACCTGCTGCTCCTTCTACCATAATTAAATCATTATCTATTATGATATTTTTCTTAACAATCAGAGCCTGTATACTCTGTACCCTCATAGCAGCTCTGATCATATAGTCTTTCGGATCATTTATAAAGAGTCTGTCAAAGTTGTACTTCTTAATTGTTCCAGTATATTTTCCCGCCGTTCTTTTATTATTATCTTCTTTAATGATATTACCTACTACCATATCTACATCTTGATTTTTTATCACTTCAAGCATTTGATGGAAACCGTCACCTGTTGCCTCATTATCCGGATCAAGATAAGTGATGAAGTCAGTGGTAGCTATACGGACACCTTTATTCCTTGGTCTGGAAGCACTGCCTGAACCGTCAGGATATTCATAATAGACAATGTCCGGATGTCTTCTAAGAAGCCGGTTGATAATCTTAATCGTTGTATCATCAGTACTCCCGTCATTAACAAATATAATTTCCATTTTGTCAAAACTGCTTGAGCGCTTCAGACTGGCAAAACATTTCTCTTCTAAATATGTGCCATTATTATGTATAGGCACAATCACACTCAAGTCTTTTTCAGACTGCATGTTTTCCATCTTTTTATCGTAGTCTGCTTTAGACAGTATTTCTACTTCATCGAGATTATAACCATTGGTCAATTGATTTATATCATCCAAATCGATAATGGCATCAACATCTATCATCACTTTTGAAAAATTAGATATTTCATCAGTATAGTTATGAGCTTCAATCTCATTATTCTTAGTTACAAAATCCACATCTGTATACTTGAATGCTGAAATCAAATCCTCAAGATAATACTCTTCATAAATATATTCACTGTTAAAGAAAGTGACAAAATCAAAATTTTTAAGTTTTTCGAGAGTCAGTTCTGATTTATAAATATAATCACACGTCTCATATATCTGTCTGTCAAAATGCTCTTTAACAGATTCATTTTCCAGCACAACTAATATATTTTTTTTGATTTCCGGTGTTTTCAAGCCGACATCTTTTGCCAGTTTTAAAATTCTGTGGAAAGTTGTATGATCTTTCATTACTGATCTGATACCTTTTGCCTGTAGTTCTTTCAAGTCCTTCTCCTGAGTATTATATATCACTTTAAAATCATCCGGTGCATTGATTAATCGCACATTCGGAAAAATATTATTAATACCTGTATTATAATTGGACAAGAGTAAATTACCAAAGGCCTGCAATTCATATACTCTGTTTGCAAACATCGTATCCGAGTATTTAACAGAATTCATGTTAATACTCCATCTGAATATTTTATGAAGCTTCATTAAAAAATCATGATTTACCGGCGGTGTAATATATGGTATATAATCTTCCGGAAATTGATATCTTGGATCCTTCAATTCCAAATTACGATCAATGATTGTTAAAGGGGCTTCTTCTTCAATGATTGAATTAAACAATCTGCTTGTTTCAGTCATCCGTACTGGATATTTTGACAACCAGCTTCCTGCGAACAGAATTTCATTTTTATACTTTTCAGCATATTTTGTCCTTGTTCCAACCGGGTTATGTATATGAGGGTTCACGCCAAATTGAAGTACATCTACATTATCATTTTCAGTATACTTCTTATAAGTATCAACAACCTCACTTGCTGATGTATACACGTATTTACAATGTTTAGCAAGACTTTTAAAAAGGTTATAGTTCACTGGATCCTCTTTGGAATAAAAAATAGTAGGAATTCCTCTGTCATTATACTCCTCAGCCAGCATAATCATCTGGCGCCGTATCGGTCCATTGGCTGTGGAAGCTCCAACCCAGCTTTGATCAATACCTCTCCATGTTGTTGCAAAAATGACGAAATCATAATCTTTATAGTTTTCTCTTTCATGTCTTGATATATATTCTACTTTTGCAACATCTTTAAATGAATTATACAGAAATTCATCCGCAATAATTCCTATATGCAAATCCAATTTTTTAAAAATCCTGCTGCCGTTACTTACTGGTATCTCATCAATGATATCTTTAAATTTATCAAGAGCCTGCTCTCGTTTTAAATCTTTTATTTTCATATAGTAAAAAGGGTCCGTATCCTGCTTGAATAAAAAGTTGGGACTATACTCATGAATGTTTATACTTGGATTTAAAGTGTTTGCCATATCATTGAGCGTCTGCTCAAAATTATCATCTATTTCATTTTTATATTTGTTCAGCTGCTCTTTCAATTCATTTCTTTCCACAGTGTTCACCTCATTTTACTCAAAAAAAGTATTTACTTGTTTTTATCACGTAATGCTTTATATTTCTGATTTAAATTTTCCAGTTTTTCTTCGACTACCTGCATACGTGATTTATATTTGTCCCTTTGTGCCTCTACTCTTTCTTTATAATCTATTTGATGATCTAGACGTTTTTGAGCAAGTTTATAATTATTCTCTGCTGTTCTGAGCTGACGCTTTAAATCCAGGTTTTCACTCTTATATGTGTTGACTTCCTCAGCGAGTTCATCAGCATCATTTTTAGAATTTCTTCTCACTGCATTCAAGAAATCAGAGTTGCCTTTTTTACCGCTCAAATAATTCTTCGCAGATAAAACTGATTTCACCATCTCTTTAGATTTTTCTCTTTCAACTTGAACACTGTGAAAAATATCTTCCATAATTTTCTGTGCTTCAGATTTATGATTGATTTTCAATTCCGGTATATTTATATTTTTTAATTGTGAACTACTCATCCAGTAAAAGGCTTTTTTAACCTTTACTTTGGCTATTTGATTAGTAGGAAAAATTGAAACTAATTCAGCATCTGAAATGTCCGGCAGTTCAACCACAGGTTTTGTAAGATTACTGATCATATATACTTCCGGTGCCTCTGCAAAGTTTCTTTCAGATAATGGCAAATGGATATCGAATAATGGATCTAAATGGCTTTCATGATGAAAGCCATGAAACTTATTCTTCAGGAAAACACTGTAGTAGTTTTCACCTTTATAATTAACTTGTGATTTAACAGTTAACAGCTTCCCTTTGAAATGGGAGATAAAATCTTTATCTATATTCATTTTTTGATTTAATTCATTTGTCTGGAAGTTCTCTTCTATAACTTGAAAATGCATTGGTTTAAATCTGTACACAGGTACCGAATCCTTAAGACTAATCCACCCTATTTCCTTATCCTCATACTGTATCAAATGCTTTACACCATCATCCGTCTCTTTTTGAATTACTGAAGTCACCACAGAGAATAAATAATCATCGACATTTTCCAGGTCAGCTTCAAAGTAAGGACTTTTACTGAATTTTTTTTCGTTGTCTTCTACCAGTATAAATTGTTTGGAATATTTGTAGTTACTAATTATGTCATTCATGACAAAGCCTCTTTTCAACTAAATATATATGTGAAATTCTTTTTCATTAAATTGTACTTCGAGTATCGAATTTTTCAATTTTAAATTTAAATTATTAATTGATATTTCATCATAGACTGCTGTTAAAAATGCGTTCATTTTGTTTGTTGCATTTTCAAATTTCAACTGTTTAGTTTCTTCGACCTTGGCGAAGCCTGAAGTGTTAACAGCAACAGGTTTTTCTTTATCGCCTTCTATAATTTCAAAAGCAGATATCTCATTAAATTGTTTGAGATTCAACGTAGTGTCATTCACCGTCAATTTTTTTATGTCATCATTTTGAACTGTAACATTAGAAGCAAGATTGAACTTCTGAGTTAATTTTAAATCATGTTTTCTATCAGTTTCTAAATTATCTACCAGGATGAATAATGGTTGATTCTTAAACTGAATCACATGTCTGGTAAGCTTCGCGCTACTGCCATCATAATCATTATTATAACCTTTCACAATTGTAAATGTGTCATTCTCATAATAATTTTCCAATGAAATTTTTCTAGTAAATCTATTTTCATTTTTAATTGTGTAGTCAAATTCAGTCATATAATATCCGCTGTGTGCTTCTCTTGAAGTTATATATTTTCTCGTCTTATTACGTGTATAACTGTATTTACCAGGATCGACAAAGAAATCTTCATTGTTATAATTCAGTGTAATGCTTAAATCATCTTTGTGCTTGTGGACTCTGGAACTGTATCCACAAATAAATGTTAAGAAAAAAGGAACAGGTTTGGCATGTTGTATAATTGTGATACCAGCCGTTATGTCATATATATTTTTATATCTTTTTGGAACTCTCTGAAGCTCTGAGCCCGAATCACCTATGTTGGCAAGTCTTTTATCCGGTCTGGATATGTATGATGGATACTTTTTGGCCAACTTAAGATATTCTTTTACTGTAACACCCAGTGAATCGTCTCTATGATTCAAATATTTTTCAATATCTGTATACATCCTGACAACCATATTATGATATTGGGGAGAATTTTCTAAATGTATCCCCTGTGGACTGAAAGAGTACCAAAATGTGTTTACAGCCCTGGATTTCCCTTTTTCTTTGTATAGATCATCATTTAAAATATTTCCGAGAATCATAAGTGAACGATCCATCATCAAACCATGATTGTTATGATTGTAAATATTATCATCCACCATAACATCTCCATGTTTATGCAGTAATTCATCGAACATATCATAATTTATATCTCGTTCAAGTTGCTGGGCAAGGTACAGATATTGAATAATGACCTGCGTCCTGTTTGCCGTTGTATGGTCATACCATACCATCTTATGAACGTCTTCCTTTTTTGAATAATCAATCCAGGAAAGGATAATTTCCTCCGATTTATTAAAATATTCGATTTCTTCAGTTTTTTCATAATGATTCATAAGTTCAGCGCATACTCTCAGCGTGTGAATATATAAAATATAACTATTTCCATACTTCTGACTTTTAGATTCACTCCACATGTTTTCGTTAAAATTAGTTGAATCAAAACCGGGGAATGGAACGATCACATTTTTCAATGCGCTATTTGCGATTGATTCAGTCCGCTTCTTACCATGATTTAGTAATTTAAAAACATCTATATCTTTGATTTTTATAGTTTTCAAGATATTTCCACCTTTTAATGTTTAAAATAGTTCTTCACATTTTTATTATATCAAACTATTTTTGATATATTATATACAGTCAACAAATTTAAAGGAGAAAGACTATTTTTTGCTTTCTCCTTTAAATATTCTATATGATATTAGTATCTGACTTCTTCCTTCAACGATTGCAAAGCATTTTCCAATTCAGAATCATATTCTGGTCCATACTCCTCATATAAACCGATTATATCTAAAAACTTTCTAATCGCCTCTTCCCTATGCTCAGGCGCCACTTTTTCCAACCTTGTAAGATACCACTGTTTTACATAAGGGTTGAATCTCACTTCTAAATAAGTATCCATTAACCCATATTTCTTTAAATAAGGAATTCGTTCTAATTCCAGCTTATAATATTTTTCAAAGAACTTAGGTGAAATTGTATTAGTGACACTGCCTGTGACAGCAGCATAATATATGTGTATATACTTATTTGTTCCTAATAATGATTTAGAATTCAATACAAGTTCCTGATAGAACATTGTATCCTGTCCTGCTGCGCCTTCAACCATGATTAAATCATTATCAATAATTACAGACTTTCTAACAATGACTGCCTGAATACTCTGTACCCTCATATCAGATCGAATTAAAAAATCTTTCGGGTCGGACACGAACATTTTACCTTTGTTATTTCTTTTTAAAATGTCAGTATACTTTCCGCCGATACGCCTGTGGCTGTCTTCTTTAACAATATTTCCGACTACCATATCTACACCCTGGTCCTGTATTAAGTTCAATAAGTAATGGTAACCGTCACCTGTGGCTTCATTATCCGGATCCAGATATGTGATATATTCAGTAGTCGCTGCACGAACTCCCTGATTTCTCGGTTTTGAGGCACTGCCTGAACCTGCCTCGTTTTCGATATAAACAATATCGGGATGTCTTCTTCTTAATCTACTGATAATTTTCAACGTGGTTTCATCAGTACTGCCATCATTTATAAAAATGATTTCCATTTTATCAAAACTGCTTGACCGTTTCAGGCTTGCAAAACACTTCTCTTCCAAATAAGTTCCATTATTATGAATGGGTACAATCACGCTGAGTTTCTTTTCGGTATGAACTTCCTGTTCTTTTACCATAGCCTGATCTATAATCTCAACATCATCAAGGTTATATCCGGTGGTTAAATCCCGTAGTTTATCGATTCCATTGAATGATCGTGCATCAATCATTGTTTTATATTTATCAACAAATTTTCCTGTATAATTGTGAAACTCTTCTTCAGTATTTTTAGTGACAAAATCCACGTCCGTATACTTAAATCCACTCAACATATCTTCCAGATAATACTCTTCATATAAAAATTCATCATTGAAAAATGTAATGTATCCATATTCTTTTATATCAAAATTATCCAGTTCTTCTAATGTTACATAATTTTTGTTCTCATAAATTTGTCTCTCGAAGTTATCTATATTTTCTTTTGATTCATTATTTAATACAATAAGTACTCTATCATTATCCTCTTCTAAATAAAGTCCAATTCTGGAGGCTATTTGTCTGATTCTGTCGTAGGATGTATGTTCTTTAAATACATTTCTTATCCCTTTAGCCTGTAAGTCTTTTAAATCATTATCAGATGTATTATAAATAACCTTAAAATCTTCCCCGGTATTAACTATGCGTACATTTGGAAACAGATTGTTAATACCGGTATTATAATTTGATAATAAAATATTGCCAAAAGCCTGCAATTCATATACTCGATTTGCAAACATTGTTTCTGAATATTTTACTGAGTTCATATTAATACTCCATCTGATAACTTTATGAAGTTTCATCAAGTCATCATGAGGAAGAGGCGGAGCCATGTTACCCAGGTATTTTGATGGGAACTGATACCTTGGGTTTTCCAGTCTCAAATTGCGGTCTATTATTGTAAATGGTGCTTTCTCTCTTAATATAGCATCAAATAACTTTTTGGTTTCACTCATTCTCACCGGGTACTTTGACAGCCAGCTTCCAGCAAATAAGATGTGGTCTTTGAATTGACTTGCATATTTTGTTCTTGAACCTACGGGATTATGTATTTTAGGATTAATTCCAAACTGTAATACTTCCACATTATCATTGCCGGTATACTCACGATAGTTTTTTACTGATTCCAAAGCTGTAGTAAAAATATATTTACAATTTTTAGCCAGTGATTTAAATAAATGAAAATTCACAGGGTCCTCTTTTGAGTAAAAGACGGTTGGAATATCCATATCGTTAAATTGATCTACCAATGATTCCATTTCTTTACGTTTTTCATTGTTTGGATGTCCAGCCCCCTCCCAGGATCCATCTATACCTTTCCAGGTGGTCGCAAATATAACAAAATCATATTTTTTTATGTGGGGATTATTTCTCGAAATATATTCTAAATTGACTACATCCATAAAAGCATTATATAAAAATTCGTCAGATATTATACCGACATGTAAATCGAGCTTTTTATAAAATCGGCTGCCATTACTTTCAGGAATTTTCTTCAATGCAGGTAAGAATTTATTCAATGCAAATTCACGACCCATTTCATCGAATTTCATTGAGTAAAATGGATCGGCGCTAACCCTCTTTGAGTATGTTCGACTGTATTCATTTGCCATGATTGAGGGATCCAGGTCATTTATCATTTGATTTAAAGTCATTGAGAAATTACCGCTGATTTTCTTATGGTAATCATCAAGCTTTTTTTCAAGTTTTTTACTATCCATGTTTTAAAACCTTCTTTCAAAAAATTAATCTTCTGAATCATTTTTCTGCAGAAATTTTTTCATTCTTTCTTCGACAAGGTTCATTCTATTTTTATACTTATCTTTTTGTAACTCAAGTCTTTCATTATAATCTTTTTGATGCTCAAGCCTTTTCTCACTCAATTTATTAGAGTTTTCAAGTTTATTTATACTTCTTTTCAACTCGAGAATTTCATTTTTCAATTCTTTATTCTCTTCTTTTATTTTTATATCACGTTGTTCTGTTACCGGTTTGTCCTTCTTTAGCATCTTTAGTTCAGTTTCTAATTTTAAAATTGTATTCTGGAACTCTTCATTTCTTTTTTTTGCATTCTTAAAAGATGACTCCAGGCGCTTTATCCGGAAGTCTTTTTCT
>NZ_FNFY01000043.1 GCF_900101075.1 Lacicoccus qingdaonensis | reverse complement strand
TTTATCATCGGGATACGTTCAACATATCTAACAAAGATAGAAATAATCATGGCGGCATAGTTCAACTCTTCAGGTGCACCAAGTCGGGACTTTTTCGTTACTGCATGATAAATTTTATCCAAATTTATCGTAGAAATAATGGCATCATATTTTTGGGGAGGTGCCATGTCATATAATTCCTGGATGCCAAATAAGCTTGGTTGTCGTATAATGGTCATAAGAAGCACTCCTTCAGTCTTTTTATGGTTTGTTCGTCAACTACCATTATACAAGATTTGGGGAGGTGCTTCTTTTTTTAACTCTCAAAACTGTTGGGAGACATGGGGTTAGAATTATGAAATTCATTCAAATATAGTTCATTACTAGAATCCTTGAAAATCTCCAAAGAGTGGCTGCAACCAAATGATAATTTGAGTCAATCCATCAAAGTACAGAAGGATACCCATTAATATCATAACGATACCGCCAATCTTCATACTTGTATTTGAGTATTTTAGCATCCAGCGTGTACGGGATACAAAGAAACTCAAAATGAAGAATGGTACTGCAAAACCAAGACAGTAAACCACCATTAAAATTAAAGCATTGTTAGGTTCAGTCGCACTCATTGCAAAAATAGCGCCAATGATTGGTCCGTTGCACGGTGTCCACCCAGCACCAAATGCTGTACCGATAAACATTGAACCAATAAACCCTGATGGTCTGTTTTTAAATTGTATTTTTCTGTCTTTCATAAGGAAATCAAAATTTACGTAAATTTCAAGTTTAAGTTAGCCACCTTGTGAGATCCCGATTCAGAAGGTTGTGAAAGTCCTATAGTGGTGGGTGTGCCCCCCCCTCGGGGGAGGGGGCGATTTTACACTACGCGCTTTGAGCCGGTTGTGTCTGCTTGAATGCTTTAACGAAACATTCATGCGGCGTCTGATAGTCCAGGATCTCCCTTGGATAATCGTTCATCCAGCGTTGAATGCGCTGAATCTGTCGGTCGCTGATCTTGGAGATTGGCTGCCCTTTTGGGATGAACCGGCGGATGAGTTTATGCTGGTTTTCGCTCGTGCCCCGTTCATAGGAAGCAAACGGCCGGGCGAAACACAAGACGCCGACCATTATCATGAATACAATGATGGCAACGATGATTTCGATCATGTTCAAAGTGGTGGAGTACGGTATGTAAATCGCAAAGTCATCCGCACTGGAAGCCAATACGATTAAAGTGACCGTTATGAATAATTAGTTGAATCTGCCTGAAGAGAACAGGGAGAGGATATTACCTTCATCTTCACCCTCATTTTCTTCTCCTTTTATCCACACCTTTATGCCCAGGTAAAGCGGCAGTAAACCAAGCAGACCGATCATCCATTGCTCGGGGACTATATTGGTCACTCCCAATGCCAACAGAAGGCTTGCACCTATAATAATGAATGTTCCTATATATTGTCCAATCCATATATGCTTTACCTGATCCTTTCTCACTTGTGAGAACAGAAGAATCAATATTATAAGGTAATCAATGCCTGTCGTTACGTAAACTGCAACAGCAGTAAATGCCGTCACGATCATTTTGCGGACTCCAACATTTCGACATGAGAATTTTCAAATACTTGTTCATCTTCTGCTTCATCTTCCTCCACGCGCATGAGTCTCATACCATTCAGCGCAACTACAATTGTAGCGCCCATGTCCGAGAGGATTGCAATCCAAAGTGTCAGCCAACCTGGAATGACCAGCAGCAGAGCGATAAGTTTGATGCCGATTGCAAAAGCGATATTCGTTTTGATGATGTTCAAAGTTTTACGGCTGAGTTTAATGGTGAACGGCAGCTTTTTCAAATCATCGCCCATTAAAGCTACATCTGCTGTTTCAAGGGCTGTATCAGTACCGGCACCTCCCATGGCGATGCCTACAGTGGAAGCGGCGAGAGCCGGCGCATCATTGACACCGTCACCAACCATTCCCACATTTTTATATTCATCTTTTAATTGCTTGATTACATTCAGTTTGTTCTGCGGCAGCAATTCTGATTGTACATCAGTCACACCGACATGTTCACCAATAGCATTGGCAGTACTATAATTATCACCTGTGAGCATGACTGTTTTTTTGATGCCTGCATCGTGGAGTTTCTGAAGCACTTCCCTGCTTGATTCCCGTACTTCATCAGCTACGGCGATGATTGCCTGGACGGTATTCTCTGTGCCTGCAATCATGACTGTTTTCCCTTGTTGCTGAAGTCTTTTGACATCTTTTTCAATTTTATCACTGAAATTAGATGATTCTATCTCTTTAAACAATGCAGGACTGCCAATGTAATACATCTCGTCATTGATTCTACCCCTTATCCCTTTGCCTGTAATGGAAGAAAAGTCTTTAACGGATATATCCGAATAAGGCAAATTATTATCATCCGCTTTCTTTATGATGGCTGATGCCAACGGATGCTGAGAACGATATTCCAATGCCGTGATGGCTGATAAAATTTCTTTTTCATCCATCAGCTCATCAATAAGTTGATAATCGGTGACAACCGGCACACCTTTTGTGAGTGTGCCTGTTTTATCGAATGCAATGGCTTTTAGTCCACCCATTTCTTCAAGATGAACACCGCCTTTTATAAGAATCCCTTTTTTGGCGGCATTTCCGATTGCTGAAACAATCGATATCGGTGTGGAAATCACCAAGGCACAAGGACAACCTACAACGAGAACGGCCAGCCCTTGATACACCCACGTCGACCAGGCGGCACCGAAGAATAATGGCGGTACAATTGCAACCAATACTGCGATCCCCATAATGATGGGTGTATAATATTTTGCGAATTTATCAATAAAAGCCTGGGCAGGTGCACGTTCACCCTGTGCTTCTTCAACCAGATGAACTATTTTGGCAATTGTCGTATCTTCAACCAATTTGGTGATTTTGACTTCCAGTAAGCCTTCTTCGTTCAGTGTCCCTGCAAACACTTCATCATCAAGTGATTTTTCAACTGGCACCGATTCACCTGTGATTGCAGCCTGGTTGATTGCAGAGTGGCCATTGATAATCACGCCGTCCATTGCAATTTTCTGTCCCGGCTTGACAACCATGATATCACCGACTTCTATGTCATTGACATGTACCGTCATTTCCTGTCCGTTGCGTTTGACAAGTGCCTCTTTGGGGGCGATATCCATCAGATCACTGATGGATTGCCTTGCACTATCCATGGAGAAGCGTTCCAAAGTTTCGCTGATGGCAAAAAGGATAACGACAATTGCCACTTCGGCCCATTCTCCTATGATGACGCCGCCAATCACTGCGACCGTCATCAGTGTTCTCATATCAAACTCCAGCCGGACTAAATTCTGGAGCCCGGTTTTCAGCATTGAAGTTCCTCCGACAAGCATTGAAGTGATGAACAGCAACGGCGTCATAATATTGTCATTGCCATTCACAAACATGGAAATGAAACCGAAAACACTGAACAGCAGAGAATAGAGCAGGGTGCCGTGTTTCTTATAAAATGGAATAGATGTTTCTTTCTCTTTTATTTCTTTTACACTTTCTTCTTGAAGTTTTTCAGGAGTCACTTTAAGATTTTCAAATGCCCCTGCTTCTTCCAGCTCTTCGACCGTCGCCGCTCCATATACAGAAACTTTGGATGCGCCAAAATTGACTTTCGCATCCTGTACTTCGGGTAATTTTTTTACGTTCCTTTCGAATTTTCCTGCACAGTTCGCACATGAAAAACCTTCGACACGGTAGACATTCTTTTCTTTGTTAGCTTCTGGTTGTCCTTGTCGTCTGGGTTTTTCAGGAGTCACTTTCAGATTTTCAAATGCTCCTGCTTCTTCCAGCTCTTCGACCGTCGCCGCTCCATATACAGAAACTTTGGATGCGCCAAAATTGACTTTCGCATCCTGGACATCGGGTAATTTCTTAACATTCCTCTCGAATTTCCCTGCACAGTTTGCGCATGAGAAACCCTGGACACGGTAGACACTTTTTTCTTCTTCAGTCAGAGCTGTGGTATTTTCAGACATTGGCCGTCACTTCTTCCCTATGTGTTAATGCAATCTTCATTATCTGTTTGATATGTTGATCTTCCAATGAATAGAAGGCAAGCTTTCCTTCTTTTCTGAATGTGACCATCCCTTCTTTATAAAGGATGCGAAGATGGTGGGATGCATTGGCTACGGTCACACCAAGTATATTTGCGATATCACAGACGCATAATTCTTCATCCTGGCACAGGGCATAAATGATTTTTGCCCTGTTTTCATTGGCAATGGACTTCAGCATCTGCGAAACACCTGATATATCAACAGTTTCTATATCTTCTTGAATCCGATTGACTTTTTCTTCGTCATAACAAAAAACTTCACAAGTATCGATCTTACTCATATTTCACCTCTTCATTCAAGTATTTGCTTGATTATAGTGTAATCATTTTCGCTTCTTTATTCAAGTCTATATTTGAATAAGGTGATTATATAAATAAGGAAATGTCTATGGGAATAAAATTGAACTGATAGAAAAGCAAATCTCAATAGACTAAGATAAATATTTGAGACAGCATAAAAAACACATTCGAGAGGGTACAATGAATCAAATACTCAATCGGAAGTGTTTTACATGGGCAAAAACGTATAAAAAGTGATTTGAAATGGAGAGTGTTGAAAGCGAAAGTAGACGTTGAATTGACGAAAAAAAGATTAAGGAGAAACACGGCATTAAGGATAATTCCCAGGTTCCACATGACTCAGATGAGACTAGCTAAGCTGAATAATCATTCAAGCTCTTGAAATCCTGACGCACACCCATCAGGATGCCTCCTTAACATAATTTATATAATTGGTCACAAGTTCAGGCGATACTTCGCCTATATACGCCCTGATGATCTCCCCGTCACCATCGACAAAGAAAGTCGTCGGCATCAGCTGGATTTTGTAATCATCAAGCGCCTGATCTTCATCGGTGAATTCGAAGATGGGATACCCGACTTCATACTCAGTGAGGAATGCATCCCTGTTTGTGGTGCTGTCGCTGATATTGACGCCGATGATATCAATCGGCTCATCCAAATTATCGAGATGGTAATCATTCAGCGCCGGCGTTTCCCGTTTGCACGGGTCACACCACGAGGCAAAGAAATTCACGACTGTGACTTCGTTATTTCTTATAATATCATTAAAATCAGCATTTGCATTCATTACCTCCGTGAAATCATTTTCCATGATGTTTTCACCGACCGCATGATGATTGTCCCTGCCTTCCGTGGACTGGAGCGTTTCCAGCGCCTGGTTTTCGAACTGATCTTCCGAATAATTCAGCACTGCACCGATCGCCGCACCGACCAGCAAAGAACCGGCAGCTATGGCGATGATGAGCACACGTTTTTTATTCATATTAAAACTTCCCCAGTATCGTTATTGCAATTATTTTAACACATCATCCATTGTCGGGCATGGTGCAATGATGAAGTATTTATGGACATTGGAAGATGTTTTTGCTACATAAAATATGGGGCTGGGACATAAAGCCTCTGAAAACTAAGGAAAATGGCGAGGCATCTTGATTTTAAAGATGCCTCGCCATTTTTCATGTCTATTTTCATATTTGTTCGCAAGATGTGGGTGAACTTCCGGAGATTCAGCGCCAATAATGCCAGTCCGGTTTCGATTTTGACCTTGCGCATCCCACGCACCGAAAATCGTCGGAACGACAAATTCGCCTTCAAGTTGCCGAAAACTGTTTCGATATCCACCTTCCGTTGTTGGTAGATTTCCCGGTTTTCTTTCGTTGAAAGCTGATGGTTGACCTGGGCTTTGAAATACTCCAGGTTCATATTCTTTTGAATCCGTTTGTTGATTCGTTTCTCACTTTTGATGCACATGTCATAAAGCGGACACCCGCTACAATCATCGGATGCATACATTTTGAATGAACGGGTGTAGCCGCATTTGTCCGTCCGTTTGGTGTACCGGTCAAATCGAATCTCCCGGTCATCTGGGCAAATATATAAATCGTTTGTCGCATCATAGGGCCAATTCGCTGGATGTATTTCATCATCTTTATATTTTTTCTTCTTTTCTTTGTAGTAGGTGTTGTAAGGAATTAAAGCGGTGCGCTCATAGTCATCCATGATCATTTCATAATTGGATTCACTGCCATAGCCGGAGTCGCCCACTATTTTACCCGGTAAATGCTGGAATGTTTCCAGCATCGTATCAAGAAATGGCTTCAATGTGCGGGTGTCTGTCGGATTCGGATAGAGATCATACCCCAAAACAAATTGATGATTCGATGCGACCTGCAGGTTGTATCCGGCTTTCAGCTGGCCATTTCTCATATGGTCCTCTTTCATGCGCATGAACGTCGCATCCGTATCGGTTTTCGAGTAACTGTTCCGTTCACCGAGAATCGCCAACTGCTGGGTATATTTCAGCTCACGGTCTCGCAGGTCCGCACATTTCTTTTTGGCTTTTCGAATGACAGATCGCTCGGATCGGATGGCCTTCCTGTCCGGGACATCTTCAGTCGCATCAATCGCTTCTGTCAAATCATTCTCCACTGTTTCCAATGCTTGATGCATCGTGTTTAAATGGGCATCCGTTACAATGTCTTCGGATTCTTCCAGCAGTGCCGGGATGATCATCTGCTCATACATCGTGTCATACATCAGTTTTGATTGGGCCCGCAGTTTCTCCTGGTGCTGCTCGACGCTCTTCCTGAAGACGAATGTATATTTGTTGGCGTTGGCTTCCAATTTTGTGCCATCGATGAAAATCGCCTCATCATCAATTAAATCATTGGCTTGAAGCTGCATCCTGAATTGGATGAAGGCTTCCGCGATGAGGGCATTCATATGGGGATGGATCCGGAATCGGTTGATGGTCCGGTATGAAGGGTGCTGGTGCTGCGCCAGCCACTTCATCCGCAGGCTGTCGCCGAGCAGCGCTTCGATCTTCCGGCCGGAGTACACGGACTGGGCATAGCCGCACAGGATGATCTTCATCATCATCCTCGGGTGGTGAGACGCCGCACCAAAATGATGATCGAAGTCTTCAAATGCGGCATCCGGGATGCTTTCCACCATGTCATTCACCGCAATGGCGATGTCATCGGCCGGAATCATCACTTCTATATTCAATGGTATTGTGATTTGGTTCATGTTATAATCTTTATACATAAGGCACCTCTTTTTTTGTTTGTGTGGTTACTTACATTATAAGAGACTGCCTTGTTTTTGTCTTATATTTACATATAAAAATTCCCCCGCAGTAAAATTGATATTTTACTGCGGGGGAATTCGATTTTAGCTAGGACTTATGTCCCAGCCCCATATGAATTCCAAAGGCTTATCAACACAACCAAATTTTTGGGTTTTGATTGGATTATATGAATTTTAATAAACGAAGCCCATTCAGAATGACAACCAACGTACTTCCTTCATGAATAATGACACTGATTGCTATATCGGTCAGACCAAATAAACTGACTATAACCAAAAAGGCTACGACTGCCATGGAAAAAATTATGTTCTGCCAGATGACCCGATTCATTTTAGAAGAAATGTTATGTGATTCAACTAATCTTGATAAATTGTTCTGCATTAAAACTAAATCAGATACTTCTACCGCTACATCGGTTCCATCGCCCATAGCGATCCCAACGTCAGCGTTCACAAGAGCCGGCGCATCGTTTACACCGTCTCCGACCATTGCTATTACGCCGTATTTTTCTTTTTGCTCGTCTATGATCCTTGATTTGTCTTCCGGCATGACATTCGCAATTACTTCATCTATTCCCAATTGTTCAGCGACAGCTTTTCCAGTCATTTCTGAGTCACCAGTAATTAAGGTGGTGTGTATGCCTTGTTTTTTGAAGTACTCAATGGTTCCTATTGCATATTCACTAGGGATGTCCATAAGGGCAATAAGCCCTATAACCTTTTCATCTTCTGCTACGTATACGACTGTTCTTCCTTCTGACGCCCATTCATCATCTAAGCGAATAAATTTATCTGAAACATCGGAAAAAGAAGTTGTTTTTCCGATCCGATAATTTTTACCTTTGTAATTACCTGTCAACCCTCTCCCAATCTGATTTTCTACTTCAATAGCTAATTTGTTTTTTTGTTCAAACTTTCTTAGAATTGCATCTGCTAAAGGGTGGTTGGATTCCTTTTCAAGAGCAACAACGATATCAATGATATGTTCTTCGTTTACAGAATCATCAAAATAATAATTGGTCACTTCAGGTTTTCCTTTCGTCAAGGTTCCTGTTTTATCAAAGGCAACAGCTTGAATATCGGCTAATTGAGATAAATAAGAACTCCCTTTTGAAAGTACGCCTCTTTTGGCTAAGTTCGATGTCGCCGACAATGTTACAGATACGGTAGCTGCCGCTAAAGCACATGGTGAAGCTGCGACTAAAAGGACTAATCCCCTATAAATACTTTGTGACCAATTCCAATCTATAATGAAGGGAGTAAGTAGAACGAACAGTGGGATTGCAACTAAGACCCCTGTCACATATTTCGGTTCAAATTTTTGGATGATACTGGCAGCTTTAGTTTGATTGTTTTGATTTTGATTGACCAGTTGTAAAATTTTTGAAAAAACGGTATCTTTATTTTCTTTTGTGACTTCCATTGTGAAAGTGCCTGTTCCATTGATGGTACTACCAAAAACCTCATCTCCTTTGGTCTTTTCTTTAGGGATACTTTCTCCACTGATGGAAGATTCGTCTATGGAAGTGCTTCCTGACAAAATGATTCCATCAATGGGTACTTGATCTCCATTAAGTACCTGAAGCTGGTCTCCCACTTTTAGTTCACTAACATCAACAATCTGTGTATTGCCATCAGGCATTATGAATCTGGCAGTGGTGGGATTCATTTCAAGCAGTTTTGTGATTTCACGTTTACTTCTACCTTCTGCGTAATCTTCTAAAAAGTGCGCACCAGAGAAAATGAGAATGAGCAAAGTTCCTTCCCAAAAATTTCCTATCAATGAGGCACCAAGTGCAGCCAATCCCATTAAAATATGAGAGTTTGGTGTAAACTTTTTTTTGGCTTTAGTATTTTGAACGGTTTCTCCAATTCCTTCAAGAAGAATAACGTGGTAGCCCGCAATAATTGAAGCAATCGAAAACAAACTATTTTGTAATAAATTATTTTCTCCATCTAAAAAGAGTGCTATTAGTGCCAGGCCTAGTCCAATAAAATACAGAACAATCGGCAACTTCCCGTGATCATGGTCGTGGTCGTGAGAATGTGTATCACGTGATTGTTGCTCATTAACAGCTTCCATTTCTATCACCTTTCCAAACATAGTTTCTTTTTTATTTTCCAAGCAAATTTTATTTGTGCCAAATTTCTATAAGAATCCCTATATACTAAGAGGGCATAGCATATGATATTTTTTAATATCACTCCGTGCTTCAGATCATATGTAAATCAAAATGATTCCGGCTTACATATGTTTGTTCATTCATATGTGTGTGCACTCATTATATGTAAATTTTCAAGCTTTGTCAATAAAAAGTATTTTTCTCCAAGTAGAATTTGCTCTCTCTAACAAAAAGTAATCTTAATTTGTTCCATGAATAAAAATCCAGTGTCATTTCATCCATGTGTTATCATATACATGAATGAAAAATCATTTGAAAGGATGAAATATATGGACAAACCAGCGGCTTATCCGGTCGATAAAGAAACTATTCAATCAATAAGTAAATTGTTTAAAGTAATCAGTGACCCAACGCGCCTTTCAATCCTTTTTCTGTTGCAGAGTGAAGAACTTAGTGTAGGAAACATTGCAACTTCATTAGATATGGAACAGTCTGCTGTTTCTCATCAACTAAAAACTTTAAAGGATTCACGTTTAGTGAAAGCAAAAAGAGCCGGAAAAATCGTGATATACAGCCTTGATGATCATCATGTTTTCAGCATTCTCGAACAGGTTTCAACCCACATTGAAGAGGAAAAAATTAAAGATTAGCAATAATCGCAGTAAATAGGAAAGGGAGTTTCTCTATAATAAAACTTTAAATTTTTTAAAAATTGAAGGTTAGCAATGATACGTCTATAGCAGCCGATTGTCACAAAAAAACATCTAACTCATCAGTTGCGAGTTAGATGCTCCTGCTAACCCCTTTATCAGCTTCTATTTTAAATAGTGTCTTTATACACAGTTTTAATTATGATTTGACGATTTGAGTACAAAATGAACAGAGATGATTTTTTTAATTTAGTAAGTGATATGATTCGTATATAAAATATCTAGATTTGGAGGAAATGATATGTTTGGGTTGAAGAAAATATACTTGATTATAGCTACTGCAATTTTATTTTTAACGTTTCCGTCTGACAAGGTCAACGGACACTCCTTTTTAGAAGAAGCCAACCCGGCGGAGGGGGAACAACTTGATGAGAGCATCGACACAATTGAACTATCCTTTAGTACAAAAATTGAAAATGTCAGTACCCTGTACCTCACCGAGGAAAATAATAATCAGGATATCCAACCTGCAGCTGTTGAGATAGAAGATAATGTAATGAAAGCCGCTTTTAAAGATTTGCTTAATGCGGGTACATACGAAGTGAATTGGAAAATAGTTGGGAGTGACGGTCATGCTATTGAGGATAAATATTCATTCTCAGTTTCTTCACCAAAGGATAATAAATCTCAAAATGACCAGAATCAAAATAAAGATAATGTAGACGAAGTCCTGAAGGATGAAAGTCAAAATAATAATAGCGATAACATAGAAAATGAACCGTCAGAATCCACAAGTATACTCAGTGAACAATCAGAGAACACTGATGAGCAAATCTCTTTAACCACAGTAATAATCACATTCCTTATTATGTCCGGCGTGATATTAACAATTGGGATGTTGGCTGATAAACGGAAGAGGTAGGAGGTTAGTTTAAATTGATTTTAGTTTCTTTGACAGAATTTATCTTATACGTTAGTTTTTCCATTCTGATTGGCTCTCTGATTTTATATATAATTCCCGAAAACAAAAAAACTACTTTAAAAATACCCAAAAAATTATTGTATCTCGCTACTATTTTAATACCTATAACTGCTTTCTTCCCAGTCTATCGAACAGCAAATCTATTGGCAGTGGATTTAGGTTTCTGGTTTACTTTGAAAAATGTGTTACTGACTTTTGAAATTGGCAGATCCTGGCTATTCATCAGTATTGTTTCTATCGTACTTATTTTTGTTTTAAGAATGAAAAAATTTGCTATCAGACTACATTTGAAGATATGGGCATTGGCTGTAACTTTGTTGATGTTGTTTGGTTATACATATTCCGCACATGCGGCGACCATTACAGAGTGGCAAGGGTTTGTTGTACATACGCTTCATTTCCTTTCAATTACTATATGGATAGGAATTCTTTTTATAATCAGTTGGTTTTCTAGAGATAAAGATAATTGGATACCATTTTTGAAGTGGTTTACACCAGTTGCGATAATATGTCTTATTATAGCGAGTATTACAGGCTACCTGACTATGGAAATTGATATTGAATCATATGATGATGTTAATTCGTCTGTTTTACAGGATTATCAGAATAGCCTTATAGTAAATTACGGACAGGCACTGCTTATAAAACATATATTGATTATTTCACTCGTATTATTTGCTTTTATAAATGGATTTTTGTTTAGAAAATGTCAGGCTAGAGACTCATTCAACCCGTTAAAATGGGCAAAATTAGAAAGTGGTTATGCTTTAATGATTTTCGGAGTAACAGCTTTTATGGGTCAATCATGGCCGCCTCACCAAATTTATAATCTGATAAAAGCAGAGGGGGGCTCCCCGCTGTTCAATGTATTATACGATGGAGACATCGTAAACATTATTCAGAATGCAGAGCATAGAGACATTTTTAACGTCACTATGTCATTTAGTCCGGAAAACTATCTTCTATTTGTCCTAGGATTTTTATTCTTATTTTTGACTATCTATTCAGTTATGCGAAAGAAGTCTGTTTTTTTCTCAATACTTTTTTCCTTTCTAATGTCTATATCTATATATGCAGGCATTATTTTAGGGATTCAGTAGGCACAATAAATCTGAAAAGAGAAAAACATTTAGTTTAACAAAAGTTGCAATTCTCTTATTATCTCAGTATTTAAAATATGTCGGTGCCCATAATAAAATGAATCCCGGTGATGGATAATCTTGAATATCTTTCACTGGGGTTTTCTCTTTTTTAGCTAACATATGAGTTGAAGATAGATTAACCCAGTAAAATAATGGAGATAGTATAATTAACGACCGTTAATTGGACGATTTTATGTATGCGTGAAATCGCCCTTTATTCATATAGATTGAGTCCAAAAACATGTATAATAATCAATGTACATATTATTCAAAAGTACATGAGTTTTTGAACGATACCATGCACTGTGAGACCAGTTTTGTGAAGTGGAAGCAGATGAATCAGTCGGGGTTGGGACAAAAGTCCCACCTAAAGTCGAATTCCCCGGGGTAGAATACAATTCTACCCCGGGGAATTTTTATGATATAAATATAAGACAAAAATAAGGTCTTCTTATACAATGTAAGTAACGACACCAACAAAGAAAGAAGGGACCTTATGTATAAAGATTATAACATGAACCAAATCACACTGCCAATCGATCTGGCAGTCGTCATTCCGGAAGATGATATCGCTCTGGCTGTGAATGCCCTGGTGGAAAGTATTCCCGATACTGAGTTTGCGCCATTTGAACATACCTTCGGGACGTCATCCTACCACCCGAGAATGATGATGAAGATTATTTTATGTGG
>NZ_FNFY01000033.1 GCF_900101075.1 Lacicoccus qingdaonensis | reverse complement strand
ATGCTGAGTGAGCAGATTTTGTGTTAGCCTGCTCACTTAGGTTGATATTTAATGCTGAGTGAGCAGGACTTTGAAGGCTTTCGCGTGTAGTTACGACATTTTTCTTTGCCATCTGCACAGCAAAGGTGCCTCCGTGTGAAGTTGGGGCAATTTTCCTTGCCATCTTCACAGCAGGCAAACATAAAAAAGCCACGCAGCCCCTACCCAGGGGTGCGCAGCTCAAATTTACTCCATATCTCCGAAGTCTGTAACGATGATGTCGCTTAAAAACTCGACGACTTCGTCACCCTGTTCCGGTTCGAGGTCCAGGATGTGGGCAATGTAGCCCTCTTCTTCCAGGTCATCAGAACCGATAATGCCGAACCGGTTGCTCTGTGTGTTCAGCACGAGTGCCTTGCCGAAAAATCTGCCTGTCTGGATGATAGCGAGGTCATATCTGCCGTGGTCGCCGACAAATCCGACGTATCTTGAGTGAGTGTCTTCTGTTTCATCATATAAGAAAAAGTCGAGCATCATTGTTCCTCCGCTTCTACTGTACTGTCAAAATTATGCTATCATAATATTATCATGACCACAAAGAATGTAGAGGAGTGTAGGCTTTGTATTTTGTAGATCGCCAATTACTGGATGAGCGGCTCGATTATATCGAATCGCTCACGAAAGAATTTAAAAATGCTGAAGGATTTGCACTGGAGCGTATTTGTCATATGCTCATCGAGTCCGCTGTGGACGTCGGCAATATGATCATCGACGCTTTCATTTTAAGAGATCCGGGAACGTACCTGGATGTGATGTTCATCTTAAAGACCGAGGGTGCACTGTCTGAAGCGGATGAAGATGATTTCAAGGCAACATTCAAATGGAGAAATAAACTGAATCGTGAGTACACGACACTCGATCGTAAGAGCATGAAAGATGATTTTAATAAACATCTCTCTGCTTTTGAAAATTATAAATCAAGAATTAATGCGTTTGTAGAAAATGACGGTCAGGTAGTGACCGCTTTCAAAGGTGAATGACATGAATTATAAAGGTTACTTGATAGATCTCGACGGTACTTTGTACAACGGCACCGAACTGATTGAAACGGCGAAAGATTTTGTCGCAAAACTTACAGAAAAGAATATCCCTTACGTATTTCTGACGAACAATGCGACTAAATCACAGGAAGAGGCGGTGCAGAAAGTGCTGGACATGGGTGTTGAAACGACGCCGGAGAATATGTACACATCTTCAATGGCGACGGCGGCCTACATCAAGCAGCACCACCGGGGCAGTACGGCTTACGTCATCGGCACACCGTCTCTGAAGGAAATCCTGCAGGACTCAGGCATCATTCTGACAGAAGAGGATGCAGATCTTGTCATTATGGGACTCGACCTGGAAGTGGACTATGACAAGCTGAGCCGTGCGGCGCTGCTCATTGCAGGCGGCGCGACCTTTATCGCAACGAATCCGGACAAACGCTTTCCGACTGAAGATGGCATCGTTCCCGGCAACGGCGCAATCCAGCAGGTTCTTATTGAAACGACCGGTATCCAGCCGGTAACCATCGGCAAGCCGAGCGGTTTTATTTTAGACGGTGCCCTGAAGCAGCTGGGACTGGGTAAGGATGAAGTGGCGCTTATCGGCGACAATTATGATACGGATATTTTGACAGGCATCAATGCCGGTGTGGATACGATACATGTCGATACAGGCGTGAGCCGGACCGAAGATGTACTGAAAAAGGACATTACACCGACACATACTATTAATAACTTATCTGAATGGAGCATATAATATGACTAAAAAAGTGGTTGTTACAAGACAGATTAAAGATGAACATTTGAATCAGCTGAAGGAAAAATTTGAAGTATTCATGTGGGACAGTGCGGGCGACCCGCTGCCGCGAGAACAGTTCCTAGAAGAAATAAAGGACGCAGATGCGGCGATGACGATGCTGAGTGAAAAAGTCGACGCTGAAATGTTTGAAACGGCGAAAAATCTGAAAGTCGTTTCCAACCTCGCAGTAGGCTACGATAATATCGACCTTGAAAAGGCTGAAGAAAATGATGTGATCATCACGAATACACCGGAAGTGCTGACAGAAACGACAGCGGAGCTGGCATTTACATTAATGCTGACATCTGCGCGCCGCGTTATTGAAGCGAACCGCGAACTGGAAGCGGGCGACTGGACGGGCTGGAGCCCGTACCATATGGCCGGCACGGATGTGTTCGGAAAAACGATTGGCATATTCGGCATGGGTTCGATCGGTGCAGCCTTTGCACGCAGACTGAAAGGGTTCGACTGTAAAATCATCTACCATAACCGCAGCGAGTCCAAATACGCGGCAGACCTGGATGCAGAGCTGGTGTCATTCGATGAGCTCCTTGAACAGTCTGACTTCGTATTATGTGCAGCTCCGCTGACGGATGAGACAAAATATAAATTCGACAAATCAGCGTTCGGTAAAATGAAACCGGAAGCACATTTCATCAACATCGGCCGCGGTGCACACGTTGTTGAAGCGGACTTGAAAGAAGCGGTGGAGACTGGTGAAATTGCTGCTGCAGCACTTGATGTGTTCGACGGCGAACCGATTTCAAAAGACCACCCGTTCATCGGCATGGACAACATGACACTGCTTCCGCATATCGGCAGTGCGTCTGTTGCGACACGTGATAATATGGTGCAGCTGTGCGTGGACAATATAACGAATGTATTGGAAGGAAAAAAACCGCTCACTCAGGTTAAATAATTGTTAAAGGAAGTGGATGTTATGGAGAAGAACACAATCGCATCAGCGCGTACATTTGATGAAGGTCGTTTCACCAAAGTGGATATTTTCAAAAGCAGAAACAGCTCGATGTTCCTCTTGAACTTTACTGCGGGCCAGACGATGAAATCCCACAGCCATCCCGGTAAAGAACTGTATTTGCATGTTCTGTCCGGTAAAGGCGAATTTATAATCGATGATGAAAAAGTCCAGGTGGCAGAAGATGACGTCATCCATCTTGAAAAAGACGAGATGATTGGCTTTGAAAATGGTGACGGCAACTCATCCATCTACATCACGATGAATAAAATAGCAGAATAGAGTTACAAAAACACCCTATTGTTAACCATTTAATATTTAAAGTTAACAATAGGGTATTTTCATGCTATGATATAAAAAAACAACAAAGGAGATTTTCAATGAAGACAAAACATCTGATTTTCGTCGCACTGTTCGCAGCATTGATCGCAATCGGTGCACAGATTCGTGTGCCCATCGGGCCTGTTCCGTTTACTCTGCAGATGCCGATGGTTCTGCTCACAGCACTCATACTGGGGTCCAGGCTGGGTGCTTTATCGACAATAGTATATCTGCTCGTCGGTCTGATCGGCGTGCCTGTATTTGCCGGAAGCGGAGGCATCGGCGCTTTCATATCACCGAGCTTCGGTTTCGTACTCGGTTTCATCCCGGCTGCCTACATAGCAGGCATCGGAGTCAGGGAGGGGCAGCCGCTGTATCAGTCGCTCATCTATACATATCTCGCAATTCTTGTAACGTTCATATTCGGAGCATTATATTTTGTCTTTGTGATGAATGTACTCATCGGCACCCCGGTTGGTGTCATTGAAGCGCTGATGATCACAGTCGTGCCTTTTGCCATAAAAGACCTGATCGTCGGCACACTGACGGTAATGTTCGCCCGTATATTGAAATCCCGCGGTATCTTAAGAATCGCCCATTAAAATGGAAAAACCTCTGCTCTTTAAAAATTTCAGGGCGGAGGTTCTGTTTATCGGGTCATCATAAGATTCATTCACTGCGTTTTCTTTTCAGCCACTTCATAACAGTATCCGCATCAATATCACCATGAGCGGCGATTTGATCATTGACGGTGACGAGCGGAGATGACAGGTCGCCGTTGTCAATCTGTTCAATAAGATTTTCATCATGATCGCTCAAGTTGTCTGAAGCATCCATATCTATAAGAGTGAGATGAAAATCATCTGCCGGAAATTTGTTTAGGAAATCCTCCTTTAGACGGGTGCACAATGTTTCGGCGTCGGTCATAGTGACTGAGTTTTCAGCCGGGGTAGTTCTTCCATACACATTTACTACATATTTCAAGGCAACATCCTCCTTTAAGATGATGGATTTTTCCTTCTATATCTATTATAATACATATATAGAATCTGTATCATTAGGATTGGAGGAATTACCGATGGCAACAACACAAGATACAATGTATGAACAAGTCGAAGTTGTTATAGAGAAGCTGCGTCCTTTCCTGCTCAGAGATGGTGGGGACTGCGAATTGGTGGATGTTGAGGACGGTATCGTCAAACTGCGTCTGCTCGGAGCATGCGGCACATGCCCAAGTTCAACAATTACACTTAAAGCAGGTATTGAAAGAGCGATGCTCGAAGAAGTGCCAGGGTTCGTTGAAGTTGAACAAGTATTCTAAACCGATCGTTGGGACTCCGTGTTCCAACGGTTTTTTTATTTTTGAACGAAGGAGGGACGGATATGTACCCGATGAACCTTGTCGAGTTCTGTAATGCGAATATGCAGAAGGGCTCTGATGAAGTATACAGGCAATTAGATGCAGATGATGACGTGGATGTGTTAGATTATGAGTGTACCAACAATTGCGGGATTTGCAGCAAGGCGACATTTGCCATCGTCAACGGCCAGCTTGTCGGTGCACAGTCTGCTCCCGATCTGCTGATAAAAATTTATAAACAGATTGAAAAACAACAGGAAATAGAAGATCAATACGATTTTTTAATATAGACGTAAAGTTTGAGCTGTAAAATAACTTCTTATATAATATAAGTAATGGAGGAAGATAATATGACTCAGATTGAACTCACAGAAAGTGCAGCTTACGAAGTGAAGGACATGCTTCTCAAAAACGACATGCCTGAAGGTTTTTTAAGATTCAAAGTCCAGGGTGGCGGCTGTACAGGCCTGACTTACGGCATGGCAGCAGAGATAGAAAAAAGTGAAAACGATGAAGAGTATGAATTTCATGGTGTGAAAGTGCTGGTTGATAAACATGATTCACCAGTCATCGACGGCACCGTTATCGATTTCAAGCAGTCGCTCATGGGCGGCGGTTTTACAATCGATAATCCAAATGCGTCATTATCATGCGGATGTGGTGCATCATTCAGGACCAAGACAAATGCAGGCGCTCCCGGAGATTGTTAATTAATTATCAAAAACTCTTGAAATATGTGAAGTAAATCGCTAATATTAATAATGATATTAATATTAGCGGTCTTATTTATGGTGTAAATATATTTAATATACTTTATGAGGAAAAGGTGACATTAATTATGAGTTTTGAGAGAAAGAAAATTCTTGTACTCGGAGCAGGTTATGCCGGTTTGACAACAGTGACCAGATTACAGAAAACATTGGGCTTCCAGGATGCAGATATCACTCTGATCAACAAGAATGAGTATCATTATGAGTCTACCTGGCTGCACCAGGTGGCGGCAGGCACGATCCATTGGGAAGAAGCTACATACCCGATTACAAAAGTGATCAACACTCAAAAAGTCAGATTTGTACCGGCAGAAGTGACTGCCATCCACCGTGATGAACAGCGTGTAGAAACAAACCAGGGTGAATTCGAATACGATATTCTGGTTGTGGCATTAGGATTTGAAAGTGAGTCATTCGGCATCGACGGCATGGATCAGTATGCCGAGACGATTACAAGCCCGGAGACGGCTGTAGCGGCGCGTCAGGAAATCGAAAGAAACTTCATCAATTATAAAAATTCAAAAGACCCCCGCGACCTGTCAATACTTGTCGGAGGCGCCGGGTATACAGGTGTTGAATTTTTAGGTGAACTGATCGAAAGCATTCCCGAGCTTGCGAAACAGCACAATATCGACTACGACGATGTCAAAATCACGTGTGTTGAAGCGGCACCGTCAATGCTGCCGATGTTCAGTGACGAACTGACTCAGTACGCTGTCGATTTCCTTGAAAGTAAAGGTGTCGAATTCAAAATCGGTACACCGATTGTTGCAGCGAATGAAAAAGGTTTCGTTGTAAAAGTGGATGATGAAGAAACTCAGCTTGAAGCGAGCAGCGTTATCTGGACTGCAGGTGTCAGGGGCAACAGCCTGATGGAAGAATCGTTCGAAGGCGTCAAACGCGGGCGTATCGTGACGAATCCCGACCTGACAATCGACGGCTATGACAACATATTTGTTATCGGTGATGTTGCAGCAGTGATGAACGGTGAAGGTGAAAACGCAAGACCTCATCCGACAACGGCACAGATTGCAATGCAGCTTGGTGAACTGACTGCTAAAAACATCAAAAACAAGTTGAATGGAGACAGACTGGAAACATTCGAATTTGATGATAAAGGTACAGTATGTTCACTCGGGGCCGACGAAGGCATCGGCGTTGTCTTCAACCGTGAAGTCAAAGGTGCAAGAGCGGCATTCTTAAAACGTGTCATCGACACAAGAGCGGTCTTCAAGATCGGCGGCCCGTTCCTCGCTTATTCCAAAGGTAAATTTTTATAAAAGTAATGAACAGGCATGGGCGCTTTCTTGCCCATGCTTATTTTTTTGGAGGTTAAAAACGTGGCAATCATTATCCAACTGGTCATATCGATGGTTTTATTTTTCGTCTTATTCTACGGCATCAGCTTCATCCTGAATATGATCTTGAAAACAACCTGGCTCATGGTGGTCGTCTATCCTTTCATCATCATACTGATGATGGATGGAATATCCACTTTCAGCTACCTGACAAACCCGGCGCAGTCGTTCCAGGCTGCATATGAAGGCATTGCAGCTCTGGACCTGCCGAACATCCTGATGCTCGGAAGCGGTTTTATAGGTGTCATCCTGGCAGGTTTCACAATCAGATATTTAAGAAATGCAGGATATAAAATGTTTTAAGGGGAGAGTAGCAATGAATATCAAGTATTTGGAAAGATATGAATTATCAGAAGAACCGATCATCATCGGCCTGCCTGATAATCTGCATGATTTGAGTAACTTTGATGATGTGGATTCATTATTGAACGGTGTGCTGGAAGATCTGGTGAAAGAAAAAGTGTTATCCACCAAATTTGGCGAAATCACATCGACAGGCGTGACGATACAGACAGAGGTTAAAAAAATCATCGCTATCGGTCTTGGGAATAGTCAGGACATGAACAGCCATAAGATGCATAAAGCATTCGGCAGACTTTTTCAGCACTTGAAAAAGAATGATGAGACGAGCGCCCAGCTGTTGTTTGAAACATTCGGCGGCGACGTCGGGGCTGCTGAAGCTATCGGCTACATGGCCCACGTCAGCGTCTATGAGTACAGCGGTAAAAAACACCGTGAGGAAAGGCCGTTTCTCGAGTCGTTCGAATTGACGGTCACTTCAATGGAGCCTGTCGAGGCGCATGTCACGAAAGGAATGATCATCGGGCAGAGCGTGAACAGCGCACGGGATATTTCAGAAACACCGCCGAACTATATGACACCGGAAATATTTGCGGACAAAATATCAACCATGTTCAAAGGAAGAGACCATGTCGGCATCCAGATCAAGGACGAGTTCGATCTGAGTGATGAAGGCTACGGTCTGATCACGGCCGTCGGCAAGGCGTCTGAAAATAAACCCCGTCTCGTCACAGTGGAATACCGCCATCCCGATGCGCATGATATCAAACCGGTCGCACTGGTCGGCAAAGGCATTACATATGACTCGGGTGGTTACTCAATCAAGAGTAAGACGGGTATGCCGGGGATGAAGTATGACTTGAGCGGTGCTGCCAATGTCATCGGCATGATCCAGGGCATCGTTGAAATGAAACTGCCGGTCCATGTTGTTGCGACTGTTGTGCTCGCAGAAAACATGATCAGCGGCAACGCCATGAAACCGGATGATGTCTTCACTTCACTGAGCGGTCAGACTGTCGAAGTGAAAAATACCGATGCCGAGGGCAGACTGGTACTCGGAGACGCCGTCTTCCATGCATCCCAGTACTCGCCGCGCATCATTTTGGACTTTGCGACATTGACAGGCGCTGTAATAGCAGCCATCGGCAATGAACGTACAGGTGTATTTACAAATAAAGACCAGGAGCTTGTTGCACCGATTTTCGATCTGTCACAGGAAGTGGGCGATGAACTGTGGAGACTGCCGCTTGGAGATAAGGAAGAGCGTTCGGTCAAGTCTTCTAAAGTCGCTGATTTGACGAATCATGTGGAAAAACCGGGGCGTGCTTCATTTGCAGCAGGTTTTATCCGCCAGTTCATCAACGGCAGTCCGTGGGCGCATTTTGATATCGCAGGCACAGGCACGCGTTCGAAAAATAACGCCTACGGTCCGAAAGGTGCGACCGGTGTATTGATCAGGTCGGTCATCAAAGCGGTGGAGGGTGATCTGATATGACGCATAATGAACCTTCAAACCTGCTTGAATTTCTGGATATCAAAGTGGTCAGTGAATCAAATGGCCATATGGTGATGTCCATGCCCATCACTAAGAAAGTCCATCAGACGAAAGGATTTATCCACGGCGGTGCCAATGTGGTCCTGGCGGAAACCGCCGCTTCTGTCGGTGCTTCAAGGCTGATTGGGGAAGATGAGATCACTTTTGGCATGGAGATCAATGCGAATCATCTCCGGACGGTCTCGGGCGGCCTCATATATGCAACGGCCACAATGCGTCACAAAGGAAAAAGTACACAGGTGTGGGAAATAGATATTACAGATGAAAATGATAATTTGACGTGCGTCTCCAGATGCACGATGGCCGTTAAGAAGAAAAGATAAACACCCAATATTTTTTCTAAATTTGTCATCCGACAATTATAGTGTTAATATACACTAATAAATCGATTTTCAGTGTACAAAAGCGCTTTATTTTTGTTATGATTACTTCTATAAGAAATTGAAGGGGTTAACCGGGCAAAAATTCATGAGGTTAATCTCGATGTTGTTGACTGAAAATTCGCAATAACATTTATAAAATGAATATACAGAAATATCCGGAGGAGTCTGTCACCAGGGCATAACTATGTCTATTTTAACGATGGCTCCTTTTTGTTTTGACAAAAATCAGTTATGAAAAGGTAATCATTGTTTATCAGGAATATTGGGGGATCGAACATGACTTTATTACACATTGCGGTACTTGCACCTTTTCTATTTGCATTGCTGGTGCCATTTTTATTCAAGTATTTAAGAAAGATTCATACGGGCTGGTTCGTTATGATTGTGCCGCTTGTTCTGTTCATTTATTTTGTGTCGTATTTACCGACGACATCTGACGGGCACACTGTGATGAAAAGATTTGAATGGGTGCCGTCACTCGGCATCAATTTCGATTTATACGTAGACGGACTGAGTCTGCTGTTCGCATTGCTCATTACGGGGATCGGGACACTGGTCATCCTGTATTCGATCTATTACCTGGCGGGTAAGAAAGAGCGGCTGAATCATTTTTACGTATATATATTGTTATTCATGGGTGCGATGCTGGGCGTCGTGCTTTCGGACAATATCATCGTCCTCTATGTATTCTGGGAAGTCACAAGTATTTCCTCAGCGCTTCTGATCAGTTACTGGTATACGAAGGACGCATCTGTATACGGAGCACAGAAGTCGATGTACGTGACTGTATTCGGCGGCTTAACGATGCTCGGGGGATTCTCGCTCCTGTATGTCATGGCTGAAACATTCAGCATCAGGGAAATGATTGCCGGTTCCGACATCATTATGAACCACGAGCTGTTTTTACCGGCAATGATCCTGGTGCTGGTCGGGGCGTTCACAAAGTCCGCGCAGTTCCCTTTCCACATCTGGCTTCCGGATGCAATGGAAGCGCCAACACCGGTCAGTGCATACCTGCACTCGGCAACGATGGTCAAGGCGGGCATATATCTTGTGGCAAGAATGACGCCGGTATTCGGCGGCGGTGCGGAATGGTTCTGGATCATCACATCATTCGGTATTTTCACAATGCTCTGGGGCGGTATATCCGCTCTTCGCCAAAAAGATCTGAAGGCGATACTCGCCTTCTCCACAATCAGTCAGCTGGGCATGATCATGAGTCTGCTCGGTGCGGGCTCGGCTGCGTTCTATTATATGGACGGTGACAATGCATTATATACGACGGCGATCCTTGCCGCTGTCTTCCATCTGATCAACCATGCAACATTCAAAGGCAGCCTCTTCATGGTTGCCGGTATCATCGATCATGAAACGGGCACGAGGGATATAAGAAAACTCGGCGGTCTGATGACGATCATGCCGATTTCGGCAACGCTTTCTGTAATCGGTCTGGCTGCGATGGCAGGTCTGCCGCCGTTCAACGGTTTCCTGTCGAAGGAGCTGTTTTTTACCGGTATTATGAATGTTGTCCAATATGACATGTGGAACGGTGACACGATCGGTTTTATACTGCCGGTGATCGCATGGATAGCGAGCATTTTTACATTCACTTACAGTGCGATCATTTTCTTCAGAACGTTCAGAGGTAAATTCAAACCGGACATGCTGCCGGTCAAGAAAGTGCATGAGGCACCGATTGGCATGCTGATCAGCCCGATCATACTTGTGCTTGCAGTGCTGGTAATCAGTATATTCCCGAATATGCTTGCATACACTGTCATAGAGCCGGCAATGATGTCGATCCTGCCTGGCATATTGAGTGAAGGTTCAAGCTTCTATGTGGATATTTACCACTGGCACGGCATCAATCTTGAACTGACGATGACGATTGGTGTTGTAATCATCGGAACGATTCTCTATATGACCATGGACAAATGGTCGAAACTTGGCATCTATCAGAAAGAACAGGATATCATTACGACGGTATACGATTATGGTTATGATGCACTGATCAAAGGTTCCCAGCTCATCACGCGGGCCCAGATGACAGGCATGCTCAGGGATTATCTCGTCTACATGCTGATCTTCATCGTCGGTCTGATGACCTACACTATGTTCCGGTTTGAAGGTTTCCATTTCAGTATGGAAAATGCCAGCGATATCGACTTGTTCATGTATGTTATCCTTGCAACACTGTCAGTCACGATCATACTGCTTCCAAAAGTAAATAACCGTATGACTGCAATCATCCTTGCAGGTTTTGTCGGTTTCCTTGTAGCGTTCATCTTCACAGTCTTCAGGGCACCGGATCTGGCATTGACCCAGCTGATGGTGGAGACTGTCTCGGTCATCCTGTTCATGGCGGTATTCTATCACTTGCCGAACTTGACCAAAGATAATATTGCGCCGCTTACTAAGTCGATCAATATCGTTGTTGCAGGCATGTCCGGACTGATGGTCACATTTGTGTCAATCAGCGCGTTCACATACGGCCAGATGACACCATTCGAAGCCATATCCCAATATTTCATAGAGAACTCGAAATCCCTGGGCGGCGGCTACAACATGGTTAACGTCATCCTTGTGGATTTCCGTGGTCTGGATACGATGCTTGAACTGCTTGTTCTCGGCATCGCGGCACTTGGTGTGATATCACTGATAAAATTGAGAGTCGGGGAGAGTGACGATGTATGATAAATAAACCTAATAATATGATGTTCCGCGTATTTATCAGATTGATTGCAGTTGTTGTTGTCACCTTTTCGATTTATCTGTTCTTTTCCGGGCATAACGCGCCCGGCGGCGGATTCATCGGCGGTCTGATGACTGCGATTGCGATACTTGTGATGTATCTGGTTTTCGGAGTGAGTACCATCAAGGAATCATTGCCATTCAATTACACATATATGATGAGTATCGGCCTGCTGCTGGCCGCTTTTACGGGAATAATTTCCTGGATTGCGGGTTACCCATATTTAAAGCAGTTTTTCGACTATTTCCAACTGCCATTATTCGGAGAAGTCGAACTGACGACGGCACTGATATTCGACCTGGGGGTCTACCTTCTTGTGGTCGGTGCAGCTATGACGTTCATATTAACAATAGTGGAGGATGATTCTTAATGGAGATAGTTATGTCGGCAGTCATCGGTCTGTTATTTGCCGTAGCTGTATATCTGATGTTCTCGAGAAATATTTTAAGAGTACTGATCGGTACATTGTTACTGTCTCACAGTGTCCACCTGATCCTACTGACGATGGCCGGTCTCCAGAGAGGGGCGCCGCCACTTTTATTCCTTGAAGCGGGATCTTACACCGACCCGCTGCCTCAGGCATTGATTCTGACAGCCATTGTAATTAACTTCGGTATCACAGCTTTTGTATCCGTTCTTGTATATCGCACGTATCAGGAGCATAAAAGTGTGGACCTGTATGATATGAGAGGAGCCAAAGATGAGTAACCTGATTGTATTACCCATATTATTTCCATTCATCGTTGGAGCGGTGTTAGTATTCTTTGCAAAAAACTCCAGGGCTCAAAGGATAATCAGCGGCATCGGCTCATTGATACTGGTGGGGCTCTCCATTTATCTAGCAGTGGTTGCATACCAGCAGGATACAGTTATACTCGAAGCGGGTGACTGGTCAGCGCCGTATGGTATCATACTTGTGCTGGACAACCTTGCCGCGCTGATGCTGCTGATCACTTCGATACTTGCAGCAGCCTGTCTGTTCTTTGCTTTCGGTACAATTTCATCGAAGAGGGAAAAGTATTATTTCTACCCATTCTATTTCTTTCTGATCGTCGGGGTGAACGGTGCATTTCTGACAGGAGATATATTCAACCTGTTCGTATTCTTCGAAGTGATGCTTCTGTCGTCCTACGTGCTGATAGTGAACGGCGCGACGAAGTATCAGTTGAGGGAATCATTCAAATATGTCATTTTGAACGTTTTCGGTTCAGCGTTATTCATCATGGCAGTGGCATGGATTTATTCCGTGACAGGTACTGTCAATATGGCACACCTGTCGGAAAGGGTCGCTGAAATCAACCAGCCGGGAATAGTCACTGCGATAGCGGTAATGTTCTTCATAGTATTCGGCGCCAAGGGCGGATTGTTCCCATTATATTTCTGGCTGCCGAAATCATACTATGGCCCGCCGGCTGCAATTGCAGCATTATTCGGTGGTCTGCTGACCAAAGTCGGTATTTACGCTATCATCCGCATGTTTACATTAATATTCCATCATGAGCCGTCATTCACACATAAAGGCCTCATTGTCACGGTTGCTGGCTTCACGATGTTCCTCGGCGTTCTTGGTGCCGTGTCACAGTATGACTTCAAACGCATACTGTCATACCATATCATTTCCCAGGTCGGTTACATGGTAATGGGGCTCGGTATTTTCACACCACTTGCGGTGGCCGGGGCGATATACTACATCGTCCACCACATGTTTGTAAAAACAGCATTATTTCTGTTGGCAGGCGCCACTGAGAAGGTCACCGGAACAACGCAGATCAGGGAGATGGGCGGACTGATCAAGTCACATCCTGTATTGACATGGTCGTTTTTCATCGCGGCCGTATCACTAGCAGGCATACCACCGCTCAGCGGGTTCTTCAGTAAGTTCCCGATCATACTTTCCGGTTTCCAGGAAGGCCAGTGGGTGATTTCCGCAGTGGCACTTCTGGTCGGATTGCTGACACTGTTTTCCATGATGAAAATTTTCGGTTATGTGTTCTGGGGAGAGAATAAACTGACTGAAAAGCAGAGTGAAGTATCTGTTACGAAGCTGTTGATTCCTATCGCACCGCTTGTTGCATTTTCGGTAATACTGGGCTTTGCAGCCGAACCGATTTTCACATATTCACTTCATATAGCGGAACAGATTCTGGAACCGTCAAATTATGTGAATGCGGTACTTAAGGAGTAGATGATATGATATTTCAATTTTTGATCAATCTGTTGATTGCTGTGATCTGGATGTTCCTGCAGGACAGCTACGCCATGCCGACCTTCGTTTTCGGTTTCATGATCGGGGTGCTGATCCTCTATCTTCTGCGGAGATTTATGGAATTTGATTTTTATTTTACGAGAGTGGTTGCATTCGTAAAACTCGTACTGCTGTTTTTAGTTGAGCTCATCAAAGCGAATATAGATGTTGTCCGGATCGTGCTCAGTCCCAGGCTGAAAAATAAGCCTGGAATCATCGCAGTGGAAACAAGCCTTGAAACCGAAATCGAAAGGTCGACGCTCGCGGCATTGATTACATTGACACCTGGTACGGTGTCGATGGATTTTTCCGAGGACGGCAGAACGATCTATGTTCACTCCATCGATGTGGACAACAGAGATGAAATGGTTGCAGAAATCAGAGGCTCATTCGAAAAAGCCATACAGGAGGTGACGAAATAATGTTTGATATCGTGTTATATACATGTCTGGCCGTGACATCCCTATCCCTTGCCATCGTCCTCATACGGGCGGTAATCGGTCCGACGGTAAGTGACCGGATTCTTGCTCTGGATACACTCGGGATGATGCTGATCGGAATCATTGGTCTTATCATGATACTTCAGGAGACCATCGTGTATGATGATATTGCATTAGTCGTCGCCATCATCGGTTTTGTCGGTACGATATCAATGGCGAAATTCCTCGAGAGGGGTGTTGTCATTGACAATGACTGAAATCATCACAAGCATCTTTATAATCATTGGGACCTTTTTCATTTTCGTCAGTTCCATCGGACTGGTGAGACTGCGTGATGTCTACAGCAGAACGCATGCCGGAGGGAAAAGTTCGACGCTCGGTGTCATGAGCATCATGACGGGCGCTGTAATCTTCTTCATCGTCACAGAAGAGGCTTTCAACTTCAAACTGTTTCTGACAATCATTTTCGTCTTCATGACGGCGCCGCTGGCTGCGCTGGCCGTCACTCGTTCTGCCTACAGGACGAATGTGAAGATGAATGATGCAGCACATATGGATGAACTCGGAGATGCGATGGATGTCGAAAGGGAAAAGGAACGACTGAAGAAACTTGGTAAAAATTACGATTATGATTAAAAAAAGCACACGGGGAAGAATGACTGAACCAGTCATTCTTCCCCGTGTGCTTTTTATTTTATATATAATTTTATTCTACGAGGTCCCTGGCCGGATCGTTTTCTGCGTCCGGATTGGTTTCATCCCTTTTCAGGTCGTTCAGCACCGTCAGCTTATACGGTTTGACATCTGCGTGGAATGCACTTCTCGACAGCAGGTGGCTCGACACGGGAGCGGTAATCAGTATGAACAGGGCGCCGAGCAGAAGGTTCGTCTCGATCAGTCCTTCCACATACCAGAAGTAGAGGAACGCACCTGCCATGATCATGATGACGCCGAGTGTCGTGCTTTTCGTTGTTGCGTGCAGTCTGGAGTACATATCCGGCAGTCTCAGTATGCCGATGACCGCAAGGACGCTCATGATCGTTCCGCCGAGCAGGAGAAAAGCGATGATACTATTCATCATTATCTCTATCATCATCTATAATCACATTCCTTTCCAGATATTTCGAGAAGGCGATGGTTGACAGAAATGCCAGAATACCGATGAGCAGTATGATCGGGATGAAATATATCGACCCCAGAGTGATTGCGGTCAATGCGATTATACCCATGAGCATAATGCCAAATGCATCCAGGGCGACAATTTTATCATGAAGCGACGGACCGACGATGATGCGGTACACAAGACCGATGAGCGACAGCGCAAACATTATGGTGCTGATGATGACGACAATATTTAAAAATGTGGTCATGGTTTGCTCACCTCTTGAATCAGCTTCTCAAAGCTGTTTTTGATCGTCGCAATTTCATTATCGACATCCAGCGCATTGATCCCGTGGATATAAATGGTTGAATAATCGTCGGAAATGGCAACGATCAATGTTCCGGGTGTGAGTGAAATCAATACGGAAATCAAGGCGATTTCCCATTCTTCCTCAAGCTCACACGGGTATGCAAAGAATCCTGGATGAATGTCTATCTTGGGGCTGACAACAATTTTCGTAAGTTCATAGTTTGCCTTTATAAGTTCTCTCGCAAAGACGACAATGAGCTTCATGACATAGTATACCCTGATCAGATAAAACCGGCCCGGCAGAAATCTTCTGATGACATATACCGGTATGATCCCGATGATGTACCCCCATAGTAAACTGCCGAGGGAAAGGTCGGAAACGATCAGCACCCATATGAACGCGAGCGTAATATTAATCATAATCTGCATTGCCATTTATTCCACCTCCAACAGGTAACCAGAATAACTTGCCGGATCATACAATGACTGTGCCGCACTTTCAAAGATCGGGTAGAATATATCTGCGCCGAAACCGAGTATGACGACAAGTGCGATCATCACGAATGATGAGAAGAGCAGCTTATCATAGCTGATCGGTTTTAATTTTGAAAAGTCCATGTTTTCGCCCCAGAATACCGAGATGAATATGCGCATAATCGAGTACAGCACGACAAGGCTTGACAGAAGTACGATGATTGCTGAAAACACGTGACCGTTGTCGATGAGTGATTCCGTGATGAACAGTTTGCCGTAAAATCCTGAGAACGGGGGTACACCCGCAATCCCGAGTGCAGCGATGAAGAATGTCCAGCCGGCAACGGGATGGATCTTGATCAGTCCGCCGAGTCGGTTGATGTCACTTTCACCTGTTCTGTATATGATGAAGCCGATCAGAAAGAACAGCCCGGCTTTTATGATGATGTCATGGATCAGATAGTACGTGGCACCGATTGTGCCTGCCTCGTCCATCATTGCGTATCCGGCGGTGATGACACCGATGGCGATCAGTATGTTGTAAATGATGATCTTTTTCATATCAGTGTATGCGAGCGCGCCGATCGAGCCCATGATGATAGTGAGTACCGCCAGGAACAAAAGCATCTGATGGGTAAATCCGATGTTGTCTATGAAAAACAGTGAATATGTTCTTGCAATTGCATAGACGCCGACTTTTGTCAGCAGTGCACCGAAAAGTGCCATGATCGGAATCGGCGGCGCAAAGTATGATCCCGGCAGCCAGAAGTAGAATGGAAACAGTCCGGCTTTAGTTGCAAAGACGAACAGCATTACTACCGCGATGATTGTCAGAATGGCCGCATCACCTTCGAATGCTGACAGTTTCTGGTGTATGTCCGCCATATTCAGAGTACCGACGGAGACATAAAGATAAGCGACCGAAAGCACAAAAAAGTTCGACGAAATGACGTTTACAAGATAATATTTGAAGCCTTCCTGCAGCTGAATTTTCGTCCCGCCGATCGTAATCAGCACGTAGGATGCAAGCAGGAACACTTCAAAGAAAACGAACATGTTGAATATGTCACCTGTGATGAAAGCACCGTTCACGCCGGTGATCATGAACATGACCATCGGGTAGTAGAAGAAGCGCTCTCTTACGGCACCGATGGACTGGAATGAAAAGACAACGACTGTGAACGTTACAATAGCTGTGCCAAAGAGCAGGAGTGCAGCCAGCATATCAATGACCATGCTGATACCGTACGGTGCATTCCAGTTACCGACATGTGTCACCGCCATGCCGTTGCCGGCGATATAAATGATCGTCACGACCGACAGGATGACAAGTATCAGTCCGGTCGCCGAAGCAATGACTCTTTGAAGGTAGACGTTGCGCCTCCCGGTAAAGAGCATCACTATTCCTGCGATGACCGGTACGAGTACGGGCAGTAAAGGTAAAATATCAGTCATCATCTCTCGGCACTCCTTTCATATTTTCAACATTGTCTGTGCCCAGCTCTTTATAAACACGGATTGCAATGACCAGCATATAGGCGGTCAGTGCAAAAGTGATGACGATGACGGTCAAAAGCATCGCCTGCGGCAGTGGGTCGGAGTAGGATTGGACACTGTCATCCAGCACCGGGATGCCGCCCCGTTTCAGTCCGCCCATTGTGAGCAGCATGAGCAGTATGCCGTGGCTGAGAACTCCCGTACCGATGATGATGCGTAAAAGGCTTTTCGACAGCATAAGATAGACAGAGGCACCGATGAGAATGCCTGCAAGAATAATTACGAGAATTTCCATCAGCTTCTATCCGCCCCTTCGCTGTCCGACATGGCCTGTTCCGTTGCGAGTAAAGTGATGATTAAGAGCGTTGTCGCTGCGACAGTGATGTAGACACCGACGTCAAAGAATACTGCCGTGTGTATCGGCACTTCGCCGAAAATCGGCAGTTCAATATAGAGTGCCTGATGTGTAAAGAAAGGCTGTCCGAAAATCATCAGCACAAGCGGAACGAAGACTGACAGAGTGAGTCCGAGTGCAATCAGCCATTTATGATCAAAAGGAATCATCTTATTGATCGTTTTCAAATCATATGCCAAAAGCAGCAATACAATCGCGGCCGCTGCAAGAAGGCCGCCGACGAATCCGCCGCCCGGCGTGTAGTGTCCGGAGAAGAATAGATTGATAGAAAATGTGATGATGATCAGAAATACGACTTTGGCAGTGTATTTGAGGAAGACATCATTCATCTGCTTATGGACTTTGGCGTAACCGAGTTTCTTAAGCGTGCTCTTCAAATTCATTCTCCCCTTTCCTGTTTACTCTGAGTCTTAGCAGAATGAATACTCCAAGACCTGCAAGTCCGAAGACAAGAGTTTCAAATAAAGTATCCATTCCACGGAAGTCTACAAGTATGACGTTGACCATGTTTCCGCCTGAAGCGAGGTCGTATACATTGTCGATATAAAACTGGCTGATGGAATCAAACAGTCTGTTCGAATATGCGGCGATTCCGAAAATGATGGATGTGGCACCGACTGCAACTGAAATAATCATGTTGTTCAGTCTGAATCTTTTGCGTTCCTCGTGACGTGCGCGTTTTGGCAGATGGAAGAACGCGAGCAGGAACAGCGACGTGAGGATCGCTTCAACTGCAAGCTGCGTCAGTGCAAGGTCCACCGCACGGAAAAACACAAACAGCAGCGACAGTGAGAACCCGATGACACTGAACATGATGATTGATACCATTCTTGATGCGGTGACCAGAATGGCGATGAGTGCAGCGAGAATGATCAGCATGATCGCAACTTCCGGAATGGTAATCGCCGAAGCGGTATCCCATTCGAAAGTCATATCCGTATTGATCATGGTGATGACTGCTAGGACGGCGAAACCGGTGAATATATAGACCAGATATGAACGGATGTAGCCGCTCATGTAGCCGTCCGTGATTTTTTCTGCTCCGAGTCTCGAGTACATCAGACCCTGGTCATACAAATTATTGATCGTGAATATTTTATTGCCGAACCTGTACACGGGCATCCAAGTATTTCTGAATAAATACATCAATGCACCGATGACGACTATGGCGACAGTTCCCCACAGCGCAGGTGAATCCCAGCCGTGCCAGTGGGATATTTCCGTATTGAGCGGTTCTGACGTGTTCAGTATGCCCATTGCCGCCGGATCGATTATCGTCCCGGAAAGAATGTTCGGGAACAGACCGAATACGATGACGAGGACGGTCAGGACAATTGGTGAAATCAGCATCAGCATTGGTGCTTCCTTCGGCTCTTTCGGTGTCTCGGGCTGTGTCTTGCCGAGGAATATGCCTCTGATCAGAATGATTGAATATACCAATGTGAATATGCTGCCCACAATGGCAAGTATCGGGAACAGTACGCTTACATCAGCGAGTACGCTGAAGTCGGCTTCGCTGATCGAGAACATTGCCTCGAGGAATAATTCCTTTGAAAGGAAACCGTTGAAGGGCGGTATTCCCGCCATCGACAGTGATGTAATGACTGTCATTGTGAATGATATCGGCATGATGGTCATAAGACCGCCGAGGCGTTTCAGACTTCTGGTGCCTGTTTCATGGTCGACGATACCGATGATCATGAACAGGGCGCCTTTGAAAGTTGCATGGTTGATCAGATGAAATACTGCTGCGACGACGGCGATTGTGAAAACCTGCTCTGATGCACCACTGTGTACACCCAAAGCACCGATACCGAGCAGAGACATGATCAGACCGAGCTGTGAAACGGTGGAAAAGGCAAGCACTGCCTTCAGGTCATCCTGTTTGACAGCATTGAAAGCCGCCCACACGAGAGTGACCAGACCGATAAGCAGAATGGCCCAGACCCAAAGTTCAGAAAATGCGAACAGCGGTGTGAATCTTGCGACCACATACAGACCGGCCTTGACCATCGTTGCCGAATGCAGGTATGCACTGACAGGGGTCGGCGCCTCCATGGCATCCGGCAGCCACACATAGAATGGAAACTGGGCTGATTTAGTGAAAGCACCAAAAAGAATAAGGATGATTGCGAGCGGTGCAAGCGCGTTTTCCTGAATCGCCGGAATCTGTTCCATCATGCCTCTGATACTGAATGTATCCGTAATCAGGCTGAGGGAAATGAAGCCGCCCAGCATCAGAAACCCGCCGAACATTGTAATCAGCATGGATTTTTGAGCGCCGTATATCGAACGTTCCCTGTTGAACCAAAAGGCGATAAGGAGAAAGCTGGATATAGATGTGAGTTCCCAGAAAAGGTAAAGCATGAGAACATTATCGTTCAGGACGACACCCAGCATCGCTGTCATAAAAATGAGCAGGTAAACATAGAAATTACCGAGCTTTTCGTAGTGCGAGAGATAGCCGATGGAGTACAAAACGACCAGAGCCCCGATTCCCGATATCAAAATCGCGAACAATAGACTGAGACCATCTATGTAAACATCAAAATTCATACCGATTCTCGGCATGAACTGCATTGATTCAAAGATCACCTGATTACTACTGACGGTTGGAATTAAAGTGAATAAGTAAGCAACGATTAAAACTGGAACCGGAAGTACAAACCAACCGAGATGCACATCTTTGTAGTACCTGTATAAAACGCCGATAAATACTGCGGCTATTACAGGTAACAGTATGGCAAAGTGAATTAGAGTCACTGGCTCTCCTCCTTCATAGTTTTCGCATTATAAAATTATTATACATTATCGATACATTGAAATAAATGTATAGAGTTTGAAATATGCGAACTTTTTATAGTAATATGTATTGAGAGATTAACATTTTGACATTTATAAATTTTTAAATTAAAAGTGTGAATTTGAAATTTTTGAAACCAGGAGGCTATTATGACTTACCCACAGTTAACAAAAGAATTAGGCGAGAACGAAGTACAGGCAACAATAAAAACAAATCACGGTGACGTGACGGTCAAATTATTCAAAGATATTGCACCAAAAACGGTGGAGAACTTCACAACACATGCGAAGAACGGCTACTATGACGGACAGATCTTCCACAGAGTCATCAAGGACTTCATGATCCAGGGCGGTGACCCGACCGGCACCGGAATGGGCGGTGAAAGCATCTGGGGCGGCACTTTCGAGGACGAATTCTCAACAGAGGCATTCAACCTTTACGGCGCACTGTCCATGGCAAATGCAGGACCGGGTACAAACGGCAGCCAGTTCTTCATCGTCCAGTTGAAAGAAGTGCCGGAACAAATGGTTTCACAGCTTGAAGGTGCAGGCTACCCTGCAGAAATCATCGACGCATACAAAGAGCAGGGCGGCACACCGTGGCTTGATCAGCGCCACACGGTATTCGGCCACGTCATCGAAGGACTCGACATCGTCGAAAACATCGCTGAAGTCAAAACAGGCGCACAGGACCGTCCGGAAGAAGAAGTTAAAATCCAGACGATCGAAGTTGCAGAATAAAATATCATTACAGATGAACGGCCGTCCTTTTGAGGGAGGCCGTTTTTTGATGTGTTTGCGGTTGGAAGTGCTTTCCCGTTCCGCCTTTAAAATTTCCTCACAAAATAGTCAATAATCTGATGTTTATTTACATAATGGATTTGATATAATGACTGGGAAAAGGTGAGTGATTGAATATGATGGAATTTTTATATTTCCCAGATGACCCGACGGAATATATTCCAGCGGCGATTGCCATGATCATCTGTATCCTGGTTGCTTACTTTGTTTTTCGTTATATTAAAAATTATTCCAGAAACCAGGAACAGAAGATGAAGCATTTCGAGGAAGAAGTCATGAGAAAACTCGAAAAAGAGGACAATGACAGAACGGGCAGGTAATATAAAGCTGTACAGACTGATTAAAGCGTGGAATCCCGTAAAAGTTGAAGAAAATATGGATTCCGTTTGAAGGTATTTATCCGATGGTTGATAAGGCTCACCATATAATAGAACGATATAAAAGCTGAATTCCACACTGAACCGCCACCCGTCAAGTAGACACTAAAATAATAAAACAGTTATGCAGCAGCCTGTGCCCGAAATTCTACCGGTGCCAGGCTGTTTAATTGTGCTTGTAA
>NZ_FNFY01000015.1 GCF_900101075.1 Lacicoccus qingdaonensis | reverse complement strand
AAATGAAAATAACAACAGATCTCAGGAAATATTCCGCACCAGCCCGTGGGTCTCTAGCATGGAAAAACATTTTCAAACGCCGTACTGCGGTAGAAAGAGTCAATGCATACCTTAAGGAATTCTTTCAACTGAACAATGTTCGATATCGTACCGGAAAACGCGCAAAAATTCATTTTGACATGGTGACACTTGTTTACAATGCATCCAAGTTGGCTGCAGACCGCATCGATGCTCAATTCATTCAGCAACAAGCTGCATGATTTCTGTTTTTTAAAATACATTTTAGGAATTCTGTAGGTCTTTGTATTTTTAAAAAGAGCAATTATGAAATTGATTCAATTAAAAAATCAAAATTGATCAATCTCTCTATATTATGTAAGCGTCAAATGCTCCCAATCTGAATCCAGACGGAGTTTATTTGACGCTTACCTTTAAAATCTACAACGGCTTATACGAACTCCTCAAATGACAAGCCAACTGTATTTTCAAATTATCTTCCGGATCCTGGAAACTGACTTCTAAAAGTTCTTCAATTTTCCTTAACCGGTTATAAAGTGTATTAATATGAATATGAAGTTTCTTCGCTGTATCCACAGCTGATTTGTTCAGCTGGATGTAACTGACCAATGTTTCCTCCAGATCATTATTATCTTTGTCAGACTTCAAAGGAGCCAGTGTCTCTTCCAGGAAAAACTCGATTTCCTGGGGCTGCTGGTGTACAAACAGACGGTTGACGCCAATCTCTTCATAATGGATGATCGCAGAGTCATTGCGGTTTATCAGATATTCCAATGCTTTTTGGGCTTCATCGTAACTGTTCGCTATATTTCCAATACCCCTGTAGGTCGAGCCGACACCTGCCGCAAACGTCTCGCCATTATTCTGCTGCCATTTCTTCATGAGGTCATCCAGTTTTTCAGACATCCTTTCCTGGTCAGAGAGGTGAGGGGTGGATATCAACAGGTTCACTTTGTTATGAAACCCATAGACCAGCAAGCTCAGGTTTGGAAAGCTTTTCTTGATGAAGGATACAAGACGATGGATGTTCAATTCCAATGCCTGCAGATCCTGACCGGCTTTTATCTTGAACACGGACACAGAGAAATAATGTGAGGGATCCAATCCAAGTTCTTTTGCCTGGCCATGCAGTGAGTCGATATGATTGTTATTGATGAAGTCGGTGAAGGACTCATGAGTTTTTTTATAATAGATATCCGTCAGCGTGTTCTTCTTGACCAGTTCGAGTGAAAGGACCGTGCCGCCTTGCTCGATGGTCACAATATTACTTCAGAAGTCAAAGGAGAATGACTTGAGACCTCTATTTCACGCCTCTGTAGCTGCTAAACTGGACTCAACCTTTACATATTCTTTAGTCGTAACAATGGGGTCAAAAAATATTCGGATTCCGGATCAAAGTAATTCCCTAATTCCATTTTTAAATCTTCAAGGGAGATATCAATCTGATTATTTCTCCATTCATAGCGTCCTAGATAGTTAGGAATAATAGCATCTAAATCTATCAGCTAGCAATATATACTCCATCATATACTGTGACATTCTCATTCATTGTTTCAATCCAATAATTCAATTGATTCTTGTAACTAATGGATTGTAAATATACAAAAATTATTAGAAATGCTATTAACATATTAAAAATTCTCAGACAATATTGACAATTGCAAAACTTTAGTATAGTCTATTTTTATATTATTAATTGTTATAACAAAAGGGTGATTTGATGTAATGAAACTAACGGATAAGGTATACGAAACTTTATTGAACCAGATTCACAACGGATATTATAAGGAAGGTGAAAGGATACCAACGGAAAAGAACCTGATGGAGTCATTTTCAGTCAGCCGTTCACCTGTAAGGGATGCTTTAAAAAGATTACAGAATGAAGGATACATCAAAAGAACTCCAAGAAAAGGCAGTATAGTTGTATCCAACACACGTGTGAACGAAACAATCAGTTTCAAGGGAGGATTTTCTAAGTATTTCGGAGGAAACTGGGACAAAATTGAAACCGCTACGATGGAAGTGTCCACTGTACTTGACTCTGAAATAGCGAAGATTATACAACAAGAAGAAAATGATCCTCTGATTAAAGTATTGAGAGTCAGAAAGTTTAAAGGGGAACCTGTATTTTTTATCAGAACGCACTACCCAAAATCCCTGGTAAAAAATATCACAAATGAAGAGTTTTATGATGTAAACAATTTACGGAGTTGGATACAAAAGAAAACAGATACTGTTTTTCAATTTTCAAACGAAAGGTTAAAAGCAGTGAATGCCGACAAAATCGTCAGCAATAATCTGCATGTTGAAGAAAATAAAGCCATCCTGAAGATTGAGCGTCTTACTCACGACACAGAACATAAGCTTGTAGAATACGTAGAATATTATGTCAACACTGACATCTGGCAATACCATATTGATTATGAATATTAGGAGGTGTCCGAATGAAAGCTTTTTATAACGCAGTTCTAGTTTTATGTTCAATTTTATTGATCATTATTATGTTTACAACAGTTGCTGGAGTCTTTTTTAGGTATGTTGTTGGTTCTCCATTGATTTGGAGTGATGAACTTGCACGATTTGCTTTAATTTGGATGGTATTTTTAGGGGCAGGAGTAGTTTCTTTTAAAGATAAACAGTTGTTTGTAGATTTCATCTATGAATATACAGGGCCAAAAATGACAAATTTTTTAAAAACCTTTTCAGCATTTATTGTTCTGGCATTTTTAATTGTACTAGTTGTTTTTTCGATTGACCTGTTAAGAGTAGCAGGTTACAACACCAGTCCTGCACTGGATATACCATATTCATTTTGGAGGGGTTCAGTTGTTGCAGGGTCGATATTGATGATTGTTGCAATAATTTATAATCAGTTTCTCAAAATGAAGGAATGGAAGGGGGATAAGTAATGTTAATCACACTAGTCATATTAATTATGATCATTTTGCTCATATTAGGTGTACCAGTTGCTTTCTCAATCGGTATCGCATCTATGTTGTATATCGTGTTCGCAGGTTATGATCTAAGCATGGTTGCTCAGAGTATGGTTGGAGGAGTGGATTCATTCACACTACTTGCAATTCCATTTTTCCTGTTCCTTGGTGCCATTATGAATACAGGCGGAATAACCGACAAAATTATTGATATTGCAAAAACACTGGTTGGCCATTTTAAAGGTGGTCTTGCACAGGTTAATATCATATCCAGTACAATATTTGCCGGCTTATCGGGTTCAGCTACAGCGGATACAATTGCACTTGGTAAAGTACTTATTCCCGCAATGGAGAAGGAAGGATACGATAAGAAATTTGCTGCAGCAATTACAGCAACATCATCTATTGTAGGTCCGATTATACCGCCAAGCATAACTTTAATTATTTTTGGTGTAGTCAGCGGGACACCAATTGGACCATTACTTATAGCAGGTATTATTCCTGGTATTTTAGTTTCTTTATCGTTAATGATTTATACGTACTTCATTTCTAAAAAAAGAGATTATCCAAGAGATCCGAAAGCCACTTTTAAACAGCGTGGTACCGCTATGTATAAAGGTGTATTTGCTTTACTGTTACCGATAATTATTGTCGTCGGTATTGTGTCAGGTTTTTTTACAGCAACTGAATCGGCAGGTATTGCTCTGGTATATGCTTTAATAGTCGTGCTATTTATTTATCGATCTGCTTCTATTAAAGAATTGTGGGGAATACTTAAAGAATCAACATTTGAATCGGCAAAAATTCTGCTGATTATTGCGGCTGCTTCTGTCTTTGCTTGGGTAATCACCCGTTCAGGACTTTCAGCAGTGATAGGTGATTTCATTTTCAGCATAACAACAAATCAGTATTTGATTGTGACTATGATAATTATATTCCTCCTTATCATCGGATTATTCATGTTACCTAGTGAAGGGATCGTTGTATTTGCGCCGATATTGACACCAATCATGATCGAAGTAGGCATGGATCCTGTACAGTTTGGTGTACTGATGGTTCTGACACTGACTATTGGCGGTGCTTCGCCACCAGTGGGTGTTCTGCTTTATATTGTTGCCGATATTGCAAAAGTAAGTTATGTACCTTTACTGAAAGAAGTTGCACCAATGTATGTTCCGCTACTCGCAACTTCATTACTTGTCGGATTTATTCCGGGAATTTCATTAATTCTTATTGAATGGTTTATTAACTAAAAGAGGAGTGTATTAGGTGGAAAAATTTGGATTACACTATATGACTTGGAAAGAGATAGAGAAAGCATTTACTGAAGACAAGGTTATTTATATTCCTATGGGTTCTATGGAACAGCACGGCAGTCATTCTATTAATGGTGACTTCCTGGCAGCAACACACATTGCTGAAAAGGTTGCAAAAAAGACTGACAACCTGTATATTCCGACGATCCCTTTTGGTAATTCTGGTTATTTTAAATCGTTTCCAGGTACAATTTCATTAAGAGAAGAAACGGTCACACGAATAGTAAAAGATGTTATTGAGAATCTTGTAGATCATGGGCAGTATAAAATAGTATTTTTAAATGGTCATGCAGGTAATAAGAGTTCAATAACTACTGCTGTCAGAGAATTAAAAGAAACAATTACTGACCTCAAAGTACACACATTTAATTTATGGCAAACATTCACACCGAATCAAAAAAAGTCTTTATACCCAACCGATCAAGATCCTTCTGGTCATGGTGCAGAACCATTGACTTCAATAATGAGATATTTATATGGAGACTATGTAGATACTACAAAAGAAGTCATTGAAAAAAAGAAAGTAAGCAAAGATGGTATGGAAATCTTGAATCTTAATCAGGTCAATATTGATGGGATAAACGTGGATGTATATTTGGATATGAGCGACATATCTGAAGACGGAATATATTCCACCACCTTCAAACCAAGTGCAGATATAGGAGAAAAGGCTATTGACCATATAGTGAATAATATATGCGAGAGTGTTGAGAAATTATATTAGTTAGGGGTAATTGATATGAAAAAAAGCATATTACTTTTACTTACTTCTATTGTTACTTTAGCAGGATGCAATGGAAATAGCGAAGTAGAAAGTGAAGCTCCAGGCAGTGGTGAGTATGATGTTTCCTTCAGTACATGGGCTAATCCCGGTGAGCCGGCATTTGATGGAATGCTTAGGTTTGAAGAAATCATAGAAGAAGAAACTGAGTATAATATTAACATTTTTCCGGGAAATCAGCTCGGAGCTACAGTAGAACAGATGGAACAGGTGATGATGGGGTCAATCGAAATGATGTCAAGTGGTGATCCAGGTTTAATGGAAATAGAAATGCTATCACTCCCTTATTTGATGGATAGTAATGAACATTGGAAAAATGTGCTCGAATCTGATATTGGTCAGGAGTGGGAAGATCAAATGAGAGAGAATCAGGGCCTGATTAATATCGGTATCTTACCTAGAGGACCAAGAATAGTTTCATCGAATGTTGAAATAGAAACCCCGGAAGACATGGCTGGGCTTAAGATCAGAGCACCTCAAAGAGATTATTATGTGGAGACATTCAGAGCTTTGGGTGCAAGCCCTACCCCTGTCGACTTTGGTGAACTATACAGTGCAATAGATACCGGGATTGTCACAGCTCAGGAAAACCCTTTAGAAACGATTGTTGCGGGTGGGTTTATGGAGATTCAAAGTGATATTTCACTTACGAACCATATGTATAAACCGGCATTTATTACTGTAAATAATGAATTCTTTGAGTCATTATCAGAAGAGGACCGAGAAGTTTTCTATGATGCTGCTCTGGAAGCTGAAGAAGTCACCACACAACTACTGGAAGAAGAAGAGGAAGAAACGCTTCAGACTTTGGAAGACAACGGCACAACAATTATAGAACCAGATCTTGAAGCTTTTGAGGAACAGACTCAGAGTGTGAGAGATGAGCTAGGTGTCGAAACATGGGGAGAAGAAAGATATAATGAAATAGTGGAAATGGGTAAGGAGGATTTAGGTGAGTAAAAAATTGATCCAGGAAAACATTGATCACATCATCACGTTCAGAAGAAATATGCATGAAAATCCTGAGTTAAGCTTTGAGGAATTTGAAACGACCAAAAATATTGCGGATGGACTACAAGATACTGCTTTTGAATTTTTCCATCTGAAAGAAAAAACTGGTCTGATAGGTTATATAGAGAAAGATAAATCTCTTAAAACTTTGGCGATAAGAGCCGACATTGATGCTTTGCCTATCATTGAAAATACAGGCTTGGAGTATTCATCTCAAAATGAAGGCGTGATGCATGCATGTGGTCATGATATTCATACAAGCATTTTATATGGATATTGCAAAATTGTATCTGATCTAAAAGAAAACTTGAATTATAATGTTGTAGTCATCTTTCAACCCGCCGAGGAAATTATGGAAGGTGCGCAATATATATTAAAAGAGTTAAAAAAACTGGATATAAAAATTGATGAAATTATTGCCTATCATACATGGCCTTTTCTTGAAGAAGGCAAGGTAGGATACCGTACAGGAGATATGATGGCAGGTGCGATGAGTTTCGATGTGGAAATTAAAGCGAGTGGCGGTCATGCTGCGCATCCACATACAACTGCAGATCCGGTATTTCTTTCATCCAATGTAATTGGTTTTATCCAAACTATAGTTTCCAGATATAATAATCCTGTCAATCCCCTGGTGATTACAGTTGGGACAATTAATGGCGGTACTAAATCCAATGTGATCAGTGACTCATGTAAATTCAGCGGAACAATCAGGAGCTTCTCCAAAGAATCGTTGAATATAGCGACCCGGTTGATAGAGGAGTATATCAACAATATAACCGATATGTCAGATGCACAGTGTGATGTTACTTTTTCAAATTACTGTCCGCCTGTGATCAATAATCAGGAAACAGTTAATAATTTTGTAAATTCCAGTCCAGCCGAACTGATGGAAGAACTGGCCCAGCCTTCAATGGGCTCAGAAGATTTTGCGTTCTATCTGGAAGAAATCGATGGTGCATTATTCAGAGTTGGAACGAAAATTGAAGGAGAAGAGAGAAGTGTTCTCGGATTGCATAATGCAAAAATTATCTTCTCGGAAAAAGCAATTTCAGCAGGAATAGAAGCATTGTTGAATTACACAACTAAGTAAACTGTAATTAAGAAACAGGAGCATTTTCTTATAAAGGGGGATTGCTCCTGTTTTTGAATATTTACAACTTCTCATATATCTCTTTCCATTCAATATTCAAGTATGTCCTCACTGCATACATTAAACTGATCAACCTCTCACTGCCTTCTGAGTTCTCGAATTCTACGTTATATTCACTTTGGAAATAGCCAAGTTCTTCCCGGAAATTATCATACTTTGAATTTACGAGTATACCGTCATTTTTCGCAGCTTTTTGTACATCAAACAGGAAATTTATAATAAAGATTTCACGATAATCTTTCAATGGATAATCATGCCTTTTTTACTGGATAAATTTGCTTCGGTATATAAAAAAGGAGCCACATCAAATTGTGACTCCGATCCAATCATGTCAGCAGATCTTTTCCATTTTGCCATCTGTCGGCGAGGAATTTTTCGGATTCGCCGGTGTTGGCATTGATATGGAATGTTATGTTTACGAAATCGCTTTGTACCGTTCCGGTCCAGATGGGCAGATACACGAGTTCTTTTTCCAAAACTTCATGTTCCGGTTTTTTCAATATATAAGAACGGTTGATCTGTTTCTCCTGCACGTCTTTGATGTAGCGATCTGTTTCTGTTTCATCTTTGATGACCGGCTGGACGAGGTTTTCTGTTTCGATATCTGATTCACTGACGGGCGGGACGTGTGAAAACAGCCCCCGATAGCCGGATACTGCATCGATGAACAGCATCCTAGGAAGTTTTCTCGGCGGAAAGGGCGGGCGTGCTGCTACGAGCAATGTTTTAACCATCCAGAACGGATGGTATTTAAGCTCTACATCCCTGATATTTTCTTTTATATGCCGTGCATCGATATTCCAGTCAAACCGCGTTTTCAGGCCCATACTTTTGTATATGGCATGATGCAGCTCGTCCATACCGAGTATTTCATTGCCGATTCGTTTGATTTTCATAGACTCAGCCATTCCTTTTCTTCAGTCACCTACTGCTCGAGGTGCGAATGATACATATCCACTTTAGCCTGCTGTTCTTCAGACGGCGGCGGCGTCATCAGACTGACTATGATCATGACGATCAGGGAAGCGGGTGCTGCGATGATCGGTTCTGCGTTGGTCGGCAATATTTGCAGTGATGCGAGTATGGCGAAAAGTGCCGCACCGGTCAGTATGCCGGAGAATGCGCCGATTTTGTTGACACGTTTCCACCAGATTCCAAGCACAAATGGAAAGCCGAATGACGACAATAGGAAGCCGCCGACCCAGCCGACCATGACTGCGATGATGCCCGGTGGATTGAGTGCGATTGCAATACCGATGATGACAGCGACGAACATCGTAATCAACCCGAGCAGTGTGACAAAGCGTTCACTGGCTGCCTTATTGATATGTGTTTTATAAATATCATGTGCGACACCGGCGGAAATGGCCAGCAGCATCGCATCGGCAGATGACATGATCGCGGCAAGCAGTCCTGCGAGCAGGATGCCGCCCAGTATCGCAGGCAGATATGTTTCAACCACTGTGATGAAAATCATATCGGTGTTATCGAGTGTGCCGACGATATCCATAGTCACCCCTGCTGCTGTGATGAAGAAACCTGCAAGGAACAGGAGGATGTAGATCAATGTCCCCCACATGCCGGAACGTCTTGCTGTACGTGCATCTCTCGAGGCGAAGTTACGCATGACTACCGAAGGTGAGATGATGGCAAACCACATGAAAGCGATGAATATGCCGAAGTAGGACATCCACGGCTGTGTTACATCACCGAATTCCGGGTCTGCAGCCAGGGCGCTGTCCAAAAGGTTGCCGATACTGCCGAAGTCGGCGAAAATGACAACGGCGAGTATGATGACACCGATCAGCATGATGGCACCCTGGATCAGGTCTGTATAAGTGATTGCCCACATACCGCCGAGTGCCGCATATAAAGTAAAACCGAGACCGAGTACGATAGTTGCTGTGCCGTAATTGATACCGAGCACGTGCGACCCAATCAGACCGGCTGCCGTCAATTGCGGCACCATGTAAAATGTCATCGCAACGACGACAATGATTGCTGCTAAAATCTGTACAGATTTACCAAACCTCTGATAAAAGAATTCAGGCATACTTTTTACTCCGGAACGGCGAACCTGTCCGGAAATGAGAAACATGGCAAGCGGAAGCGCTGCCAGCACACCGAATGCGTATGTAAAGTAATACGGCAGCCCAAGTGTGACGCCCGAACCGACCGCACCCATCAATGAACTGGAACTGGCGATCGCTGCGAAAACTGCAAATGCGCCGACAAATGTATTGATACTCTGTCCTGCAGTGAAGTAGTCACTTTCACTGTGTCGTGCCCTTCTATAAAAATAAATACCGATAAATGTCATCAAGACCAGATAGGCCAGAACAATAATTCCTTCAGTTACCTGCATGAACTGTTACCCCCTTGTTTCATTTTTTTGTTTTCCTTCTATTTTCTCAACCCACACAACATAAATGACCGCCAGAGCGAACCAGATGAATATTCCGATGAACATCAGCCAGGCGACCAGTGACACACCCGCGATGTGAATATCGGTCGGCCACCATGCCCAGACGAACACCGAATAGATAAAAACCACAACAGTCAAAATCAGCCCGGGATCTTTGAATTTCGATTTTTGAGCCATTGATAATCCTCCCCTTTGTAATTATTTGAGCATTTTCTCAATTTATGTTTCAAAGTATAAAGGATGTCCGGGGCTTTTACAAATGGATTTGAAAGTGATTTTAAACTAAGCTGAAGCGGCTTTTATTGATAAATATTTTGAAATATTACAGTCAGTCCTATATAGTTTTAAATATATAAAATGTAAGAAAATTCAATCATTTAAATTTGTGAAATCATGGTGATGAATATGAACAGAATGACCTGTGAAAAAAGTTTTAAAGGAAAAACAATCGTTGAAGGCAGAGCTGAAGGAAAAGCCATCACATCAAATATGCCGCTCAGTTTTTGGGGTGGTTTTGACCCGTCCGAAGGAAAAGTGATAGACAGATATCATGATTTATATGATGTGGATGTAAAAGGAAAGATTATGGTTTTACCGGAAGGGCGTGGGTCTTGTACGGGGAGCGTCGTACTGTTGGAAGCGATATTAAGCGAAAACGGACCGAACGGCATAATATTGAAAGCTGCTGATGAAATCATTACACTCGGCGGTATCGTCGCTGATGAAATATTTACGGAAGGGATTCCTGTGGTTGTTTTGGATGATGAAGATTTTTCACATCTTATCAATGCGGAATATATCAATATCAGTGACAATGATGTCACAGTTCATTTCATGGAAGGTGATCAGGATGACTGAAATTGAGCTGTCGCGTTATGACCAGGATCTGCTGTCGGGAAAATTTGGTGAAACGAAGAAAAAAGCGATGAAAATAATATTAAGAATGGCGGAGATGCAGGGTGCAGTGCAGCTGATTGATGTTTCAAAGGCACATATAGACGGGTGTGCCTATAATGGTGAAGCAAGTATACTATTCCCACGTGAAATGGCAAAGGACGGCAGCCAGGTCAGCGTGCCGACGACGATGAATGCCATATCCATAGATAAAAGACGTTATAATGCGGCCGGTCTGGATGCAGGCTTTGAAGAGAAGGGCAATCAGGTCACCCTGGAATATGAAAAGATGGGTGTTCAGCCGACATACGCCTGTACGCCTTACCAGCTGCCGGGTGCACCGGAATTTGGTGAACATATCGCATGGGCTGAATCCAATGCTGTCGTGTTTGCCAACAGTGTCATCGGGGCAAGATCGAACAGATACGGTGATTTTATGGATTTGTGCATCGCGCTAACAGGCAGGGCGCCGCTTTCGGGTTATCATCTTGATGAGGAAAGGCTTGGAACCATTCACATCAGACTGCATGATATAGAACATATTGATTCGTTCCTCTATCCGATTCTGGGATATCTGGTCGGGCACAGGGCGGGTAAAGGTGTACCGGTCATGGAAGGGCTGAACCACGAACCGGATCATGACGACCTGAAAGCTTTCGGGGCGGCACTGGCAACAAGCGGTGCCGTGGGCATGTTCCATATCGTCGGCGTTACGCCCGAGGCACCCTCCGTTGAAGCAGCCTTTGGAAACAGGAAACCATCTGAAGTATGGCATATTACTAAAGAAGAATTGTCTGAGACATGGCAAAAATTAAAACCGGCTGACAATGATCGATTGGATTTTATTCTGATGGGCAGTCCGCAATTGTCATTGGACGAGTTTAAACAGATCAATGAATTTGTGATGGACAAGGAAATACATCTTGATGTGAAATTGATATTGACGACGAACCGGTATGCATATGATGCTGCGGAAAAATTGGGTTATATAGATGAAATCAAACGATTTGGCGCAGAAATCATTACAGACAGCTGTCTGTGTATGATCAATCCGTTCATAGAATCATATATTCAAAAGGATACATGTAAAATAATGACCAATTCCGGCAAGTTTGTACACTACGGCCCTGCATTATTGAATAAGGATGATGTGTCTATCAGCAGCACCATGGATTGTCTTCAGTCAGCAGTCTCAGGGTTTACAACCCTCACCGTACCTGAATGGTTGAAGTGAAAATGAATGACGGATCGATTCCGTCATCCATTCATTTTATTCTGCCGATGATTCGAATGCAGTATCGATGAATTTTGAAGATACTCAACCTTATACTTGTCAGCTAAATGTGAAATAAACTTCAACAGCTCCTCACGGTTTAATTCGTCATTCATAAAACCGGCCTTCATCTGTTTTGACGCTTCCCGCTCTTTTTCTGTACATATTTTCTTGAAATATCCCCATATGTGGTTATAAGCATTTTCCATTGATCCTTTTGTCGGTTTAACTTCGTATGCTTCTTCAATCAGGTTGGTCAGCTCTTCCATATCCACATCCTTCTTCAATACTTCCCTTATCAGATTATAATGCTTCTGACTGTGCATCATCACCTTATACTTTTCCCGTGCCCATTTCTTCTCGATTTCATAACGTTCGCTCATATTATCACCCGTTTATATTTACCCTGTTTCAATAAAGGAAAATCTCCATTCTCAGATTGAATAAAACAGAAAGATTGAGACGTAAGTGCAGAACTGGAATCTACAGTATACAAAAAAGACGTCCCGATTTGGGCGTCTTTAAAGTCTGCTCTGTGCTTCAATTCTTCGCTGTATTTCCTGGTATCCTGCGTATTCTTCCTGCGGTACGTCGTCGGATTCCTGATATGTTTCTTCGATAAAGCGCTGCTCTTCACCTGGCTGTATCAGTCCGTATGCTTTCCCTATCCTTACCGAGTAATCGCTTGGCTGCGTCAATACGTTATGGATTTCGACGGAATTTGAGTAATCCCCGTTTTTCCAGTTCAGCATTTCTTCATGCAAAAACGTTCTGTCAGGTACATCATACTGCTCTAACAATGAAATCATTTCATCAATTCTTTCATCTGTGATTCTCAAGTGCCCCCATTTGTGTTCGGCCCTGACTTTTTAATGCGTCATTCTGTGGATATTGTCGGACACCTTTTCGGTCACTTCTTCATTCGGTTCATCGACTTCATTTTCAAAGCTTAAGGAAATTTCCTCATTCTTTTTTCTTGCCATTGTGGAATCAAAATCGATGATATCATCTGTTTCGGGATCTACGTCCTGCTTTGCGTCGTTAGGTGCAGAAAGCTGGGCATGGGCCTCATTTTCCCCGCCGGGGTCATTATTTCCCATAAAGATGAATAAAAAAGCACCGCCGATGATAATGAAGGAAAGCAGTATAAATGATACAGCTGTTGTAATACCCTTGCGGATAAATTACACCTCCCAATTTTATATGTAATTATGATTACGGCTTCAGTTGACATTTTACTATATTTTACAGTTCTATAAAAGCCTGATTTTGGAATCCTTTATTATATACTTCCACTGATATTTGGAATTGATAAATTTAATTATTGATTTATATTAAAAAAGGTGTCCGCCGATCAATTGAACGGGGGACACCTTTTTATTCTTAAACCAGAATCAATGACTCGAAGCTGCTTTTTGTAAGTTTTCAGCGTAGCTGATGGCACTATCCACAGCGTTTTCTGCTTCGATATAACCCCAGGGATCTTCGAAAAGGGGTTCTCCTGTCATCTGTAATATACTTTTTATATCATTCGGGCTTAAATCCGGACTGGCTTCAAGCATTAATGCGATTATACCGGCACATATCGGTGTTGCCATTGAAGTACCGGACATCTGGATATAATTTTCATCCACGACCTGTTCTGCATATTGTGTTTCTGCCGCTGAACCCGGTGAGAGCAATGAAATGATGTCTGTGCCGGGTGCGTAAATATCAGGCTTTACGAATTCGTCAATCGTGGGTCCTCTGCTCGAGAATTCTGCGATTTCATCATCAGCACGGTCCACTGTGTTTTGATCATGGGAGGCTCCGACTGTAATGATGAAAGGATTTATTGCGGGTGTGCCGATGGTAGACGGGGAAGGGCCGCTGTTACCTGCGGCTGCACAGACAACCATTCCGCTGTGCCAGGCTTCCTGTGCCGCAATGGACAAAGGATCATCTCTGAACGACTCGAGGGCAGAAGCGCCGAGTGAAAGGGAAATGATTTTTATATCATGTGTTTCCTGATTATCCAGACACCATTCAATCCCTTCGATAATGGTGGACAGGCTGCCTCCGCCGGATTCATCCAGCACTTTTACGCCGATGATGTCTGCTTCCGGTGCGGGTCCTTTATATTTACCATCTGACAGTGCGCCGTTACCTGCTGCATCACCGGCACAGTGTGTGCCGTGTCCATTGTCATCATATGGCTCCGTCTCTCCGTTGATCAGATCGTGAAACGCTATTATGCGGTTTTCCGGAGTCGTTAAATCGTCATGGGGGTATATGCCGGTATCAAGCACAGCGATTGTCACGCCTTTGCCGCTGAGATCCCGGGCTTCTCTGACAGCTTCGGCACCGGTGCCGGGGTCTGCGATATCGAGAAAAGCCTGGACAGGCCGGTCATAATAAATCCGCTCGATTGCTTCGTGGTTCCTGATTTCCTTGATCTTTTCTGGTGTCAGATGACCTTTCACACTGTTGATGAGGCGGATTTCCTCTTCAAGATGATTGTGTGAATCTGTATTACAAGCCTGCACAAGATCATCTTTCTCACTTTGATTACATCCCCGTTTATATTTGATGATCACGGGAATTTCATCAGTATTCGTATCCTTCAGGAAAGTTCTGCGGTTGCTACGCAACAACTCGATCAGTGCAGGGTCCAGTCTGTTGCCGCTTTCTTCGAACCACACTCTTTTTCTATCAGGCATTTTATTCACCTCCTCAAGTTTCAGTTTAAAAATATGCAAATTATATATACTTTCATTATTAGTTTTTCCAAATTTACATTTTTCAAACATTAATAAAATAAACGAAATGAACCCCGAAAACAATTAAGTTTCCGGGTTCATTATTAATCTATTATAATGACTAAATTTGATATTAATAACGCTGGAGCTCCGCTGTCGATTATTTGCTAAGCTCCGGTGATGAAGTCCTGGTATTTCCTGTTCCATGATTTCAGCGCTACAATGTACAGGAGGATGGTGACGATGATCAACCCTGCAGCGATGGGCAGGAACCAGCCGGATACGATATTGTCAGGACTTGCAAGTCCTATTGTGGAGAATAACATAAATGTGAACACCATCCCACTGGACAGTATGATGGTGACGGGAATGGCGTACTTCCATGGCACCATGCTGACAGATGCATCCGGCCTGAATCTGAAGGGTTCCGACAGCGGTCGGATGAATCCTGCCGTCAACATGATGATGACTGCGACCGCGAACAGTATACCCTGTATGTGAATGAAGTTGATTGGCACTTCGATATTGACAAACATCGGCATGCCCCACATCAACATGTAATAGCTGATGACGTGGACGATGATTGCGACTTTTGGGCCGATAGGCGGGATGTATTTTGAAAATATACCAACGAGCACGATTGCTATGATCGGTATGTTAAAGAACCCGGTGAACTCACGTATGACCGTCCATAGCCCTTCAGGTGCATTGAGCAGCAGCGGGGCAATGAAGAAAGTGACCAGCGACAGAACCACGCCGAACCATTGACTGATGCGAATCATCTGACGGTCCGTCGCCCTTTTATTAATCAGCACTTTGTAGATGTCATAAGCAAACATCGTTGCGGCACTGTTGAGCAGTGAATTGAAACTTGAGAAGACCGCACCGAGCAGGACAGCCAGAAAAAATCCGCTCAGGAATGTCGGGAGCAAATCCGAAATCAGCGCAGGGTATGCCAGATCCATCGTCTCAAATCCCGGCCCATACAGATGAAAGGCGATGATGCCTGGAATCATCATCATAAAAGGGACGAGAATCTTCAGAAACCCGGTGATCAAGGCACCTTTCTGACCTTCTGCGAGGCTCTGGGCCCCGAGTGTACGCTGTATGGCATACTGGTTCGTTCCCCAGTAGAAGAGGTTCGCGAAAATCATACCCGTAAAAATCGTCCCAAACGGCACTCCGTCATCGCTCGAACCGATGGAGTTCAGCTTCTCCGGACTTTCAAGTGTGATCGTCCTCATCCCGTCCAGCATATTGCCGTCCCCGAGGGCGATGAAGCCGAGCACGGGAACGATGAGTCCAATGATGAAGAGTCCGATGCCGTTCAGCGTATCCGAAATCGCAACGGCCTTCAGGCCACCGAAGATCGCATAACAGGATCCGATGATGCCGATGATCCAGACCGTAAGCCACATGGACTGCTCGAAGGTGATGCCGAGCGCCGCCGGCACATCAAACAGCTGGAGCACTGCAATTGCACCGGAGTACAGGACCGACGGTATGGTCACAAGTCCGTATCCGAGCATGAATAAAAGTACGACCAGGATGCGCGTGCCCTGGTCAAAACGGTCGTTGATGAATTCGGGAAGGGTTGTGAATGAACCGCCGAGGTAGCGCGGCAGCAGAATCAAAGCCAAAACGATGACGGAGAACCCCGCCGTAACTTCCCAGGCCATATTCGTCATATTGCTGCTGTAGGCCTGACCGTTCAGACCGATCAACTGTTCAGCGGATAGGTTGGTCAGTATGAGCGAACCTGCAATGAAGCCCCCCGTCAGGCCCCGGCCTGCGAGAAAGTAGCCTGTCGAATCACTGATGGTGTTTCTTGTCTTGAGATATGAATACCAGGCCACCAAAAACATGAAGAATGCTGCGGATAAGACGGTGAATATAAACTCTCCCATATCGATACCCCCTGTTTTAACTTCCAATTTACTTTTATATACACTTTAATATATGAATTAAACTTGATATATGAAATTTGCATATTAAATGAGGTTTTATCTTAAAATTTCTTCATGCAGATTAAAATTCACTTTTAATCAATAACCAGTAAATGATATTAATTTTATGAAGGTGCACAAAATCATTTGAAATGCGAACAACGGCAGCGGGGTTTAATCCCGCTGCCGTTTCTTAATATCAATACTACTTTTGGTTGTATCATAAAATCACTTAGACAGTGTTCCGATGAAATCCTTCAGAAAACGTGCACTGTCCACCCCGGCGCAGATGTTCACATTCGGTTCTTTGCTGAGCAGCCCCCTGAAATCGCATATGGTCTGACCGTAACCGAGGGGACTTGAGGTCTCGACGTCCACATAATATTTTTCTGTCGTAAGCAGTGAGGAATCGAGCACGTACCCCACCGTGAGCGGGTCGTGCAGTGCGCATTGGCGTTTATTATACAGTTTCAGGCCGTAGTCCATATATTCATCAGTCGCATTTTTAATAAAATCATAATACGGCGAGCCGTTGAGTTGTTCTACATGTTCATCGGTCATCATCACCTGATGCGTGACATCAAGGCTGATTAGTGTGATGTCCAGCCCTTTATGGAACACGACTTTGGCCGCTTCCGCATCGGCGAAGATGTTGAACTCCGAAGTGGGCAGCATATTGCCGTAACCGGCGTTTGACACGAGGCCGCCCATGATGACGACCCGCCCAATCATATCTTTGATGGCCGGATTTTTCTTTAAGGCAAGTGCCAAGTTCGTCAGAGGCCCCACCATGATCAGAGTCAGTCCCTTTTTATATTTGTGCGCACTTTCGATGATGAAATCTGCGGCAAAAGTCTCTTCCAGTTCTTTTGACACTGCCATATCGTCGAGGGCATTGCCGATCCCGTCACCCCCATGCACCTTAAATTCATGGACGGCTTCTCTGACATAAGGTTCGGCGGCGCCTTCATAGATGGGAATGTCATTACTGTCTGCCAGTTTCAGCACTTTCAGTGTATTTTTGGTTACATAATCGAGTGGCACATTACCGTTCACCGTGGTAATGCCTTGAATATCGAGCTGTCTGCTTTCAATCGCGTAAATGATGGCCAGGGCATCGTCGATGCCCGTATCCACATCCAATATGACTTTTTCCATATTTACTCTCCAATCCTTTTAATTGATGATTCAGCAAGATTGATGATGACCATATCGTCCATCGGGGGATTATGGAGACCGGCGCGGACGTTTCTGTAATGTCTCTGCAGTTCGTTGTCGGCATCGAGACTTTTCGCACCGACGACTCTCATGGACAGATCGACGATGTCGACGGCCTTGTTGACGATGGAAGTTTTGACTGCACCGAGTTTTGGACCCATTTCTTCTCTCTTCTCATGGTCCACGTCATCCCATTCTTTCGCAATTGTATATAAAAATGCGTCAGCTTCCATCACCGCCATTTCTATCCGTCCGAGTTTTTCCTGGACGTTCGGCAGTTCTGAAATCGTGCCTTTAATGCTGTTCGGCGAATAGGTCGAGGCAAAATCCACTGCTGCTTTTTGTGCTGCCTTCGCGATGCCGAGGTAGCAGGCGGGTATATGGAGCAGCCAGCCGGACGGGTCTTTTTTGCCGGGTGTTCTGTATGACACGAGGTCTTCTTCTTTCACACGGACATTTTTCATTATGAAGTCATGGCTGCCGCTTGCACGCATTGCGACAGAATTCCACGTTTCGTCGACACTTACACCTTCAAGTTCAGTATCGACAATAAAGTCCCCGACCTCGCCGGTGTCCTCGATTGTTGCACTGACCGAAGCATATTTTAAGACGGGTGAGAGTGTGGCGAATGTTTTTCTGCCGTTCAAAATCCAGGTGTCACCGTCTTTCACCGCAGTCGTTTCCGGCCTGCCGCCGCGTGTCGGACTGCCCGTTGCGGGTTCTGTGGCGAGGTTGTTGATCAGCGCGCCGTTTTCGATCACATCTGCAGCAACCTTTTTATATTTTTCTTCCTCCCATGTCTTCTTCTCACCGAGATCCATGATGATGCCCATATGCCAGCCGATCGACAGTGCAGTCGCGCCGTCATACTTCGCAATGGTTTCCTGGTGTTTCATCAATTCAGCGAGACTGATGCCCCCGCCGCCATATACTTTCGGTATGGACAGTGAAGGATAGCCGATCGCTTTCAGCTTTTCAAAATTCTCAAACGGAAACGTGGCATTTTCATCATGTTCCCGTGCGGTCTCCTTGAACTGTTTTGCTGTCTCTTCCATTAGACTGATGCGTCCCCGGAAGTCCAGATTCTGTAGTTTTTCCAATGTCATATCCCTCTCTAAAATCGTCTGATTTGATATATTGATTATTTCACAAGGCCCTCCATTAATCAAAACGGTTCATATTGAGCGGTGCAGATTATTTTCGTTCACGCATGAGACAAAGCTATAATAGTGACAAAAGACAGGGGAGGCATTCGTGTGGAGAATGAATTTTATTACGAAGTGAAAACACCTGAAAATTATGATGAAAATAAAAAGTATCCGATGCTCATTGCGTTTCATGGCATCGGGCATCATGAAGAATTTGCGTGGATCAACTTTGACGGTGTGACGGATGAGTTTATCGTCGTCGCTGTCCGCGGGAATCTGGAGTTTAAGAACGGCTATGCGTATTATCTGCTTGAGGAATTCGGCAAGCCGGACATGGAGACGTTTGATGCGTGCATGAAAAAGATGCCGGCGTTCGTGTTTGAGATCATTGAGGCGTATCCGGTGGATAAAGATCATGTGTATCTCGGCGGATTCAGCCAGGGAGCGATCCTGTCGAATACACTGGCACTCCTGATGGGTGATGAGATCAGCGGCATTGTGTCCATGAACGGCTATGTGCCTGAATTCCTGGAGGAGCGATACGGCGTAAAAAGTGTGGAACATCTGGATGTCTTCCTGTCAGTCGGCAGTGAAGATGAGATCTTCCCGCCGGAAATCGGGAAGAAGAACGAAGCGTTTTTTAAGGATAAAGGTGCGAATGTCTCTTATACCACGTATGATACGGCGCATCAGATCGGTGAGCAGAATAAGAAAGACGTCGCCCGCTGGCTGCTGGATCAAATTAAAAAGTAATATCAGCTGAATGACCCTGGTTCATAATGAACCGGGGTCATTTTTGTGGGTCTTTGATGACACTTAATACTTTGAATGGTATGAAGATAAACTGATTTTCAGCATGAACAAGATTCCCTTTTCATCTGGTCCCCTTATTTTTATGAAATTGGTACTTTCAATTATTCCAATATTTGAAATAATGACCATACTCATAATGTGAAAGGGGTTTCAGCAATGACGAGAACTGAAGATTTACAGAAAAAAAGAGATAAATATGTATCCAGAAGTGTGAGCAACGGCAACTTGAGTATCGCAGGCCATGCCCACGGTGTGACAATCACCGACCCTGAAGGCAATGAACTGATCGATTTTGCGGGCGCAATCGGTGTACAGAATGTAGGGCATACACATCCTAAAGTGACAGAGGCGGTAAAAAGTCAGGTCGATAAGTTTCTGCATCCGGGCTTCAACTGCATAATGTATGACGGTTATATCGAACTCGCTGAAAAACTGTGCCAGATTACACCGGGTGACTTTGATAAAAAAGCGATCCTTTTCAACTCCGGTGCCGAAGCGGTTGAAAATGCAGTGAAAATGTCCAGGAAACATACAGGAAGAAATGCTGTTGTGTCATTCAAACGCGGTTACCATGGCAGGACGAATTTGACGATGAGCATGACAAGCAAGGTCAAACCATACAAAAACGGCTTCGGACCGTTTGCTTCTGATATTTATCCGGCACCGTACCCTTATGTTTATCGCAGGCATTCCGCATTGACTGAAGAAGAGTATATCGACCAGACGATCAAGGAGTTTCATGATTTCTTCATTGAGACTGTGGCACCGGAAAATGTCGCCTGCGTCGTTATGGAGCCGGTTCAGGGCGAAGGCGGTTTTATCATACCGCCGAAACGTTTTGTAGAAGCCGTGGCCGAATTCTGTAAAGAGAACGGCATCGTATTTGTGGCAGATGAAATCCAGACCGGTTTCGGCCGTACCGGCAAATGGTTCGCATCAGAGCACTTCGGTATTGAGCCTGATCTGGTACTGGTTTCGAAATCACTGGCAGCGGGTCTCCCTTTGAGCGGTGTCGTCGGCAGGTCTGAAATTCTGGACGCGGCAGAACCGGGTGAACTCGGCGGAACATTCGCCGGAAACCCTGTGGCATGTCAAGCAGCACTTACTGTCATTGATGTGATTGAAGAGGAAGATCTCTGCACCAAAGCGGAAAGAATCGGCCATAAACTTGAAGATGTATTTAAAATTTATCAGGATAAATATTCATTCATCGGTGAAGTCAGACGCCTCGGTGCGATGGTGGCGGTTGAGATCGTCAATGATGATAAGGAAAATTCACCTGATAAAGCACTTACCGGTCAGATCGCAAAATATGCGAATGACAACGGATTGATTTTACTTTCAGCCGGCATTTACGGCAATGTCATCAGATTTCTGATGCCTCTCGTCATTACTGACGAAGAGCTCAATAAAGGGCTCGACATCCTGGATGCGGCACTTGAGAAAGCAGGTAAGGCGTAATGGTTCAAACTTTTGATGTTAAAAATCCGGCAACAGGCGCGGTCATTGATACTTTAAAGATAAATACGAAAGAAGAGGTTCAGGCAGCAATCGAATCATGCCATGAAGGATTCAAAGAATGGCAGAAGACGGATGCCCATCACCGTTCTGGTATTATTAAGGAGTGGTTTCGCCTGATCAATGAAAATAAGGACGAACTGGCTGAAATCATCACGAAAGAAAGCGGCAAACCACTGCACGAAGCGCTGGGCGAGGTGGCCTACGCCAATGCCTACATCGAATGGTACGCTGAAGAGGCAAAACGCATTTACGGAAGAACGGTCCCGGCAAATTCTCCGAATAAGAATATCATCATTAAAAAGCAGCCGGTCGGACTGGTTGCGGGCATCACCCCATGGAACTTCCCGGCGGCGATGCTGACGAGAAAAGTCGCGCCGGCACTGGCGGCAGGATGTTCATTCATCATCAAACCTGCGGCCGAGACGCCGCTTACAACGATGAAGCTGGTGGAACTCGCCTACGCGGCTGGGGTGCCGAAAAATGTGTTCAAAGCTGTGAACGGTTCGGGCAGTGAGATCGGGTCTTTATTTACAGACAGTCCATTGGTCAGAAAAATCACATTCACGGGATCCACCCCGGTCGGCAAGTCACTGATTGAAAACAGTGCGGCGACGGTTAAGCATGTGTCCATGGAACTTGGCGGCCATGCACCGATCATCGTGTGCGGCGATGCGGATATTGATATCGCAGTCGACCAGACCATCGCATCCAAGTTCAGAAACGCGGGGCAGACGTGCATATGTGCGAATCGACTGTTCGTCCATGAATCCGTCGTGGATGAGTTCTCAGAGAAACTGAGTGCGAAAGTGGCGCAGCTTAAAGTCGGCAATGGCCTGGAAGAGAACATTCAAGTCGGGCCGCTGATCAATAAGAAGGCTTATGAAAAAGTAAGCGGACAGGCTGAAAATGCGAGAGGTTTGGGTGCAGAGATCCTGTGCGGCGGCAAAGGCATCACGGACGATGAAAAAGAAACATATTTCTTCGAGCCGACTGTCATCAAGAATGCGAACCAGGAGATGGAAATTATGAGTGAAGAGACATTCGGCCCGCTGATTCCGATCCAGTCATTTACGGATATAGAAGAAGCAGTTGAACTTGCCAACAGCCTTCCGTTCGGTCTCGCTGCATATTACTTCACGAATGACTATAGAACAGGCTTGTACCTGTCAGATCAGCTCGACTTCGGCGTCATCGGCTGGAATGACGGTGCACCGTCGGCCGCACACGCTCCGTTCGGCGGCCTGAAAGAGAGCGGCCTCGGTAAAGAAGGCGGACCTGAAGGTATTGAAGCTTATTTGGATACGAAATATTTGTCGATAGGGAATTTAATATAACAAGGAGAGAAGATATTTATGTATAGACCAAAAGATTCATCAAAATCACCACGTTTTGTAGGACCAAGAACTTTTATGAGATTGGAACATATAAGAACAACAGAAGATGTGGATTTCGCTGTAATCGGTGTGCCTTTTGACACTGCAGCTTCAAATCGTACCGGACAAAGGTACGGACCCCAGCATATCAGGGATTTCTCAGTACTGCTCAGACCATATAACCCAGATCAGGATATAAATATTTTTGATTACTGCTCAGGTGTTGATTATGGCGATATTGATGTGATTCCAGGCAATATTCATGCGACTTATGACAATATCGTAGAATCTCTTACTCCTGTCCTGGACAGTGGTATCACACCTGTGATGATGGGAGGCGACCATTCAATTTCCCTTGGACATCTCAGAGCGTTCCATAAAAAGTACGGTCCTGTAGCTTTGATTCATTTCGATTCACATGGTGATACATGGGATAATTATTTTGGAGAAAAATATATGCATGGAACGCCATTCAGAAGAGCAGTGGAAGAGGGACTGATTGATACAGAACATTCCATCCAGGTGGGAATGAGAGGGCCTCTGTACGGTCCGGGCTGTATCGAAGATGCCAGAGATTTAGGTTTTGAAGTGATAACGATGCGTGAGGCACGTGAAATTGGATTCGATAAAGTTTCAGAACGCATCCGTGAACGTGTCGGAAGTGCAAAAGCATACGTATCATACGACATTGATTTTCTGGACCCTGCCTATGCTCCTGGTACAGGGACACCAGAAGTCGGAGGACCGACTTCTTTTGAAGGCCTGGAATTTGTAAGAAATCTTAAGGGGCTTGATATCAAAGGTTTCGATCTGGTGGAAGTATTGCCAACATACGACAGTGGTGAAATAACTGCTGTGGCAGCTTCCGCAATAATTTTTGAAATGATCAGTTTGATTGCAATTAATAAACGGGAGTCATCATCTTAGAAATCGACGAGTCGTTTAAACAGGGTGGGATAAGATTTATGGAACTATTAGATTATTTAATTTTTGCCGTATACTTCTTACTATTGATCAGTATAGGTTTACTCGGCATGATGCGTGCAAAAACCAGTGAGCAATATATGGTGGCTGACAGAAATCTCGGTGTATGGATGTTGTTCGGCTGTTTGACTGCTGTGTTTTTAGGGGGCTCTTCAACAATCGGATCTTCACAACTGGGCTATGAAATGGGACTTTCAGGCGTCTGGTTTGTATTCTCCATGGGTCTGGGTATTGCCCTTTTCGGATTACTGTTCCTTGACCGTGTAATGGGCTATAAACTTTTGACTATCAGTGAACTGTTGGGAAAACTTTTTGGAACCAACTCAAAGCTTATCGGGGCAGTAGTCGCTGCGATTTATACATTACTTATCAGTGTGACTCAGATTATTGCGATTGGAGCGTTACTCTCAGGAGTATTCGATTGGGGGCTCACATCTTCGATTTTAGTCGGTGGTGCTATTGTCTTCGGTTATACGATCCTTGGCGGTATGTGGACATTATCCATCACGGATGTTTTCCAGTTCGCGATAATGACTATCGGTATATTTGTCATAATGCTGCCCCAGAGTTTAAGTGATGCAGGAGGTTTTGAAGGATTAAGAAACAATTTGCCAAGCACTTATTTTAATTTTACTGAAATTGGTTTAAGAGAAATTATGTCCTATTTACTGACCTATACATTAGGGATGATGGTGGGACAGGATATATGGCAAAGGTACTTTACAGCTAAAAATAGAAAAGTTGCAAAAACAGCTGGTGTTTTAGTTGGTGTCTACAGTTTACTCTATTCACTGGCAATGGTGGTTATCGGTATGGCTGCGCTTGTAGTGCTCCCGGGCATTCAAAATACCCAGGATGTATTCACAACAATGGCTTTTGAAACTATTTCAACAGGTTTCCTGGGAGTAGTATTTGCGGCAGTGGCAGCTGCTATCATGTCTACCGCATCCGGGACATTACTGGCGTCGTCAACACTGATTTCAAAGGATATTTTAAAGGACCATTTCTTTACGAAGATAGATGATGCGAAGTTCTTATTGATTTCACGTACCACGACGTTTATCTTGGCGGTTCTTGCTATCATCATTTCTTTGTGGATCGAGGAACTGCTTGTGGCCATCGATGTTGCTTATGCAATTCTTGCAGGTTCAATCTTTATACCGATCCTGTTTGGTCTGTTTTCTAAGAAAATTACGTCTAATGCTGCATTTTCTGCCATCTTACTATCAGCTGTCACTGTACTGATTGGGTTATGGATAGAAGGCCTTGGATCCAGTAATCCAATAATATATGGTATTGTTGTTAATATCATTGTGATAGTTACAGTTTCTTATTTTGATAAAGGGAACAGAAAGAAAAGAGAAGCGTTAAAGCCGAAACCGGATGAAGCATAGTTATTTAAAATAATCATATAATAAACTAATCACTTTGAAGGAATAAGGTCTGTGAAAGGCCTTGTTCCTTTATTTTTTAATGATAAAGTTCGATATAATGAGATAAAGGAGGAGTCACTTTTGTTAAAAGAAAAAATGCATGTAGCGGTAACCACGGCATTTAACGAAGATGAAAGTCTGGACACGGTTAAAACGGTACAGCATATCAAAAGACTGTATTCCAAAGGTGTGAAATCCGTTTTAATATCAGGCACCACTGGTGAACAGCATAGTATGAGTCTGGAAGAAAAGATAGCATTACTCGATGCTATTAATGTTGAAGAAGATTTGATCGGAAAAATGGAGATTATAATGGGTGTGTCTTCAGTAAGACAAAAGGAGGCTGAAAAACTCGCGAAAGAGATAAGTGAATCGAACATCTCAGGTATCATGCTAGGTTTTCCGCCTTACATACAGCCCACACAGAAAGAAGCAATACAATATTCAGAAAGGATTATAGAATTATCAAACAAACCGGTCATTCTATATAATAACCCCGGAAGGACAGGCTTTGATTTATCATCGGACAGTATTATTTACTTGAGTAAAAGTGATTCGGTGATTGGCATAAAAGATCCTGGTGACCAGAAAAAAGTGGTTTATTTAAAAAAAGAAATCAAAAAGGATTTTCAATTTTATGCAGGTGGAGAGAATGATCTGGAAAAGAAAGTGTCATGGGGATACAATCGTCTATCTTCCATCGCTGGTAATATTTATCCAGATGAAGTTAAAGAATGGTTTGATAAGCTGCTAAATAAAGACACAGGTTCGGACGCCGGAGTCGAGGTCTGGGATAATATCAAGTACCATATATATGAAGGCAACCCCATATTGAATATCAAAAATATACTGAGCGAAGAATATGATGAAACCTGGCTGTGCAGAAGCCCAATAGGGAACGCTGAAAATTAAATATAATCAAAGAGGTGATGAAATGAATTTCAAAATCGCAACAAAGGACGATCTTAAAGATATCGTCGCGATGCTTGCGGATGATGAGCTGGGGAAGACGCGTGAATCGGTATCGGATACGGTGGAAGAGAAATATTTACAGTCATTTAAGGATATTGAAGCACAGAGTGGCAATCAGATCCTGCTCGCTGTTGATGGTGAGGCAATCATCGGCTGCCTGCAGCTGACTTTCATCCCGACACTGGCACGCGGCGGGCAGAAGCGGGCGCAGATCGAAGGTGTCAGAGTGCACAAAGAACATCAGAAAAAAGGTGTCGGCCGGGCTTTATTCGAAGAAGCGATTCGTCTGTCGAAGGAAAACTGCTGCGGGATTGTCCAGTTGACGACAGACAAACGCCGCGGCGGTGCACATGAGTTCTATCACAAGCTAGGGTTTGAAGTGACACATGAGGGCATGAAGTTGTTTTTATAAAATATCATAGGACTCGATGCATTTTTCGAGCTCTTCCAGGTACAGTTTGGCCATGCGGCTGAGCTGTGCTTTTTTATTGGTGATCGTACCGACGGTGATCTGGTCATCGACTTCCAGTCTGACGGGGATGATATCCGTGCCGTTCAGCTCTTCGCTCAGTATGCCTGTCGAAATGGTATAACCGTTCAGGCCGATGAGACAGTTGAATAACGTTGCCCGGTCACTGACCAGTATATCTTTCGGGCTGTTCAGAGTTCTTAATATTTCTTCTGAGAAATAAAAGGAATTGTTCTGGCCCTGTTCAAAGGATAACCTCGGGTACGGCTCCAGGTCTTCAATCGTCACTGAAGATCTTTTGGCGAGCGGGTTGTCCCGGCTGATGAATATGTGCGGACTTGCGGTAAATAAAGGCTCGAACGCCAGGCTGTTTTCTTTGATCATCTGTGTAAGCACCTGGGAGTTGAAGGAGTTCATGTACAGCACACCGACTTCACTCGTCAGGTTTTTGACGTCATCGATGATTTCAAAAGTTTTCGTTTCCCTTAAGGTGAACTGATATTTGTCGCCGCCGTAAAGATCGATCATTTTTACCATGGCATCCACTGAAAATGAATAGTGCTGTGTCGAGACGGATAACAGCTGCTCCTGCTGCGGTGAATCCAAATAGCGGTTCTCCATCAGACCGACCTGTTCGACGACCTGTCTTGCGTAGCTCATAAATTCTGCGCCGTCGGAAGACAGGACGATGCCTGTGGATGTTCTTGTGAAAATGAGGATACCCATTTCCTTTTCAAGCATCTTGATCGACTTGGATAATGTCGGCTGTGATATGTATAAATTTTTGGCGGCTTCATTGATGGAACCTGTATTAACGACTTCTATCAAGTATTTTAATTGTTGGATTGTCATAAATATACCTGCTTTCCGGTGAACTTTATTTAAATTATACCTTAAATGGAGTATAGCTAAAAGCTATACCAAGCCATGAATATTAACTCTTATACTATTGCTCGTGTCTGTGCTAATCTTGATACATCAATAACACATAGAGGAGTGCTGGATATGACTATTAGTAATTTGACCAAAAGAAAAACTGCGCCTTTCAGATTTGATAACGTGGGGAGTTTTCTGCGTCCGTTAAGATTGAAGGAAGCGCGTGATGCATTTGCCAAAGGGGCGATTGCAGAAGAGGAATTGAAGTCGGTGGAAGATGCGGCGATTGAAGAACTGATTGAAAAGCAGAAGGAAATCGGTCTGAAGGCAATCACTGACGGTGAATTCCGCAGATCATGGTGGCATCTCGACTTTATGTGGGGACTTCAGGGTGTGGAGAAAGTGTATGTTGATGAAGGTTATAAATTTGCAGATGTGGAAACGAGAGCGGAATCGGCGCGTCTGACAGGAAAACTCGGCGGTTCCGGTCATCCGTTCATCGAACATTTCAAGTTCGTCAACCGTTTTGCCGATGCGGAAGTGATCGCAAGACAGACGATTCCAGCACCTGCCCAGTTTTTAGCGGAACTGCACCGTCCGGATAACCGGGAAGCGACGGAGAAATTCTATCCGGATGAAGCAGAACTGCTTGAAGATATTGCGGCGGCATATCAGACTTTCATCCAGGAATTATATGCGGCGGGCTGCCGGAACCTGCAGCTGGACGACTGTACATGGGGCATGATTGTCGATGAAGAGTTCTGGAAAGATATGAATGCGGACTTTACTGTTGAAGATTTGAGCAGAAAATATGTCGATCTGAACAATAAAGCCATTGCCGGCAGTCCGGAAGACCTCGTCATTACGACACACGTTTGCCGCGGAAACTACCGTTCTACATGGGCATCATCCGGTGCATACGACACGGTGGCTGATGTTTTATTCGGAGAAGAAAATGTGGAGGGGTACTACCTGGAGTTTGATACGGAACGCGCCGGCGGTTTTGAATCACTGTCAAAAGTGAGCGGTGATAAAGTGGTGGTCCTCGGCCTGTTTTCTTCCAAACTCCCTGAGCTTGAAGATAAAGAGGAGATTAAAGGGCGCATTGAAGAAGCGGCGAAATATATTGATAAGGACAGATTATGCATCAGCCCGCAGTGCGGATTCGCCTCGACCGAAGAAGGCAATGACCTGACCGAAAGGGAACAGTGGGAAAAGCTTGAGCTGATCAGAGAAACAGCGGAAGAAGTATTTGGGAAATAAACATTATCCTCTGGAGTTAATGCTCCAGAGGATTTTTATTGAAATTATTTAATAAATCAAAAGTTTCATTGACTTCATTTTAAATCATAGTAATATTATATGATATAAAGCATACTAAGAAGGTAGGTATTTAAAATGAAGCATTTTTTAGCAATTAGTTTATTATTCTCATTAGTATTGATACTGGGCGCCTGTACAAATGATAGTGAAATGGAGGAAGACGCAGAAGCAAGCGAAGAAAATGGCGGGGAAGGCAGATCCATCACTTTATCACTGCCGTCAGATGCTGTGTCAGTCGATCCTCACGGCAGTAACGACTCACCCTCCGAGAGAGTGAGAGAACATATTTTTGAAGGTTTGGTCAAACAGGATGAGAATTTTGACATTGTTCCATCACTTGCTACAGAGTGGGAGCAAATAGATGATCTGACATGGCATTTCACTTTACAGGAGGGTGTTACATTTCATGATGGCTCGGCGTTCGATGCAGAGACAGTCAAAGCAAACATAGAACGTCTACTTGATCCAGGGCGTGCGGCATCCCGCTCACATGTGCTGGAAGCGATTGAAGAAGTGAGTGTTATTGAAGATTACATAGTGGAAATAAAAACAGAGTATCCATTCCAGCCGCTCCTTAATCATTTAAGCCACGGTGCCGGGGATATGATTTCTCCCGAGCAGATCGATGAGGATTATCAATTTGCTTTAGAAGAAGCAGAAGTTGATGTGACTTTGGAGGAATATTATGAACTGAGGAATGAAGGCGGAGAAGAACACACAGAAATTGCGGAGGAAATTTCAGAGTTTGCAGGTTCAATTGTTGAGCAAAACCCGATAGGTACTGGTTATCTTGAATTCGATTCACGAACGCCTGGTGACAGTACTTCATTAATAGGCAACGAAGAATATTGGGCAGGCGACGTGGATATTGATGAACTGACTTTAAAGATCGTACCGGAAACCGGTTCGCGTATTGCTGAAATTGAAACAGGTAAAGCAGATGTCGTAGGCGATGTCCCACCGAGTGACAGAGAGCGTCTTGAGTCGAATGAGGAAGTGGAGCTGGCTGAAACGGAGACGGTCGCACTTGAATATATTGGTATGAATACTGAAAGTGAGATTCTCCAGGACAAGAAAGTACGTCAGGCAATCAGTCATGCCTTCAACAAAGAAGAAGTGATTGAAGGTGTTTATGACGGTGCAGGTATTGAAGCAGTGTCACCACTTGCACCGGATATATTTGGATTCAATGACTCGCTGGAGCCACTTGAATATGATTTGGACGAAGCTGAACGTTTACTCGAAGAAGCAGGCTATCCAGATGGTTTCAGCCTTACCATGTATGTGAATGATGACAACCCACAGCGCGTGGATACAGCGATATGGCTTCAGGAATCACTTCGGGAAATCGGGGTTGATTTAGAAATTGTTCAGCTTGAATGGGGTTCCTTTTTAGACGCGTTGGGCAATCAGGAACATGATTTATATATAATGAGCTGGGGGAATTCTACAGGTGATCCTGATAACGGGATTAAACCGATATTCCATTCTGACAGCAGTAACCCGGGAGCGAACTTCATGTACTTCAGCAACGAAGAAGCGGATAAATTAATAGACGAAGGAAGACAGGAGGGTGACGAAGAAAAGAGACATGATCTATATGCCGAAGTTCAGGAGATTTTAATTGAAGAAGCACCTGCAATATTCATCCTTCATCCGACAGATTATAATGCACATTCAACAAGTGTGGATAATATTAATGTCAGTTCATATGGTGAGTTTGACTTTAAAAATTAGTGATGATGAAAACATAGTCTGCCAAAATTGAAGGCAGACTATGTTTTTTTACAAATAACTGAGCAGTGTGGTCGCAATCGTAAAGTAGATCAACAGTCCCATGATGTCATTGATCGTGGTGATGAACGGACCGGATGCGACTGCGGGGTCGATTTTCAATTTCTTGATGACCATGGGTATGATTGCGCCGACGACCGCGGATAAGCTCAATGTGATGATCAGGGTCAAGCTGACGATGACTGCGAGCATGATATCACCTGAAGGGTACAGCAATGGAATGATGATGAGCAGCAGGACAGAACATGCCAAGCCGAGCAAAAATCCTGTGCCGAGTTCTCTCCACAGTGTTTTAATCACGGAACCCGGTCCGATATTGCCGAGCGCCAGGTTACGGACGGCGACGGTCAGCGCCTGTGTGCCTGTGTTCCCGGCTGAATCCATGATCAGCGGGATGAAGGCGGAGAGCAGGACGACGGCTTCCAATGTGTTCTCGAAGGCACCGATGATATTGGCTGTAATCATGCCGAACAGCATGAGCAGAATAATCCATGGACCGCGCTTTTTGGCGGATTGGAAGATGGTGAGTTTATGGTCCATTGCGCCTCTTGTCGTACCGAGTTCACCGAAATCTTCCTCTGTTTCAATCTGGACGACATCGAGGACATCATCCACTGTGACGATACCGGCGAGAAGGCCTTGGGCTGTAATGATGGGGAGGGCGATCAGATCATATTTTTTAATGATTTCTGCCACCTCTTCCTGGTCTTCATCCACACCGGCTGTAATGTAATTCGTCTGCATGATGGATTCAATTCTTTCGCTGTCTTCTGCAACGATCAGATCTCTCAAAGACAAGACACCTTGCAGACGGTGCTGTGCGTCAACGACATACAGATAATAGATCGTCTCCGCATCCGGGGCTTCCTCCTGCAGGCGCTTAAGAACGTTGCCGGCCTGGTCTTTACGGTCGACAGCGATATATTCCTTGGTCATGATCGTGCCGGCACTGTCTTCGGCATAATTCAGCAGTTCTTCGACTTCCGTACTTTCTTCATCCGTCATCAGGGACAGAATTTTTGTACGGTAGGCATCATCCTGAATTTCCAGAAAGTCTGCAACGTTATCTGCAAACATGTAGCCGAACATTTTTGCAATATAACGGTCATCGAGTTCTTTCGCGGTGTCATTCTGGTGCTCCAGGTCCAAAGCTTGAAACACACTCGAGAATTCTTTTGCTGAGAGGTATTTTTTTATCTGTTCATGCCCTAAATGATCAAGAGCATTAAAAATCGCAGCCTGATCCATCGGATGGATATTCAGAAAAATATCCCTGAATCTCTGTTTGTCATTTTTGGACAATGCAGTTAATATGTCATCCTGGAAACTGATGATACGTTCCATTGTGTCCTCTCCCTTTTCTTAATCTACTGTTACCCTTAGCTTACAGGGATTGACTGAAATTTAATATATCATAATGTTTTTAAATGCAAAGCTTCATAATATAATTTTATTAATGAAAAAATACACTAAAAGTTTAAACCAAAATAAAAATAAGCTCCAAATTTTTAGTAAATTATGTAATAATGGCTTCTATATAATTGTTTAAATTTTAAAAATATTGATGGGAGGTTTTACATTTGGCAAAAAATACGACTAAACGTAAGTTTGAAATGCCGCACATTTACGTCATACTGTTCATTCTGATCACGCTTGCGGCAATCGCATCCTACATAGTGCCGGCCGGGGAATTCGCACGTGAGGAAGTCAACGGTACATCGGTGATCATCCCCGGGACGTTTGAATTTGTCGCCCAGTCACCGGTCGGCATCTTGGAATTCATGACAGCGATTCCGCGTGGTGTTGAAGGTACTGTCATCATCATCTTCGGTATCATGGCGATCGGTGCAATGTTCAGAGTCATTGAAAAAGCGGGTGTCATTGATGTCATCATCAATTTCCTGATCAAACAGTTCGGAAACAAAGGGCTGCTGATCATTCCTGCAATTGTCATTCCTCTGGCATTGTTCGTTTCACTGACAGGGAACATAGAATCATCGCTGATTTTCCTGCCTGCACTGCTGCCGTTGTTCCTGAAACTCGGCTTTGACCGCATGGCTGCGACAGCCACGGTTCTGATTGCAACGGTTGTCGGATTTTCACTGGCACTGACGGCACCTGCAAACCTGGGGACGGCGCATACCATCTCTGAACTGCCTTTATTCTCAGGTATGGGATACCGCGGTATCATGCTTGCAGTGATGACGTTGCTGGGTATTCTGTTCGTGATGCGCTATATTAAAAAGGTAGAGAAAGATCCTTCGAAAACATTGATAACAGACGATGTGGACGACTCGCAGTTCATCAAGGATGACGATGATACGAAAGATGTCACCACAAGAACGATCGTCGCGACCTGGGTCTTCATCGCATCCCTCGGTTTCATGCTGTTCGGCATATTCCAGTATCAGTGGTATTTCATCGAACTTGCAGGTTTCTACATACTGGCAGGTTTGATTACAGGTCTGATCGGCGGACTGAAACCATCACAAATTGCGACGGCGATGAACGAAGGGATTCAAAATATCATTTTAGGTGCATTGATCGTCGGTGTGGCACGTGCGATTGCTGTAATGCTTGAAGACGGTGTCATCATGGATACGACTGTACATTACCTGAGTCAGATTGTGACATTCCTGCCTGAGTGGCTCGTTCCTGTCGCAATGATGATCGTACAGGGACTGCTTAACTTCCTGATTCCTTCCGGAAGCGGACAGGCGGCCGCCACCATGCCGATTATGGTCGGTATCGTCGACCTGACGGAAATGACACGTCAGACTGCAGTTCTTGCATTTCTGATGGGTGACGGCTTCTCGAACATATTCTACCCGACGTCCGGTTACTTCATGGCGGCACTTGCGATTGCCAAAATCAAGTATACAGACTGGCTCAAGTTCATCTGGCCGCTGCTTCTGTTATGGTATGGAGCAGGGGCGATATTCCTGGTCATTGCATTCTTCATTGAATATGGCCCGATGTAGATTAAAATGTGAAAGGGTGTATGTATATGAGATGCGGTACTAAATGCTTCATGGTGACAGTGGAAAAGGATGGCGGTAAAAAGAGTTATGAAGTTCCGGCACGCAGTTCCATCGATGCCAGAAAAATAAGCCGCCGCCGTTACGGTGAAGATCTTGTCATTCACTCTGTTCATAAAAAGTGATTGATTAAAACAGTTCCTTATCTTCAATGATCAGGAACTGTTTTTTTTTTTTTAAATTTGTGTAATAGTAAACGGATACTTATAATTGAAATAGTAAGCTGGTTGATGCGTTTATAAATAGGGGGAGTAAATATGATCGATGGTTTGAAGAGTGTCATGCTTTACGTTGACAATCAGGAACAATCCGTGGCTTTTTGGACGAAAGATCTGGGGTTTGTAATTAAATCAGAAGACATTATTTACGATGACTACAAATCAGTGGAAGTGGCGCCCAGTCTTGATTCACAGACGAGCATCGTGATTTTTGACAAGGCCTTCATAAGGGAGGCGAGTCCTGAAGTGAATCTCGGAACGCCGTCACTCATGTTCCAGGTGAAAAATCTGGATGAACTGTATGCAGATTTTAAGAATAAAGGCATCCGGTGCGGAGATATCGTGGAGACTCCGGATGGACGGGTATTCAATTTCTCGGATGATGAAGAGAATTACTTTGCGGTCAACGAGGTCAAATAGCATTCAGGAATACTATTGTGAAGTGCAACGGAGGCTTTGACAGCATAAAAACAGCTGTGATTTTTTATAATCACAGCTGGTTTTTATATTCACTTCAATCTATCTTTGTTCAATGAAGTGCCGACCGCGCCGGTTTCGATGGCCTCAACGACTTTATCGCATGCTTTGATCCTGAGGTTTTTCAGCGCCTCGTCGGAATAATAGGCGGAGTGGGGTGTGATCAGCACCTGGTCTTTATTCAGCAGAACATCACTGAAGTCGGGCGGTTCCTGTTCGAGCACATCGAGAGCCGCACCGCCGACCTTTCCTGATTCGACGGCCCGGACAAGATCATCTTCTTTAATGATACCGCCGCGGCATGTGTTGATGATATATGCACCGTCCTGCATCAATTTCAGGCTGTCCGTGTTGATTATATGTTTCGTGTCCTCGGTCAGCGGCACATGCAGGCTCAAGTGGTCGGAACGCTGCATCAACTCATTAAATGAAACGGCTTCGACTTCATATTCCTCAAATATTTCCCGGGGAATAAACGCATCATGCGCGATGATCTCTGCACCGAACGGTTTCAGCTTTTCAGCAACGCGTTTTGCGATTCTGCCGAAGCCGAGCAGGCCGACGGTCAGGCTGTTGATCGGTTTTACACCGGAAACGGCGAATGAATCCCAGCTGCCGTTTTTTACGACGGCACTGTAATCCGCCAGTCTCCTCATGCCGTGAAGCATCATGGCGATGGTGTGGTCCGACACTTCCTCGATACAGTAATCCGGAATATTGGAGACATGGATCCCTTTATTGGTTGCTGCCTCCATATCGACATTTTGATAGCCCATGCCCATGGCAATAATCGCCTTGCAGTTATCAAGTGTGTCAATCAGTGCCTGATCAACGATGAAGCCGACCTGGAACATGACGACTGATGCAGAGGCCGAATATTTTTTCGAGTCTGCATCAAAATTTTCCAGTCTGGTGACGACAACTTCATAACCTTCGTTGTTCAATCGTTCAATTTCATAATCATGTTCTTTCCAGACGTCATTTAAAATCCAGATGAGTGGTTTATTCATAACGGTCTACCTCCATTAATTGGTTACTCAAACAAACCGGGCAGGAACATCGAAATCGCCGGGATGAATGCGATGATCAACAGACATACGATCATGATCAGCACAAACGGCATGACGCCGGTTGCGACCTGCTCGAATTTGACTTTACCGACACTTGAGGCGACGAATAAGTTGACGCCGAGCGGCGGTGTAACAAAACCGATGGCAAGTGCCACGACGAGAATGACCCCGAAGTGAACCGGATCGATACCGACAGACGTGACGACCGGCAGCAGAATCGGTGTCAAAATGATCAATGCTGAAATGGTATCGATGAACATGCCGACGATCAGCAGCAGGATAATGATGATGATGAGTATGAATATCGGGTTCGATGTCAGCTGCATCAATCCATCGGCAATCGTATTCGGTATTTGCTCAAGCGTCATGAAGAATGCGAATGACACAGAGAAGCTGATGATGATCATCGTTGTTGCGTTGATGAGAATGGTCTCCATAAAGGCGTCGTACATTCCCTTCCAGTCGAGTTCTTTATGTATGAAGACACCGACTATGATCGCATATACAACGGCTGTCACTGCAGCCTCTGTCGGGGAGAAGACCCCGCCGTAAATTCCGCCGAGAATGATGACCGGGACGAATAAGGCCCATTTGGCATCCCATGACGCTTTTAAAACATCTTTGAAAACAAGTTTTTCTGCACCTTCCTGAGGTTTATATCCACGTTTTTTAGAAATCAGGTAAGCCGTAATCAGTAACGCTGCACCGATTAAAATACCAGGCAGAATACCTGCCATGAACATTGCGCCGACGGACACACTGCCGACTGCACCATACACGACGAACGGTATGGACGGCGGAATGATGACTCCGATGGAACCGGCTGCGGCAGGAACACCTGCTGAGAATCCTTTATGGTATTTGTTGTCGATCATCGCCGGAATCATGAAGCTTCCGATGGCAGCAACTGTTGCCGGGCCGGAACCCGCGATGGCGGCAAAGAACATACAGGCAACAATCGTTACAAGAGACAGACCGCCCCTGATCCAGCCGACAAGTGCCGTCGCCATGGCGAGCAGACGTTTTGAAATCCCGCCTCTGCCCATAAGAATTCCGGCAAGTATGAAGAACGGAATCGCAAGCAGTGAGAATGAGTCAAGCGACGTAAATGCTTTTTGTGCAATCAGATTTATTGGAAGATCGGTTCCAAACCAGATGGCAACGATGGCCGCTGCTCCGAGAGAAATCGCAATCGGTACGCCGATCAGGAAGCACACTAACAGGACAGCAAATAATATGATGATTATATTCATAGCGGTGCCTCCTCTTTCTCTTTTTCTTCTTCTTTAATGTTCGAGTAATCTTTGCGGATGATTTCGAGCAGCTGCTGGATGAGACGGATGGCCATGCTGAGCGCGCCCAGTGGCACCGCAATATATACGACCCACATCGGAATCTGCGTTGCCGGTGATACCTGGCCGTACTGAAGCGTTGCGATGACCAGGTGGGTACCGAAAATCGCAACAAGTATAATGAGCAGAAACCATATTAAAGTAGAGGCGATATCCATGACCTTTCTCGTCACTCCGTTAAATAAATCTACAAATGCAGTCACTTTTATGTGCTCTCTCAGCTTCACCGCATAACCTGCACCTATCCATACCTGGAAGATGTGGATGAATCTTGCGAATTCTTCCGTCCAGCTGGGTGCGCTCTGGAAAACGTAACGGCCGACGACCTGTCCGAATATGAGCAGGACCATCAGTACGAGTGTGGCAATCAGAAAACCTTCTTCAAATCTGTTAAAATATTTTTTCATAGAGAGTCCCCTTATTTTGTGACATATCTATTGTGCTTCCTCAACAGCTTTATTCAGTTCATCGAAGAGTTCGGATCCGAGCATTTCTTCATATTTCTCGTAAACCGGCTCAGCTTTTTCACTGAATGCCTGTCTTTCTTCGTCGGTCAGATCATTGACCTGAAGACCGCCATCGACCATTTCCTGCATGTATTCCTCGTTCTGTTCCTGGGAGAGAATCCGCTGATTTTCTCTGTAATCCTCAGCCGCATCCATGACGATCTCCTGCAGGTCCGGTTCAAGTGATTCATAAAAATCATTATTCATCAGCAGTGCGACCGGCATATACACATGGGAAGTGAGTGACATATATTGCTGAACTTCATACAAGTTGCTCGTATACATCAGGGCGATGGGTGATTCCATTGCATCGTATGTTCCCTGCTGCAGTGTGGAGTACATTTCACCGAAAGCGAATGGTGAAGCGTTGGCGCCAAAGGCATTGAAGACATCCGTATGTACCGGGCTTTCCAGTGTTCTCATCTTCTGTCCTTCTATGTCCTCCGGAGTATAGACCGGATGAATGTTATTGGTAATGTGACGGAAGCCGTTTTCCCCGTAGACGAGTCCTTTAATATTGACATCTTCAAGTCCGTCGAGCAGACCCTGGCCGAACGGACCGTCGAGAACGGAGTAGGCCTCTTCTGTATCTTCAAACAAGTAGGGCAGATCGAGTATCATAAAGTCCCGGTCAAAGCCGGAGACGCTGGCGAGTGCCGGAATGGTCATTTCGACATTTCCGAGCTGCACTGCTTCAATCGCTTCCCTGTCAGACGGGAATAAGGAACCGGATGGGTAGAGTTCGACTCTCAGACGTCCGTCCGATTCCTCCTCGACCTGTTCCTTGAACTCTTCCGACATGATATGTGTCGACTGGGTCGGGTTCACCAGATACGCAAGCCGGATTGTCTTCTGACCGGTTTGTTCATCTATATTCGGTCTGCCGCAGGCAGACAGTATCAATACGGTGATCAACACCAGAAAACTTAAATTTCTCATATAAAAACAACCCCTCAATTATTTGGTGCTTGCTGTATATAACTTGTCATCAATTTTCTTAAAACATCCGGCGTGTAAATAAAGGCACTGTCCTTATGCAGCCTTTCCGACATTTTATGTGCATCTTTGCCGTAAGGTCCGACATTCAATACAGGTGCCTTCAAGTTCTGCATTTCTTTGAAAGGGATGGTGTAAGGTTCACCCCAGACCGGCATGTTTTCCATGAATGACATCCATCCGGCTTCACTGCCGGTATAGTTCACATAGCTTAAATCCGAAATGCCGTTGAAATAATGGATTTGTTTCGCATCCACATCGTGCTCCGATTTGAAAATCTTCTGGATGTATTTTATTTTCTTCTCAAGCTCCGGATCATCCGATGCGTTGACGGCAGGGTAATAGGATGGTGCTAAAAAGAGTATTGCTGCTGGTGCAAGCTCTTTTGCCGCGTCCATGAGCCGGTCGGTGATCTTAATCGCTTTTTCCCTTATATTCAACGTACTGTCGTTGAACACACTGTCAGAAATCAAGTCGTAACGGTCCCGGCCGTGCTTGTTGATGACGTGCAGGGCGAGGTCATGGAAAGTGATGGTGTGAATTTTATCCAGCGGTTCTGTCTCCAGTTTTCTGCATAAGTCGCTGTAGTCCGACCAGCACTCATCCATTGCGCGTTCTGCCACAGTCCGGTAAATATCCATCACTTCGCCCGGACTCCGCTCCAGTGTGAAGACGTTGTAGAGTGCATAGGCATGATGCGAAGTCTGGGTGGAATAATCTTTCTTCAGATCATTCTGCTGCAGACAGACCGGCGGAGGCGTCCGTTCCCCGAATTTTTCTTCTGAAAAATCTGCATTGAATTCCATCTCCTTTGTTAAATAAGAACTCATAAAATGACTGGTGATGCCCTGAAGCGGCTCTCCCGCATGGGTGCCGACACCGTAGAAAAGGGCGGAAGGCATGATTTTGCCGATGGAACCCGTGTAAATATAATAGCTGGTATCCTGCGGACTCTGGCTGAATGAAGGTTCACTGTTCAATATCAGCTTTAAATCCAGATTTTCAGAGTCTTTCAGTCCGGACAGAAACTTGACAGCGGCCCGCATGCCGTCGGAATTCACTTCTTCATCGGGTACGGTGACGAGGATGATGTTCAGCGGCCACTCCTCGGTGAATGCAAGTTCGATCAGGCTCATATGGAGCGCAAGACCCATTTTCATATCCATGACGCCACGTCCGAATATATAATCGCCGGACTCAATGTCATTTTTGAGCGTGGCATTGAAACCGTCTTTTCTTTCTTTCATTGCTTCCGTCAGTTTTTCAACGTCAAAGGCAATCTCTTCAAGATCGCCGAACTCCTTTGTATGTACAACATCGAAATGGCTGATCAATACGACGGTGTCCTTTGTGTCATCAGCTTTGTAATGGGCGATGAGGGCATGCCGGTCCTCTTCTGAATCGACAAGATGCAGCCTGTCCGGATGTGTTTCGAAGTATGATAAATCCATCAGCTTCTCTTTTATGAAATGTGGAAATCCGATTTCTCCTGATGTACCCGACCTGCTGTCGAAACTGACCAGCTGTGCAATCAGTTCATATAACTGACCGGGCGTCTGCCAGCTTGTGTTTGATGTCTCACTCATAAGTGTTTTCCCCTTTGTCGTAAAATTTCAGAAATCGCTCCTCTACGTTATTGAGGTGCTGGAGCAGTGCCTCTTTCGCAAGTGAAAGGTCTTTGACTGTCAGAGCATCCAGTATTTCTTTATGTTCAGTCAAAGCATCCTCGAGGCTGACTTCAATCGTATTTGATAAAGTCAGAAAAGCTCTGTCCACACCTGTACTCAAGCGGGTGATCATTTCGCGGAACAGCCGGTTGTCATTGCTTTCGGTAAGCAGCATGTGGAACTCACTGTCGAGCTCCAGATAGAGCTGGTGACGGCCGTCCTTTACAGCTCGCTCCTGCCGGTATATATTTTCATTCAGGCTTTCCAGGTTACCTTCATCCATTTTATGAATGATGCGCTCTAAATTTTCAACTTCCAAAATACGTCGCATCTCCATATGGTTGAGGGAGTCTTCCTTTGAAAAACCGGAAACGACAGAGGGTTTTCCGCTCCTGGTTCTGATCAGCCCTTCATTTTCCAGTTTGGCAAGTGCATCCCGGAGCGGGGTACGGCTGATGCCGAGCTGCGCTGATATCTTTTCTTCCGGCAGCGCATCGCCGACCTTCAATTTCCCTGTAGCAATTTCTTCTTTCAGAATATGAAATGCCTGTTCTGAAAGAGAGACTTTCGTCTGAATCGTTTTCATAGCGCCATCCCCCTGTAAAAATTTTTATGAAAGCTTTTCTACAAATCTTTCGATTCTTTTCAATCCCTCATTAATATTTTCAATTGAAGTGGCATAGGAAATTCTGATGAACCCTTCGCCGAACTCTGTGAAACCGCTGCCGGGAACGACGGCGACATGTTCTTCCTCAAGCAGTCTGTCTGCAAATTCAAATGATGACATATTGAATTTTTCTATAGATGGGAAAACGTAGAAAGCACCTTGCGGTGTTTTTGTTTTTAGGCCGATCTGTGTCAGTCTTTCAACAATCAGGTCCCGTCTGTCCCTGTATGTCGCAGCCATTTCAGCAGCGGAGTGACGGCTGTTGTCGAGCGCATCGATTGCGGCATACTGACTCGGCAGGGATGCACAGATCGTATCGTACAGATGTACTTTCAAAACGTGCGGCATAAGTTCGGATGGGCCCAGCACATAACCGAGTCTCCAGCCAGTCATCGAGTGGGATTTGGATAATCCGTGAATAAGGAATAATTTGTCATGCAGTTCAGGGTACTGTGAAAACGAAATGTGCTTCGCATCATAAGTGATCTCACTGTAGATTTCATCTGAAATGATAAAGATCTCATGGCTCGCGAGTTCCTCCACCAGCGGTGCCATTTCTGTCTCTGATAATACTTTCCCGGTCGGATTCGACGGAAAGTTGAGGAGGACGGCTTTCGTTTTATCGGTAATCATGCTTCTCAACATTTCAGGATCCGGTACAAAATCCGTATCTGAAGTATCCATATAAGTGACGCTGGCGCCTAAGAGGTCCACAAGCGGCTCATAGGCGGAGTAGCAGGGTGCGGGAATGATGACTTCATCACCTTCATTCAAAATCGTTTCAAAGACTGATCTCAGCCCTTCGCTCGCGCCGGTCGTGACGACGATCTGATCTTCAGGGTTGTATTTGACATCGTATGTATCTTTGAAGAAGTTGGATACACTTTCCCTGAGTTCAAACAGACCTGCGTTGTGGGAGTAGCCGGTCTGGTTGTTTTCAATCGCTTTTATGGCCGCCTTCTTCACCGAATGCGGTGTTGGTATGTCAGGCTCGCCAATCGTGAAATTAATGCCGTCACGTAACGCAGAAACCCTGTTTGAGAACTGGCGCGTCCCCGGTATTTCGAGTTTCGTCACTCTTTGATTTATTTTTTCCAACATGTTTGACCACCTCTTGTATACTGTATACAAGAATAATAATACACTGGGTGAACATTGTAAAGATTTAGATAATTTTGAAGATTAGATGGTAAAATATCAGTGATACGGAAAAGAGGGATGATAATGGACAGGATATTGGTATTTTATACATCCGGATACGGCGCCACCAGACAGTATGCTGAGTGGCTGGAAGCGGGCGTGGAATGCGAGGTCCGGCAGATGGAAGAAGGGCTGCCTGAGGATATTGAAAACTACAGTAAGGTTATAATCGCAGGCGGAATCTATGCCGGTAAATTTGGGGGACTTGATTTTATGAAGAAATACGCAGATCAGTTGGGAAAGATGAAAGTCGCGGTACTTGCGGTCGGTGCAGAAAATTTCCATAAAGGACTCACAGAAAAAATCTGGCTGCAAAATTTCAAAGATCTGGAGCTTGACGTGGAAGTCTGTTATGCAAGAGGGGAATTTGATTTCAGAAATATGAAATTTTCCGACAAGATGATGGTGAGGATCGGATATATGATCTATAAAAAGAAGCTTAGTGAAAACCCGGAACAGTACAAAATCATGGGGGACCGCAAAACGGCATATGACTGGAAAGATGAAAATTATCTGAAACCTGTTGTAAAATGGCTGGAAGTGCGTGAATAAGACTGCGGGAATGGAATCTGTGTCGGACAAGATCCATTCCCGCAGTTTTATGTTACTTGAAAATTTTATCGATTTTCTGAATATCTTCCTCATGCAGCTCGATATCCGCTGCACGCATATTTTCTTTGATCTGAGAACCTTTTTTGGCGCCGGGGATGATGACACCGACAGACGGGCGTGTGAGATAGAAAGCCAGTACAATCTGGGCCACTTCCTCGTCATATTTTTCCGCGATTGGTTTCAGCTGATTCACTTTTTCCAGGTTTTCCTTAAATTCGTCTTCCTGGTAGAACGGCAGCCTGGATCGCAGGTCGTCAAACTTGGAATTTTCATCATAGTGTCCCGCAAGGAGCCCCGCAGCCAGCGGATAAAATGGAATGAAAGTTATGTTGTTTTCTGCACAGTAATCAAACATGCCATCTTCGGCTTCACGGTTCAGAAGATTATACTGATTTTGCACAACATCGACGTAGCCGTCTTTATTTGCCGTTTTCAGTTGATCGAGTGTCACGTTGGAGACCCCGATTGCCCTTATTTTCGCCTCATCTTTTGCTTCTTTTAAACCGGCGACAGCTTCATTCAATGGTGTTTTTTCTTCAGGATCCGGATAATGGATATAGAAGAGGTCAATATACTCCAGCTGCATGCGTTCCAGAGCCTCATCTATTTTCTGTTTGAGGAATTCAGGGTCGTTATCAATGACCTGCTCCCCATTTTCATCTTCACGGTGTGCCACCTTTGTTGCAATGGCCACCTTGGTTCTTTGATATTCTTTCAGCACTTCGCCGACCAGTTCCTCAGAACGGTCAGGGCCGTACATCTGCGCAGTGTCCAGCATGGTGACACCGTTGTCCAGTGCATCACGGACCGTCTGCCTGCCTGCTTCTTCATCCACATTTTTATACAAGTTGTGACCACCTACGAAGTTTGTGCCAAGTGCAATGGGATGAACATAAATCCCCGATTTCCCTAATCCTGCAAGTTGTGCCAATTAAATACCCCTTTCTAAACTCTGATATGTTCCATTATAAATGTTATCCTCATGTGATTGAAATATAATCCCTCATTTTTATGAAATTAGCCGAAAATTATTCATCGAAATGCTTCTCCCGTCATGTCTGAAAAAAGATATCCAGGGCGTTACATGGAATGTTATAACCTCGGATAACTGCTGATATGATGCATTTTTCAATAGTAACGGGCACCGTTATAAGTCCAGGGATTTCCCGGGAAATAAAAAAGCCGGAGGATTCCGGCTCTGAACGCACTTATTGACTGGAAGGGCTGTTGCATGAGATCGTGAACGGCATGACGACATGTTCACTCGTTTTTTGAATTTCAGTGAATGTGGCTTCGAGTGCTGTAAATATATCGTTCACTTCACCATCAAGGCGTGTGGCGAAAGGGGCCATGCTGACTTCGACACCGTAATCCGGCAGTTTTTCAACTTCCTTCGTGATCTTATCAATGTAGTTTTCTTCACCCAACGGGTATATTGAAAAACGGCAGCCGGCTCTTTGGGAAATCGCATCGGAAAGTTCTTTATTCAGCTGGATTTTATCATTATCGTTGTTGTCTTCTCCTGTGTTGCATCCGCCGAGTACGATATTTCCGCTCATCTCCGTGTGGATGCCTGTTTTCGCCGCATTCAGATAAATTGCCTTGACCACGTCGAAAACATCGGCAATGCTGCCAGTGGCTGCTGTTGCAACATCATCTGTCTTCATCCAGACATTTGTCGTATCGACGTTATCCAGTGCACCTAAAATGACATCCGCAAAGTCATCCGCCATCACGCTTAAATTGAACTGGATCCCTGCTTCTCTTAACTTTTCATCGGCCATTATATTCAATCCCCCTGTAATCATTATTATTTTAAGTGTATCGGTGCAGCACTGCTGAGTAAAGTGATACACCGGATCATAAATATTGCTATTATTGTCATTTCAACCGTTTTTGTATCATTTACTTTGAATTATTTTAACAATATACTTAAAGATAAATGATTACATTAAGTGAAAAGAGGCTTATGTAAGATGAAATTTATGAACAGTTTGAAATATATGCTGCTTCCGGTGCTTATTTTTGTCATGGCAGCGTGTGGCAATGGAGACACCGCTGATAAATCGGGCGAAGCTGCAGAAGATGTTGTTGAGGGGACGATCACTGTTTCAGCCGCAGCGAGTCTGGTGGACGCACTTGAAGAGGTTTCGGAGCTTTTCAATGAGAAGTACCCAGATGTACAGGTGGACTTCAATTTCGGCGGCTCCGGAGCGCTGATGCAGCAGATTCTCCAGGGTGCGCCGGCGGACCTGTTCTTCTCTGCAAATGAAAGCCATTTTGAAGAAGTGGTGGACGAGGGCTACATAGATGAAGAGAACACAGTTGATCTACTGCGTAATGAGATCGTTCTCGTTGTTCCCGAAGACAGCAGCACCGTTACTTCTTTTGATGATCTGGAAAATGCGGAAAGTATCGGAATCGGCAACCCGGAATCGGTGCCTGCCGGGGAATATAGTATGGAAGCTTTTGAAAATATGAATATATTGGAAGAGCTTGAATCAAAGTTCATATTTGCAACGGATGTAAGGCAGGTGTTGAACTATGTCGAAACTGAAAATGTCGATGCCGGAGTTGTGTATCACACAGATGCACTGACCAGTGACGGCATTGAAGTCGTGGATACGGCACCGGAAGACAGCCATTCGCCGGTCGTCTATCCGCTCGGCACTCTGAACGGCACGGATAATCCAAAAGCGCAGCGCGCTTTCTACGAATTTGTACAAAGTGAGGAAGCAGGCGAGGTTTTCAATGACTATGGTTTTATTATCGAGTAACATTACAGCTGCAGAGTTCCTGACGCCTGTGATGCTTTCATTAAGAGTAGCATTCATAGCTTTAGTGATTGTGCTGATCGCAGGCGTCGTCATTGCGAGATTCATGGCGAGAAACGATTTCCGGGGAAAAGTGATTATCGAAACGGTATTGATGCTGCCCCTTGTGCTGCCGCCGACGGTGGTTGGGTTTTTATTGCTTGTATTGTTCGGAAACAACAGCGTTGTGGGCGACATGTTCTCATGGCTTTTCGGAGATACCATCATTTTCACGTGGTATGCGGCAGTTGCAGCAAGTACGGTGGTCGCATTTCCGCTGATGTATCAGGCGGCAAAAAGCGGTTTTCTCAATGTCAATAAAGAGATCGAGGACGCCGCGAAGGTGGACGGCGCAAACAAGTGGCAGGTCTTCACCAAGATTACACTGCCGCTCACAAAGACGGCCCTCATCACCGGAGCGCTCCTCAGCTTTGCCCGCGCGCTCGGCGAGTTCGGCGCAACCATCATCATTGCCGGCAATATTCCAGGCAGTACACAGACACTGCCGACAGCGATATATGTCGCTCTCCAGTCCGGCAACATGACACTCGCCTGGGCATGGGTCATCGTCATTGTCGTACTGTCGTTCTTCATGCTGATGTTCATCCGGGTAAAAGCGAACGAATCCTAAAATTAAAATGTGTATATTGACAATGCAATTCAAATATTGTATGATGTATCGTGCACATACACACAGGGCATATTACACGTAATGAACGAAATTATGGATTCGTAAGGCATTAGGAGCCGGCCACACACCGGACTCAGCCGATCAATCTATAATAAAAGGAGGATGTCTCACATGGCAGGTCCAAGAAGAGGCGGTCGTCGTCGTAAAAAGGTTTGTTACTTCACTTCAAACAACATTACGCACATCGACTACAAAGATGTAGAACTTCTTAAAAAGTTCATTTCAGAGCGTGGAAAAATTCTTCCAAGACGTGTAACAGGTACTTCAGCGAAGTATCAGCGTCCACTCACAGTGGCGATCAAACGCGCACGTCATATGGCATTGTTACCATATGTAAAAGAAGAAGCATAATATGCGAAGAACCCCGGGAGGCTCAGGCCTCTCGGGGTTCTTTTACTTACGATTATTAAGTTTTGTGCTGGTGTTGAGACACGAACATACTGGAAATCCGGGTTTCGTGTCACTCACTTACTCCGTCGAAGTATCGTCATCGCCTTCTTCTTCACTGATATCTTCGCCTCTGTCTTCTTGTTCTACTTCACTGTTCGGATCATCGGGCTCTGTCACATCAGTTTCATCACTTTCTCCGCATGCGCCGAATAGGAGTATTGTCGATAATGCGTCTGCTGCCAATCGCTTCTTCATTGTCATTGAAATCACTACTATATAAATACTTACATATAATTTACCCTTTATAGGATAACTTCACACCATCCAGTTTCAAGTTTTAAAATCTTAAACCTGAGTATGAAATTCATTGATTAAAACCCAGCACTAGAGTAAATTGTAATTATACATATAGCTTTATCTCAATCGAAGGGGATGGATAAAGGTGCTGGAAAAATATAAAAGTTTCAGGAAAAAGCGCAGAATTAAAAAGGTGAAAGATGCGAACGGGGAACCATTGAAAAAAATTCATTTCTGGCAGTATTTACATCGGACGGTATTTCATAAACGAATTGGCGAGGATTTATACTCTGTGGATGTGGATCTATACGGCAAGGAGCTGATGGGCCCTGAGAGCGCCTTGTATAAAAATGGTGTACGTATTAAAGAATCCACCGTGCCTTCGGTCTATGAAGTGCCTGGCGGGTTCATTGAAGTTGAAACGACGACTTACGGGGTGAAGAAAATCAACTATGTCACCGACACTGATGAAGTGCAGCTGATACCGGACCGGCATTCACTTGAAGGTAAGCGGGCAAGCTTCGATTCAAAATTTCTGTCAGCGAGTAAATGGGTCGGCTACATTGCGATCGTCATTCTCATCATCGGCCTGATCATTGCGATACCTGCAGTGAAGTGATAGAATTGATTACAGGCTTGGATCTGGTTGCTGATAACGTCGGGACTTTCACCAGTCCATTCCAGTTCCCGGCCTGGCTCAATGGGACGCTCCTGATACTCGGCCTCACTGCAGCAACCGAGCGGGCGCTGTCTCTTAAAAACCACTGGCTGATCGATATGGAAACAAATACATTCGACGTCTAGAACGATGTTAAGAAACATCCGGTTCAGGGAAGAGTCATCTAAAACAGTGAAGGTGATAGAGTGCACTTCAAATTATTCAAAACATATGCCAGAGCGTATCAAAAAACGATGAAGCATCTGTCAAAAGTACTGAACTGGACGCCGCCGCTCCTTCTTCACGGAGAGGGGATACTTAAAATACTTCCGGACACTTTAAAAGCTAAAAATTATAATAAAGTGCTCATCATCACAGATGAGGGGATCCGGGAGACCGGGCTCCTCGATTATTTACTGGCCGGGCTGAACGCCCAGGGTATCAAGTACTTTATTTACGATGGAACAGTGGCGAATCCGACGGATGTGAATATATACGAAGCGGCGAATCTTTATAATAAAAACCGATGTGACGCGATTATCGGATTCGGCGGCGGCTCTCCGCTCGATAGCGCGAAGGGGGCTGCAGCAGTCATCGGTACAGGGACGAAAAACATTAAAAAGTATCAGGGACTGATGAAAATCCGCAAAAAACTGCCGCCGGTCATTGCAGTGCCGACGACTGCAGGTACGGGAAGCGAAGGAACGATCGCAACAGTGATCACCGACAGTGAAAACCTCATGAAATATGCGGTGTCGGATATGGTGCTGCGGCCGGAAATCGCTGTGCTTGATGCATCTCTTACAACCGGTCTGCCGGCCGAGATCACTGCACATACGGGAATGGATGCCCTCAGCCATATTATCGAGTCCTATACGAACTTGAGCAATACGGCGGAAACGAGAAATATGTCAGAAACAGCGGTCGGGCTGATTTATCAAAATATCAAAAAAGCTTACAATAATGGAGAGAATATTACCGCCAGAAAGAATATGCTTTACGCAGCATATCTTGCAGGACGTGCATTCACCCGCGGATATGTCGGCAATATCCACGCGATGGCTCACCAGATCGGTGCCAGATATCCAGTGACTCACGGAGAGGCCAATGCGATCATTATGCCGTATGTGTTGGAAGAGTATGGCGAAACCGTCCATCCTGACCTTGCAAAGCTTGCCGACTGTGCCGGTATAACTGAACATGGCGATACTAACAGCGACAAGGCCCGGAAATTCATCCAGAGCATCCGGGATTTAAATGAAGCACTCGGCATCGGTGACCGCATCTCTGAAATTGAAGAAGCGGACATTGAGGAAATGGTCGGGTATTCATTTGATGAAGCAAATCCGGACTATCCGGTGCCGGTCATCTTCAGCAGGGAAAAGTTCAGGGAAATGTACAAGAAAGTTAAATATGGGGAAAATAAAAGACCTTAGTCCGTTTGAACCAAGGTCTTATCCATATTAAAAATCCCCCTTGATTCTCATCAAGAGGGAAATAATCAATCATTATATATTGAAATTTCGTCTGTCCGGTTCATTTTTGGTGTTGTCGTTCTTTTTACTGTAATATTGCTGATCCATAGCGGCTTTCTTTCTCTCGATGTCATCATCGTCATCCTCATCGATGGGGTCCACATTTTCGGTGTCACCATAACCGTAATTTGAAACGTCGACTTTGTCGTCAGCCACGTTGATTCTGTCTTCTGCCGGGTCTCTGTTATCTCCGTAGTCTTCTGCCCGCATTGTGCCTTCGAAATCTTTATCCTCATGGTCCGCCGGAGCCTCTGCGCCGTATTCCACGTTCGGCTCGGTATCGACGACACGTCCGCTTGCTTGTGCAGTGCCGGACTCACGATCTTCGGCTCTCATCGTGCCTTCGAACTCTTTATCTTCAGGATCGCCTGTTTCACCGGTGCCGTATTCCACGTTCGGTTCGGTATCGACGACACGGCCGCTTGCTTCTGCAGTGCCGGACTCACGGTCCTCGGCTCTCATCGTGCCTTCGAACTCCTTATTTTCAGGATCGCCTGTTTCGCCGGCGCCGTATTCCACGTTCGGTTCTGCATCGACGATGCGTCCGCTCTGTTCTTCGTCATCATCCAGTTCATTGATGCTGTCAACTTCACGTGCTTCATAGTTTCTGTCGAGTTCTGCACGTGTTGTCGGCCCGGAATCGCTCTCGTCGAGTTTTTCTCCAGCACTGAACGTCGAGCCCATGCTTTCTGTCTCGGCGGAAGTGTCTGCCACCCCCGGGTTGTCTTCTTCACCGACAGCCTGCTTTTCATGTGCGGCACCGCCGACATTATTGTCATTGCTGTCATAACGGGATGCTTCCTCTTCATCACTGCCCATTTTGTCTGATTCACCTAAAGCGACTTCATTGACGTGGAGCAGAATATCTCCCGCCTGCAGCGAAGTGATATAATCCTGTTTCTCCGAGTCATTTAAATCAAGATTCGCCAGTGCCCTTTCCTCAGGTTCATCCGACGTGAAAAGAGAGACGAATCTGTCCCACGCGGACCCATCGGCATTTTTAAAATTGACGCCTGTGTAGTTCAGTGAAGTGCCTTCCAAAGACTCTTTTGAGAATACTGTAATGTCATTATCGTGTACACCGTCAGCCCGCAGGCGTTCGATGCGGCCGACTAATTCCTGTTCACTTTTAAAGCTTTCAAACTGTCCCATAGTAACCCTCCATATTAAATATCATTCAATATCCATATATTTATTGTTACTAAAAAGATACCCCTTCAAAATAATAATAAACAGAAACGAAAGTTTATATTGACACGGATGATAATCATAATATGATTGAATTATTACTTTAAGGGGGCAGCATATTGACAACAATAGGGGACAGAATCAGACGGGAAAGAAGAAGACAGGGGTATTCACAAAAAAGGCTGTGCGACGACATCTGTTCACAGTCGACTTTATCGAGGCTGGAAAGCAATAATCTGAATTTATCATTTCTGACAGTGAACCAGATTTTGGGGCGGCTGAATTTATCGGTCAATGATCTGCTGGCACAGGAAGAGTCGATTCAGGAAAATATATTTTTCAGCAGGCTGGACGAGGCGAGGGACGCGCGTGATTATAACATGATGGAAAAGCTGATGGCAGAATTCAGCCATGTGACAGAAGAGCCGTCAGCCAAAGTCAAGATGTACATGAAGTGGCATTTTGGCCTGGTGGCCATAAGCAGAAAGGACTTTGTGACTTCAAACACATTGTTGGAGTATGCTCTCCATATCGCTGAAAAATACAAGTACAAAGACTATCTGCCTCACCTGCATATGGCCATAGGCAATACGAAGTATTATCTCGGCGAGAAATCGTTAAAACATTATGCATATGCAGAAGAGTTGTGCCACGGGCTGGAAGTGCCGAATTTCAAACTGGAAATGAAAATACTTCATAACCTGATCGCGTCCTACACTAGGGACGGCCAGTATCGAAAAGTCATATTAAAATGTAAAAGGGCAATCAATCTGCTGAACCAGAATGAATCAGCGTATTTGATGGGTGACATTTATTGTCTTTGGATCAATGCCCACGGTCAGCTGGGAGAATGGGATGAATACGAAGATTTGAAAGCGAAGACACGAATTATTTTCGAGCATGGTAATTGTTTGGAGTTGTTGGACAAATTAGAAAATTATTCACAAGTGAATAGTTGAATAAACCCTATATCCATATATGTATTTATCATTTATTATTGAGATAAATTTCCATATTAAAATGGATTTTGTACATACCAAGGGGGTTTATTTCTTATGAACAATAAGAAGTTTTTAACAGTACTGATGCAGAGGGGGCAGGGAAGAAGCATGTCAGTTCATGACTTCGGAAAACCTGCAGGTGTATATTGATGTCTATCGACAATAAACCGCCGCTCAGCCGCAAAGAAGAACGTCTGCTCGTCTATCTGCTTCTTATGGAAAGGCGGGACCGCTACAAAAAGGGCAGTGAAAATTACATGAACTACGACTACTATATCGACATTGTCATCAATGGGATTGAAAGCAAGTACGATGAAATATTTGAACATATCCATCATATGGACAATGGCATCTCGAAAGAGGTCAGTGAAGAAGTTGAAATCATACTCCGCATGTATCACTGCATAGAGACATCCTTTGAATTTTTGACATATGATGATCAGCAGTTTTTAAGGAAAAAGTACATCATTGATTTCGGCGGCTTCAGAAGTGATATGGTGGAGGAACACAATTATTTGAGTTACTACAGGTTCCTGAAAAAGCATGAAAAGAATAAATTGCCGAAAGTCATTGAAAACCCTGCGCTCAATATAGAGATATACCGCAGGATGCTGATAAAATTCAAAGACTTCGACATCCCGAAAATCGGCATACCGACTTATATTACAAAACAGCAGCTGATCGAGTTATTTTCAGTACAGGAAAGAAAGTCATCTTAAAGTTACATAAATAAAAAACGTCCATGCATGATGTTGTGCATGGACGTTCGTCATTTAATAGGTCTCCGAGCCCGGCGTATCTCCGGCATCCTGCTCCCTCGTATATTTCGCTTCATCGCTGTAGTAGAGGAGGAACTCTCCGTCTTTGATCCTGTTTAAGTATTCCTCGGCCGTATCTTCCGAGAGTCCGATGTCATAAATATAATTGCCTGCCGGTTCATTGGCTGTGAATATTGATTTTATGCCTTCGGCCTGTTCGTAATAAGGGTGGAAATTGATATCGGTATATTTGATCCACTGCATTTCATCCGGGTCTGCATCTTCATCTGCCAGCAGATGAAAGTCCTCTTCGAAGTAATCATCTGTTTTTAACATTTCAATTTCCTTCAATACTTCATCACGATCAGAAAAAAATTCATAGTAGTTCATAGACTTTGCCTCCGATAATTGATGTATTATTTATATTTACCCTCACTGTTCATTTTTTACTCATCATATTACAGATATTTATCCGGTTATCATGTACAATTGAGTTGTATATTATCGTTCACTTTGTTATGATATTATAATTATTTATTTCATATAATCACAATAATATGGATTGTGAGTTTCTATGGTTTTCCATAAAAAAACCTACTATGAGATAACAATTAATCGGATGCTTTAATTGTTCTTCGTCATGTTCATTTATTGGAGGTTATCATCAATAATACAGGAGGCAATAAGATGTGGGAAAGTAAGTTTGAAAAAGAAGGTTTAACGTTTGATGATGTGTTATTACAGCCGGGGCATTCCGAAGTATTACCGAAGGATGTGGATCTGTCCGTCCAGCTGTCGTCACATATCAGGTTGAATATCCCTGTGCTGAGCGCAGGCATGGACACAGTGACGGAATCAGCCATGGCGATTGCGATTGCACGTCAGGGCGGCCTCGGTGTCATTCATAAAAATATGTCAATCGAAGCCCAGTCAGAAGAAGTGGAAAAAGTGAAGCGGTCGGAAAATGGTGTCATTAAAAATCCATTCTTCCTGACAAAAGAAGAAGAAGTGTATGCAGCGGAACATTTAATGGCGAAGTATCGCATTTCAGGTGTGCCGATCGTCAGCAATCCTGAAGAGAAGAAGCTGATCGGCATCATTACGAACCGCGACCTGCGTTTTATAGAAGATTATTCGACGACGATTGATGATGTGATGACAAAAGATAATCTTATTACAGGATCTGTAGGTACGACGCTTGAAGAGGCGAGTACGATTTTACAGAAGCACCGTATAGAAAAACTGCCTCTCGTTGACGACAATGACATTCTGCAGGGATTGATCACAATCAAAGATATCGAGAAAGTGATCGAATTCCCGCATTCGGCAAAAGATGAGCAGGGCCGTCTTCTTGTCGCTGCAGCAATCGGCATTGCCAAAGAAACTGAAAAACGAGCGGAAGAGCTTGTGAAAGCAGGTGTTGATGCACTGGTCATCGACACTGCACACGGCCATTCACAGGGCGTGCTGGAAGCGATCAAAGATATCCGTGACAAATATCCGGACACCACGCTCATTGCCGGGAATGTGGCGACTGCAGAAGGTACTGCCGCATTGTTCGATGCAGGCGTGGATGTTGTCAAAGTCGGCATCGGACCGGGCTCGATCTGTACGACGCGTGTTGTGACAGGAGTCGGGGTGCCTCAGATTACAGCAGTCTATGACGCTGCGACGGAAGCACGCAGACGAGGCAAGGCAATCATTGCCGACGGAGGCATCAAACTGTCAGGCGATATCACAAAAGCAATTGCTGCCGGTGGTAATGCAATCATGCTCGGAAGCCTGCTTGCAGGTACGACGGAATCACCGGGTGAAGTTGAAATGTTCCAGGGCCGGCGTTATAAGACATACCGGGGCATGGGCTCGATGGGTGCAATGGACCAGGGTTCAAAAGACCGTTATTTCCAGGAAGACAAAGAATCGAAAAAGTATGTGCCGGAAGGTATAGAAGGCCGTACCGAGTACAAAGGACCGCTTGCAGATACGATCTATCAGCTGATGGGCGGTCTGAAATCAGGTATGGGATACACAGGCAGCAGAAATCTGGAAGCATTACGAGAAGATTCCAAGTTTATAAGAATCACCGGTGCAAGTTTAGTGGAGAGCCATCCGCATAACATTCAGATTACAAAAGAATCACCGAACTATACTACTTGATAGGAGATTTTTATAAATGGAAATGGCTAAAGAACAGGAACTCATTATGGTAATCGACTTCGGCAGTCAGTTCAACCAGCTGATCACCCGGAGAATCCGTGATCTCGGTGTGTACAGTGAGCTGCACAATCCGAGTATTACAATAGAAGAGATAAAAGAATTGAACCCGAAAGGCATCATCCTTTCAGGCGGGCCGAAAAGCGTCTATGACGAAGATGCCTACAGAGTGGACCCTGAGATTTTCAACCTGGGCATACCGGTGCTCGGCATCTGTTACGGCATGCAGCTGATGGTTGATACACTCGGCGGCAGAGTGGTCTCTTCACCGGGGCGGGAATTCGGTACGACCGAACTGGTCCTGGATCCATCAGTGGATATCTTCAAAGGGCTGAATGAGAACGAAGCCATGCTGATGAGCCACAGTGATAAAGTGACAGACATTCCGGAAGGCTTCATTAAAATCGCACATACCGAAAACTGCGAATTTGCAGCGATCAGACATGAAGAAAAACCTTTCTACGGCGTGCAGTTCCATCCGGAATCCAAACACTCCATGAAAGGCGATGATTTCCTGAGAAACTTCATCAGAGACATTTCAGGTGCCCATGCAGAGTGGACAATGGGTAACTTCATCGACATCGAAGTGGAGAAGATCCGCGAGCAGGTCGGCGACCGTAAAGTCCTTTGCGCGATGAGCGGCGGTGTGGATTCATCCGTCACTGCAGTCCTTCTGCATAAAGCAATCGGCGACCAGCTGACTTGCATATTCGTCGACCACGGGCTGCTCCGTAAAGGTGAAGGTGACATGGTCATGGAACAGTTTGGCGAAGGATTCAATATGAACATCATCAAAATTGATGCCAAAGACCGTTTCTTAAACAAATTAAAAGGCGTTTCAGACCCTGAGCAGAAACGTAAAATCATCGGCAACGAGTTCATCTATGTATTCGATGATGAAGCTGGCAAGCTGAAAGACGTTGACTTCCTGGCACAGGGCACACTGTACACCGATATCATTGAATCCGGCACCGAAACTGCGACGACGATCAAGTCCCACCATAACGTCGGCGGACTGCCGGAAGATATGGAGTTCGAACTCATCGAGCCGCTGAACAAATTGTTCAAAGATGAAGTGCGGGAACTCGGCGTCGAACTCGGCATCGCGGAACACCTCGTGTGGAGACAGCCATTCCCGGGGCCGGGCCTCGGCATCAGAGTACTGGGTGAAATTACGGAAGAAAAACTTGAAATCGTGAGAGAGTCGGACTGGATTTTAAGAGATGAAATCCGTAAAGCAGGACTCGAAAGAGACATCTGGCAGTACTTTACCGTACTTCCAGACATCAGATCCGTCGGCGTCATGGGCGATTACCGGACGTATGACTATACCATCGGCATCAGAGCCGTGACAAGCGTCGACGGCATGACCAGTGAATTCGCGAGAATCGACTGGGAAGTGCTGAACAAGATTTCAAAGCGGATTGTGAACGAGTCGAAGCATGTTAACAGAGTGGTTTATGATATTACGAATAAACCACCTGCGACGATTGAGTGGGAATAACTATATAAAAGGAATAAACCCTATGACTATAAAGGTCATAGGGTTTATTCCTTTGTTAAATCCAAATTTAAGGGCAAATCAAGGGCACTTTAAAGATTTTAAATAAGCACTGAATATAAATTATTTATAATAAGTCTGATAATCCTATCATTAGCGTTAATAGTGTTGAGAAAAAAGTTAGTGCACTTACACTAAAAATTACTATAGCTATTACTTTATCTTCAAATGTAAATTTATCGACATCTCTATCATTTTGATAACTATGGATAATTATTTTATATATACGTTTAAAGATACGTTCTAAAACACAGGCTGTACATAAAGAAATTACAGCAAATATTATAATTAGTGCGATAAGGTAAAATCTGTTAAAAGGGTTATCACATATTATAATTGTAAAAACTGTAATTACTATCAAGATAAAAGAAAATATTATTAGAGTTATATACTCCCACGGCTTATCTTTCTTATCAAATTTACTTGTTAAATGATGAAAATTTCTGAAATAGATTAATTTCTCTGTCTTAATTTAGGAGGTATAAAGATTAAGTCGTCAATAACTCTATAGTTTTTTTATTAACTTGGAAATAATAGAGATGACATGTATCTTATGCCTAATATCAGAGAAAAAGATGTTATTATGACAGGCTCTTTGAGGAAATCAGCAAAGGTCTCGTAAAAGCCTTACCTCTAGGGAAACAAGAACTGTTCTAACAGAACGTGTATCAAAAATTAGCAAGAAGAGATTGCTGTCAGATAATTATCTCCTCTTTTATTTTTCATAAAACCCTTGCACTTCACGCTACGGAATAGCCTATACTCTCTTTTAAAGGAGCTGATAAATAATGTATACCATCGGAAAATTTGGAGAGAAAACTGGACTTTCAAGAAGAACATTACGCTTTTATGAGGAATTAGGTATTCTCCTCCCTGGTGAAAGAAATGAAAGTGGTCATCGTTTATATGGTTTGAAAGAACTAGCTATCTTACAGCGTATCCAATCATTGAAATTCATTGGATATTCTTTACAAGAAATTAAGAAAATTTTATCTACTGAAGAGATCACTTTAGAAACTTTCACTAAAAGTTTACCTATTCAAAGAAAGATTTTAGTGCATAAACGAGAGGAGTTGGATAGAGCTATTTCAGCGATTGATCGCGTTCACCATTTATTACAAAATGATATTCCATTAGATTGGAATGCACTTATCCCTTTACTTTACTCAATAGAATTTGAAGATGAACAAATGGATTGGATAAAGGAGCACTTTCAAGATGATCTGAGAAAATCCCTAATAAACATTCCTACAGAACAACGTAAGGAATTGGATAAAGAATGGCTTTTGATTTTAGCAGAGGTTAAAGCTCTTATAAAAAATGATGTACCCCCTCACGCACCAGAAGCACAGCAGGTTCTCATACAAATGAAAGATATATTTTTGAAAACAATACCTGAAGAATCAATTCCAACCTTAGAAAATTGGAATGAGCAGATAGATTCTGCTGGGTATGATGAGTTTGTAGCACCAAACTTTTGGACAAAAGAAGAGGAAGACTATTTAGAAAATATTCTTAAAGCAATGGTTGAAGGTAGTATAGAAAAACGAGGGAGATGACGTAACAGTTATCTATAAGTCAAACATTCAATCTAAGGAGAAAAAGATGAAAAATCGTAGTATAAAAATTATGGGCATTATTGGAATCATTGGTTTTATGCTGCTTGCTGGAGGAACGATGTTAGTTGGCAGTATGATGAGTAATGATGAGTTTCGTGACTCCATCCAAGAAGAAGTAGCACAAGATGAAGATGATCAACAAGTTTCAGAGTTTGTAAATTCTATGGAAGATATTAATTATACGCTTGATTCAGGTTTGTTAGTAGTTTTCTCACTAATTGGTATTGTTGCATTAATTCTGTTAAAGAAAAAACCTATGATATCTGCTCTTATTTTTTTGGTAGGCGCTATTGGATCTGTTGCTGTTTTTTGGTGGATGCTCTTACCCATTGTACCAGCTTTACTTTATCTAATTGCAGCAATCATTACCTTTCTAAAAAATCAGAGCGATGCACATAAAAAATCATAAGTTTAGAAAATAAGAATATCAATGAATAAATCATTCTATTCCAAAAGACTAAAGCTGTTGGTATTTTTTCTACACATGTTTTAGTCTTTTGATTTCATCAATAAAAATTTTGTCGAGTATATACCACTACATAAATACTTTGAAGTCAGAACAGTTACCGGAGGAGATAATGGAAAATACTATATTAGAAATAAAAAATGTCACTAAGGCTATTAAACGAAAAAAGATTTTAAAAAACATATCTATTAAAATTCCTAAAGGAGAAATTTACGGTTTAATTGGACCAAATGGTGCTGGAAAAACCACTTTAATGAGAATGATTACTGGACTTTCAAGTATCACAAGTGGTGATATTTTTATTAAAGAAAAAAGCATTAGTACAGAAAGAAAAAGAGCTTTGTTAACTTTAGGAACTATTATTGAAGGGCCTGACATGTATCCTTTCTTTTCAGGAAAGGAAAATCTTTTTCATTTTGCTAGAATGTACCCAAATATATCTAAAAAGCGCATAGAAGAAGTGATTGAGATTGTTGGACTCACTAATTCCATTAATAAGAAAGTGAAGAATTACTCACTAGGGATGAAACAAAGATTAGGCATCGCTCAATCTATACTGCATAATCCGTCTTTACTTATACTAGATGAGCCCACAAATGGGTTAGATCCTGCAGGAATCAAAGAAATGAGAGATTATTTAAAAAAAATTGCACTTCAAAATAACACTTCAATTTTGATCTCAAGCCATCTTCTATCGGAAATGGAATTAATATGTGATCGTATTGGAATTATTAAACATGGAGAAATGGTGTCTGAACATAATCTGAGTGAGATGGAACTCATTAAAGATTCCTCAAAAAATAAAGTCACTATTGAAATTCAGCAGATTGATGAAGCAAAACAAATATTGAATGAATATAACTATACAATCGATAATAATTTGCTCATTTTTCATATTAATAAAGAGGAAGTACCTAATCTCATTCATTTGTTAACTGTTAATAACGTAAAGATATATGAAGTGGCGTATACTAAATCAACTTTAGAAGAGCGTTTTTTTGAATGGACTGGAGGAAATACAATTGATTAAAAATCTATTCAACCTTGTTCTTAATGAAATGCTAAAGATATATAAAAGAAAATCAACTTGGATGATGTATCTATTTTTAGTTGTCTTTATTGCAGGAGGAGCCATCCTTGCAATTAATACACAATCAAGCTACTCAGAGAATTGGAAAGTTGAGTTAGAAGAAGAAAATAAAACTTTAGTGCAAGAAATTGAAGAATTCTCAGGAATGCCTGGAATGCAAACTATCAGAGATGTTAATCAAGAATCTATCATGACAAATCAATTTTATTTAGAAAATGATATGAAACCTATGAACTATGGGGCCTGGCAATTTGTCCTGGATAATGCAGATATGCTGATTATAGTCAGTTTGTTTTCTATCATCATTGGAGCAACTATAATATCTGATGAGTATAAGTGGGGCACGATTAAACTTTTAATGGTTAGACCTTATAGTCGCAGCACCATTTTGGCAGTAAAGTATCTCGCAATACTTATTTTCACATTCTTTACACTTCTATTTATGCAGCTTGCATCCTTTATTACTGGGGCTTTTTTACTAGGTATTGAAGGTATCAATCCAGAAATTGTTGCTTTTCGAAATGGGGACGTCGGTCAGCTCAATGCAATCAAAATGATTATTTCGAATTATAGTTATAATTTAATTCCTTTAATAATGATGGCGACACTTGCATTTACCATATCAACTATTTTTAAGAACAGTACAATTGCAATATCTTTGGCTATTGTACTCATGCTCAGTGGAAATATGATTGTCACTTTTTTTGCTGACCAATCTTTTACTAAATATTTACTTTTCGCACATACAGATTTACAACAATACCAAAATAATTCCATGTTACTTGAAGATACTTCCTTATCGTTCTCTATAACAATTCTCATTATATATTACGTCATCTTTTTGATAAGTTCATTTATAGTATTTAATCGAAAAGATATTATCGTTAACGAATGAATGAATTTCATAATTCTAACCCCATGTCTCCCAACAGTTTTGAGAGTTAAAAAAAGAAGCACCTCCCCAAATCTTGTATAATGGTAGTTGACGAACAAACCATAAAAAGACTGAAGGAGTGCTTCTTATGACCATTATACGACAACCAAGCTTATTTGGCATCCAGGAATTATATGACATGGCACCTCCCCAAAAATATGATGCCATTATTTCTACGATAAATTTGGATAAAATTTATCATGCAGTAACGAAAAAGTCCCGACTTGGTGCACCTGAAGAGTTGAACTATGCCGCCATGATTATTTCTATCTTTGTTAGATATGTTGAACGTATCCCGATGAT
>NZ_FNFY01000031.1 GCF_900101075.1 Lacicoccus qingdaonensis | reverse complement strand
ATATGCCAGATATGAACTGTTAATCATTGATGAGATCGGCTACTTGCCCATTCAGAGACATGAAGCCGACTTGATTTTTCAATTACTGAACATGCGGTATGAAACCCATTCAACCATTTTCACCACCAATATCTCACTTTCTGGATGGGGTGAATTATTCAGGAGTCCGGAAACAGCTGCAGCGATTCTGGATCGAATGGTACACCATGTAAAGATTTATAAAATCAAAGGTAAATCATACCGAATGAAACAAACTTAGACAACATTCATCCACAAATTGCATTGCCGAAAACCGACATTTCTAAATTGCCATAAACCTACATTTTTAAATTGCCGTTGACATGTAATAGAAAGTTTGAGCGGAAGTCCATTATTTTCCTATTTTTATCTATAGTGGCAGTGAGCATGCTGTATGCAGGAAAACCGACTGTGTCAGAAGCTGTGGAACATATTGATGAATTCACGATCACAGATTATAAATATTACCGTGATGAAATCCATTACCTTGCCGAAGCCGACGGAATGACATTTGAATTGTTTGTTGATGAAGGCGGCAGAGCCGATATCGGTACAGTATGTACAGGAAAATTTGCTGTTGCCGATATTAAAGGGCAGCGTAATTTCTTGAAGCGGAGCGACTACATGCAGCTGGCTTTAAACCAGATCAGCGGCCGGATCTATGAAGATACTCTGGATAGGACAGATTGTACATCAGGGAAAAAGACTGTGAAAATGAACCTTGCCCATTTTAGGTCTTTGTATATGGATAAGCTGTTGAACTATACTTCATTCGACTACAGGTTCGATCTTCTGACACTCAGTATCGGTAACAAAAGTTATATAGAAAGCGAGTTTTTTGATTCGCTGCAGAAATTGGGGATTTATCATCTGTATGTCATTTCCGGCACCCATGTCGCATTCATCAGTGCATTCCTTTATTTTGCATTCAGAAAAATGCGGCTGACGCTCCGGACAATCAAAATACTGCTGATCATTTCACTTTTGGCGTTTCTTCTCATAAATATTTTCAGTTCGAGTGTTTTCAGAGCAGTTTTCATGGCTGTGATGCTGATTGTCACATCCTTCTTCAATAAAAAACCGTATCTGATGATTATTTCGTTATCAGCCATTGTCCAAATCCTCCTAAACCCCTATATAGTCTTCCATGCAGGGTACCAATTATCATATATCACCACTTACTTTATTCTGCTGGCCAGACCGTTTATACAGGGGCAGAAGGCTTTTGTACAACTTCTGCAGATCACTTTGATTTCTGAAGTTTCAACGCTGTTGATCATCCTTGTACAATTCAATGAAGTCAGCATAAGCGGCATTATCATGAATATGTTTTTCGTGCCGTTGTTTTCGATTGTCATATTTCCCATGGTCATTTTATTCCAGGCTATGATGATATTGCCGAATATAGGATTTATAGATTACTTCTATCACTTTACTTTCACATTTCTGCAGGAGATGATTGCTTATCTCGCCAATCTGATCAAACACAGGTATGCAGTCAAAAATCTGCCGGAGTTCATTTATATGTGCATTGCAGCGTTTACATTCCTGATTGCCCGGAGCATTTGTAAACTTGATTATATGCGTTTATCAGTCTACGGCCTGTTACTTGTGGTTACAGTATACTCGGCAAATATCACCGACAGGGAGGATTTCACATTCACAATGATCGATGTCGGTCAGGGTGACGCTTTTTTAATCGAAGATCATAAAAGCGACCAGACGGTGATGATCGATACCGGGGGCGTATTTACTTTCGACGACAGGGAATCGATGCTTGCCGAGAAGACGGTTCTGCCATATTTGAAAGAACGGGGTATCGACAATATCGAGCTGCTGGTTTTAAGCCATATGGATATCGATCATGTTGGTGAAGCCGGTGATGTCATCAATAAGAAGAATGTGAGAAATTTGATGGTAAATATGGAAGATCCAAAACTGGACGAGTGGGCAGATGATATTATAAAAAATGATTTCAAGGGGAATGTGCTGCCGTCTGAAGATATATCGACGATAAATGTCGGAAACATCCTGATTGAGAATCTGGATGCAGCTTATCCCGGTGCTGAGAAGGATTCGAATGAACATTCGATAGTGTTGAAGGTGACACTGGGTCAGTACAGCTTTCTGATGACAGGGGATATGACCGAAGCGATGGAAGAACATATGGTCATGCAGAAAAATGATCTGCAGGTGGATATACTGAAACTTGCCCATCATGGTTCCGATACTTCAACGGGAAAGGCAATTGTTGAAGCGGCATCCCCGTCCTACGCATTGGTTTCAGCTGGAAAAGATAACCAGTACGGCCATCCCCATCAGGATGTGCTGGACAGGCTGACCGGGATTGAAATACTGAGTACGAAAGATACTGGAATGGTACAATTGAATATTAAAAGTGATAGACTGTGTGTCCGGGCCAAATTGGATGAAGCATTAAATCATTGCATTAAAAAAGAGCTGAACCATCAGCTCTCTGAATAAAATTTACCCGAGCAATCTACTGACGATCTCAAATGCATGAGCAATAACGTAGATTGTTGTAAGACCGAGGAAACCGACAACAAATGCCAGACCGGAGTCCACAACGTCATTATTTTTTGATTGTACATTTTTTTCGAACTTATTCATTTAGAAAAACCCCCTAAACTATTCAACATCTATTATAGGATAATTTCCTGATAAAAGCTATAATAGATTTATGATTTGATGTGGAGTGAAAAAAATGAACTTAATCCAAGTGATATATGGAACAAATATTATACGAATAGAAGAAAGTGCCAGGAAAATGGCAAAAGATTTTCTCGGAGAAATTGATGAATTCAGTCTGGTCTCTTTGAATTACAGGGAGACGCCGGTAGAAAACTTGATCGAGGAAGCACAGACACTGCCTTTTTTATCAGATAAAAAGGCGATTATAGTTAACGATGCATATTTTCTTACAGGTGCCAAAACAAAAAGTGATGTTGAACATAACATTGATCTGTTCATTGACTATCTCACAAATAAAAATGACGACACGCTTCTGATCTTCAAAGTGTTTAATGAACAGCTTGATAAGAGAAAGAAAATAACGAAACTCATTCAGAAAGAGGGTGCGGTCACGGAGGTAAAAGAGATGACCGAACCTGAAATAAGAGCTTTTATCATTGATTCTCTTAATGAAGAAAATATGAATATCGATGATATGGCTCTTGATATGTTTCTAGAAAGGACAGGCATAAGTTATTCCAACGTCAAAAGTGAACTGGATAAAGTCGTCCTGTACACAGATCATACGATTACTGCAGATGATGTGGACGATGTTGTAAGCATCAGCATGGAACAGAATATATTCAAGCTTACAGAACTTGTTTTGAACGGCAGGAAAGATGAGGCTGTAAAACTGGTCAGGCAGCTGATACTGCAAAAAGAAGAACCGATGCAGTTGCTGCATCTGATCATCAGCCAGTTCAGACTGCTGTATCAGGTCAAGCTGCTTTCAAACGAAGGGTTCGCCCAGGATTATATTGCAAAAAATTTGAGGGTCCACCCGTACAGGGTGAAGCTTGCAATGAGAGAAGTGAGGAAACACCGCCAGGATAAACTGGAGGAGAAGATGGTCATATGCAGGAATATGGATTATAAGTTCAAATCCAGTTATCTGGGCAGAAATACATTATTCGAACTGTTTGTGATGGAAATATAAAAATAAAAACCTTCTTGAAAAAGAAGGTTTTTATTTAGTCATTAATTTAGATTTCATACGTGATGCTTTATTGGCATGAATTAAGTTTTTCTGACTTGACTTATCTACATGTTTAACTGCGTGTGCAATGAGTGCATCAACATTTTCAGCATTTTCAGCTTTCGCAGTTTCTGCGCGCTTAACGGCAGTTCTCATCGCGTTCTTCTGAGCAATGTTTGCATCTCCTGCTTTTTGGCTGGATTTTACTCTTTTAATAGCAGATTTAATATTAGGCATAACGTCACCTCCACAATTTAGTTGTACAACTTTAATTGCAACAAGAAGTATTTTACCAAATTAGAATGTGTTATGCAATATAAAGCCGGAAATGAATTGAAGATAATAATGATAATTGGTATAATATTAACATTCGAGTGTATAGAAAGTTGGGTATTAATGAATGATAATGAGCGTATAGCAAGGCAAGAAAAAATTAGGAATTTTTCAATTATTGCCCATATAGATCACGGGAAGTCCACTCTGGCCGACCGTATATTGGAAAACACAAAATCAGTGGCTGACAGGGAAATGAAAACACAGCTGCTTGATTCGATGGACCTGGAAAGGGAACGGGGCATCACGATAAAATTGAATGCAGTTCAATTGAAGTACACTGCTAAAGACGGGGAAGATTATATATTCCATCTGATAGATACGCCGGGCCACGTAGACTTTACCTATGAAGTTTCACGTTCACTTGCAGCATGTGAGGGTGCGGTTTTAGTGGTCGATGCTGCACAGGGGATAGAGGCGCAGACATTGGCCAATGTCTATCTAGCACTGGATAACGACCTTGAGCTTATGCCTGTCATTAACAAGATAGACCTGCCTGCAGCTGACCCTGAGCGTGTCGCGCAGGAAGTGGAAGATATCATCGGTCTGGATAAGGATGATGCAGTGCTTGCATCTGCGAAATCGAATATAGGCATCGAAGATATACTGGAAACGATTGTTGACATGGTACCGCCGCCCGACGGAGATGTGAGTGCTCCGCTGAAGGCACTGATATTCGACTCGATGTATGATCCATACAGAGGGGTCATATCTTCGATCAGAATCGTTGACGGTGTAGTTAAGCCTGGAGATAAAATCCAGATGATGGCAACGGGTAAAACTTTCGAGGTGGCTGAAGTTGGTATCAATACACCGAAACCGATGCCGGTAAAAGAATTATCGGTCGGTGATGTCGGCTACATAGTTGCTGCCATTAAAAATGTCGGTGACTCACGTGTAGGGGATACGATCACACATGCGGATAATCCGGCAGCAGAACCTCTGGAAGGTTATAAGACCATGAATCCGATGGTTTTCTGCGGAATGTATCCAATAGATTCCAACCAGTATAATGATTTGAGGGAAGCATTTGAAAAGCTTGAGCTGAATGATTCATCCCTGCAGTATGAACCTGAAACATCGCAGGCTTTAGGTTTCGGTTTCAGAACGGGGTTTCTGGGTCTCCTTCATATGGAAATCATACAGGAGAGGATAGAAAGGGAATTCGGTATTGATCTGATTGCGACGGCACCATCAGTCATTTATGAAGTATCCATGACCGATGGGTCAATTGTCAGTGTGGACAACCCTGCACAAATGCCGGACCCCCAAAAGATCGATCGCATTGAAGAGCCTTATGTTAAAGCACAGATAATGGTGCCGAATGATTATGTCGGTGCTGTAATGGAGCTCTGTCAAAAAAAGAGAGGTAATTTCATCACGATGGATTACCTGGACGACATAAGGGTAAACATTATATATGAAATCCCGCTGTCCGAAATAGTATTTGATTTCTTTGACCAGCTCAAATCGAATACTAAAGGATATGCATCTTTTGATTATGAAATCATAGGCTATAAGGAAAGCAACCTTGTTAAGATGGATATTCTGTTGAACAATGAGAAAGTCGATGCCCTCAGCATCATTGTTCACCGCGACTTCGCTTATGAACGCGGAAAGATCATTGTTGAAAAACTGAAAAAACTGATTCCAAGGCAGCAGTTCGAAGTACCAGTCCAGGCCGCCATCGGACAGAAAATAATTTCGAGGACGAATATAAAGTCCATGGGCAAGAACGTACTCAGTAAATGTTACGGCGGGGATATCAGCCGTAAGCGTAAATTATTGGAGAAGCAAAAAGAAGGTAAAAAGAAAATGAAATCTGTAGGATCAGTAGAGATACCACAGGAAGCATTCCTGTCTGTACTGAAAATGGATGAAGATTGATAAAGCCACATTTTGTGGCTTTTAATTTTGTTGGGAAGTGTTAAAATGAAAAGCTTGTATATCCATATCCCCTTCTGTAACCGGATATGCACTTACTGTGATTTTACAAAAGTGCTTATTAAAAACCAGCCGGTTGATGAATATATAGATGCATTGATAATGGAACTTGAAAGTCTGGAGCATAAAAATTTTGAAACAATATATGTGGGGGGCGGAACTCCGACCGCACTCAGTCCGAAACAGCTTGAGAGATTATTGTCCTTCATAGCAGAAAGATTCACGGTTTCAACTGAATATACTTTTGAAGCGAACCCTGACGAAGTCACTACAGAGAAACTCGATCTGCTTAAAAATTATGGGGTGAACAGGGTCAGTCTCGGTGTCCAGTCGTTCAATGATGAAATTTTGAAAGTGCTGAACAGGAGCCACAACTTTGATGATATTTTCAAAAGTATCAATCACCTGGAGAAAATCGGCCTTACAAACTATTCCATGGATCTGATGTACAATCTCCCGGGTGAGACGATGAATGATATTGAAACGAGCCTGAAATATGTTGAGCAGTTGAAGCCCAAACATATTTCCTGGTACTCACTGATCATCGAACCGCACACCGTATTCTATAATCAAATTAAGAAAGGTGCGCTTAAAATTGCCGATGATAACGTGGAAGCTGAAAAGTATGAGCGTGTGATGGAAGGGCTTGGAGAGCTGGGGTATCCTCAATATGAAATTTCAAACTTCGCCACTTCTGAATTTGAATCAGCTCATAATAAAACGTACTGGCTGAATGAACATTATTATGGAACTGGTGCAGGAGCTCATGGCTATGTAGGCAATCAGCGCTATTACAATATCAAACCCGTACCTCATTATATTAAATCAATGAATGAAAATAATACTGTCGTAAAAGAGACGATATCTTTAACAGAAGTTGAACAGATAGAAGAAGAAATGTTCTTGGGTCTCAGAATGACGGAGGGTGTCTTAAAAGAAAGATTTAAGGATAGATATGGCATGAGCATTGATGAATATTATAAAGATGAGTTGAACTATCTCAAGGATAAGAAATGGATCAGAGATGACGGTATCAACGTCTCTCTGACTGAAGGCGGCCGAATGGTAGGCAATGAAGTTTTCATGTCATTTTTAAAGTCCACATAAATTGAGTTTAATGATTGACATACTTTGACCAATTTGATAAATTATATTTAGCACTCGAAGACGAGGAGTGCTAAAGAGGTGAAGTCAATGCTTACAAATAGGCAAGAACTCATCTTATTTTTAATTGTGGATGAATTTTTAGCCGCCATGGTTCCCGTTAGTTCGAAACAAATTATTCAAAAATATCAACTTGATATTTCCAGTGCTACGGTTAGAAACGAAATGGTTATACTTGAGGCATCAGGCTTTTTAACAAAACCGCACACATCAGCAGGAAGAATGCCATCGAGAGAAGCACTCAAGTTTTATATTAAAAAGTTAAGCGATAAGTTAGATGAAGAAACTCAACCTGAAACTGTTCATCTCAATTTACAAAAACATCATACGCCGGAAGAACTGTCCGGAAACATCGCAGAAAAAATCAGTACCAGGACCAACTATTTGACTGGAGTATCATTTCTTGGTAAGGATGAAATAGTCAAAGCGATCTACTTCACGCCTTTAAGTGAAATCATGCTGTTGGTGATCATTGTTCTGGATTCCGGAAATATTAAAAAGGTACCGGTCAAAATGGATTATGATGTATCATTGGAAACGTTGGAACTGCTGACGAACTATTTCAATCAGATCGTCGTAGATACTCCATTACAGAACTTATCCCGGGTGCTGCGTACATCATTAAAAAACACCGAATTACAGCGTATGATTGTCAATGTAGCTAATAATATCAGTAATGATATTAAAGAGCCCAGAAAATTCACCGGTTATTCTGGATTTAATCATTTAATCCATCAGATCAGCGAAGATACAATGACTTTGCAATTGCTCTATGATGATCTGGAGTCAAAACAGCTGGACAATATAGTGGATGTATCTGAAATATCAGGAGTCAATGTATATCTGGGAGATGAATTGCCTGAGGATTATCATTCAATTTCCATCATTACCACCAATTTGAAAATTGCGAGTTTTGAAGGGAATCTGATGATTGTCGGTCCGGAAATGATGGGTTATAAAAAAGTGATCAAACTATTACATGCTATTAATAATCAGAGCACAAAAGGAAGTGAATAATTTGTTCGATAATGAAAAAGAGCAACAGCCGGATGAAAATCTGGCGAATGAAGAAAAGTCGGAAGACAATTCTTCGGTGTCGACTGAAACTGCTGAGAATGAGATTGATTCAGAAAGCAGCGCCGTATCAGAAGAAACGGCTGATGAGGTTGATCCGCACCAACAGGAAATCGACAATTTAAAAGAAGAGGTGAAGTCCCAGGAGGACAAATATTTGAAACTCTATGCGGAGTTTGAAAACTTCAAACGCCGTAACAAACAGGAAATTGATCTTAATAATAAGTACAAAGAACAAAAATTTACAGAAGATCTTCTGCCTGTAATTGACAACCTGGAAAGAGCGATGGACATTGAAGGAGAAACCGAGGCATTTGCTTCTTTGAAAAAAGGGGTAGAGATGGTTTATAATGATTTCCTCAATATCTTCAGCAAACATGATATTACCGTCATTGAGTCCACAGGAAAAGAGTTCGACCCGAATGTCCACCAGGCAGTAATGACAGAACCGTCAAAAGAGGGGTCAGGAGTTGTAATTGAAGAATTCCAAAAAGGCTATATGTTGAAAGACCGTGTGATCCGACCTTCGATGGTTAAAGTCAGCGAGTAACAGGTATACAATTAATATGATAAATAATTTAATATATGGAGGCTATTTTTAAATGAGTAAAGTAATTGGTATTGATCTAGGAACAACAAACTCTGTAGTATCCGTTCTCGAAGGCGGAGAAGCTAAAGTAATTCAAAATGCTGAAGGTAATCGTACGACACCTTCTGTTGTATCATTCAAAAATGATGAAATCCAGGTTGGTGAAGTAGCTAAACGCCAGGCAATCACAAACCCGGATACAATATTGTCAGTTAAAAGACATATGGGTACAGACCATAAAGAAAAAATTGGTGATAAAGAATATACACCTCAGGAAATTTCTGCGATGATTCTTCAAAACTTGAAAGAAACAGCTGAAAGCTATTTAGGTGAAAAAGTGGAGAAAGCTGTTATTACTGTACCAGCTTACTTCAATGACTCAGAACGTCAGGCAACTAAAGACGCTGGTAAAATCTCAGGTCTTGAAGTAGAAAGAATCATTAACGAGCCGACTGCAGCAGCACTTGCGTACGGCCTGGACAAACAGGAAGTTGATCAAAAAGTACTGGTATTTGACCTTGGCGGTGGTACTTTTGACGTATCCATCCTTGAACTTGGTGACGGTGTGTTTGATGTACTTGCAACTGCAGGTGACAACCGTCTTGGCGGTGATGATTTTGATGATGTAATCATTGAGCACCTGGTGGATACTTTCAAAAAGGAAAATGGCATCGACTTATCGAACGACAAAATGGCAATGCAGCGTCTGAAAGATGCAGCTGAAAAAGCGAAGAAAGAATTATCAGGTGTATCTTCAACTCAAATCTCATTACCATTCATCTCAGCAGGAGATGCTGGTCCGCTTCACCTTGAAACATCACTTACACGTGCGAAGTTCGATGAACTTACACATGATCTTGTAAAACGTTCAATGGAGCCGACTAAACAGGCAATCAAAGATTCAGGCATCAGTAAAAATGAAATCGATGAAGTAATACTTGTCGGTGGTTCTACAAGAATTCCGGCTGTTCAGGAAGCAATCACAAAAGAGATCGGCAAAGAGCCGAACCGCAGTGTAAACCCTGACGAAGTCGTAGCGATGGGTGCTGCAATCCAGGGCGGTGTATTATCCGGAGACGTTAAAGATGTTGTACTTCTAGACGTAACACCATTATCACTTGGTATTGAAACGATGGGTAATGTTTCAACTGTCCTTATCGAAAGAAATACAACAATCCCTACAAGCAAGTCAGAGACATTCTCGACAGCGGCAGACAACCAGCCCGCAGTAGACATCCACGTATTGCAGGGTGAGCGTCCTATGGCAAGCGATAACAAAACTCTCGGCCGTTTCCAGTTGACTGATATCCCGCCAGCTCCACGTGGAGTACCTCAAATCGAAGTGACTTTCGATATTGATAAAAACGGCATTGTTAACGTAACTGCCAAAGATCAAGGTACAGGCAAAGAGCAGAAGATTACCATCCAGTCTTCTTCAAACCTGACTGATGATGATATCGACAGAATGGTTAAAGAAGCTGAGGACAATGCAGAAGAAGACAAGAAGCGCCGTGAAGAAGTTGAAACACGCAACGCTGCCGATCAGCTGATCTTCACAACTGACAAAACAATCGAGGACTTGGGCGACAAAGTTGAAGCGGATGAAAAAGAAAAAGCAGAAACCGCAAAAGAAGAACTCAAAACTGCACTGGAAGGCGAAGATTTGGAAGAGATCAATGCCAAAAAAGATGCTCTTGAGGAAATCGTCCAGGGAATGTCCATGAAACTATACGAACAGATGGCCCAGGAACAGCAGGCCGGTGAAGATGCAGAAGGCAGCGAATCTTCTGAAAATGATGTAGTGGATGCAGACTTCAAAGAAGTCGATGATGACGAAGAAGATAAAAAATAATCACTGAATTAAAAGTCAAAGCCAATTGCATTTGGCTTTGACTTTTTTAAATGTTATGATTTGGAAGTTGGAGGGATATTTGGATGGCTAAAAGAGACTATTATGAAATACTTGGTGTAGAAAAAAGTGCATCAAAAGATGAAATAAAAAAAGCATATCGAAAATTATCAAAGAAATATCATCCGGACATCAACCAGGAAGAAGGTTCGGATGAGAAATTCAAAGAGGTTGCAGAAGCATACGAAGTATTATCGGATGAAAATAAACGCTCCCAATATGACCGTTTTGGTCATGAAGGCATGAAATCACAGTTTGGTGGCGGCGGTGGCGGCTTCCAGAGTTCAGGTGGTTTTGGCGGCTTCGAAGATATATTCAGTTCATTTTTCGGCGGCGGCCGTCAGGCTGATCCAAATGCTCCCCGTAAAGGTGATGATCTGCAGTACACAATGACAGTGGATTTTGAAGAAGCTGTATTCGGTGTCACTAAAACAATAACAATCAAAAAAGAAGTGACTTGTGATACATGTGATGGCAACGGTGCGAAACCGGGCACATCCAAATCAACCTGCAGCATGTGCAGCGGCGCAGGCCGTGTAGCTGTGGAGCAGAATACGCCATTCGGACGTATCCAGACTGAGCGCACATGTCCGACATGTGAAGGTACGGGGCAGGAAATCAAAGATCCTTGTAACAAGTGTAAAGGTACGGGAACAGTTACGAAAGATGTGGACATTGAAGTGACAGTACCTGAAGGTGTTGATAACGGTCAGCAGATCCGGGTCCAGGGCCAGGGCGAACCGGGTGTAAACGGCGGTCCTGCAGGCGATTTATATATTGTTTTCCGGGTTCGACCTGATTCAAGATTTACACGTGACGGCGATGACATCCACTATGAACTCCCAATCACATTCGCGCAGGCCGCACTGGGTGATGAAGTCAAAGTACCGACAATCAGTTCAGAAGTGGTGCTGACGATACCGGCCGGCACACAGACCGGCAAAAGATTCCGGTTGAAGGAAAAAGGTGTTAAAAATGTTCACGGCTACGGTTATGGAGATCAGTTCATCACTGTTAAAGTCGTTACACCGACTAAACTTTCAGATGATGAAATTGAAATCTTTAGAAAGCTGGCTGAACAGGGCGGCGAAAAGATCAATGAGCAGCAGGAGAATATTTTCGACCGTACAAAACGCTTCTTCAAAGGAGATTAAAAATGAAATGGCATGAAGTTGCAATTCATACCGTTGAAGAAAATGAAGTGAAACTCTCCATCTTCCTCAACACGATATCCAAAGGTGTCTCCGTAGAACATTCAATAGATATACTGAAGCAGAAAGTGGATAATTTCGACGAAAAATTCAGGCTCGACCCACGAGATTATCCGGACTCAAACATCAGACTTGTCGTTTATTTTGATGACACACAAAATATTGATGACCGTTTAAAAGAGATTGAGGAATATATTGCTCAGGCAGATCTCGCAGAAAAAGATGATATTGACATCAACCGAAAAGTCATTGAGGAATCTGACTGGGAGAACGAGTGGAAAAAGTATTTTCACAGCTTCAGGGTTTCAGATACATTTGTCATCGTCCCTTCATGGGAAATGGAAGATTACAGTTATGAGGAAGCAGACCGGCTGATCAAGCTGGACCCGGGCATGGCGTTCGGCACCGGTGATCACCCGACTACAAGCATGTGCCTGAAATTTATAGAAGGCATCGTGAAGCCTGAACATAAAATCATTGATGTCGGCACCGGGTCGGGTATACTGTCAATCGCTTCACATTTGATGGGGGCGAGATTCATCAAAGCGACCGACATCGACGAATTGTCCATCAAGGTGGCATATGATAATTTTCAGATCAATGACTGCGAAGAGGATATCATTCTGGAAACCGGCGATTTACTGAAAGATGAAAATGGTCAGTATGATATAGTGATTGCCAATATTCTGGCGCACATCATTGAAGAGATGATCAATGATTCATATGATAAATTAACTGCCGGCGGTCATTTTATCGCCTCAGGCATCATCGTCGAAAAAAGGGATGACATTGTGGACCAAATGTCTGAAGCAGGTTTTAAAATCAATGAAATTCTTGAAGACGGCGGCTGGGTAAGCATATTAGCAGAGAAGGTATGATTTCATGCAGAGATATTTCACACAGGATCAATTGAATATTAATGAAACTTTTGAAGTAGCCGGCGAAGATACGCATCATATTATAAATGTGATGCGTTTTCGTGTTGATGATACATTTGAAATGGTCGACGGCATGAAGAATGTTTATTTATGTAAAATCATAAATATTGAAGAGCAGACGGTTACTTATCTACCGGTTGAAAAATATGAGAACAGTTCTGAAATGCCTGTCCGGGTGACAATCATCTGTCCGATGTTAAAAGGGGAGAAATTCGAGTGGATGCTCCAAAAATCCACAGAATTCGGAGCGTCAGAATTCATCATTTATGAAGCGGACCGGAGCATTGTCAAACTGGATGATAAGAAAAAAGATAAAAGGCTCATCCGCTACAGAAGAGTGATCAAAGAGGCCAGCGAGCAAAGCAAACGGACTGTCATACCGGACATACATTTCGGCGGTAAGCTAAAGCAGTTTGACCTGTCCGGTTTCGACCATACCGTCATTGCCTACGAAGGTAATGCCCATGATCAATCATTGTCCTTGAACAGGCTCGAAAAGTTCAAGGATGGAGAATCTCTTGCATTCATCTTCGGTCCCGAAGGCGGGCTGACCGAAGGTGAGGCCGGCTTTGATACGGCATTAAAAACTGTCAGACTCGGCCCTAGAATACTGAGGGCCGAATCTGCACCGCTGTATTTTCTGTCTTCAATGAGCTATATATATGAATGAGCCTGATTGAAGGACCATATATATTATGATATTATGTTTAATGTTATCATAATATTTTTAAGAGAGATTTGATATATATGAATGAGAAAACAATCGCATTCCATACGCTGGGCTGTAAAGTGAATCATTATGAAACAGAAGCGATGTGGCAAATATTTAAAAATGATGGATATGACCGCATAGATTTTGAAAAGAATGCCGATGTCTATGTCATAAACACATGTACTGTGACAAATACCGGTGACAAGAAGAGCCGTCAGGTGATCCGTCGCGCAATCCGTAATAATCCGGATGCTGTAATTGCTGTTACAGGCTGTTATGCACAGACATCACCGAAAGAAATTATGAATATAGCCGGTGTAGATATAATCATAGGTACTGAAGACAGAGATAAACTTCTCGGCTATGTCAACCAGTACCACGAAGAACGCCAGCCGATCAATGGTGTCAAAAACATCATGAAAAAGCGTACATATGAAGAGATGGATGTGCCTTATTTCACAGACCGTACACGTGCGACTTTAAAAATACAGGAAGGCTGTAATAACTTCTGTACTTTCTGCATCATTCCATGGGCACGTGGATTGATGCGCTCCAGAGAACCGGAAAAAGTGATCCAGCAGGCACAAAATCTTGTGGATGAAGGCTATAAGGAAATCGTTCTCACTGGAATCCACACAGGTGGATACGGTGAAGATTTGAAAAATTACAACCTTGCACAGCTTCTGAGAGACCTGGAAGAAATCGACGGACTCAACCGTCTGAGAATTTCCAGTATAGAAGCGAGCCAGCTGACTGATGAAGTCATGGATGTAATCAGGCACTCGAACAAAATAGTGAGACATCTGCATGTGCCTGTACAGTCTGCCAGTGATTCCGTATTGAAGCGAATGAGAAGAAAGTACACTATGGAATTCTTTGAATCCCGCATATTGAAACTGAAAGAAATCATGCCGAATGTAGCGATCACAAGCGATGTTATTGTCGGCTTCCCGGGAGAAACAGAAGAAGAGTTCCAGGAAACTTATGACTTCATCAATAAACATCATTTTTCAGAGCTCCACGTCTTCCCTTACTCCATCAGGACAGGAACGCCTGCAGCTAAAATGAATGACCAGATTGATAATGATACGAAAAATGAGCGTGTCCAGAGACTGATTGATCTGTCAGACCGTCTTGCATTGGAATATGCTGAATTTTTCAAGGATGATGTTCTGGAGATCATCCCTGAAGAGTTTAAAGACGGCAAACTTGTGGGACATGCGGATAATTATATGAAAATAGAAATCGATGGTGACGAATCATTAACCGGAGAACTTGTGAAAGTAAAAGTGACTGAACCCGGATATCCTTTGAGCCGTGGTGAAATTGTCAAAATACTGGAAAAGCCGATGGTTAAAAATTATGCTTATCTTGAGCGTACAATATAGTTTATTTGGAGGTAACATTATGAAAGTTTCAAAGTATATCGACCATACATTATTGAAACCTGCCGTGACCCAGGATGAGATTTTCCAGTTATGTAAGGAAGCAAAAGAATATGACTTTTTCAGTGTGTGCATCAACCCGGCATGGGTTCAGACTGCGGCTGATCTTTTACAGGACACTGACGTTAAAGTATGTACTGTCATAGGATTCCCGCTCGGTGCTGCAACATCTGAAGTGAAAGCATTCGAAACAATGAATGCAATACAGAATGGTGCGGATGAAGTGGACATGGTCATCAATATCGGTGCACTGAAATCAGGCAACGATGACCTGGTATTCAATGACATTAAAGCAGTGTGCGATGCTGCAGGAACGAATGCACTGGTTAAAGTAATCATTGAAAGTGCGCTCCTCGACAGCGATGAAATTGTCAAAGCGAGTGAATTGAGTAAAAAAGCCGGCGCAGATTTCGTAAAAACATCCACAGGTTTCAACGGCGAAGGTGCTTCTGTTGAAGCCGTGACTTTAATGCGTATGACTGTCGGTGAAGAAATGGGCGTTAAAGCGAGCGGCGGTGTCCGTTCAGCTGAAGATGCCATGAAAATGATCGAGAGCGGTGCAACACGCATCGGCGCATCCAGCGGTATTGAAATTGTTACAGGCGGTATATCTGAATCAAATTATTAAAATTAAGTTGACCTAAAAAGTTACTTATATTATAATATTTGAGTACATAGTAATGCTATGTTCAGATTAGCCTTTTGTTTATTCGGAGGGAGGGAAATTTATGACTAAAACAAACGTTAAGAAGAACGAACCTATTGAAGATGCACTACGACGTTTTAAGCGTAATGTCTCAAAAAACGGCACAATTCAGGAAGCCCGTAAAAGAGAATTTTATGAAAAACCTAGTGTTAAGCGTAAGAAGAAGTCTGAAGCAGCAAGGAAACGTAAATTTAGATAATATATCCTCCCTCGGATAATTTATCATATTTAAAGACAGTACTATTTTATATAGTACTGTCTTTTTTCATACGTAATAGCACAGTATATTTATTTTTATACCTTTTATATGTATAATGAAAATGGAGGGGATTTACATGGCGATAATTGATACATTTTTGATAGGAAATATTGTGAATACATTCAGGGATGTTATTACTATGCCTGTAATTGCCTTTATATTACTAGCTGTCTTCATTATCGGACTGGTAATGCAACTATTTTCTGAACAATTCAATTTTTATGGTTTACTTTCTATCGCTGCTATTATTTTATTTTTCTCCGGGCATTTACTTATAGAAGGCAGTAATCTCCTGGCGCTCTCATTATTTGTACTCGGTGCATTTTTGATTATTATAGAGTTTTTTGTAATCGGTACCTTTTTGGGAATACTTGGGGTCATTCTACTGCTACTCAGTATTGTCCTTGTCAGCGGAAATATGATTATGTATTCAATTTTTCTGCTGATTATAATTATTATTGCATCCTTTATGGTGGTGGGGCTTATCAAATCTAAGAAAAGAAAAATTCCGTTTTTAAACAGATTGATTCTGAATGAAGCGACAGATACAGAATCCGGATACACATCATTTGATGATCGTTCACATTTAGTTGGTGAAACAGCAATTACTGTTACACCGCTCAGACCATCAGGAACGATACGTTACGGAGAGGAAAGAATAGATGCTGTTGCTGAAGGGTCTTTTATTACAGCGGATAAGAAAGTTAAAGTTATACATGTTGAAGGAACCAGAGTCGTTGTCCGTCCTATTGAAGAATAACACTAATTTAAAGGAGAGTTTTACATGGATCTAATGTTTATATCCGGTGGATTATTAACAGTCATATTTTTAATTGTTGTAATCTTTATCGTATTGTCATTTATCCTGTCATTTGTCCCGGTCGGTTTATGGATTTCAGCAATTGCTGCCGGAGTCAAAGTGGGAATATTCACATTGGTAGGTATGCGTCTAAGACGTGTTAAACCGAAACGTGTCATTGAGCCGATGATTAAAGGTGATAAAGCGGGTATTGATTTGAATACGAATCAGCTCGAGGCTCACTTCCTCGCAGGAGGTAACGTTGACAGAGTGGTTGATGCTCTGATTGCAGCTCACCGTGCAGATATCAATTTAACATTTGAGCGTTGTGCGGCTATCGACCTTGCAGGCCGTGATGTTTTAGAAGCAGTTCAAATGAGTGTAAACCCGAAAGTTATTGAAACACCGTTTATAGCAGGTGTGGCAATGGACGGTATAGAAGTTAAAGCGAAAGCACGTATTACAGTACGTGCAAATATCGACCGTCTCGTTGGTGGTGCAGGAGAAGATACGATTGTGGCACGTGTAGGTGAAGGTATTGTATCCACTATAGGTTCTTCGAAGAAACATTCAGATGTACTTGAAAACCCAGATCGGATTTCTCAGACAGTACTTGCCAAAGGGCTGGATTCCGGTACTGCTTTTGAAATCTTATCCATAGATATCGCAGATGTGGATATCGGTAAAAACATTGGTGCTGACCTGCAGACTGAGCAAGCTGTAGCTGATAAGAACATTGCACAGGCAAAAGCTGAGGAACGCCGTGCAATGGCTGTTGCCCATGAGCAGGAAATGAAAGCCCGCGTTCAAGAAATGAGAGCGAAAGTGGTTGAAGCAGAATCTAAAGTACCACTTGCATTTTCTAAAGCACTTGAAGACGGCAATATTGGTGTCACTGAGTATTACGATTTGAAAAATGTCGAAGCAGACACCAGTATGAGAGATTCTATCAATAAGATGACTAATCCGACTCGTTATAATGAAGATGAAGAATAGGTCGTGATGTTATGGAAGCGTTACTGCCCCTATTAATATTTGCAGGCGGCGTAATATACTCTGTCATAGCCAGTAAAGGTGACAAGAGTAAAGGCAAAAGAAATATCGACCCGAGTAAAATGGAAAGGCCAGGACGTGCGGCGCCACGTCGCAGACCGGCTAATAATGAACCGGAAAGAGAACAGTCAGGCGGTCTTTTTGACGAATTGAAACGTGAATTCAAAAAAGAATACGATAAGACGATGGGCGAACCAGAAACAGAGACGAAAAGCCAATCCCGCAAAATGTCACAAGAAAACATAAAACGACGGGTGGAAGAAGAGCGTCAAAATCTTGAGGACAGAAGACAGCGTGAGAAACAAAGGCCTTCTATGCGTCAAAGATCTCAGAATAAAACGTATGAAGATAAAAAACCGGTTGAAAGAAGACAGCCTGAAAGAGCATCAAGAGCGAGAGACAGTGTATATACCGGTGCGCATGATGCGAAAGATGATGTTGAAGTGGCTGGGTCCGCTGAAGGCATCGGCAGAGAAATTACCGAAAGAGCACGCTACACATATGGTGATGAACGCACAGAAATGCACGAACGCGACAAAAAGAAGAGTGAAGGTTTCACTTCAAGAGATCTTACATTCGACAGAAAAGCTGTTGTTAACGGTATTATTTTTAATGAGATTTTAGGTAAACCCAAGTCGAAAAGATAGTATTCAAAACACATATCAATTTATTGATATGTGTTTTTTATGTTTTAAATAGTACAATGAAGAGAATAGAAGTATTAAGCAGGAGGTGTGAATAGTGGATATAGATATTAAGAAAGGCGAGAATATGTTTTTCGTAGGTGAGGATGAATTAAACCCTGAAGCTTACGTTTCTTATAAAGTCAACGATGACGGTGATCTGATCATTGACAGTACACAAGTCGCCAATCAGCTGAGCGGCCAGGGCGTCGGCAGCACGCTCGTCAATATGGTCATCGAGTATGCCAAAGACGAAGATAAGAAAATCGTTCCGGAGTGCCCATTTGCGAGAGCAGTCATGGAGCGTGAGGAAGATACGAAAAAAATGATAAAGTAGAAAAATAAGCTCATTTATATTGAGCTTATTTTTTATGTTTAATTATTCACAAAAATGTACCAAAAGCATTATTATGAATGATTATTTTTAATTTATAATAGTGTTAAGAGGTGACATTATGAAATTCAAAAAACAAAATCAACACGGTGCGTGGGCAATGATGTTCATGCCGCTTATTCTTGGTATTGCAGCAGGAGGATTTCACCCGTCACAAATATTGTACGGAATCGGCTGGATGCTCATGTTTTTTGCAGCAGATCATGTTTTGATGTTCATTAAACGGATGAAAAGGAAAAAGGAGTACGGATATTTGAAAGCAGCCGGGATGTTTGGAGCAATTGCTGTCCTCCTGTTCATCTATCCATTGTTTGTTGAGTACCGGATCATTTATTTCTTTTTGGCGATGATGCCATTAGGAGCGATAACAAGTTATTTTTCAATGATCAGGGACGAAAGAAATATCATTAATGACATTGTAGCCATTCTCATATTTTCGATTGCGGGCGGGGGCATTGCCTATTTAAACACTCATGAATGGACACTTGGCATTACTGTTGTAATTCTTGTCAGTTTATTTTACTTTGTCGGTTCGGCACTGGTCGTGAAGACGATAGTCAGAGAACGGAAGAATATCAGATACCGCAATGCTTCATACATATATCATGCAGTGTTATTTCTCGGCATGCTGCTGTGGCACTACACACTGGGTATCGCCTTCTTAATCGGTATTATCAGGGCGGTGGGTGTTTATGACAGAGGATGGACGCCGAAAAAGCTCGGGATTATGGAAATATTTCATGTGCTCTGGATCAGTGGGTGGGTAATTATATATTTGAATATCATTATTTAAAAGGACCCTTTTGAGGTCCTTTTTTAATGTCTATAAGTCAACCATAGGTTGATTTATATTATGAAAATTTCTAAATAAGAAGTATAAATTCACTTTTTACTGTTATAGAATATGTATAAGGAGGGCTTCACATCGATATTTTAATAGGAGAGAAAATAAAGAATCATCGTAAACAGTTAAATTATACACAGAGTGATGTCGCGGAATTTCTTAATATCAGTAAAGCTGCAATTTCGAAATGGGAAAAGGGCCACAGTATACCTGAGGTAGTTTACATTATACAGCTGTCCAAGCTGTTTAACACGACGATTGATGAATTGGTGAACAGTTCGGTAAAACATACCAAAGAAGATATTAAAAGACTTTATCACTTTTATTCAAGAAGATTTTCCACCGAACCTTTTGATTTTACGGTTGCTGAAGTGGATGAATATGCAAAAAAACATTTTAATGATTACAGTTTATTATTACAGTTCAGTGTACTTTTAATGAACCATCATCAGTTAAAACCTCAATCCAAAGTTGTCCAGGATAATGCTGTAAAATATATCAGTCGTATAATAAAACATTCCGATTCACTTTTTGAAAAAGAGCAGGCAACTTTCCTTTTGGCATCCATTTATTTGCAGCGTGGTCAAAATGACAGTGTAATAGAACTTCTGGAGGGTGCGCGGCTGCCAAAATTACCGGCCAATATAGTATTATCATTATCTTATTTACAGAAGGATGAGCGGATGCAGGCGAACCAAACGTTGCAGGCTGAAGTCTATCAAAATATCATTTTTATTATGAATAGCCTGACAGTAATGATTCAGCATCAGGTGCATAGTAATTCTGATCAATTGATAGACAGGGGATTAAAAATAGCGCAGACTTTCGATCTAAATAATCTCCATCCGAATTCGATGATGAACTTTTATCTGGCCAGTGCAATATACAAAAGAGATGAACTGTACAGCTGCATAGCTTACTTGAAATCTTTTAATAAAATCGTTAAAAATATGATGGAAAACTATTACCTGCATGGAGATGATTTTTTTGATGAAATAGATGATTGGATCAAAGATTTTGACCTCGGAAACAATGCACCTCTCAATATCGCTACATTCAAGCGTCAGGTGCTGATTCAGGTCAGGTCGAATCCGCAGTTCGAACATATTAAAGATACTATAGAATTTAAAAATATCATTCATGATTTATCAAATATAGTAGGGGCGTGATACCGTGTTGTCAGAATCTGATTGGATCATATTTCTTATACCGCTTATTCTTTTGCAGGTGATTTTGATGATTACAGCGCTTGTGCTGATCATCAGACAGACTCATTTCAAATATTTTAATAAAATAATCTGGATAGTTATTGTGCTGCTGCTCAATATTATCGGTCCGGTATTATATTTTATATTGGAGAGAAGATAATATGGATATATTAAAAATAGAAAACTTGTCGAAATCATTCAATGATAAAAATGTGATTGACAACTTAAGTTTAATTGTCAGGGAAAATGAAATATACGGTTTTATAGGGAGTAATGGTTCAGGTAAGACTACGACCATGAATATGATTCTTGGACAACTGGAACCGAATGGCGGGGATATTTATGTATGCGGTGAAAAAGTCAATTTTGGTAATACAGAGACCAACAAATATATCGGCTATTTACCGGATGTTCCTGAATTTTATAATTATATGACTGCGCCACAGTATTTGAGATTATGTGCAAAGCTGACGGATTTAAAGAAAAATGAAAGAGAATCACGTATCGATTACTTGCTTAGTATTGTCGGATTGTCGGGTGAGCGCTCAAAAATCAAGGCTTACTCACGCGGTATGAAGCAACGACTTGGTGTGGCCCAGGCACTGATACATCAGCCTGAACTTCTGATATGCGATGAACCGACCAGTGCACTCGACCCAAAAGGAAGAATGGAGCTGCTGAAGATATTAAAAGATATCACTGCAGAAACAACGGTGATATTCTCAACACACGTTCTGACAGATGTTGAAAGAATCAGTGATTACGCCGGTATTTTATACGAAGGCAACATAGTGAAGGAAATTGATTTATCTAAAACTGATTTTGGTGATAAGGGGATTGATCTCAAGTTGGACAGCAATGAATACAAAAGTTTGTCTGAGAGAATCGAGTTATCGCATTTACAAGGTGATAATTATCGGGCAGTTGATATTTCTTTACGCGACCTTTATCAACTGCTTTATACACTGGACATTCAGCCGTCCCAGCTCGAGCTTTCCAAAAAATCTCTGGAAGATATTTATTTGGAGGTGACACGGTGAATCAGATAATGACACTGCTGAATAAAGAGCTTGTGGAATCTTTGAAAACTTTTAAACTGCTTGCAATCATTATCACTTTTTTAATCATCGGTGTACTCAGTCCGTTTATTGTTCTCATAATGCCTGATATCCTGGAGTCGGCAGTCGTGGACTCCGGCATTGAAATGGTGATACCCGAACCGACCGCTGACCAGTCATATATGCAGTTCTTCAGCCACATCAACCAGCTTGGCTTTATCGTATTTCTGTTGTTATTCGGTGGTATATTGACCAACGAGATTTCCAGGCGGACACTGATCAATCTATTAACAAAGGGTTTGAAGCGGCATAATGTTGTACTGTCAAAGGTATTATTCATTTTGATTATATGGACTGTTATTTATTTTATGAGTGCCATGATCACTTATTTATATACAGTATACTTTTTTGATGAAACAGTTCATCATCTGCCGGCAGCATTATCCACAACATGGCTTTATGGAATATTCCTGATCAGTCTGATATTTTTATTTTCCGCTGCTTTTAAAAATTTTATAGCGGTGATATTTTCCATAATAGGAGTAGTAGTCGTCATGATGATACTCACAGTATTTCCAAGTATAGAAATGTTTGTACCTCAGCATTTGCTTTCCTTGAATATGGAGTTGATCATCGGGGAGAAGGATTTAAGCGATACACTTACACCTGTGGCTGTCACACTCTCAGCCTCTATACTTGTTTTCATATTGAGCATTTTTATTTTTAATAAAAAAACATTGGTTTGATATTAAGGCTGTTCAGGGGTGAACCGCCACCCGTCAAGTAGACACTAAAATAATAAAACAGTTATGTAGCAGCCTGTGCCCGAAATTCTACCGGTGCCAGGCTGTTTAATTGTGCTTGTAAACGTTTGTGATTATAGAACTCAATATACTGCTCGATATCGCTTTCCAA
>NZ_FNFY01000028.1 GCF_900101075.1 Lacicoccus qingdaonensis | reverse complement strand
AAAAGTTTTCAAAATGAAAATAACAACAGATCTCAGGAAATATTCCGCACCAGCCCGTGGGTCTCTAGCATGGAAAAACATTTTCAAACGCCGTACTGCGGTAGAAAGAGTCAATGCATACCTTAAGGAATTCTTTCAACTGAACAATGTTCGATATCGTACCGGAAAACGCGCAAAAATTCATTTTGACATGGTGACACTTGTTTACAATGCATCCAAGTTGGCTGCAGACCGCATCGATGCTCAATTCATTCAGCAACAAGCTGCATGATTTCTGTTTTTTAAAATACATTTTAGGAATTCTGTAGGTCTTTGTATTTTTAAAAAGAGCAATTATGAAATTGATTCAGAGGTATAAAATATGCTTACTTATGATCAGATTAAAGCAATCATTCCACACAGACCGCCGTTTTTATTGATTGACCGTGTAACAGAAATCGAACCCGGGGTGAAATGTACAGGCATTAAACAAGTGTCAGGAAATGAACCGTTTTTTCCGGGCCATTTTCCCGAATACGCAGTCATGCCCGGAGTGCTCATAGTAGAAGCTCTTGCACAGGTGGGCGGCGTTGCATTATTGCAGCAGCCGGAATTCAAAGGAAAGCTTGCATTTTTTGCCGGTATTGATAAATGTAAGTTCAGAAAACAGGTCACTCCTGGTGATACATTGGAGCTGACGGTGGAAATTACGAAAATGAAAGGTCCTATAGGCAAAGGTAATGCCGTGGCTTTAGTCGATGGTGAAGTCGCATGTAAATGTGAAATCACATTTGCCATACAGGATAAAACATCCGATTGATCAGTGATCAATCGGATGTTTTTATGTCGTCTTTGGAATCCATACGCGCTTTGAATTCATTTAACAAAGCATCACCTTCATAATTCTCCTCCATAAGTTTTTCCAGCAGGTTTTCAGCATAATTCGGATCCTGCTGTATGATATCACCGATGAATAAAAGTGAAATACCTGAGTTGATAGAGTTCATTTCTAAAAATTTACCTTCAAATAATGCAGGCTGGTTGGAAGTTCTCGTGATTCTTATCAGTAAAGTTACCTCAGTGCCGACAAACTCTTCCAGAATATCTTTGAAATCCCCTGAAATTGCAACCTCGACTATCCATGAATCTTTGTCTGCTTCCTTATTGATGATGATTCCGTCAAGCAGATCTAAAATAATGTAATTATTTTCATGCTGCATCTTTATATCCACAATTTTAAATGATTTCATGAAATCCCCCTCATTTTTTTCAAAAACTACAGTTTTTGTAAAACTGTCAGCAGATTTTAAAATTCTGTGCATTTTTAAATACAGTTCTTTCTTTATTGTATAGTATTTGCTGCAGAAATTAAATTGTTGTCATTTGCAGAATATTCTAGCTGGATTTAAGCTATGAACATGGAAGGGGGTGGATCAGATGTTAAACAAAGTGGTGCTTGTCGGAGAGCTCGTCAGAAATGTTTCGATTAAACAAAGCAATAATACAAATGTCAATTCATTCATATTGGCAACAATACGTATACCTAAAGATCAGAAAAGGGATCATGAAGTACATTTCATCTACTGCAAAGGATTTGGGAAGGCAATACCCAACTTACTGGACAGTGCCAGAGAAGGACAGATGTTATGTGTCAGCGGCCAGCTTGCGACGATGATGCATACGGCTGAAGATGGCACAAGGGAATACCGCATGGAAGTCTGGGCGGAAAGCGTAAAATTCATGCCGGAAAAACTGCATAACAGTCCCAATATTAAAAATCCGAATGAATTGATCAATGAAGCAGTCAAAAATTACAATCGTTACGATTTTGTTGGAGAGGAACGAATACTTACGATAGTAAACAGCAATTCAGGAATAGCAGATGAAGAAGAGCTTAATACAACGGAATCTGATAAGCACGTTGAAATATTGAGAAGTATGATTAAAGATAATGAACATGCTGAGGACATATCCAATGAGATTGATAATGAAGAAGACAGTAAAGATTTAGAAGAGAAAGCACATGCATAAAATAAATTGATTACAAACCACTCTTGTATCCTTAATTTCAAAACTCACACACACGGTCTTGCCTGATGTTTTATCTGCGTAATTACATCAGGCAATACTTTTTTGGCATTTGTAAAGATTTTTTTAAATTTCTTTGTTACAAATCATATCTGTATGTTACAGTTTTCAGATTTCAGAGTGATTTGCTCAAAAGCAATCTTATAATTTAAAAGTATTGATTTAACAGCGTTTAGAGGTTTTACTTAGTAAAATATGCACATTTATAAGTAACTAATTACATATATTTAAGCCCTCCTGAAATATTCAGAATGCAAAGGAAATCTTTCTGTAACATAACTGTAAAAGTGGCCTTTACATTTTATCTCTCTGTAACCTATGAAATATATTTATCTGTTATAGTTCTATTTAGTGATCAAGCAAACCTAAATGAAACAACAACAGATAAAAAAACAGATAAAAACTTTTTAAATCTATAGGTAAAACTCAGGAGGAAATTTATAATGAAAAAATTATTATCAGTAGGTACAGCAGTTGCATTTTCGACAGTATTGGCAGCTAACGCGGAAGCTTCAGAACAAGATCATAAAGTTGAATCAGGAGAAACTTTATCAGAAATCGCAGCAATTAATGATACAACAGTCAGTGCATTAAAAGAAGCCAACGATTTATCATCAGATCTGATCCTTCCAGGACAAGTTCTTCAGGTAACAGGCGATGTTTCTGAAGATGTTGAAGAAACTGAAGATGGTGTTTATGTTATCCAGCCTGGCGATACTTTATTTGAAATCGCGGTCGAATTCGACTTGACTGTAAAAGAACTGATGGATCTGAATAACTTGTCATCAGACCTGATCGTTGCAGGAAATGAACTAATCGTTTCTAAAGACGCAGTATCTGAAGAAGTACAAGTAGCTGCACCAGAAGTGGTTGAAGAACCTGTTGTTCAGGAAGAAGAAGTTGAAGAACAGCCTGTAGTACAAGAAGCTCCGGTTGAAGAAGAAGTTGTAGAAGAAAACAACAATAACTATGACCAGCAGGCAGCGGAACAGGCAGCGGCAGAGCAGGCGGCAGCTGAAGAAGCAGCAGCTCAAGAAGCAGCTCAGCAGGAGCAACAAGCACAGCAACAGCAGCAAGAACAGCAAGAAGTTCAAACACAGAACCAATCAGCAGCTCCAAGCAATAACAGTGGCTTAAACTGGGGTGCACTTGCAGCTTGTGAATCAGGCGGAGACCCTAACATCGTGAGCAGCAACGGCCTTTACCATGGTCTTTACCAGTTTGACGCTCAAACTTGGCAGTCAGTAGGCGGTTCTGGTGTTGCATCACAGGCATCAGCAGCTGAACAGACTCAAAGAGCTCAGCAGCTTTATAATGACAGAGGTTCACAGCCTTGGCCTGTATGTGGTTCAAGACTGTAATAAATATAGATTTTAAGAGAAGAAGTATGGACAGGGATACCTGTCCATACTTTTTTTAGTTATTTACAGATTTCGTGATTCTGAATGCGGATTTTTGATATATGTACGTTTTTAAATGCAAAAAGCTGAAAACTGCAGATTTTTTAAACAGAAATCAAATTGCTGTCATATGTAGACAATTTAAAATCATATTATTATGGAAGGGGGACTTTATTGCAGAAAGGGGCTGTCTTAAGTGAGGGAGAAATCACGTAGGCATGAACAATTGGAAATATTGACGTATAGATACGATCTGCCGTCAGCAGATCTGGTGGAACTGGAGAATTTGAGGAGGGGTTACGAAGGGGAGCTTGCATTTGATAAGATATTGGAAGATGAGTTCGGCGATGTGGGTTTTATTCATATAAAGGATTATTGTTTTAAAGTTGGCAAGGTGATTTCCGATTCCACCAAATCAGAAAGCAGTATTGATAGAGAAATTCAAATTGATAATATAGTTATTGCAGGGGACAGGATAATCACTTTTGAGGTGAAGAACTATAATTTCGATTTGAAATATGATGATGGTCACTGGACTTACATGAATGGCAGAAAATTTTCGGACCCGCTTGTCCAGGTCAGACGGCAGCAGAAAGAATTGATGGAACTTGTTGAAGATTTTGGTTTTGATATAAAAATCTTCAGTACGGTTGTATTCATCAACCCGCACCAGACAATCTATAACCTTCCGGAACATCCTGAGATTATTGTCAGAAGCAATATGCAGAAAAAATTGAAGAAAGCTCTGCTCGAAAACCGGTATGACCATTCAGAATTGAGAGCACGCCTGGAATCGAGGCGGCTGCCGGAATCTCAGTATCAGGGAGAAGTCGGCGTTTTATTTGAAGAACTGAAAGCCGGGGTTTTTTGTGAAGATTGTGGGGAGAGGTTTGAGAAGATCAGTCTTCGATATTTCAGATGTAATAAATGTCAAGTGAAGAAGACGACTTTAACAATTTTGAAACGGTTGATTTACGAATTAACAATTCTTAATCGCAACTGGAAAATGACCCCAACTGTTATTTGCAAATACGCGGACTATTCCATTTCTGAAAGTTGTATTAGAAAACATAAAAAGGCGAAGAGTATAGAGCTCAACTTATAAAATAAAGGTGAATTTCGCAAGATGTTGGTTGAAAATCTTAAATCGTGCGAAATCGAGTGAAGAAACCACACGACGTAGCATCAACAGAATGAGATCGTGCGAAATCGAATGCAGAAACCACACGATGTAGTGTGAAAACATTTATTTCATGCGAAATAAAGATTGGCACCTGTCGAATCGGGTAAATCCAACAACTCCTTGAGACGATTTGGTCCATCGTCATGAAACTTTCGCATTATCGGCACAATATTTATTTTGTTACATAGTGATTTATGATACAATTTTAGTCATGTGAGATAAATTTTTGAGGTGAAAGAATGAATAAAAAATGGCTACTGGCTGGGATGATGGGTCTCGTGCTGTTCCTGGCGGGGTGTGACTACTCTCAGGAAGAGAACAGGGACGGTTTCTTCTTCAATACTTTTGTCCAGCCGATGGATAACTTTTTACACTTTTTAGGTGATAACTTAGGTAATAACTATGGTCTGGCAATCATCGTTATCACATTGATTGTACGTCTTATTATTTTCCCATTCATGATGAATACATATAAGAACCAGATGATGATGCGTGAAAAAATGAAGATAGTCAAGCCTGAAATGGAAGCTATCCAGAAGAAGGTTAAAGTGGCAACGACTCAGGAAGAGAAGATGGAAGCCCAGCAGGAAATGATGGGTCTTTACAAGAAGCACGGTATCAACCCGCTGAACATGGGCTGTCTGCCGATTCTTCTGCAGATGCCGGTCATCATGGCACTTTTCTTTGCACTTCGTTACCCTTCGGATGGAGGTATTACTGAATATCCGAACTTCCTGTGGATGAACCTGACTCAGACGGACCTCCTGATGACTGCGATCGCAGGTATTGTCTATTTTGTACAGGCTTATGTATCCATGCAGTTTGTTTCAGAAGAACAGCGTAAACAGATGAAGTTGTTCATGTATATTTCACCACTGATGATTATTTGGATTTCATTTATTTCTCCTGCAGCTCTTCCTCTATACTGGGCTGTCGGCGGTATTTTCCTTATATTCCAGACGTGGGCAGGTAATACTTTCTGGAAGAAGAAAGTCCATGCAGAAATGGCTCCGATCATCGAAGCACATGAGCGTGAACAGGCAGAAAAAGAACGTCGTCTTAAAAACGCAAAACTGATGCCTAAAAATAAAAAGAAGCGTAAAAAGAAATAACGTTAAAAGCGATTGAGCGGATTCATACATCCGCTCAATCGCTTTTTTCTTTTTATAATATTGGAGAAATAAGGTTTGCCACAGCTTCTTTCAGTTTGATCCATTTACCTCTCGCGTCATATCTTTCTTCGGTTAGGAGACTGCTGTTTTCAACATCCATCTCATAAATATCACGCTGTTTTTCAGCTTCGCGCTTACTGTAGATGAATGCATTCACTTCAAAGTTTAACAGGAAGCTCCTGTTATCGATATTCGTTGTACCGATGCTCACGACTTCATCATCAATCATCACGACTTTCTGGTGGAGAAAGCCCTTTTCATAAATGTGGACTTTGGCGCCCATTTTGACAAGCGAGCCTGAATTTGAGTAGGTTGCCCAGTAGACGAAAGGATGGTCCGGCATATTCGGGATCATCAGGTGAACTTTGACGCCGCTCAGGATGGCAATCCTGAGTGCTTCCATGACAGATTGATCGGGTATGAAATAGGGCGTCTGGATGTAGATATTGTGTTTGGCATTATATATCATTTTCAAGTACCCGTACTTGATCTGCTGCCACACTTCATCCGGACCGCTGGAGGCGATCTGTACATATCTGTCGCCGTCATGGTAATTGGCAGGGAAAAAACGGTCGGAATATACCATGTTGTTACGTGTCGCATGGGAGTTCCAGTCCAGCATGAATCTCAGCTGCAGTGATTTGACTGCATTTCCCTGGATTCTGAGATGGGTGTCTCTCCAGTTGCCGAATTTTTTACTGTTCCCGATATACTCATCCCCGACATTGGATCCTCCGATATAACCGATTTTTCCATCGATGACAACAATTTTACGGTGATTCCTGTTGTTCACTCTCGGATTGATGATTGTCAGAAAGGAGGGGAAGAAAGCTTCCACTTCACCGCCGTATGACTTTATTTTCCTGAACTGTCTCAAGTTCAATGCACGCGATCCCATGTCATCGTATAGGATTTTAACTGACACGCCTTCTTTTTGTTTCTTCAGCAGTGCATTATATAATTTTTTCCCGATGCCATCCATTCTGAAAATATAGTATTGGAAATGTATATGGTCTTCGGCATTTTCAATATCCTCCAGCATCTGATCGAACTTTTCATTCATATCAGTGTAGGTCATGACAGAGTTATTATTGGTCAAAAATGACTGGTTATTATAAAGCAACATATGAATGAGCTTTTTATGTTTGTTTGCCAGTGGATTTACAAAGCTGAACTGTTTATTTTTAATATCCTCCAACTGCTGTTTGACAAGATGTTCCAGACCGACCTTGTCCTTCTCATCAATCTTGAATATATGCTGGTTATATATTGTACGTCCGAAAATCATATATAATATAAAACCGCCGATCGGAATGAAAAATAAAACAAGAACCCATGCCCAGACACTTTGCGCACTGCGCCGTTCTAAGAAGATAAGACCGATTGCAAGTAATATATTAACGAGAAATAAAATTGCGGTAGCTATGGTGAAGACCATACTGAAGTCCCAATTCTCGAGTGATAACCATGTCATGTCTTTCACCTCCATCTCCATTGTATAATATTTTTAGAAGTTTTAAAATTTCGTAATAATTAATATTGAAATCCTATGGATATTTATGTGTGAACAGTGGTAAAATGTTATTAACCAATAAGATAGGAGTGTCATTATGCATAAAATCGACAACACGAAAGTAAAACAAGTCGTCACGTTGCTAAATGAACTCGGGGTCAAGGTAAAGGTTTCGAGCTCAAGGTTCGACATAATGAATCGTATTGCTGCTAACGAGAAATTGAAATTGAAAGAACAAAATATTTAAAAATGCAGTCAGCACCCAGCCTGACTGCATTTTTTTATTTTCTCTGTTTATATTGATAAAAATATATACTCATGACGACGCCCATGGCGATCATGTTCGCCCACAGGGCACTGCCTCCATAACTTAGAAACGGCAGCGGCAGACCTGTAATCGGTACAAGCTGTATAGTCATTCCGATGTTCTGGAATATGTGGAATATCAACAAAGATAAAAGACCGACAATGAAATATGATGAGAAGGAATCATTGACTGTCAGAGCGATTCTCACGAGATGCAGCATGAGCATAAAGAAGATGACAATGACCAGTGTACTCCCTAAAAACCCAAATTCTTCACCGATGATTGTAAAAATGAAGTCGGTATGACTCTCCGGTATATAGACGATACCCTGTTCGAAGCCTTTGCCTTCAATACCACCCGAACCGATGGCCCGCATCGAGTTGCTCAGCTGGAAGCCGCCTTCGGTGGAATACATCTCCGGCTGCAGCCATGAGTAGATGCGTTCAAACTGATAAGGGCGCACGCCGAGGTATGTCTGCAGCAGATCCGGCCTGTACAGAATTCCAAGTATCAATGCAGCACCAGTTGTTGCAGCAATTGTGAGTGTCGGCAGAATGATCCATAAGCTGATGCCGGAAACGATGATCATGCCGAATAGAATAGCGATTAAAACAAGGACCGTCCCCAGGTCATTTTGCATTAAAATAAAAAACATTGGTAGAATGGATATGAGAAACATTTTAAAAAGTAACTTCACATCCGAGCTTAAATCTGTAGAAAGCTTATATTTATTATGCTGATGTATCACATAGGCCAGTGCCATTATGTACGAGACCTTCATGAACTCGGAAGGCTGTATGCTGATAAAGCCAAGCTGATACCAGCTTTGGGCACCGTTTATAATCGGGGTCAGCGGGGTGGCCGGTGCGAAAAACAGGACAGCAAGACTCAAGATCCCGAGACCGTATAACACCCAGATATAAGATTTGAAAAGCTTTACAGGTATGAAAGTGACGATGAACAATGAAATGAAACCTAACATATAAAATAAAATTTGTCTCACTGAAAAATCTGTATTATATTGTCCGCTGGTCATCGCAGAGGAGATCGTAAATATGCTGATCAATGAAAGGACAATCAGTAACGTTATTAAAATCCAATCAATACGAGACAAAAAATTAGAGTTCTGTCTTTTGTATCCTTGATTATTTTCCAAGAATATCACCCTATCCAAAAATAAAATCGTGATTTTCATTATACTATATTTTATAATCTGATATGAGTCTTAAGATGTAAAAATTATTACAAATCTATTATAACTGCGAAACGGATGGAGCAAAATGATAAATATATCTATTGAAGATGTTGCACAATATTGCAACGGAATTTTGAACGACAAAGCAGAGGAAATTGCCGGAGCATCCATAAACGGGGCATCGATAGACACCAGAACAATTGAAGAGGGCAACCTGTTCATTCCATTTAAAGGTGAAAATGTGGACGGGCACCGTTTTATAAACAACGCTTTTGAAAAAGGCGCGGGTGCTGCATTGACGGAGGCACCGATTGAAAATACGGATGAAACCCTTCCAATGATTCATGTGGAGAATGGACTTCTGGCACTGCAGATGATAGCAGAACGGTACTTACAGCTTGTGAATCCGAAGGTGATTGCAATCACCGGTTCAAATGGCAAGACGACGACAAAAGACATGGTGGAATGTCTGCTTGCTGATGACTATAAGGTCAAAAAAACAATCGGCAACTATAACAATGAAATCGGACTGCCCCTGACCATATTGGAATTGGACAGAGATACGGAAATATCCATTTTGGAAATGGGCATGGACCAGACAGGCGACATCAATTTCTTAAGCCGTCTGACAAAACCGGATATCGCAATCATTACAAATGTCGGTGAGTCCCATATCGAGAAGCTGGGCTCGAGGGAGAAGATTGCTGAAGCCAAATATGAAATCGTTGACGGTTTGAAAGATGGCGGGGTACTGATTTGTTCAAAAGATTATCCATTATTGAACGCTTTGACAGATGCCGAGGATAATCCCCAATTTGAAATGTACACGGCCGGCATTTCACCGGACAATGCTTTCGCGATTTCAAATATCAGCCAGACAGAGAGCGGCACAAGGTTTGAAATGTCGGATTTCAAAGTGGATATACCGCAGCTCGGCACTCATAATGCGATGAACGCGGCGCTCAGTCTCCTTGCTGTAAAAGCACTCGGCGGTGATATGGAGAAGAGCAGCATGAAATTCAAGCAGCTGAAAATATCGTCGATGCGCATGGAACAGTCGCTTCACGAAAGCGGTGCACTGATCATCAATGATGCCTATAACGCAAGTCCTTCAAGTATGAAGAGTGCCATCAATACAGTGAGTGAGATGGATTACAGCAGAAAAATACTGGTGCTGGGTGACATTTTGGAACTGGGTGAGTATACCGGGACACTGCACAGATCAATCGGAGAGCATATCGCATCGATGGATCAGAATTTTGAACTATTGACATATGGTGACCACTCAAACCTGATCAGTGAAGAAGCGAGGGTCGCCAGCAGCAGACATTTCAATGATCTGGAAGAGTTAGGCGGCCATTTAAAGGGTATGCTGAATAATGAGACGGTCGTGCTGTTAAAAGGATCACGCGGTATGGAGATGGAAAGGGTGGATGGACATCTCTGATAAACTGGGTATTTTATTTTTACACGGATACACCGGCGGCCGATATGAGCTTGAACCCCTGTTTCAATATTTGAAATCAAGATATGAATTTGAATATGAATTTCCGGTCTATCCTGGTCACGGATTCGAATTGAATTTCAAGGACGTTACCGGCGACGACTGGTACGATGAAGCTTTTGAAGCCTATCAGGAACTTTCTGCCAAGGTGGACAGAATGTATATTGTCGGCTTTTCGATGGGCGGGTTGTTTGCAAGCCATATAGCAGAACACCATAAAGTGGACAAGCTGCTGCTCATCGCCCCGGCTTTCGAGTACACCCACCTGAACAGACTGTCACGTCTGAACCTCAGGCCTGAAGGGATTGGTGAACATCTGAAGATGAAGACGATGGACGTCGTCAAAAGCAGACTGCCCAAACTGTCAATCCGTGCATTCAATGAATTCCGCATGATCATGGACGCAAAGATGCCTGATTATGAGAAAATCAAATCGGAAACATTGCTCGTTCATGGAAAAATCGACCTTCTCGTCCCTTATCTGTCGAGCGTGGAAGCAGCGAACAAAATTGAGAACAGCCGCCTGGAGCTTATCGAAGATGCACCTCATGTAATGTCCTATACTGAAAACCATCAGCACACACTGAATATGGTTGCGGAACGGTTTTTATTCGCAGGCACAAAAAAGAGTTCTTGAGTTAATGTGTAAATGGTGTTAGTATAGAGAAGTTATAATAAAAAAGTACGTAAAGAGTCAAAGGAGACTAAAAGTTGAAGTTTTTTAAAGAATTAGGTGTGAGTGAGGAAATGCTCAGATCCCTCGAGGATATGGGATTTGAAACTCCGACACCGATACAAGAAACAAGTATTCCGTTTGCATTGGAAGGACGAGATATACTTGGTCAGGCCCAGACAGGAACGGGTAAAACAGGTGCGTTCGGTATTCCGCTTATAGAAAAGACGACCAAAGGTGAAGGAATCCAGAATATAATTTTGACACCGACCCGTGAACTGGCTGCTCAAGTGGCAGAGGAAATAGGCAAATTTTCCAAGTATAAAAAATTACATGTATCTGTAATTTTCGGCGGCATGAGCATCGACCGCCAGATTAAAGAATTAAAGAGAAAACCTGAAATAGTAGTGGGTACGCCAGGCAGGATCATCGACCACATCAAACGCCGCACGTTAAAACTGCAGACGGTGAATATGCTGGTTCTGGATGAAGCCGATGAGATGATGAACATGGGCTTTATCGATGATGTCAAATTCATCATGTCCGAACTGCCTACAGAGAACCGTCAGACGCTGCTGTTCTCGGCTACAATGCCAAGTGCGATCCAGGAACTGGTTACGCGTTTCATGGACGATCCGAAAATCATCAAGACGATGAAGCAGTCAACGAACAATCCGCAGATCGATGAGAACTATACGATTGTCAAAGAACTGGAAAAACTGGATATATTCACTGATTTCCTTGATGTGCACCAGCCGGAACTTGCAATCGTCTTCGGACGTACGAAGCGCCGTGTCGATGAACTGACAGGTGCACTGATTGCCAAAGGCTACCGTGCTGAAGGACTGCACGGTGACATTACGCAGTCGAAACGTCTGGAAGTACTTAAGAAGTTCAAGAACAACTCACTGGACATTCTCGTTGCGACTGACGTGGCAGCACGGGGTCTGGACATTTCAGGTGTATCCCATGTATACAACTTTGACATCCCTCAGGATGCAGAGAGCTATACACACAGAATCGGCCGTACCGGCCGTGCAGGTCATTCGGGCATGGCGCTGACATTCGTCAATCCGGTTGAAATGGATTATTTAAGAATGATTGAAAATGAAAAGCAGAAAACCATCCGTGCCCTCAGACCGCCAAACAAAAAAGAGGTTGAAGCGGCGAGGCAGAATGAAGTGTTCGATAAGATCACCGAATGGATGGCGAATGACACCAGTTCAGTCACTAAAGAGATGACAGACAAGCTGATCGAAGCACACGGTGCTGAAAATGTCATTTCAGCAATGTTGAATGAATTCATGTTCTCAAGACAGGATGAAAATATTCAACTGTCATTTGAAAAGCCGTTATCGAAAAAAGGTTCCGGTGGACGGAGAGGCAACAGATCATCGAACTATAAAGGCGGCAGAAAAGGCCGTCCGCAAAAGCGCAACGACAACAAAGGCAGACGCGGCGGCAAGCAGCAGGGACCGCGCCGCAACAAGTCCGGCCGCACTTTCAAAGATCATATAAAATAAATTAAATTGATAAAAGCATCCACTTAAAGTGGATGTTTTTATTTAGTATAATGACGATTAAATGTATAATGATAAGGTAGAATAAAAATCTTCTCTGTAAAAGGAAGGTAAGTATGAAGAGATTATCTGAAAAAGCGAAACCTTATTTGAGGGTGAATGCACTGATTGACATGATCTGGTGGCTTGTCATCGCATCAGTGGTGACCGGCCTTGCTTTATGGTTTGACTGGCCGGGTTATATCATCTGGATTGCGGCCGGAGTATTTGTTTTAATATTTATCATCAATGTAATTATCCGTCCGCAGATATTTTACAGAGTGACCCGCTATGAACTGGCCGATGAACAGATCATCGTCAAGAAGGGGTTTATTTTAATAAGGACCACTTTGATCCCAATCAAAAGGATCCAGGGCGTCGAACTTGTCACCGGCCCTGTATCGAGACGGTACAACCTTTCGATTCTTCGAGCGAAAACAGCGAGCATGGGCATAGACCTGCCGCCGATAGCCGTCGAAGAGGCTGGAGAGCTGAAAAGACAGATCATCGATTTGGTAAAGGAGGAGATTTCTGATGTATAGTCCTCAGAAGCTTCATCCGATTGCCTACCTGGGAAGTGTGGCCAATGCGCTGAAAAACTTATGGATACCTCTGATTATCGTATTTTTCAACCAGAGGGAGACGATCATGTCCGGTAATATATCCCTGCCATGGCTTCTCGGAATCGGGGGCATATTCCTTCTGCTCGTAATCATTTTCGGCGGACTGGATTTTATTAATAAATACCGCACCCGGTTCTGGATAGAGGATGGCAAGTTTATATATAAGGACGGCGTTCTGACAAGAAGGGAAAAAGAGTTTGATATCGAACGGATCCAGTCCATCGATTTTTCCGAACCGATTTTCCACCGTCTGTTCAAGGCGGTGAAACTGGAAGTGTTCACGCCTGGTGAAGGCATAGTGATAGATACGATGAAAAAGACACAGGCAGAAGATCTTCAGGAAATCATCTATGATGAGCAGGAGAGGATTGCACAGGGCACGGAAAATGCAGACACTGTTGAAATCGGTGATGCCAGTCCGTGGCCGAAAGATGCCAGTGTCCATGATGCCGGCGAAGAAATCAAAGACACGCCTAAAAAAACTTTTGTCACACTGCATAAGTTAAAGCGCGGTGAACTGCTGCTGATGAGCATGACGAGCGGTGCACTCGGGGCTTTTGTGGCGATACTTTTTGCGATTTTAAACATTATCGGGTCACAGTTCATAATCGAAAGGTACTTTGATTATTTTGGCGGACTGTTTCAAAATACAATCATTGCGATGTCGGTCGCGGCGATATTCTTTGTCGTCGTCGGCTATACTTTCGGTGTCATCATTTTACTGATCAAGTATTATGACTATACATTGAGTAAAAAAGACGACGACCTTGCGGTACAGTACGGGCTGCTCGAGAAGAAGCACAAAAGTGTCAATATCAACCGCGTGCAGAATATAATCATCAAAGACTCAATCTTAAGACGTATGATCGGCTATTATTCACTGTCTGTCACCATCACCAGTGACACATTCGAAAGTGAGGGTGATAACAGTATGGTGGAAATCATGCCTTTTATAAAAAGAGATGTACTTTATGACATTGTCGAGGAAATCCTGCCGAACTATGAAGTGATCAAACCGAAAAGCAACGTGCCTTTAAGGGGCTACCGCCGTTATTTCCAAATATCTACCGTGATATTGGTGCTGATAACGGGGATTGTACAGTATTTCTGGCTCAGCTGGGCCTGGATACTTGGTCTCTTCGCCCTTTTCATCGTCATCACTGCGGGCATTTATTCCGCCAGAAACAATGGTTATGTCATTAAAGATGATGAAGTGAATATGCTGACCACCAGCTTTTTCACGCGCAGCCATTTCGTCATCAAACATGACAAGGTGATTGAAGGAGCAATTTTGGAAAATCCATTTTTAATCCGTTCAAGACTTGCAAACATTTCAGTGACAACGGCGGCAGGCATCGTCGGTTCCACTGCGACGGTGAAGTTCATTGACAGGAAAGATATAGAAACCATATGGAATTGGATTAAAGAAGGAGGCGGGCATGATGAAGAAGATTTCTCCGAAAGCAATCAGATTGTGGAGGATTAAAGCGGGTATCTATGCTTCGGTATGTCTGCTCCTGACAATCATAGTCTTCATATTATCCGTGACGGTGCTGGAATTTCTGCCCTGGTATGTACCGCTTGCACTGATGCTGATTACATTATATATCGTGCTTGTGGACATCTGGCTTGTGCCGAGGTTGAAATACAAGTTTTTCAGGTATGGTATTTTTGATGATGAAATCCACGTCCATGAAGGGATATTCATTAAAAAGCAGAAAGCAGTGCCGATATTCCGGATTCAGAATATCGATACCACCGTCGGACCGATCATGAGAAGAATGAAACTGAAAGGCATCAGCTTAAGGACTCCGGCAGAAAGAGTCTATATACCTGAACTTCAGGAAGAGGATGCAGATTCACTCAGAACAACAATACGTGATATCATTAATAAACAATCGAGGTCGGAATCATGATTATAGGATTAGGTACGGACATTATAGAGATCAGCAGAATCAAAAAGGTGAATAAAGATCACCGTCTGGCCAGAAGAATACTGTCGGACGTGGAACTGGACAAATATATGAATATAAAAAGTGATGAAAGAAAAACAGAATTTTTGGCAGGTCGTTTTGCAGTCAAGGAAGCGTACTCGAAAGCACTCGGCAGCGGCATCGGTAAAACCGTCGCATTCAAAGAAATCAGATGCTTGAATGACAGCCAAGGCAAACCGTCAATCGCAGATGACCGGCGTGCACATGTGTCCATTTCACATGCCGAAGAGTACGCTGTTGCAACGGTTGTTCTGGAAACACAATAAGGAGGCAGTTTCTGTGAGTGAGAGATACTATCGCGACACGCTTGTACATGTAGATTTAGAAGCGATTCATCATAACTATAAAATGATCGGGGGTAAGCATCCGGATAAAACGTTCATAGCGGTTGTCAAGGCGGACGGCTACGGACTCGGCAACAATACCGTCGCACGTTATTTGTCTGAACGGGGCATCGGCTACTTTGCAGTCGCGACTTTGGATGAAGCAATCGATTTGAGGATGCACGGCATCAAAGAGAAGATTCTCGTACTGGGCATCATCAGTCCCGAAGATATCAACAAGGCTGTGCAGCATAGAATTGCGATCACCGCGCAGGGGGTCGACTGGGTAAAGCGTGCCAAGGCTCATGTCGATGACAAATATGAAAAAGAAGTGTGGATTCATATAAAGGTAAACACAGGTATGAACCGTTACGGCACAAAAGATGCCGGGGAAATAAAAGAGATGATAGAAGAGATCAATTCATTCGACCGCTTTATATATGAAGGGATTTTCAGTCATCTGACCTCGGCTGACATGGATAATGACACTGCCCGGCTGGAGATGGATACATTCAAGGATATCATCAGCCGGGTCGAAACACCCGAGTATGTGCATATTCAGAATTCAGCCGGTGCATTATGCTATGATGCCGATTTTTGTAATGCGATGCGTATCGGTATTTCCCTATATGGATATTATCCAAGTCCATACGTCAAATCGGCTTCTTCAATCGACTTGAAACCCGCGATAGATTTAACGGCGAAAGTGGCTGCACTGCATAACCTGAAGCCCGGAGAGTCGGTGAGTTACGGACGGACTTACACCGCACAGGATGACGAGACGATCGCAACATTGCCAATCGGCTACGCTGACGGTTTCATCAGGGCACGCAGCGGATCCAAAGTTGAGATTAACGGGCACCAATGTCCCGTAGTCGGCCGGGTGTGCATGGATTCCATCATGGTCAAAGTTCCAGCTGATGTCAAAATCGGTGATCAGGCATATCTTATAAGCAGAAACCCGGACTCATTGCAGTCCATGGATATATACAGTGAATACACAGAGACGATACCTTATGAATCTTTGACGCTGCTGTCGAAACGTATTCCACGTTATTATCAGGGTGAAGATGTCGACTTCGTGTATAATGAGGTATTGAAATAGCTAGTCACGTGTGATTGTACATGGTAAAATTATAACTATATTATCGTTCCAGGAGTGATTTGCTTATGAATATGAGCGAACAATCAAATGCAAACAACATGGATATGGCACTTAAAGTGGGTTATATTGAGATGAGCGATATCAATCTGTCCATTGTGACTGAATTTCACACAGCAGAATGTGAAGCGCATAAACGCAATGAAGATTACCTTGACTATATAAAAGATGGTGAATAGATGAAAAGAGGAGAAGTTTATCTTGCGGATCTATCACCGGTGGAAGGTTCAGAGCAAGGTGGAAAGCGGCCTGTAGTCATAATACAAAATAATGTGGGTAACTATCACAGCCCGACTGTGATAGTTGCTGCTGTTACAGGCAGAATAAACAAAGCTAAGATACCTACACATGTGGAGATTTCAAAGGATACATATAACTTGGATAAGGATTCTGTCATTTTATTGGAACAGATCAGAACCGTTGATAAAAAGCGTCTGATGGAAAAACTTACATATCTGAAAGATGATAAGATGGCAGAGGTGGATACTGCTTTAAAGGTGAGTCTAGCGTTAGATCCCAAAAAGAAAAAGAAGAAAAAGAAATAGGTCAGAGTGATTAGGAAGCTCTTTATTTCAACAGGAGGTGCAAAGTTTGACTTATGTAGATGAATTAGCCAATGAATACAAAGATATCATGTCCAAATATCTGTTTGATCAAAAGCAGGATGAGGCCCTGGAAATGTGCCATACTTTCAGCGATAAAGTCATTCAGATTGATACATCCCCTGAAGAAATAGTAACTTTACATATGGATCTGCTCGATGATCTGCGGGTGACTGACGGTGATAAAATCCGTCAGTCACTGCACATTGTGCAGGAAGTCCTGATCGCATTCGGTTTTACATACCGTGACTATAAAGCGATGCTGGCCAAGATTGAAGTGCATGATAAGGAATTGGACGTTGCATCGAGTCTTCAGGAAACCATGTTGAAGACGACGATACCTGTATTGGACGGCTTGGAAATCGGTGCAATCTCGGTCCCTGCAAGTAAAGTGAGCGGAGACTATTTTAACATCATCAACCATAGAAATAACCTGCTCAGTTTCGGTGTGGCAGATGTCATAGGTAAAGGCATCCCTGCCGCCATTGCGATGTCGATGATCAAATTCTCGATGGATTTCCAGGGTGCGACAAAAAATCCAAGTGAAGGATTGAAGAGTCTGAACAGAGTGGTGGAGCGAAATGTAAATCAGAACATGTTCATCACGATGTTTTATGGTCTGTACAATATTGAGACGGATACGCTGCACTTTTCTTCAGCAGGGCATGAACCCGGTCTGATCTACAGAAATGACACCAATGAATTTGAAGAAATTGACGCCAAAGGTATCGTTCTCGGCGTGACTGATTCAGCTGAATATGAACAGCGCCAGGTGAAACTTCACAAAGATGATATGCTGATCGTCTGCACGGATGGCGTGACAGAACTAAGAAAGCATGATGACACCTTTATAGACCTCGACGATATCAAAGATATGATTGTTGATACGAAAGAACATCATCCCCAGGATATAGTTCAGTATGTTTATGAATCACTCACACGTATGCAGCACACACAAAAGAAAGATGACCTGACTCTGTTTATTTTAAAAAATACCGGTGAATAGCATTTAAAATAAATGGCTTTTTCATGTTTATCTTGTTTTGTTGCGGGTAATTATAAATCAGTTGCGTTTAGAAACTAATAGGAGTGTATATACATAATGAATATTAACATTAGCGCAGAAGAAAAAAGCGAAGAGTACGTTATTACTATGAACGGGGAACTGGATGTCTATACCGCTCCGGAACTGCAGAAGGTTCTGGATCCGATCAGACAGGATGGAACCCATCATGTGAGAATAGATGTAACTGATGTATCATATATGGATTCAACCGGCCTCGGAATTTTTGTAGGAACACTGAAAGACCTGAATCAGCATGATAAGGAACTTCGTGTGACAGGTGCATCCAACCGCATTTTAAGACTTTTTGAAATTACGGGGTTAAGAGACCTGATGCATATTAATGAATCATCGGAGGTGGAATAAGATGAGTCATCAATATGATTATATAGAAATGAAATTCCCTTCAAGCGCCGAATATGTCGGACTGATCAGACTGACCCTGTCCGGAGTATTTTCACGTGTCGGTGCAACGTATGATCAAATTGAAGATGCAAAGATTGCGGTTTCCGAGGCGGTGACCAATGCTGTAAAACATGCTTATACTGATAATCAGTCAGGCAATATACTTGTCGGATTTGCCGTTTTCAATAATAAGATTGAAATCATAGTATCTGATAATGGACAAAGCTTTGACTACGAACAGATCAAATCTGAACTGGGACCATACAATGAAGATGATAATGTCAATTACTTGAGAGAAGGCGGACTCGGGTTATTCTTAATTGAAACATTAATGGATGAAATAGTTGTAAGAAAAGATCCAGGTGTTACAATAAGCATGACTAAGTACATTGATGAAAGCCAGGTGCATTCAGATGGGGAAACAATCAGCAACAGATAACGGATATTCGGCAGAAGACATCAATTTTCTAATTAAAAGCTACCAGCAGGACAAAGATGATGCTGCCCAGACCAGACTGGTCGAACATTATCAAAAACTGGTTGAATCACTTGCATACCGTTATTCTAAAGGCCAGAGCCATCATGAAGACCTGTTTCAGGTCGGCATGGTCGGGCTGTTGGGTGCGATAAAGAGATTCGACCCGTCTTTTGAGCGTCGGTTTGAAGCTTTTTTAGTGCCGACAGTTGTTGGAGAGATAAAGAGATATCTCCGTGATAAGACGTGGAGTGTACATGTACCGAGACGTATAAAGGAAATAGGGCCTAAAATCAAGAACGCAAATGACACTCTTGTGGCAGAACTTGAACGTTCACCGACGATTCAGGAAATTGCTGCACACCTTGAAGTCACCGAAGAGGATGTACTTGAAGCGATGGAGATGGGTCAGAGCTACAATGCATTGTCAGTCGACCATTCAGTGGAAGCGGATAAAGACAGTTCCAAAGTGACGCTCTTGGATGTGATGGGCGACCAGGATGATAATTATGAACTGGCGGAGAAACGCCTGATGCTGGAGAAAATCCTGCCTATATTGACAGACAGGGAAAGAGAAATCATCCAGTTTACATTTATGGACGGGTTGAGCCAGAAAGAAGCCGGAGAACGTGTAGGCCTAAGTCAGATGCATGTATCCAGATTACAGAGAACCGCGATTGATAAACTGCGCCAGGCAGTCGTTGAGAATGAATAATCCCTGACCGATAAGGTTAGGGTTTTTATTTTAAAAGAAAATTGAATGTTTAGGAGAAAAACTATGTCACAGAGTCTGATTAAAGCATTGGAAAAAACAACATCATTTAAAGGAAAATATATAAAAAATGTATTGGAATTATTAGAGGATAAGAATACTGTGCCGTTTATCGCACGTTACCGTAAAGAAATGACCGGCGGCATGAATGAAGAGGAAATCAAGCAGATTGCCGATGAGTTCAACTACATGGAATCTCTCATGAAGCGGAAGGAAGAAGTCATCCGCCTGATTGATGAGCAGGGAATGCTGACGGAAGAACTAAAGAATGATATCAATAAACAGACTGTTTTAAACAGGGTGGAGGATTTATACCGCCCGTTCAAGCAGAAGAAAAAGACAAAAGCCACAGAGGCTAAAAGAAAAGGCCTTGAACCACTCGCTGATATTATTTTTACACAAAATGAGAAAGATATTGAAACGCGTGCCGGGGAATTTTTAAATGAAGAGGTGGAAACGCCTGAAGATGCTGTTGAAGGGGCTCTCGATATCATTGCGGAAAATATATCTGATGAACCGAAATACAGAAGTTATATATTGAAGGTGATCAAGGATACTTCTTCAATCACTTCAACCAAAAAGAAAAAAGCTGAAGATGATACTAAAATTTTTGAAATCTACTATGATTATGAAGAACCGGTCAAGAAAATCGTGCCGCACCGCGTGCTCGCCATCAACCGTGGAGAGAAACTTAAAGTGCTGACTGTCAAGCTGCAGCATGATCTGGAACGGCTGAAAAATTATATTTACAAGCAGGTCATCAAAGAGGATTCAAAAACAGCAGGTCATATCGAAAATGCGATAGACGACAGTTTAAAAAGACTGATCCTCCCATCAATAGACCGTGAAGTCAGAAATGATCTGACTGAATACAGTGAAGAACATGCTGTTGATATATTTGAAGAGAATTTAAAGCGCCTCCTGCTGCAGCCGCCTCTGAAAGGGAGAACGATACTTGGGGTCGACCCTGCTTTCCGCTCCGGATGTAAGCTTGCTGTCATCAACGATAATGGCGGATTCATGGATAAGAGCATCATATACCCTCATACATCGAACACAAGGGTAGAGCAGGCGAAAAATGAAGTCGTGAGAATGATTGAAAAACATGATGCTTCTTTAATTGCGATAGGGAACGGGACAGCTTCAAGGGAAACGGAGTTATTTATCGATGAACTGTTAACTGAAAAGAACCTGGATATTCCATTCATCATTGTGAATGAAGCGGGGGCGAGTGTGTATTCTGCTTCCCAGATTGCCCGGGATGAATTCCCTGATTTCAATGTTGAAGAAAGAAGTGCGGTATCCATCGCGAGACGTGTTCAGGACCCGCTGAGTGAACTGGTTAAAATCGATCCGAAATCCATCGGTGTCGGACAGTATCAACACGATGTAAACCAGAAATATTTGACGGATTCCCTGAACTTCGTTGTGGAAACCAGCGTAAACCAGGTCGGTGTCAATGTGAATACGGCATCTGTCACACTGCTTGAACATGTTGCAGGCCTGTCACCGTCCATCAGTAAGAATATTGTAAATTACCGGGTGGAAAATGGAGAATTCAAAACAAGAAAAGAAATCGAAAAAGTACCGAGACTCGGTAAGAAGACATACGAACAGTGTATAGGATTCCTGAGAATACCTGAAGGCGATGAACTATTGGATCAGACGCCGATCCACCCGGAACAGTACAAAACGACAAAAGAATTTTTAAAGCAGCTGGATATAAGTAAAGAGCAGATCGGTTCAGAAGATATAAAAGAAAAGCTGGACGGTATCAATATCAAAGAGTATGCCGGGAAATTATCAGTCGGTGTACCGACATTGACTGATATTGTTGAAAGTTTAAAATCTCCGACAAGAGATATCAGAGATGACTATGAAACACCAATGCTGAAATCCAATGTGCTGAAAATCGAAGACTTGAAAGAGGGCATGAAGCTGTCCGGGACTGTCAGAAACGTAACAGACTTCGGTGCGTTTGTAGATGTCGGAGTGAAACAGGACGGACTTGTTCATATTTCACAATTGACGAATCGTTTCGTCAAGCATCCGCTGGAAGTAGTAGGAACCGGCGATATCGTTGATGTTAAAGTACTTGATGTGGATGAGCAAAAAGGAAGAATATCTTTGACGATGAAAGACGTTTAAGTTAAAAGTAAAAACGGCAAAAAAAAGACAGGTCAAACGACCTGTCTTTTTCAATATTACTTATCTAAAAGGTGTACACTCTTATCTTCTAATTCAACATCATCGATATTGATTCCAAGTGCTTCAGCTACACCTTTACCGTAGTCAGGATCTGCCTGATAACAGTTGAAGATGTGGCGGTGTTGTACACGGAGTGAAGCACCACCGACTTCATCTGCAGTGTTTTTGAAGAGGTTCTGCTTGCTCTCTTCAGACTGCAGTCTGAACAGTTTACCAGGCTGCTCGTAATAGTTGTCGTCATCTTCACGGAAGTTGTGCTCGTAAACCGGACCATCAACTTCAAGTGGCGGCTGTTTAACGCTCGGATTATCCTGATACTGATCAGTGCTGTTTGGATAATAGTTAGTGTGAGAACCAAGGTTGCCGTCAACTCTCATTGCGCCGTCACGACTGAATGGGCAGACGTTTTTTGCACCTTTAGGTGAGTTGACAGGAATCTGCTGGTGATTGACACCTAAGCGGTATCTCTGTGTATCTCCGTAAGAGAACAAACGACCCTGTAACATCTTGTCTGGTGAGAATCCAAGCCCAGGAATGATGTTAGTCGGTGCGAATGCAGCCTGTTCAACTTCTGCAAAGTAGTTCTCAGGGTTGCGGTTAAGTTCAAACTCACCCACAGGGATAAGCGGGAACTCATCTTTGTACCAGACTTTAGTTAAGTCGAATGGGTTATGATAGTGATTTTTAGCCTGTTCTTCAGTCATTACCTGGATGTACATTTTCCATTTAGGGAAGTTGCCTTCTTCAATTGCATTGAAGAGATCACGCTGTGAAGATTCACGGTCTTTCGCGATAACCTGTTCTGCTTCTTCACCAGTATAGTTTTCAATACCCTGTTGTGTTCTGAAGTGGAATTTCACCCATACGCGCTCGTTGTCTTCGTTAAGCATGCTGTAAGTGTGGGAACCGAAACCGTGCATGTTTCTGAAACCTTTCGGGATACCGCGGTCTGTCATGATGATTGTCACCTGGTGCAGTGCTTCAGGAAGCAGTGTCCAGAAGTCCCAGTTACTGTCCGGGTTTTTCATGTTTGTCTTAGGATCACGTTTGACAACGTGGTTCAGACTTGCGAAAAGTTTAGGGTCACGGAAGAAGAAAACAGGCGTGTTGTTACCAACGAGATCCCAGTTACCTTCCTCTGTGTAGAACTTAAGAGCGAAACCGCGGATGTCACGTTCAGCATCTGCAGCACCGCGTTCACCGGCTACAGTGGAGAAACGAGCGAACATTTCAGTTTTCTTGCCGACTTCGCTGAAGATTTTCGCTTTCGTATATTTTGTAATATCATGTGTTACTGTAAACGTACCATAAGCACCTGAACCTTTAGCGTGCATCCGGCGCTCAGGAATCACTTCACGGTCGAAGTGTGCCATCTGCTCGAGGAAATAAGGGTCCTGCATGACCATTGGTCCTCTTGCTCCTGCAGTTGTAGAGTTTTCACGGTCACCCACCGGTGCACCAAATAGAGTAGTAAGATGGTCAGGCTGCTGATTCTTACCTTGTTGAACGCCTTCATCAGCACCGCCGGTACTGTGAGTTCCGGTAAAGTCATCTTTTGGCTTGTTAGTGTTGTCGTTTGTCATTAAAAAATCCCTCCAAGAATTATTGGTATAACACTCTTGTTTATAATGATTATAAATAAATAATAACATACTGGTAGGAAAAAACAATAGAAATGCACTATTTAAAAGTAAAGATTAAAAAGGAAGGGGAACTTCAGTCAAAGAGAAAAAATTCGCTATATAATAAGAAGAAACTAGAACAACCATTTATAATAAGAAGGTATATTAAGTTTTTGTAAAAATTATATTGAAAATGTATTGACTTTAAATAGATAACCTTGTAATATAAATGACGTTGCATTAATCAATGGCCCGTTGGTCAAGCGGTTAAGACACCGCCCTTTCACGGCGGTAACACGGGTTCGAGTCCCGTACGGGTCACTTCTTATTTTAAACAGCTTTTAAAAATGATTTTACAAAGTTGTTGACAAAAAGAATTGTATGTTATACAATGGTTCTTGTCGCTAAAAAGAGAAAAAGTTTAAAAGAACTTTTAAATGCTTATTGATACGCGGTTGTGGCGGAATCGGCAGACGCGCTAGGTTGAGGGCCTAGTGGGAGTTAATCCCGTGGAGGTTCAAGTCCTCTCAGCCGCATTATTCCTAAAGCAATCCAAAGTGACTTTTAAATGGTGTCACAATATATCTAATATATGCGGGTGTAGTTAAGTGGTATAACCCCAGCCTTCCAAGCTGATGTCGTCGGTTCGATTCCGATCACCCGCTCCATTACTTATTTAAAAAGAACATTGAAAACTGAATGACAATATGTCAACGTTTAATTCCGATAAATGTTCCTATTATATGGGAACGAGAAGTTGAGGCGAACAACACAACACGCAACCAAGATACTGTCAGCAGTATCGACCGAGCTCAGAAGAGCTTTCCATTTATGGAGAGTTTGATCCTGGCTCAGGATGAACGCTGGCGGCGTGCCTAATACATGCAAGTCGAGCGCGAGATTGGGGAGCTTGCTCCCCATGATCGAGCGGCGGACGGGTGAGTAACACGTAGGCAACCTACCCATCAGACTGGGATAACCGCGGGAAACCGTGGCTAATACCGGATGACCCTTTATGACACCGGT
>NZ_FNFY01000027.1 GCF_900101075.1 Lacicoccus qingdaonensis | reverse complement strand
GGCAACTTGAAGGCGAATTTGTCGTTCCGCCGATTCTCGGTGCGGGGCGCACGCAAAGTCAAATTGGAAACCGGGCTGGCATTATTGGCCCTGAATCTAAGGAAGTTAAACGGAATGAAGCTGTCACATCTGAAAAATCACATAAAAAATGGCGATTCATCTCAATTAATCGATGAATCGCCATTTTTCTTAGTTTTCAGGAGCCTTTTTGTCCCAGCCCCTTTCTTTACGGCTTTGATCATGTGAGAAATTTGCTGCGCTATATGCAGGTGTTTGGGATGTGAGTTATGGCGTTTAGCCGGCTTTGGCGCTATATGCAGGTGTTTGGGACGTGAGTTATGGCGTTTAGCCGGCTTTGGCGCTATATGCAGGTGTTTGGGACGTGAGTTATGGCGTTTAGCCGGCTTTGGCGCTATATGCAGGCGTTCGTGACGTGAGTTATGGCGTTTAGCCGGCTTTGGCGCTATATGCAGGCGTTCGTGACGTGAGTTATGGCGTTTAGCCGGCCTGGCGCTATATGCAGGTGTTTCGCACATGAGTTATGGCGTTTATCTGCCCGTACCGTTATAATTGATGGTCTAAATTGATACTTGTGGCGGGAGACTGTTGAGCTACAGGGTTTTGTGTCATTAAGACGGGCAAAGAACAGGGTTTGAATTAACTATTAATGTCAATTATGTAAAGTGTTGATTTAACATAAGTAAAACTTATCTTTAAACTTAACTTTTTCACTGAAAAATAGTGAGCATTTTAACATTATCTTAATAATTAATGGGTATACTATAACCATAAACATTAAATTGACCATTCCCCTTTGGTCAAGTCCCCTTACCCGAAATCCTTCCCCTGGGATTTCGGGTACTTTTATTTTCAGGCAAGTATGTGTACAATGAAGCAAATATCAACTTGACTGGCGGGATGGGAATGAACATTAAAAACATTGAAATATACGAAGGTCTGCCGAAAGTGGTTGTGTCCATAAGCGGTACATCTTTTGCTGATATACAGAAGGAAATCGTGCAGGTGAAGGAAAATACCGATGCGCTTGATATTGTGGAGATCCGCAGTGATGCGTTTGATAATATGAGCCGGTCGGAGCACTTGAGTCTTGTGAATGAAGTCTGCAAAGAGTTGTCCGGGCTTCCGGTCATCTATACATACAGAACGTCCCATGAAGGCGGCAGCGGCTCCAAATCCTACGCGGAATATAAAGATCTGCTGACGGACGTCATTACAAAGTGCGATATCGACATCATCGACATTGAATTTATCACCGGCGGCAACGTTATTTCGGATATTGTGGACTGTGCTGCTGAACATGGCAAAACGGTCCTCCTCAGCCATCATAATTTCAAAGAGACGCCGCGTCTTGAAGAGATGCAGAAGCTGTTGTATAAAATGCACAGTGCGGGCGGAGAAATTTTGAAGCTGGCGTTTGCACCGAATGACGCAGATGATGTAGTCAACATGCTTAAAATAGTGAAGATCGGCAAAGAAGCAATCGGCAATAAAGTCATCGGCATCTCAATGGGGGAGTCTGGCAGGATGACACGTCTTGCAGGCGGTGAGTTCGGCTCCTGCATGACATACGGATATATTACGAAAAACACAGCACCCGGCCAGGTGCATGCAGCGAGAATCAAAGATGCGCTGAAAGCGTATGAAAATTAAAAATGTCCAAAGCATTCAACTGGATGCTTTGGACATTTTCATTTTACAGATTTTCTTTTAAAAACTTCCTGACATCGCCCGGTGATTTGGCGTTCAACGGATGAAGATGTGCGGTCTTTCTGCCTTTTTTAAAAATCAGGAGTCCCGGAATGCCGGTGACATCATTTTCATCTGCGGCGGTCGGTATTTCATCACGGTTCAGTTCGTACCAGTCCATGTATCTGTATTCTTCCATGATCGGTCTGATGAAATGGTTCAGTGCACTGCAGTCCGGGCACCAGTCCGCATAAAATTTTATGATGACGGTATCATGGCTTCGAATGATCTCTTTATAATCATTGTATGTCCTTATCGCATCCATCAATTTCCCTCCTGGCCGTATTTTATAAATCATCTTAATATTACCACTTAAATATTGTAGAATGGAAGCAAGGGAAAAATAATATGAATACCCGGCAGACTATCGGGTATAGAATGATGACTGACTATCTATGGAGGTACCGGATGATTACTTTTTACGAATATTCCAAGTGCACGACATGCAGAAAAGGCAAGAAATTTTTAGAGGAGAACGGTGTGGATTTCAAAGCGCACGATATGGTGAAGGAGCCGCCGTCAAAGGAAACGCTGAGGCAGATCGTTGAAAAGTCCGACCAGGACATCAGCAAGTTTTTCAACTCCAGAGGCAAGAAATACAAAGAACTCGACTTGAAGAATAAACTGCCTGAGATGTCCGATGACGAAAAACTTGATATTTTATCTTCGGATGGCATGTTGATAAAAAGACCGCTGGTCGATGCGGACAGCCGTGTACTGCTTGGTTTTAAAGAGGCGGAGTACAAGGAAGCACTTTTATAGTTATTAAGCTTGAGATACTTTGTGAAATATGTCATTATATAATTGTATAGATTATTATGAGGAGGTTTTCTGTTATGGCATTACCAAACGACTTAAAGTATTCAGAAGATCATGAATGGGTAAAAGTTGATGGAAATACAGTAACTATCGGAATCACTGATTTCGCACAAGGTGAACTTGGAGACATCGTTTTTGTTGAGCTTCCTGAAGAAGGCGACGACTTGACTCAGGGCGAATCATTCGGCAGTGTAGAATCAGTTAAGACAGTATCTGAACTGTACGCTCCATTGAACGGTAAAATCGTTGAAGTGAACGAAGAGCTTGAAGACAGCCCAGAGCTTGTTAACGAGTCACCATATGAAGGAGCATGGATGGTAAAAGTTGAACTTGAAGACACATCACAATTAGATAACCTGTTAGATGCTGACGGCTACAAAGCGGTTATCGAAGCATAATTTTATGAACTCTAGACATTGTCTAGGGTTTTTTTAAAATAAAATAAAACTCCAAGGGTGATGGAAATGTATCTTTCTGATAAAGTACTCATTGTTGAAGGTAAGACTGACAAACGCCGTATCGAGGAAGTGCTTGTAGAACCGGTGCAGATCATCTGCACATTTGGTACAATGGGAGTCTCAAAACTTGATGAGATTTTGGAACAGCTTGACGGCTCTGATATTTATATTTTATCGGATGCCGATAAGGAAGGCCGCAAAATCCGGAAGTGGTTCAAAAAACACCTCAGTGAAAGTACCCACATATATATTGACCCTAAATTTGGAGAAGTCGGCAGATGCCCAAGGGACTACCTCGCAAACCTTCTGATGCGTCATGGTTTTTATGTCGACACGAGCTTGATTATGAAAGGTAAGTTTTATGATGAAAGAGCAGTTAGAGACACAGGATATATACAATCTTATTCATTCTGAAGAAAGATTCATTCTATACGGGTATGCGCCGATCTGCGCAAACTGCAAAATAGCGGAACGCATGCTTGACCTGACACAGGAAATTATAGATTTTGAATATACATCAATCAATTTAAATTTCCATGTGGATTTCATCAATGATTATAAAATAACATCCGCACCTGCGTTGCTGATATTTGAGAATGGGAAACTGAAAGAAAGTGTCTTTCGTTTCGAATCAGTCACTAACCTGTTGAATATACTCAGAGATTAGTATTGACGAAAAACGGTACTGATGATATTATGATTCACAATCGAATAAAAACTCTTATCAAGAGTGGTGTAGGGAAGTGCCCGTTGATGCCACGGCAACCGTCTTAATGACAAGGTGCCAAGTCACTGAATCGGTCGATTCAAAGATGAGAGGCTGAATATAGAACAAGCCTACTCATTTCATACCAAGTGAGTAGGCTTTTAATTTTTAATAGTTTGGAAGATGATCAATGATAGATATTTTAAATGTAAATAAAAACTACAGTACGAAGTCTGCTGATATCACTGCAGTGGATGATGTGAGCCTGCATATAGAAAGCGGCGAGATTTTCGGTGTCATCGGATATTCAGGTGCCGGAAAATCCACTTTGATCCGTCTTCTGAACGGTCTGGAAGAACCGACGTCAGGTGATATCACCATCGGTGATGATACGATCAACAGACTGTCCAAAAAGGACCTTAGGCAGAAAAGGCAGAAAGTGTCGATGATTTTCCAGCATTTCAACCTGCTCTGGTCCCGGACTGTTGAAGAGAACATCAGCTTTCCTCTTGAAATTGCGGGTGTCCCAAAAAAGGAACGTAAACAGCGGGCGCAGGAACTGATTGAGCTCGTCGGTCTGAAAGGGAGAGAGAAAAACTACCCGAGTGAATTGTCGGGCGGTCAGAAACAGCGTGTCGGCATCGCAAGGGCACTGTCCAATGAACCGACGGTACTGCTCTGTGACGAGGCGACAAGTGCACTCGACCCGGAAACAACGGACGAGGTGCTTGAACTGCTGCGGGAAATCAGGGATGAAATGAACTTGACGATTGTGCTGATTACACACGAAATGCATGTCATCAGAAAAATATGCGACCGTGCGGCTGTCATGCAGGACGGCAAGGTCGTTGAAACAGGCAAGGTGCTCCAGTTGTTCCAGAACCCGTCACACAGCGTGACGAAACGTTTTGTCAAAGATGATATCAACGACGAGGAAACGACCCTCGCCCTTGATGAAGTGAGGGAGCTGTTCCCGGATTCAAAAATACTTAAAATAGGATTCGTCGGCAGCAAATCCAAAACACCGGTCGTCTCCAGAGTAATCAAGCAGTTCGATCTTAATATGAACATACTGTCAGGGAACATCAAACAGACGAACAATGAATCATACGGTCACCTTTATGTGGCGATGGAAATTGACAGTGAGACACTGCAAAAAGTGATCGACGCGCTTGCCAATGACGATATTACAGTGGAGGTGGAGAAATAATGAATGAATTTTTCCAGGCCTTCAGTGATATGTTCAGTTTTGAAAATGTCAAATGGGACGTTGTATGGGAAGCAACAGTCGACACCATTTATATGACAGCAATCGCAACGTTCTTTACATTGATTATCGGGCTTGTTCTAGGCATCATACTTTTCCTGTCCGATAAGAGCGATAACACGGGGAGTCAGCCGGTCTACGGCGTTACTGCCTTTCTCGTCAATCTGTTCAGGGCGATACCGTTCATCATTTTAATCATATTGCTGATTCCGTTTACAAAAGCGATCATGGGCACCATCATGGGCGTTCAGGGTGCACTGCCTGCCCTTATTATCGGCGCATCACCGTTCTATGCACGTCTCGTTGAAATCGGCCTTAAAGAAATAGACAAAGGCGTCATTGAAGCGGCCGAATCGATGGGGGCAAACACATGGACGATCATCTGGAAAGTGTTGATCCCTGAATCCATGCCCGCACTGATTTCAGGCATCACGGTGACAGCCATCATGCTGGTCGGTTCGACGGCGATTGCAGGCGTCATCGGCGCAGGCGGTCTCGGCAACCTTGCCTATATGGTCGGGTTTACACGCAACCAGAGTGACGTCACTTTAGTCGCAACAATAGTAATACTGATCATTGTCTTCATCATTCAGTTTGCAGGGGACTTCCTCGCAAAAGCTGTCGATAAGAGATAATGATCATATATTATAAATAAAATACTGTTAGAGAGGATTGGATGTACATGAAGAAATTTTTACTGTTTTTAGCTTTATCGGTTTTTGCAGTCGTTCTTGTCGCATGTGGCAGCGGTGAAGAAGAAGGGGCTGAAGAAAGTGCGGATACAGGTGAGGAAACTGAAGAATCTGCTGAAAACGGGCAGGATTCATCTGAAGAAGCATCAGAAGAAGGCGGCACATTATCAGTTGCTGCATCACCGGCACCGCACGCTGAAATTTTAGAAGAAGCGGCAACCATTCTTGAAGAAGACGGCATTGAGCTTGACGTGAATATTGTCAATGACTATACAACACCAAACCGTCTCCTTGCTGATGAAGAAGTGGATGCAAACTTCTTCCAGCATACACCTTACTTAGATGGTGAAGTCGAATCACACGGTTATGATCTGGTATCAGCAGGCAACGTACATATCGAGCCGATGGCTGTTTATTCCCAGGATTATGACGCTCTGGAAGACGTTCCGGACGGTTCTACAATTCTTGTATCGAATAACCCTGCTGAAGAAGGCCGCTTCCTGTCATTCTTTGTTGATGCAGGCTTAGTGGAAATCGAAGAGGGCATTGATATTGAAAATGCGACATTCGATGATATTACTGAAAACCCGCACGACTTCGATTTCAACAACCAGACAGCACCGGAATTATTGGTTGAAATGTACAATAATAACGAAGCGCCTGTCGTCATCATCAACTCTAACTTCGCACTTGACGGCGGACTGAGCCCGGTTGATGACTCAATCGCAATCGAAGACGGTGATTCTCCATATGCCAACCTTGTTGCTGTACGTTCAGGCGATGAGGAAAGAGAAGACATCCAGAAACTGATGGAAGTGCTTCAGGGTGATGAAATCAAACAGTTTATTGAAGATAACTATGAAGGTGCAGTCATCCCTGCAGAATAGTATGAATAAAGACCACTGTGAATCTGATGATTTACAGTGGTCTTTAATTTTTTTACACGAAGTATGTATGTTAAAATTAAATTGTGAAAACGCTATATAAATGGTATGATTACACTAAGAATATAAATAGGAAAAGGGGAGGGTAATTAATGACACAGAACACGCAGAATTATAAGGCAGGCTATGATTCGTCACTCGTCCTTGTTTCGTATATTTTAGCGATATTTACTATGATTGTCGGTCCGCTGCTGATATGGGCATTGAAAAAAGATGATGATCCCGAAACGGCAGAGGCTTTAAGACATGTTGCAAACTTTGGAATCAGCTATACGATTTACGCATTTATCGCATGGCTGACGACTGTAGTATTGATCGGTTTCGTCCTTGGACCGATTGTTCAGGTTGCGATGATTGTATTCATCGTCATTGGTATCATTAAAACTATGAATGGTGAATCTTACAAACCGCCGTTCACACTGGATATCATCAAGTAAATACTGGTTGAACGGAAGCCGGATGCTTAAAGAGCGTCCGGTTTTAATTTTTTAAATAAAGAACCATATCTTTTCAACAACGTCCTGTTATGTGTTATATTCAAATCATAGTAGTTAAATATGATTTGAGAGGGTGCTTTAATTGTCAGATAAAAACACGAAGTTTGTTTCAACAGAATGGTTAAATGAGCATTTGGAAGATGAAAATTTAAGGATAATAGATGCGACGACATTTTTACAGATTCCTGAAGAGGGCGGCTATTACGATGTATGGAGCGGTAAGGAAGAGTATGATAAAGAACATATTCCCGGCGCAGTATTCGCAGATTTGAAAAATGATTTTTCTGATGCGGATGCATCATACAATTTTGCGGTCATCCCTCATGATGAGTTTGTAGAAAAAATAAAAGAGCTCGGAACCACTGATGATTCCTTTGTAGTGATTTACGACCGCGGGGCGATGGTAGGGGCTGACTTTGAAGCTTCTGACTGGGCATCGCGCTTCGCATGGCAGCTGAAATTTGAAGGATTCGACAATATCGCGATACTTGAAGGCGGCTATGAAAAATGGAAGAGAGAGAATCGTCCGGTGACCGATGAGGTGAATACACCTGAAAAAGGAAATCTGAATATAGAGCGCAGACCAGAGCTTTATGCGAGTAAAGAAGATGTTTTAAACGCCATCGATGATGATAGTGTCATCATACTGGACAGTCTGCAGCCGGAAAGTTATAACGGTACGGCGGACACGTATGCACGTCCGGGACATATTAAAGGTGCGGTCAATGTCTTCTTTGGTGATTTGGCTGATTCTAATACCGGAGAAATCTATGATGACGAAAAATTAAAGAAGAAGTTTGAAGCAGTCGGCGCGCTTGATGAAGATAAGAAAGTAATCACTTATTGTGGAAGTGCAATCGCAGCGACATGGACGCAGTATCTTCTGAATAAGCTCGGCCAGGAAAATGTGGCTGTGTATGACGGGTCTTTATCAGAGTGGGCGGTTGATGAAAAATTACCAATGGAGACTAATAATTCAAAATAATATCGTCAATTTGACGAGGAAAGTATTACAACCTGGATGATTACTGAAATCATTTAGGTTTTTTAATTCTCAAAGAATACCATTTCCATTTAAGCCGTGATTCATACTTTAATATGAGGGGATTCCCTTTAATATGTTTCGTTTTTAAGGTATAATAAGGCAGTATGAAACATACTCCATATCTTTGACTATAGATTAGAATTATTATAAACTAGTGGAGTATGGAAATAATATTTTCTAATTGGAGGATAAGTAAATGACTTCTGTTCTGGAAATCAAAAACTTACATGTCGAAATAGACGGTAAAAAAATTTTAAAAGGTGTCGACCTGACACTGAAGCAAGGCGAGATTCACGCAGTAATGGGACCGAACGGTACCGGTAAATCCACTTTGGCACAAGCGATCATGGGTCACCCGCGTTACGAAGTGACACAAGGTGAAGTAATTCTTGATGGTGAAGATGTACTCGAAATGGAAGTGGACGAGCGTTCAAAAGCAGGTCTTTTCCTTGGAATGCAGTATCCATCTGAAATCTCAGGTGTGACAACTTCAGACTTCCTGCGTTCTGCAATCAATGCTCAGCGTGAAGAAGGCGATGAAATCAACTTAATGCAGTTCATTAAGAAATTAGATAAAAACATGGAATACCTTGAAATCGATCAGGATATGGCTACACGTTATCTGAACGAAGGGTTTTCAGGCGGTGAGAAGAAGAGAAACGAAATCTTACAGCTTATGATGCTGGAGCCTAAGTTCGGCATTCTGGACGAAATTGACTCAGGTCTTGATATTGATGCGCTGAAAGTTGTTTCAAAAGGTATCAACAAATTACGCGGCGAACAGTTCGGTTCATTGATCATCACTCACTACCAAAGACTTCTCAACTACATCTCACCTGACTTTGTACACGTCATGATGAGAGGTAAAATTGTTAAATCCGGCGGTAAAGAACTGGCTGAACGCCTGGAAGCGGAAGGTTATGACTGGATTAAAGAAGAATTAGGTATTGATGACGTAACTGTAGAATCTGACGTTAATTAAGACAGGAGGATCATAATGGCTACTGTATCTAATGAATTAATTTTAAATGCAGATGAAGTCATTCAGCGCGCAACTGACCGCGGTGAATCAGACTTTTTAATCAATAAAAAGAAAGAAGCACTTGAGCTGATCGAAAATATCGATATGCCGAAACCGGATAAGACGAACATTAAGAGATGGGATTTCTTCACTATGTCCGAGCCGGTTGTCGACAGCAGTGTTTATAACAGTCTTGAAGAGCTGCCTGAATCGGTAAAGGCACTTCTTGATATTGAAAATACTAAAAATATATATGTTCAGCACAACAACACGCCTGCTTATCTCCAAATTGATGAAAAATTGAAAGATAAAGGTGTAATCATAGAAAATATTGTCGAGGCGACTCACAATCATCCGGAACTGGTTGAAAAATACTTCATGCAGGATGGCGTAAAAGTTGATGAGAACAAACTCACAGCTTTCCATACTGCAATGCTTAACGGCGGTCTGTTCGTCTATGTTCCGAAAGATGTTCACATCGAAGACCCTGTGCAGATGGTTTTACTTCACGACGATGAGAAAGCATCCCTTATCAACCACGTATTGATCGTGGCGGATAAAGGTTCTGAAATCACTTATGTTGAGAACTATTTATCCAACGTTGAAGAGACTAAAGAACAGATCAACATCGTTTCAGAAGTACTTGCTTTGGATAATGCTAAAGTGACGTACGGTGCGGTTGACGTTCTTGCTGAAGGCATGACTGGTTATATCAACCGTCGCGGTATCGCTTCAGACGATGCAACAATCGACTGGGCGCTTGGTCTGATGAACGATTCAAACGTCATCAACGATAACACGACTTATCTGATGGGCGACCGTTCGAATTCAGATCTTAAAACAGTAACAATCGGACGCGGACAGCAGATCCAGAACGTTACGACACAGATTATCCACTACGGTAAAGATTCAAACGCACATATCCTGAAGCACGGTGTGATGAAGGACAGTGCCACAAGCATCTTTAACGGTGTCGGATATATCAAACACGGCGGTACACGTGCCGACGCACAGCAGGAATCACGTATCCTTATGCTGAGCGACCGTGCACGCGGTGATGCAAACCCGATTCTTCTCATCGATGAAGATGATGTCACTGCAGGTCACGCAGCATCGGTCGGCCGTGTTGATCCACTTCAGCTGTTCTATCTGATGAGCCGCGGCATTTCTCAGGAAGAGGCCGAAAGACTTGTCATCCACGGTTTCCTGGATCCGGTTGTTAAGGCACTGCCGATCGAATCAGTCAAAAGACAGCTTAAAGAAATTATCGAGATGAAAATTTTATCGAAATAAGTCTTAAAGGGGTTTTTCCCACATGGATATAAATGCTATCCGCAAAGATTTTCCAATCCTTAATCAAAAAGTTCATGGCAACCCTTTGATTTACCTGGATACTTCAGCAACGAGCCAGTCACCTGTGCAGGTGACTGACGCGATGAGTGAATACTACAATGAGTACAATTCCAACGTCCATAGAGGTGTCCACACACTGGGAACGAAAGCGACGGACGGTTATGAACAGGCCCGCATGAAAGTCAGAAGCTTCATCAACGCAAAGCGTTATGAAGAAATCATCTTTACTCGCGGAACAACAGCTGCGATCAACCTGGTTGCCCGCAGCTTCGGCGATGTGAATATTTCAGAGGGAGATGAAATCGTCGTCACTGAAATGGAGCACCACGCCAATATTGTACCTTGGCAGGAACTTGCAAAACGCAAAAATGCCAAACTTGTTTTCATTCCACTCGAAGAAGATGGTACGATTAAGTTAGAAAATGTCGAAGCGGTAATGACAGATAAAACGAAAATTGTCGCAGTCACTCATGTCTCGAATGTACTCGGTACGATCAATGACATTAAAAGTATTGCGGAAATCGCTCATAAACATGATGCATATATTACTGTAGACGGCGCGCAGTCAGTGCCGCACATGAGCGTTGATGTACAGGATCTGGATGTGGATTTCTACGCATTCAGCGGCCATAAGATGCTGGGTCCGACAGGTATCGGCGTACTTTACGGCAAAGCTGAAATACTTGATAAAATGGAACCTATCGAATATGGTGGAGATATGATCGACTTCGTAGATTTGAGAGAATCTACATGGACTGATCTGCCGGTCAAATTTGAAGCGGGAACACCGATGATTGCCGAGGCAATCGGGTTATCGGCAGCGATTGACTATATAAATGAAGTCGGTGCTGATGAAATTCTCAGCTACGAACAGGAACTGGTGAAATATGCCTACGATAAGATGTCCGAAATCGAAGGTATAGAAATATACGGTCCTACAGAAGAGCGAGCCGGATTAATCACATTCAATTTAGACGGCGTACATCCACATGATTTGGCAACTGCGCTGGACTCAGATGGCGTTGCAGTCAGAGCCGGGCATCACTGTGCCCAGCCGCTGATGAAGTTTTTAGGCGTGTCATCTACAGCCAGAGCAAGTTTTTATCTATACAACACGAAAGATGAAATTGACTTTTTCATCGACTCACTGAAACGTACGAAGGAGTTTTTCACACATGAATTTTAACAATTTGAACCAGCTGTATCGTTCAGTCATCATGGATCATTATAAAACACCGAGAAACAAAGGTGTCATAGATGATGGTACGATGACTGTAGATATGAACAACCCGACATGTGGTGATGCAATTCGTTTAACATTAGACGTTCAGGGTGAAATCGTCGAAGATGCTAAATTTGATGGTGAAGGTTGTTCCATCTCTCTTGCAAGTGCATCTATGATGACTGAAGCCATTAAAGGCAAGTCGATAGGGCATGCGCTGGAGATGAGTGAAGAATTTAGCAAGATGATGCTTGGCGAAGATTACGATATTTCAGAAGAAGATGGGGATATAGAAGCATTGTCCGGGGTAAGCCAATTCCCTGCACGTATAAAATGTGCGACGTTAACCTGGAAAGCGCTGGAAAAAGGCGTTAAAGAATCCGGACAGTAATATTTAGAAGGAGTGATAGTCATGGCTAAAAACGCACCAGAAATAGAAGATTATAAATATGGTTTCCATGATGAAGACGTTTCAATTTTCCGTTCAGATCGCGGATTGACACCTGAAATCGTCAAAGAGATTTCGAATATGAAAGAAGAACCACAGTGGATGCTGGATTTCCGCCTGAAATCATTGCAGCATTTCTACGACAGACCTATGCCTATGTGGGGCGGGGATTTATCAGAGTTGAACTTTGATGAGATCACTTACTACGTTAAACCGTCAGAACAGACAGAACGTTCATGGGATGAAGTACCTGAAGAAATCAAACTGACTTTCGATAAATTAGGTATTCCAGAAGCAGAACAAAAATACCTTGCAGGTGTTTCTGCACAGTATGAATCAGAAGTTGTCTACCACAATATGGAGCAGGACCTTGAAGATAAAGGTGTAATCTTTAAAGATACAGATGCTGCACTTCGTGAAAACGAAGACCTGTTCAGAGAGTACTGGGCAACTGTGGTGCCTCCGACAGATAACAAGTTCTCTGCATTGAACTCAGCTGTATGGTCCGGCGGATCATTCATCTACTGCCCTCCTGGAGTTAAACTGGATTCGCCTCTGCAGGCTTATTTCCGTATCAACTCTGAGAACATGGGTCAGTTCGAGCGTACGCTGATCATCTGTGATGAAGGTTCAAGCGTCCATTACGTTGAAGGTTGTACGGCACCTGTCTATACAACAAACTCACTGCACTCTGCAGTTGTTGAAATTATCGTTAAGAAAGATGCATACTGCCGTTACACGACAATCCAGAACTGGGCAAACAACGTTTACAACCTGGTTACAAAACGTACTTTCGTTGATGAGAACGGAACTATGGAATGGGTTGACGGTAACTTAGGTTCCAAGATTACAATGAAATACCCTTCAATCTTCCTTAAAGGTGAAGGTTCACGTGGTATGACATTATCAATCGCTCTGGCTGGTAAAGGCCAGCTGCAGGATGCGGGTGCGAAGATGATTCACCTGGCACCGAACACATCTTCTACAATTGTATCCAAGTCCATCGCCAAAGGCGGCGGTAAAGTTTCTTACCGTGGACAGGTACACTTTGGAAGAAAAGCGGATAATGCAAGATCAAACATCGAGTGTGACACTCTGATTTTGGATAACGAGTCCACTTCGGATACGATTCCTTACAATGAAATCCTTAATGATAACATTTCATTGGAGCACGAAGCGAAAGTATCGAAAGTATCGGAAGAACAGTTATTCTATTTGATGAGCCGCGGTATCGGTGAAATTGAAGCGACAGAAATGATTGTTATGGGCTTCATCGAGCCATTCACAAAAGAACTGCCGATGGAATACGCGGTAGAGATGAACCGTCTGATTTCATTCGAAATGGAAGGTTCAATCGGTTAATAGATAAATTCAAAGAGGCTGTCATTTATGACAGCCTCTTTTTTGTGCAGAAATATTCGTAAGGGAAGTGAACTTATAGTAGGATGAAGGCAACGGGAGGTGGATCATATGAATATTATGATGGGCATAGTCTATTATGTGATCATCGCCTGGCTGATATTGAAAGGGCCGGATCATTTCAACCGCAGTGAAATAAAGAAAACATACCAGCCCCGTGATGATGAATCTGTCCACACACCGCAGGAAGTCATAAAAATGTATGAAGCGGGAAATATGAATAAGGCGATGGCCTACCAGCTGATTGACCAGCAGACTTTCATGGTCTTCCATAAAATGTTGGACAAAGAACCTTTGCTTGTATACGAAATGGCGAATGGTTTTTTCAACAGGCATTCCATTTCCAATGTTGCACACACTTTGAAAATAATCGGCTACTGCCATATCATCTTTACCCCGCATGGCCTGGAGAAGGGGACACCGCAATCGATGATCAGGATGGGGCCTGCATTGTTCCGCAATAAAATGACGAAAAGCGTCTTTTTGGGCATTACGAGAAGAATGTTCGTTTTCCTCTCGTTATTCACAGTAATCGCCGCAATACTGGCCGGTGATTTGATGTTCGCCCTTGAATTTCTGCCGTTTGTCCTTATTCTGACATTGATCAGCTATACTGTGTATATTCTCAGGGAATTATGGCTTTATATCAGGCAAAACAGGTTCTCATTGAAAACTGCCGGAGAGATGGGCTTTGATATGGACGATGCCGACTATTTACGGAGGTATTTAAGGAAATCGCTCTTCAGGTTCATCGTACTTCAGTTCATCCTTACCATTTTCATGTTCGTCTTGACTCTGTGGATGCTGGTTGCATTCAATGCAAGCTGAATCATCACTTTCGGATGATTGATTAAATTAATAAAACCCCCTGTGGAATGGGGGTTTTATTATGTAAAAGTTATGCAGCGACACCTGGATATGTCATCAATATCATGACGGCAAAGATCAGTATCAGATAAAACAGTGAATAACGGAGATTGAGCTGTGACCACCTTGCAACATCTTTTGTTCTGAAGCCCTGTATACCGATGACCATCCATATGATGCTGAGTGTCAGTGTAACGATGAAGAATATGATGCCCATTTCACTAAAAAGAAGGAATGGAAACGGCAGCAATGCAATGATATAGATCAGCATCTGCCTGACGGTCAGCCGCACTCCGGACACTACGGGCAGCATGGGTACGCCTGCCTGTCTGTAATCATCCAGGCGTTTTATCGCGATGGCAAGTGTATGCGGAATCTGCCAGATGAACAGCAGATAGAACAGGGAAACCGGTATGATATGAAAGGCAGGTGCGATGACCGACCAGCCGATCAACGGTGTGAAGGCACCGGAGATGCTTCCGATGATTGTGTTCACAGTATATCGCCGCTTTGACCAGAATGTGTAGAGCACCACATAGAAGAACCAGCCGAGAAATGAATATATGGCCGCTTCGGCAGTGGTCAGCATCATGATGCCCATTCCGAGGATGGTTGCTGCGATTCCCGCATAGAGTACATAGCGCAATGGAAATGCACCGGTCACGGTCGGCCGGTTCTGTGTGCGTGACATCTTTTTATCAAGATCGGCTTCAAACCAGTTGTTGAACATCAGTGCTCCTGATATGACGAGTGTGCTGCCGATCAATGTCAAAGCGAGAGTGCCCAGATAATCTGTGAAACGCTCTCCTGTAAAATAAAGAGCAAGCCAGAATGCTGTAAAGACAGGGAGCACATTTGCGATGAGCACTTTGCCTTTCAGCAGATTTTTTATATTGATCAGAAAGTCTGTAAGTTTGGATGTGCTTTCTGCTTGTGATTTATCTTTAGCGGATAGTTGTTCATTCTTCAAAAATATTCCCTCACAAAAATTTATATTCGGCAAGGCCGATGCTGGAAATGTCCATTATACATTATACCAGTTAAGGATGTATTTGGCTTGTCCATGATATTACAAATGAAAGAACAAAATCAATATACGAAAAAACATCCTGAAAGATCAACTTTCAGGATGTCATTTATTCATATATCATTTCATATCAATCGGCGAATTGGTAATAGCCCTGGCTGTGCCAATACTGAAGATCGGCAAGTGACATGCCGTAGTCAAGTTGCAGGTGAGGCATGTCGACGAACGCTTCCCAGTCGCCGCCCCATGTGAAGCCGACACTTTTAGCTATGTTGCCGACATCTTCCCAGTCAGGCACCCCGTTGCCGTTGGCATCGCGTTCAAGACTCCACTGTGCATTACCGTATGCATCAGTCAGAACGAAGTCGATTGCGAGGCCGAAGTTATGATAGGACTGTCCGCTCCGTGCATTCGTCACTACCGGACCGGGTGATGTACGTCCCTGTTCAAAAATTGCGTCCTGGCTGTCAAAGGAACGGTAGCCGTCAGTATATCTGATGAGGATCCCCTCATTGGCAGCAATCTGTTTAACAAGTTCCGCTTTTTCTACAACGTCCGGGTGCAGACCGTAGTACACGGAATCGGACGATTCACTGGCTTCCGCTTTATTACCGTATGTAAATGCGGCAGCAAATAAAAGCGATAAACCAATCATAATGCCTGAAAATCTCTTGAGTGAATGTTTCAAATATTATGTCCCCTTTCACAAATCTGTTACATTCCAACCGTAACACAGGGAACTTTTAATATTGGCAATATTAACAGGATGAAACTGAATTGTAATTTCAGCGTAATCTTTAAGTTAAATATAGTGAATATATGTAAGATTCTGCTAACTCAAATGTGTTATAATATTTATTGGAGATTCAATAAGAGAGGACGTTTATTTTGGCTGAGAATATCATAAAAAGAGGCACGGCAAATTACTGGCACGGCATACATTCCGTAAAAGGGCAGATGTTTCTGACTGCGACCCGCCTGATCCACCAGCCGCGCCTGATGCAGGTGAAACGCACCGAAACCGTCATTATGCTGGAAGATGTCAAATCCGTGGAAATAGTCAACAACATGCTTGGTAAAATTCCGATTCCGAACGGTCTCAGGGTGACGACAAAAGATGATGAAGTATTCCAGTTCGTTGTCAACCGCCGTAAAAACTGGCTGAAAAAAATTGAAAATGCAATAGCTGCATCACCTGAGGAACCTGTGGGCAGATAACTAAGAATATATATTGATTATGGTAAAATTGAAGTGATGAGATCACTTTAGGAGGAATGACTGTGAATTTGAATAATTGGTTTGAGAGCGGCATCACTTTCGAAGAGTATGAAAAAGGTCTGACAGACCATGAAAAGAACTATAATAAGATCTATGATAAATTTACGCTTCCCGATGATGAAGAATTTTTAAAGCAGATGAGAGACAGCAATCTGAGAACGATCATCATTGCGGAACCATGGTGCGGCCACTGTATGATGAATCTGCCGATATTTAAAAATCTGGCGGAGAAGACGGATACGAAAACGCGTCTATGTCTGAGAGATACACATCCTGAGCTGATGGATGCTTATGAAACGGGCGGTAAACGTGTCATTCCAATCTTCATCTTCATAGATGAAGCGGGTAATGAATTCGCCAAATGGGGGCCGAGAGCGCCGGAGACAACGGAAATTCAAAAAGAAGTGCTGAAAGACATGCCTGAAAAAGGCGCACCGGACTACGACGAAATGTTCAAGGTCAAAGTGAAGGAACTCTCATCAACATTCGCAGGCAAGGAAGAATTATGGCAGGCGATTTATCAGGATATGAAGAAAACGATTAAGACCGCTCTATAAAATAAAGGTCACCACTCCACTGAAAAAGTGGATGCGGGTGACTTTTTTTGGTTGGAGGGCTTTATTTTTAAAGAGTGGAGAGAATGCCGCTGTTCAGATAGGTGCTGAATACTTTCAAACTGAATGGCAACAGCCGCAAAATGTGCAGACAGCCAGAAAAACTTTTCTAACTGCACATCTCTGGGCATCAAATGTGAAGATAATCCAAAAATCAGCGCTATCTGCACACCAGGACCATTAAAATGTGCAGACAGCCTGAAAATATGCGCCATCTAAACAGCGATCACTCATACTTCATATCCGAGCCGTAAACATCGAGGTTATGGAAGTCCACGGACTCTGTCTTCACGTAAAAGACTGCCGGATTGGCGACTTCTGTACAGGCGATATCGTCCGGATCGGCTTCACCTGCAGCGACAGGTGTCAGTTCGAACATGAATTTCAGCAGTCCGTCATCATCTTCGATGGAGACGAGGCTGAAACCGCATCCGTTTTCCGTAATGGATACTTCAAACAGCAGCTCTTCTTCAAAATCGATATCGTCTGCATCGATGTCGACACCGCTCGCTTCGGCTGATGTTCTCAGCAAATCTTCGTCATGGATGAGCTCGGCGCCATTTTGAAAACCTTCGCCGGCAACGGTCTGGGACCGGTCGAGGACTTCGAATTCGACGTCGGTATCCGGCTCGGAATCATCTCCGGAGCAGCCTGCCAAAAACAAGAGCATCAAGCCCAGTAAACTGTTAAATAAGATTTTTTTATTCATAGAAAGGCACCTACTGTTCTGATTGTGTGAGCCCCAGGTACTGGAGTCTCTCATTGAATAGTTTCGGGTAGGATAAGTATCCGACCATGACGGAGGCCATCGCGGCTGTCGTCAATATGAGGAACAGGATCAACAGCTGGTACATGACCGCTTCAAATGGGTCTGCGCCGCCGATGATCAGTCCGCTCATCATGCCGGGGAGCTGGACGAGCCCCATCGTCTTCTGTGCTTCGATTGTCGGTATCATGCTTGTTCTGATCGATGACTTCAAGCTTCTGGAAACCGCATCTTTCGGTTCGCCGCCGAGTGACAGGATCAGTTCGACGACTTCTTCGCTGTGGTTCAGCTCATCCTTGAATTTGTTCAAAAAGAGCAGTGACAGGACCATACAGTTGCCGACGACCATGCCGCTGATCGGGATAATCTGTTCGGGTTCTGCAGGGATGATGCTGAAGCCGAGAAGGATGCCCATGGTCACCGCTTCAACAACAACGAGTGTGAATATGATGATCATTGTAATGCCGGGGATGCCGGACCCTTTTTTAACGACGTTCTGGCTCGCTGCTGCAATCATTAAGAGTATCATCAAAATGATGAAAATTGCGGAATCACTTTCAAAGACGAATGTCAGTATGTATCCGACAATGAGCAGCTGGATGATTGACCGTACCGTGGCGATGATGATGTCCTTTTCAAGGCCGAGTTTCAAATACAGTGCAAGCGCGATCGGTATGGCGACAAATATCAGTGACAAGGCAAGCTGTGCAAATGACATTATTTCTCCCCCCTGACGAACGCCTGTATTTCAGGGTTCTCCGATTTCTCAATAAACTCCGCCGGCCCCTGCTCGAGCAGTTCTCCGGACCGGAGGAACCACATATCATGGCTCACTCTTTTGGCCTGTTCGAGATCATGGGTGACCCAGATGACGGTGATGTCCATCTCGGACTGCATGCGCTGCACAAGCCTTTCGATTTCCCTCACAAGAACATAGTCCAGACTGGATGTGATTTCATCGAGGAGCAGCACTTCAGGTTCATGGACGCATGTCCTGGCAAGTGACACACGGCTCCGTTCGCCGCCCGATATATCCCTGACCTCACGGTCGAGAAATGATTCGTGCAGATCCACAAGTCCGAGCAGCTCCGCTGCACGGTCACGGCCGAGAGTCTCTCCATGAATGTCTGAAGGCAGGTTCAAATTGTCATAAACCGTGCCGTCGATCATCGGCGAGCTCTGAAACGCCATGCTGATGCTCTTTCTGAGCCTGGTGATATCATAATCGAAAATATTTTTGCCCCTGTATAAGATTTCGCCAGTATCGGCGGACAGGAGGCCGTTTATCATCTTCAGACATGTCGTTTTACCGGCGCCGCTCGGGCCGACGAATGTCGTGATCTTGCTTTCTCTGAGCGTGCCGGATATATTATGAAGAATGTCATTATGGCTGACATTGTTAAATTCTAAAATGTCCATTATAAGTTTCCTCCCATGAATATATGGTAAAATAATAATAAGGTGATTCAATGATATATATCGGTTTGACAGGCTGGGGAGACCATGAAGATCTTTACACCCACCTGACTAATAAAAAAGATAAATTAATTACATATTCAAGTGTTTTCCCGATAGTTGAACTGGATGCCACATACTACGCAATACAGAGGACATCGACGATAGACAAGTGGTGCAGAGAAACACCGGAAGATTTCAAATTCATCGTCAAGGCGCACCAGTATATGACCGGCCACAGCGACTACAGAACGGATTACACATCAATCAAAGAAGTTTTTAAAGTATTCAAGGATATGTTACACCCAATGGCAAAACAAAACAAACTTGGATTCGTATTATTACAGTTTCCCCCGTGGTTTGACTGTACAAGTGAGAACATACGCTACGTAAAATTTGCAAAGACGATGCTCGAACCTTACAAAGTGTCTGTGGAATTCAGAAACCAGACATGGTTCAAAAGTGAATATAAGGAAGAGACGCTGTCGTTTCTGTACAACAATGATATCATCCACAGCATCTGCGATGAGCCGCAGGCCGGCATCGGGAGCATCCCGTTCGTCAACCGGGTGACCGACAGCACCGCTTTCATAAGGCTGCACGGCCGGAACGTCCATGGCTGGACGCAGAAGGATCTCACCTCGGAAGAGTGGCGGAATGTGCGCTATCTTTACGACTACAGTCAGGAAGAGCTCGAATGGCTGAAGCGGCAGGTGGAAATACTCAAACATAAGACGAAGGATATTTTTATTGTTTTTAATAATAACTCTGGAAGACATGCGGCGGGCAATGCACAGAATTTTATTGAAATGATGGACATCAGATACACCGGTCTGTCACCAAAACAAATGAAATTATTTTAAGGGGTAGTGCATATGGAGTATCTAATGTTGATATTGATCGGTCTATTTGCAGCTGCTGTCGGTTCACTTGTCGGTATCGGCGGAGGCGTTATCATCGTCCCGCTGCTGGTTTTTTTCGGTATAGATAACGACATTATTTCAAATGTCACACCACAGTCCGCTGTCGGCACGTCGAGTGTTGTTCTGATATTCATCGGGCTGACCGCGATGATGTCCTACGGGCGCAGTAACCAGCTTGACCGGAAGAACGGCATGCTTTTCCTGTTCGGCATCATCCCGGGTGCGCTTGCCGGGTCATACTTAAGCGATGTGTTCACGACGGAAAGTTTCAAGTTGTACTTTGGCTTATTCCTTATATTTTTAAGTGTCCTTTTAATGGTTAGAGACAGGATCAAGCCTCTGAACATTTTCCAGGATGAACGTTATGTCAGGCCGCACGTCGACCACATGGGTAACGTGTACCATTACGGATTTCCGCCCTATATCGCAGTCATCGCAAGCTTCATCGCCGGTCTGACGGCCGGGCTGTTCGGCATCGGCGGCGGTGCGATCATGACGCCGATGATGCTGATGCTGTTCCGAATGCCGGCATCGATCGCCATCGGGACGAGCATGCTGATCGTCTTTTTCGGTGCACTGTCCTCCGGGGCGGGCCACCTGCTTCAGAATAACGTGAATTTCCTGCATGCGGCGTTTCTGGTGCCATCGGCCTTTGTGGGTGCTAAAATAGGTGTGTATCTCAATCAGAAATTCAATTCCGATACGGTGATCATCGCACTCAGGACAGTACTTTTACTGCTGGGCTTATATATGATCATCCAATCTTTTCTATAGGAGAGTGACAGCATGGAAATCAAACTCTTTCATACGAACGATATCCACAGTCATTTATATAACTATTTAAAAATAAAGAACTACTTGACGCACCAGAAAAGAAGATATCGTGAGAGGATGGTCTATCTAGACCTTGGTGACCATGTGGACCGCTCCCATCCATATACGGAGGCGACACTGGGAAAAGGCAATGTGAATCTGTTGAACCAGGCAGGATGTGATATCGCGACAATTGGCAATAATGAAGGCATCACACTGGAAATCAATGATCTGAAAACTTTGTATGACGATGCGGATTTCGATGTCGTCTGTGCAAATCTGCTTGAAGGCGGCAAAAAGGAACCGTACTTCAAACCATATGTCATAAAGGAAATAGACGGCATCAAATTTGGATTTATCGGCATCACGGTGGAGTTCACCCCTTTTTACAAAGCACTCGGATGGAATGTGTCCGATGCGTTCGAATGGGTGGAGAGATGTGTCGATCAGCTGTCCTGCCAGGTGGACTGCCTCGTTTTGATGAGCCATCTCGGCAAGTATGACGATGAAACGCTCGCGAACCGCTTCCCTGAAATAGATGTCATTCTCGGTTCGCATACCCACCATCATTTTGAGAACGGTGAAACAGTCGGTTCCGTATTGATCGGGGCGGCGGGCCGGTTCGGAGACTATCTCGGTGAAATCACATTGACGTTCGACGGGAAGGCACTGGTGGATAAATCGGCACGCCTGATCGATACGGACCTGCTTTCGCACGTGGACGACCCTTATTACGAACACGGCAGGGACCTGATGAGGGAAAATATCATCAAATGGAATACCGCACCGGTGCCGAGACATTTATTTCACACGAGCCGCTTTATCAGCCGTCTGGCATATATGATCAGGGATTTCACAGATGCGGATGCGAGCATTATTCATACCGGGCTCATCGCGAAAAGTTTCGAAGGCGGTACATTGTCCGAGTATGAACTGCATAAGGTGCTACCGCATCCGATCAACGTCGTGAAGATCAAGCTGACGGGCAGGGAGCTGAAGGAAATCTTTAATCAGTCGATGCGCCATGAATTCCGAGACGATATCGTCCGCGGCATGGGATTCAGAGGCGATATATTCGGAACATTCGTCACGGATAATATCGGCTATGTGGAATCGAAAAGAACGTATTATATCGACGGGGAACGGATCAAGGAGTCGGAGACCTACACACTCGGCACGCTCGATATGTATACGTTCGGCAGAATTTTCCCGCAGTTCAAATCAGCGAAGAAGATCTATATGATGCCGGAATTTCTAAGGGACATAGTCAAACTGTACAAAGAAGATTTATAGTTGATGAAATCTGCAGTTATGCTATAATATTAATGTTAATTGAATAGAAAAAGTAGAGGTTGCGATCATTATCAGTACAGATGGCGAGCAGGCATGCGTCAGAACCATCTGGAAAGGAATGATCGCCGAAGGATAGTTTCGGCGGAAGATATCCTGGGACCGGGTTGAATAATCCCGGTACTGTCATTATGTTGATGCGCTACACGAATATATATCTTGTCACGTGGCTGTTCATAATGTCCACGTGACTTTTTTAATTTTTTAGGAGGAAATACATATGGAAAGTTTTTTATCATGGGAATATATGCCGCTCATACCGCCGCTGTTGACCCTTGTACTCGTCGTTCTGACGCGTAAAGTCGGCATCAGTCTGGGTGCGGGGATCATCACATCCGCTTTCGTCGTGGCCGGCGGCAGCATCACCGGCTCCCTCGGTCTGGTGTGGGAAGCGTTCATCGGCATTTTCATCGCTGATGGCGCAATCAATACTTGGGAAGCGTTCATTCTGATCTTCCTGACGATGCTCGGTATCATGACAGCATTCATGAACATGTCCGGCGGCGCGAGAGCATTTACCAGCTGGGCGCTTGAAAAATTCAGGACGAGAAGGATTGCTGGGCTTGCTACAGGATTTTTGGGCATCATCATTTTCATAGATGACTATTTCAGTGCACTCATCACCGGACAGGTCGCACGGCCGCTGACAGATAAATATAATATTTCCCGGGCAAAGCTCGCATATTATGTCGATACGACCGCATCCCCGGTCTCCATGATCGCTCCGATTTCAAGCTGGGGTGCAGGAATAATGGGACTTGTCGCACCTTTGCTGCTTGCAGCGGGATTGACGGACATTTCACCATTCCAGGCGTTCATCTATATGATTCCGATGAACTTCTACGTCATTACGGCGATGATCATGATGTTCATCGTCATACTGACGCGTTTTGACATCGGACCGATGCGTGAACAGGAAAGAAAAGCGATCGTCGACGGCGTGGTCGTCGATGAAATGAGAGAAGTTCCCGGAGACACGGATGAAGAGTTGCCGAGTGTCAACAACAGTTCCGCTCAGGCGCTGCTTGTTCCGATGATCGGCCTTGCAGTGACCGTCATCATCATGATGTTCATCACAGGCGGGCTTGAAGCGGGCTCATGGTCTTTATTCTCAATACTTGAAAATACACTGGTGACACACAGTCTGATCGCCGGCGGTATCGTCGGGCTTGTACTCAGCCTGTTCTATTACTTCAGATACACTAAGACGAATGATGCATTCGGAGCGGATAAAATCTGGCTCGGCATAAAAACGGGATTCAAGGCGATGTTCCCGGCAATGCTGGTGCTGACACTCGCATGGATCATCGGTAACCTGATCAGCCAGCTCGGCACTGGCGACGTCCTTGGTGCGATGGTCGAAAACTCCAACCTGCCTGTGAGCCTGCTGCTCGGCGTCGTGTTCGTGGTTGCATGTATCATGGCACTCGCGACAGGTACGAGCTGGGGGTCATTTGGGATTCTGATTCCGGTGACGGGTGAGATCATGATTTCACTCGGCGAAACCGGCCTGCTGCTGCCGTCACTTGCCGCAGTGCTTGCCGGTGCGGTATTCGGCGACCACTGTTCACCGATTTCCGACTCGACCATCCTGTCATCGACAGGGGCCGGAAGCAACCACATCACACACGTACTGACACAGCTGCCGTATGCGTTACTGTCAGCAACAATCGCACTGGTGGGCTATATCGTCCTTGGTTTCACATCCAGCGTATGGCTGTCACTCCTTGTGATATTCGCATTGCTCGCTGTTGTCGTTATCGTGTCAAAAGCGGTTTATAAACCAATTGAAAAACCGGCACAATAATAAATGAACCTCTTCAGCTGAAGGGGTTTTTATTTTATAGAAATACTCAGCAGCCTCAATTTGTGATAGTATGAAAATAAACACAGATGTGCGATGAATTAATGAGAGGTGAGCATTGACCATGATTACGATTGATCATATGAATTTTGAACTGATGGAAAATTATCGGGATGCTTTTGATGAAGAACAGTTCAAGGGGAAATACAGCGAGGTTTTAAACAAATATGATTATATCGTCGGTGATATCGGTTATGAAAAATTAAGGCTCGCCGGTTTCTTCAGGGATAATAAGAAAAAGGTCGAGCGCGACAAAAAGTACAGCGCCATCGAAGACTATCTGAACGAGTACTGCAACTTCGGCTGTGCCTACTTCGTGCTGCGCAAAGTGACCAAGGCAGAGATAAAAGAAAAAGAGCTTTCCGCTGATGATCGGGAAGGGAACGTTACTGATGTGGAGGAAGTGCCGGGAACGACGCCTCGCCAGGAGCAGGCTGCTGCCGGTGAACCGGAGGCGCCGAAGTCCGGAAGTGACAAAGAAGTGCGGGAAAGAACCAAGCTGGAAACAGATTGGAAGAAAAAGAGGAAACCGGAGCAGCCCCGTCAGAAAAGTACGCAGCAGAAACAGAGAAAAGATGAGAGTCATAACGAAACTACAAATAAGACACCGCAAAATAAAACCTTCGCCTCCTTCCAGCGGGGCAGATAGAACGGTAAAAGAGAAGAGAGCCCTGGTTGCCAGGGCTCTCTTTTTGCATGTTGATGATGTTTTTTTCCGGCGCCTGCTCACTTAGGTTGATATTTAATGCTGAGTGAGCAGATTTTGTGTTAGCCTGCTCACTTAGG
>NZ_FNFY01000060.1 GCF_900101075.1 Lacicoccus qingdaonensis | reverse complement strand
GAATGAATTTCATAATTCTAACCCCATGTCTCCCAACAGTTTTGAGAGTTAAAAAAAGAAGCACCTCCCCAAATCTTGTATAATGGTAGTTGACGAACAAACCATAAAAAGACTGAAGGAGTGCTTCTTATGACCATTATACGACAACCAAGCTTATTTGGCATCCAGGAATTATATGACATGGCACCTCCCCAAAAATATGATGCCATTATTTCTACGATAAATTTGGATAAAATTTATCATGCAGTAACGAAAAAGTCCCGACTTGGTGCACCTGAAGAGTTGAACTATGCCGCCATGATTATTTCTATCTTTGTTAGATATGTTGAACGTATCCCGATGATAAAAGACCTTATCCAACGTCTTAAAGATGATATCGCTTTTAAGTTGAATTGCGGGTTTCTTGTTTCTGATACGATACCTTCTGAAGCCTCTTATTCACGACTCGTGACGAAGTTGGAAGAATCCAATATCCTGGAGCAGGAACTGGAAAGAGTCGTTCTTCAAGCTATCGAAGAAGGATTCATCACGGATGATACTGTCGCAATTGATGCCACTCATTTTGAAGCACGTGATCAGGCGCCGCAAAAAGAAGAGAAACCAAAGCCTGAACCAAAAAAGCGTGGTCGCAAATCCAAAGAAGAGCGTGACGAGTGGCTAAAAGAACAAGCAGAGAAGGAGGCTAATTTATCCCTCTACGAAAAGAAAATTGAAGCTCAGTTAGACACACCTCTAGATGATTTGCGTGCTGAAATTCCTTTAACCCCGAAGTGGGGTGTGAAAAAGAATTCAGAAGGAAAGAATGTTTATTGGTTTGGCTATAAAGGCCATTTGGCCGTTGGCACATCAAGTCAATATATTCTTCAGGCAGCTTTCTCTTCCGGCAATTTAAATGATGGAAAGATGGCTATCCCCTTACTGAAAGGCATACATGAACACTTATCTCTGCCGTCATTGTCTTATCATACAATGGACGCCGGCTATGATTTTGAACCAATATACGAACAGGTGCATCGAATGGAAAAACGATCAATCATTGCATATAACAAGCGCAATGAAGGGGAACCAATCGGCTTTGATAAACATTTTGCCCCGACCTGTTTCAGAGAGCATTCTTATCGTTACGACAGCTTTGATGCCAAATATGAAACATTAAAATATACAAGACCCAAAGAATGTAATGATTGTCCTTTGGCAAACGAAGACATCTGCCAAAAAGTTTTCAAAATGAAAATAACAACAGATCTCAGGAAATATTCCGCACCAGCCCGTGGGTCTCTAGCATGGAAAAACATTTTCAAACGCCGTACTGCGGTAGAAAGAGTCAATGCATACCTTAAGGAATTCTTTCAACTGAACAATGTTCGATATCGTACCGGAAAACGCGCAAAAATTCATTTTGACATGGTGACACTTGTTTACAATGCATCCAAGTTGGCTGCAGACCGCATCGATGCTCAATTCATTCAGCAACAAGCTGCATGATTTCTGTTTTTTAAAATACATTTTAGGAATTCTGTAGGTCTTTGTATTTTTAAAAAGAGCAATTATGAAATTGATTC
>NZ_FNFY01000026.1 GCF_900101075.1 Lacicoccus qingdaonensis | reverse complement strand
ATGAAAATAACAACAGATCTCAGGAAATATTCCGCACCAGCCCGTGGGTCTCTAGCATGGAAAAACATTTTCAAACGCCGTACTGCGGTAGAAAGAGTCAATGCATACCTTAAGGAATTCTTTCAACTGAACAATGTTCGATATCGTACCGGAAAACGCGCAAAAATTCATTTTGACATGGTGACACTTGTTTACAATGCATCCAAGTTGGCTGCAGACCGCATCGATGCTCAATTCATTCAGCAACAAGCTGCATGATTTCTGTTTTTTAAAATACATTTTAGGAATTCTGTAGGTCTTTGTATTTTTAAAAAGAGCAATTATGAAATTGATTCACTATATAAAATAATTCTGAAGATTCAACATATAGTTTCTGCCAAGATAAATTATGAACAGCAGACGAATAAAATAACATTTCCCCATACAGCCGAAATGTCATTTTACAGTTTACATGCATTACAGTTTGACCAGGTTGTATTTGATCGCGTATATGACAGCCTGGGTCCGGTCGGATACTTCAAGCTTGTTCAATATATGGCTCACATGCGTTTTGACCGTCTTCTCACTGACATACAACGACTCGCCGATTTCTTTATTGGACTTTCCTTTGACTATTTCCTTCAATACATCAATCTCTCTTGCCGATAAGGCATTTCTCTCATGCGGAAGATTTCCTGTATTATCCATGATTTTCAAAATATTCGGATGGATGACCTTCTCACCCTGAATGACATCTTTAATCGATGCCACAAGTTCATCCGCTTCCATTTCCTTGATGATATACCCGTCTGCCCTTGCCTGGAAGACCGGACGGATATATTCTTCGCTCGTATAGCTCGACAGCACCAGCACCTTCACTTTCGGATATTCGGTCTTTATTATGCGTGTCAGCTCGATGCCGTCCATCTGAGGCATGACGAGGTCGAGCAGTATCAAATCGACTTCTTTATGATGCTTCTCGAGATAGTCGAGTGTTTCCCGGCCGCTGCCGAAGTCATCCATTACATTTATATTGTCCGTCGTTGATAATAAAAACTTCATGCCTTCCCTGACGATATGATGATCGTCGGTAATTATGACATTATACATCTTCTCACTCCTCTATCGGTACTACTATTTTCACCGTTGTCCCCTCGCCGATCCGTGTATCTATATCCAGTTCTCCGCCGAGGTTTCTGATACGCTCCCGCATATTGCTGAAGCCGTAGCTTGTCTCTGTGCCGCTTTTCAGACCAAATCCTTCACCTTTATCCGAAACGGTTGTCTCAAGCTTTTTATCCCGCACGGTCATGTTGACCCTCGCTTCATTCACACCTGAATGTTTCATGACATTGTTCAGGCTTTCCTGGATGATCCGGTAAAGTTCTATTTCAACAGCATCACTGACATTATAGAAACCGTCCAGTTCTATGTTGACATCGATGCCGATGAGACTGCTGTATGATTCTATCGCATGCACGATACCGTTTTCCAGGCCGATCGGTTTCAGCTGCCAGATCAGTGCCTTCATTTCTTTCATGGCATGTTTTGATGTGTTCTCAATCGATACAAGTGCTTCATCAATCTTTTTGCCGTCTGAAAGGGCTTTTGCGGCATGGGACGTGATACCGATTGAAAAAAGCATCTGGTTGACCGAATCATGCAAATCGCGGGCCAGCCTTTGACGCTCCTTGATGACGACGCTCTCTTTTTCTTTTGCCGTCAATTCTATCCGCTTCAATGTCGAACCGATCTGAAATGCTACAGACTCAAGCAGAGCCAGTTCATCACTGTCGAATTCCACACGTCCGGGACTCGCGACATTCAGGAGACCGAAAGATTCCTGTCCGGAAATGAGCGGCATTGTTGCATGATGTGTAATACCGTTGTTTTCGCCGGGAAATTCCAGCTGGGCCTTTTCCAGTCTCGAACAGACGAATATATTCGTTGCCGTCTGCAGCTGCTGTTTATGATAAGCACGCACACACCAGCAGCTCCCGTCTTTCAAATAATGACAGCCGCGCTTTTCCATCGAGGGCGGCAGCTGGTAATCCGCAGCCAGTTCATGCTCGCCTTCCTGATTGATGAAGAACACCCAGCCGGTTTCAAATTCAGTATGAGTGACGAGTTCACGGAGTGCCACGTTCAACATCGTCTGCAGATCTGTTTCTTCATTCAAAAACTCAGCGATATCTTTTAATAATTGCAGTTTACTTTTCATGAAAACACCCTAATTCATATCTGATGCAGGTCATTTGCAGTCATCCCGATGGCAAATGCCTTCAGACTATACTTACTAATATTATAATCCAATCCTAGAGTATCATATAACTCAAAAGGCTCATAATCAGTATTTTGAACCAATTTGATTTTAATCAGACGTTCCCTGCATATCTGCGTCGAATACTTTATTCAGTCTTCCTTTAGAAAAGTTATACATCGACCGTGCAGATGGAAACATCGACTTCGCTTCATTTAATGAGATATCTTCTTTTTCAAGATGTGTATCATCATCGAAAATGATCATCAGCTGATCCATCACCGTGTCTTCATTATGCAGCTGAAATATTTCAACTTTGAATACTTCATCATAAATACTGTCTGTATGAGTGTCATTTTTCTCAATGAACAGCGATTTGGGTGACAAAGAAACCACCAGCCTGCCGCTCATTGATTCAAACTCCCCTGTCGGTTTGACCGTTCTGCCTTCTTTAACAATTTGTGCCAAATCCAATATATTAAGCTGCTCAGTCTTTTTGCTAAACATTTTAACAACTCCCAAATCATTCTATATGACGGCATTCATTCTGAATTCAGCCATCTTCGAAATAAAAACATCGTGTGGATTTCATGATACCATTAATCCATCAAAGAAAAACACCTGACCAGAACTGCATCCCTGCAGATTGATGATTCAAAGCATGACAGTCAGCCGGAATGTGTCTCACACAAAGTTCACAAAAAAGCCTGTTCAGACACTCCGGATTAAAAGATTTTATGATAAAGTTGAAAATATCGAAAGGTATGAGCTCTGGCAGAGAAAGTAAGAGGATGGTTCGGTTTATGAAAAATAACAAATTATTTATGCAATTAATCTTTTTAATATCATTGATCGCAACACTCGGTTCACTATATTTCAGTGAAATAAGAATGTACTTACCCTGTGAGATGTGCTGGTATCAGCGGATAATCATGTACCCTCTTGTCATCATTTCACTGATCGGCCTTGTCAAAGAAGACATAAATTCAAGAATTTACGTCAGAGTGTTCAGCGGCGCCGGTATATTATTCGCAATTTATCATTACAGCATGCAAAAACTTACTTTTGTTGCTGACAGTCTGCCGGCTTGTACTGGTGTGGACTGTACTGTACAATATATTAATTGGTTCGGTTTTATCACCATTCCACTGCTGTCACTGATCGCATTTATACTTATTTTTACTCTTTCTTTATTCATTAAAAAATAAAAGGAGATTTTTCAACATGGGAAATAAAATTTTTTACGCTATAATTGCTGTAATCGTTATTGCCTTTGTGGCAGTATTTTTAGTTTTGAATAACAGTTCATCAGATCCTGAACAGCTGAGTGATTCAGGTTACTATCCATACACGGACAAAGATCCCGAAGAATTATCAGGACCGACCATCGATGCGCTGGACAACGAGGACTATCAGTTCAACCAGACACCTGATGAAGTTTCAACCGCAATTGAGGAAAACGACAGCCAGTATGTATATTACTGGTCACCGACATGTTCACATTGCCAGGAAGCAACACCACTGCTGGTCGATGCATTTGAACAGTCCGGTGAAGATCTGATCCAATTGAACATTCTTGAATATGAAGAACCTTGGGCTGAATATGAAATAGAAGCAACACCGACCCTGATCTACTTTGAAGACGGTGAAGAAGTTGAGAGAATGACGGGCAACCCTGGAGATGTTGCATCTTATGAGTCATTTATCGCTGCAACTTCCGGAGAATAATAGATGAAATTTACAGTACATGAAAATTTTAATGATATGTCGCTCGAAGACATTTTAAAGGCGCTCCACCTTCCAAAAAAAGAACTGCATCTTTTGAGAATGTCCAAAGAAATTAAAATCAATGAAGATAACAGACCATTGAATACGGTGGTCCAGACAGGAGATACAGTAATACTCCCGGCCGAAGAGGAAAAAAGCCAATACAAACCGAGCTACAGAACGTGTGAAGTATTATATGAAGACCGGTACCTTGCATTGCTGTTCAAACCGCGCGGTGTTAAGACTCATCCGAACCAGATGCATGAAACCAACACATTGTTGAACCATGCACTGTACACATTGGATGTCGATTACCTTGAACCGGTCCACAGACTCGACCAGGAAACAAAAGGTGTCATACTCGTCGCCAAACATCCCTACGTCAAAAAGATGCTCGACCATATGCTGAGTGAACGTGAAATCCAGCGGGTCTACATCGCAAGAGTCGATACTAAGAAACGCGTGGAAGCTCAGAGAATTTCAGCACCGATTGCCAAAAACCCTAAGGAGAGAAATAAATATCACGTCACTCCAAAAGGTAAAAAGGCGGTCACGAACATCATCAAGTCAAAAGTGACAGACGAATACTGTGAAATAGAACTGGAACTTGAAACAGGACGTACCCACCAGATCAGAGTCCACCTCCTCCACATCGGCATGCCGATCATCGGAGATACGCTGTATGGCGGTGCCACACTGCGGGACCTCCAGCTCTTCAGTTACAAAATGAGCTTCATCCACCCCATACTTCAAAAAGAAGTGACAGTTGCACTGGACAAAGATACGTTATAAAAAAGAATCCCCCTGAATCTCTCATTATTTGAGAGTTTCAGGGGGGTTTTATTTTATGAGCTTGAAAATTTTTGTGCACTCCGATTAAATGCTTGTTGGATTAGGGTTATGATCGGATTTAGATGCCGAATCCGATTTAAGCGCACCCGAATCACGATTATAATCGGATTTAGACTCCGAATCCGATTTAAACACATCTAAAACACGATTATAATCGGATTTGGATGCCGGATTCGATTTAAACGCATCTGAATCACAACTATAATCGGAATCGCAGCATATATCTAGTTGCTCTTTTTAAATCTGTTTCTGATTTTGGTCAGCAGATAGTTCTCTTTCTCTTCTATCTGCTCTCTGTTCACTTTCAGAGCACGTCTCATCAGCTCTTCCTGGGCACTGATCGGCTTATGGTCATTGTCCACATAGGCATATGTGCCGTCAGGCTTTTGATAACGCGCTTTTTTATTATCTATCAAATAAAGTTCATTGATTGATTTCAATTCTTCGATGATTTTCGGATCATTGACCGGGAACAGGATTTCCACACGTTTGATCATGTTTCTCGTCATCATATCCGCCGAAGACAGGAACATCTTATCCTGTCCGTTGTGATGGAAGTAGTAGATTCTTGTATGCTCGAGAAACCTGCCGACGACGCTGATGACACGGATGTTTTCACTGACACCCGGTATGCCTGCTTTTACACAGCAGATGCCGCGGATGACAAGATCGATCTTAATGCCTTCCTGTGAAGCAATCAATAATTTATCGATGATTTTCTTATCCGTGAGCGAGTTCATCTTCGCAAAAATGTACCCGTTGCCGTGTTCTTTATGATATTCGATCTCTTTGTCGATATGATCATCGAAAAGATCGCGGATTTCAAACGGTGCGACATGCAGTGAATTATAGACGGGTTTCAAAGAGTATCCGCTTAAATAGTTGAAGAAGTTGATTGCATCATCACCTATTTCGGGCTCTGTCGTTATGATACCCATATCCGTATACTGCTTGGCCGTCGAATCATTGTAGTTGCCAGTCCCCAGGTGGACAAACCGGACCAGTTTGTTTTTCACCCGTTTAATGACAAGAGTGATCTTGCTGTGTGTCTTCAAATAGTTCATGCCGTATATGACATGGCATCCGGCGTCCTCCAGCTCTTTCGCCCAGTGGACGTTGTTCTCTTCATCGAACCTCGCTTTCAGTTCAACGAGCACAGACACCTGTTTGCCGTTTTCAGCCGCTTCTTTCAAGGCTCCGATAATCGGCGAGTCACTGGATACACGGTAAAGTGTCTGCTTGATTGCAAGCACATCCGGATCCTCAGCCGCTTCTTTGACAAAATCCACGATGGGTTTGAACGATTCAAAAGGGTGATGGAAAAATACATCTTCCTTCAAAGAACGTTCATATACATTATCCGTGCCGAGAAACTTGGGTGCCTGGGGCTCAAACGGCTGGTAAATCAGTTTGGGATATTTCTGCTTCAGATTGGAAACAAACTCAAACAGGAATGTCAGATCCAGCGGGCCGTCAAATTTATAGACATCTTCTTCACCAAGGCTCAGTTCTTCTCTCAAAAATGATCCGTTGATCGTCGGATTTGTACTGATATCGATTTCCAGACGCACTGCAGCACCTTTGGTACGCTCTTTTAAAAATCTTTCAATCTCGATTAAAAGATCCTGTGCGCCCTCTTCATGTATCGTCAAATCCGCGTTCCGTGTAATTCTGAATGCGAATGTGCGGTCAATATTATAGCCTTTGAACAATTTCTCAACGTTTTTAACTATAATATCCTCTGATAGAACGACATAAGTTTTCGGTCCGTCATGGAAAGTATAGAAACGTTTGATGATTGTCGGCAGCTGTACGATAGCCGTCTGTTCACCAAGTTCATTCGACAGATCCACAAATATATTAATCTTTTTATTCATCAGTTTAGGGAACGGTCTGTAGGCATCGATCCCGAGAGGTGTGAGTGAAGGAAAGATTTCCGTATCAAAGATTCTTTCAGTTTCATCCATGAATTTCTCCGGCAGATCTTCGGGTCTTCTGAAATAAATACCGTAATTTTCAAGTTCATCCTTCAGATCATGGTAAATTTTATACTGGGCGTCACAGTTTTCTCTGTTCAGCTCACTGATGTTCTCCAGCTGTTCACCGGGAGTCATTTTCGTCTTGTTTTCCGGTTCATGGTAATTCATCTTGACCTGGTCCTTCAGCCCGCCGACTCTGACCATGAAAAACTCATCCAGGTTGGAACTGGTGATTGCGAGGAATTTAAAGCGCTCGAGTAATGGATTGTGTTCATCTATCGCTTCTTCCAACACTCTGTAATTAAACCTTAACCAACTGAGTTCCCGGTTATCATAGTATTCTTTATTATCGAGTTTGTATTCCATGCTATCCCTCCAATCACCTATTATAAATGACAAATATTAAGCTTTTGTAAATTTTATCGATAAATCTTTTTTCAATATTTTCTCAATATGTTTTTTCTGGCGTATCGACTGATATTTCTCGGCAATCGAATCACCATTGTATTCGACTGTCAGTACGTACTCATCTTCATGCTCTTCGAGATACATATCCTGCACGATATTTGTGTGGGATATATTCAGCGCATTCGCGAATTTCAATATGCTGCCGAGTGCAAGCAGCAGTTCGATATCATCATCGTCAAACCAGTCGACTTCATCTGCATAAAATTTCAGCAGTGTCTTGTTTTTGAAACTCGCAATAAGGGCGAGCCTTACACGGTCGCGATGAACGATGCCGTTGATGTTGCTGTTCGCAATCAGATAGAAGGTATGCTGACTTGTCGCATCCCGGTCGATGAATTCACCCAGATAAAATATTTTAGCCGCATTTTTCATCAGGTACTTATCATGTTTTGAAATATTGATGAGATCATGCCTGTTCAGTTCATGATACAGCCTTTCCGTGATTTCTATGCGTTTATCATATACTATCTTTTGCAGGTTGAAATCATTTGCCAGTTCATTCAGGGCATCTTCATAAATTCTGTACTTGTTGAATGCATAGGGCTTTTCCTTTGAGATCAGATGCATCGCAAGCCCTTCACGAAGGCCTTTTCGGCTGAATTTGAATTCTTTTGCATCGACGACATCATAAAGTTTCTGGAAGACCAGCAGACTCGGCAGGATGATGTCGCTGCGGTCCTTGCTGAGACCATCGATATCATCCAGGTCATCGCTATCTGTTTTGACCAGTTTTTTCATGACATCATCAAGGTCATTTTTCTGCATGGAATATCCGTGGACACCCGCAATCGGATAGTTGACCATAGACTGGTGGATGCGCGCGATGTTTCTTGCACTTCCGCCGATTGCCAGAATATGCACACGGCGTTTGGCAAGCCATCTGACACTGCTCATCTGTTCTTCAATAAACGCCGTCGCTTTCTTGATCGCCGCCTTATCATTATGTTCTTTGTCTTCAAAGAACATTTTCTCCAGTGTGACGACACCGAAAGGCAGACTGGTCGAATAGATCAGTTCTTTATCTTCAAAGAAAGTGAGCTCCGTACTTCCACCGCCGATATCGATTGTGACTGCATCCTGGGTACTGATCGTATGTGTCACAGCATGGAAGCCGAAAAAGGCTTCCTCTTTTCCTGTGATCACTTTCACATCGAGATCAAGTTCTTCTTTGACCCGCTTGACAATATCATCTGAGTTGACAGAGTTTCTGACTGCTGCCGTTGCGACGGGATTTAAATCTGAAACGCCATACTGATCGGCGATTTCCTTGAAGCTGCTCAGAATGTCGATCAGATTGTCTATCCCCTCTTCTTCCATGACACTGTCTTCATTCAGAAAGCTTGCAAGACGTGCAGGTGTTTTTATATTTTGAATCTCTTTCAATCCGGTTTCCTCTGTATATTCAAACAATACGAGACGTATGGTGTTTGAACCTATATCTATTAAACCGATTCTTTTCATAATACAATCACCTATTCTTTGGATTCAGTCATATCTTCCGGTTTGATCCACTGATCGAATTGTTCTGCTGTCAAATGGCCGGATTCAACTGCAGATTCTTTCAACGTTATTCCTTTTTCATGTGCATTTTTAGCAATCTGTGCCGCTTTTTCGTAACCGATATGCGGATTGAGTGCAGTCACCAGCATCAGTGAATTGTTCAGGAACCGGTCGATGTTATCTTCGATCGGTCTGATGCCCACTGCACAATTATCATTGAAAGTCACCATGCCGTCTGACAGCAGGTAGATCGACTGCAGTGTGTTATACAGAATGACAGGCTTGAATACATTCAGTTCAAAGTTGCCCTGGGATGCTGCAAAACCGACTGCCGCGTCGTTGCCGAACACCTGTGTTGATACCATCGTCAGCATTTCCGACTGTGTAGGATTGACTTTGCCCGGCATGATTGATGAGCCAGGCTCGTTTGCAGGAATTTCAATTTCTGCTATGCCTGCACGCGGACCGGAAGCAAGCCATCTGACATCATTCGCAATCTTCATCAAATCTGCTGCGAGTGCTTTAAGAGCCCCATGCAAATAAACAACTTCGTCATGTGCAGTCAGCGCATGGAATTTATTAGGACTTGAAATGAATTCGTAACCTGTCTGGACGGACAGTTCACTCGCAACACGTGAACCGAATTCAGGGTGGGCGTTGATTCCAGTGCCGACCGCTGTACCGCCGATTGCCAGATTTCTCAACTGTCTTTTCGATTCTTCAATCAGCTCTTCACATTTTTCAAGCATGAATCTCCAGCCGCTGATTTCCTGTCCCAGAGTGAGCGGTGTTGCATCCTGAAGATGTGTACGGCCGATTTTAATGATGGATTTGAACTCTTCTTCCTGGGCTTCGAAAGTTTTTTTCAATTTCATCAGCCCTGGCAGAAGCTGCTCTTCAACTGATACGAGCAGTGCCACGTGCATGGCTGTAGGATAAGTATCGTTTGAACTCTGGGACATGTTCACATCATCATTCGGGTGAACGGTCTCTTCAATGCCTTTTTCTTTCAAGTACTCATTGGCTACGTAGCTGACCACTTCGTTCACGTTCATGTTGCTCTGTGTACCGCTGCCGGTCTGCCATACGACAAGCGGGAAGTGTTCATCGAGCTCACGGTTGATGACACGGTCACACGCGTAGCCGATCGCTTCTTTCTTATTGTCAGAAAGCTTGCCGAGACTGTTATTCGCAACGGATGCTGCTTTTTTCAGTTCTGCAAAAGCGACGATGACTTCCAGCGGCATTTTTTCCTTGCCGACCGGGAAGTTCTGACGGCTCCGCTCCGTCTGTGCCGCCCAATATTTATCACTTGGCACTTTGATTTCTCCGATGGTATCTTTTTCAATTCTGTAAGACAATGAAAAAACCTCCTGTAAATTAGTATTTATCAACATTTTATACTAATTTACCAGAGGATTCATCTGTTATTCATTATTTTCTTTTTGATCTTCATGAGATTCGTCATTTGAAGTGTCGATCGGATAGTCCTCGTTCTGGGAAAGCTGCTCCATTTCCCTGCCGAGTTCACGCACATCTTCCATGTCGTGGGTCATGGTGTTGTCATCTGGTTCCACCATTTCCTTATAATCTTCATTTTCGGTATTCTCATAATAATCTTCTTTGTAATCTTTCTTCTTCATCGCATGCCACCTCTTCAATGTTTATGCAAATTTATAGCTGTAGTAATCCACGATGTCAGGGTCGAGACTCGATGCCGCTTCACGGTCAAGCACCACTGTCACCATACGATGGGACTTGATCTGGCTGAATGCATCCTGATTATTTTCTTTGGCATTGTAAAGTTCTTTGACCGCTTCTGCTTTATCAGCCCCGGTTGCAACAATAAATAATTCCCTTGCATCATACAAAGATTCATTTTTACCCTCATCGTTAAAACCGATATTACCTTTACTGTCCAGATATAATAGTCCAAGACTCACCTGTTTCTTATCCTTTAGGATACTTGTTAAAGAATCACTTGAACCATCCGTGTGCAGCTGGTTTTCAGGGATTTGCAATTTGTTCAGTATATCCGTCTGAGGTTTGCCGACAGTCGAAATATAAACTTGGGAAAAATCTGCAGGATGCTGTTTTGTCTCACCGATAAACTTTTCATATGCCCATTCCAGTTCTTCATTCATTTCCACCGCCAGAAGACTAGTCGGGTTATTGTGAACCTGTTTCCTTAAAATATCTGCAATATACACACTGAAAGTTTCCTTGTTATCAAAAATTTTAAAATTCATAGCCATAATCGTTTCCTCCATAAATTGTGTTTAGACATATCATACTTAGTTTACCCATTATTTTAACAAAAATAACACCGAACACACTCAAAACCATGACTTAATATAAATATATCATCATTAACACGGTGACAATCAGAAAACTTTGGTAAACCGGATTTTATTTTAAATTAATTTAAATACTCTTTTTTAATATGCTATAATGATATATAATACTAAATATATAAGTGAGTATGCGAGGAGGCAGACTGATGGATGCATTTTTAATCTTAATGGTATCTATTGCGTTTTTAACTGCAATTTTAACTGCTTGCCGTGAATCTGAGTGGGGTTACAAAGACGACGGCGAAGAAAGAATTAAATAATATTGAAAACGACCGGTTCAAAATTGAACCGGTCGTTTTTTATACATCAAAATTGGAGAATGAAGTCTGTATTTTTATTTGCCTGTTTCAGAATTTCTGGTGTTGCCACGCTTCTGCATGATTAAAGATTATTTTAAAACTTTTTTCTTCACTTCTTAAAAATCCTTCTATAATTTATCAGCCATCTTAAAAACTTATTCAGCATCCCTTTTTCAATATACCCTCAAACTTCCATAGTCTTCCTCCGTTTCTTTTCAAAAAGAATGTATCGACCATTATTATTATAATTCCACCGGATCAGACAATCACAAAACGCATTGTGTAGGAACCCTCATTGTGAAGAAAGCCTACACCTGGAATATTTCCATAAACTCTGGTGTGGCCGGTACATCAAGATTTACAACATAAAATTGAAATTCACATAATATATTTTAATTAAAATCATAAATATCTATTGCTAAAAATGTTATCATTGTATATATTGTATAGTAACAATATAGTATATATTAAAATATCGGTTCAACAGAGGTTAAAGTATGAAAATTTTGCTATCAAACAGCTCTAAAGATCCCTTTTACAACCAAATATACGAACAGATAAAATCATTGATTCTGTCTGATGAGCTGAAGGATGGTGAGGGTCTGCCCTCCATGAGGAAGCTTGCTTACGATTTAGGGGTCAGTGTCATTACGGTTAAAAGAGCCTACGATGAACTTGAAAAAGAAAATTTTATCTATTCGATCGTCGGCAAAGGTTCATTCGTTTCGGAAAATAATATCGCACTGATCAAAGAGAAAAAAATGCAGGCTGTAGAGGAACAACTGCAGGCAGTTGTAACAAACAGCAAAGAGGTCGGCATCAGTTTGGATGAATTACAAGAGATGATTAATTTATTTTATAAGGAGTGAATAAGTTGGAGAAAGTCATTGAATTAGAAAATTTAAATAAGAACTTCCCGGGATTCTCCATAAATGATTTGAACTTGAATATCAACAAAGGTTATGTCACCGGATTTGTCGGAGCCAATGGCTCAGGAAAATCAACCACCATTAAAATGATTATGAACCTGATCAAACCTGACTCCGGAGATTTAAAAATTTTTGGTATGGAACATGGAGATTATGAAAAAACCATTAAACAAAAAATCGGGTTTGTTTATGATGATAATATTTACTACGAGGGTTTAAGCTTACGTGATTTACAAAAAATCATCGCCCCTGTCTATCATGACTGGAACAATGAAACTTTTTATAATTACATTGAAAAATTCGAATTACCTTTAAACAAGCCCATCAAAAATTTTTCCAAGGGCATGCGCATGAAAGCTTCCCTGGTTCTTGCTCTGTCCCATAATCCTGAATTGATTATCATGGACGAACCGACAGCAGGGCTGGACCCTGTTTTCAGGAAAGATTTACTTAAAACAATTCAGGAAATTATGATGGATGAGGATAAATCTATTTTCTTTTCAACACACATCACTTCAGATCTTGAAAAAATTGCTGATTATATAGTCTTTATAAAAGATGGTGATATCATTTTCAACCATTCCATCAATACATTGCAAAATGATTTTGCATTGGTTAAAGGGAATCGTTCATTAATTGACAGAGATACTGAACAGGAATTTGACTATATATCTTTTAAAGAGGACACTTTTGAGGCGATGACTAAAAAGCCACGAAAAATTGCTGAAATATTCGGTGATGAAGTTATTATAGATAAGATTTCTTTGGAAGAAATAATGTACTTTTTTAATGGAGTTGAGTAATATGCTTTACTTTTTAAAACGGGATTTAATCTTACAGAAGAAGCTGTTATGGTTATATGTTCCTTTTATATTAATCTTTGTTTTCACATGGTCGTCTCCATTTTTAATATTCACAGTAGCCGCATTATATATCCCATATAATGCCCTGGCTTATGACGAACAGGTCAATTCGGATAAATTGTTGAACTCATTGCCATATACACGATTGGAAATCACACTTTACCGGTACCTAGGCACTTTGGTCTACACAGCTGTCTCCATCCTTCTTGTAAGTATGATATTAATGTTATTCGACAAACCCTTTACAGTTTATGATATTGGGATTGGTGTATCATTTTTCTTATTAATAGCATCTTTCACCTACCCGTTATTTCAAATATTCAAGCAGGGCAATATCACTACAATCATCATAGTCGCTTTTGTATTGAGCATAGGACTATTAAGCACTCTGTCCGAATATTTAGATGATTTTTCAAATGCAATCGCCAACAGTGCCATAGATCAGTCACTGTTGTTTACAGTGCTCATACTATCTGTTTTGATCATTTATTTTATATCATGGTTCATTACTTACAGTATTTACAGAACAAAAGATTTTTAAATGATTCAATTCATAAAAACGGAAAAAAGTCAGGTGGATGAATTTTTATCCGTCTGACTTTTTTAATGACACTTCTACTGTCTCAGAAATCCCTGCTTCTTGACGACTTGGTCCACATCAAGGCGCTGCTTTTTGTTGAGCATGCCGATGACCTGGTCGCTCCATGTATCTTCTCTCTTGCCGTCTGTACGCTCTTTATAATATTCACTGATGCGTTTGTCGTATTCTTCAATATCTTCTTTCTTTGCATCAAGGTTCTGATAAGTGTTCTCATGATAAACCGCTTCAAACGGCAGTCTTTCTTTAATGCTGCCCTCGTGGGCAGGGTATCCGGCCACCATGCCGAATAACGGGAAAGTGCCTTCAGGCAGTTCGAGTATTTCAATGACTTTTGCCATATCATTTCTGAGTGACCCTATATAACAGATACCGAGTCCGATGCTTTCTGCTGCAATCGCGAGATTTTGTGCTGCAAGTGTCGCATCGACGGTGCCGACGATAAACTGTTCCGTCAGATGAAAATTGATCGGTGCATCTTTTTCTATGGACAAGTCTCTATGCCTTCTGTAGTCTGCTATAAAGACGAATAAATGTCCGTTGTTTTCCACATAAGGCTGTGTGCTGATTTCTTTCAACGCTTTTTTCTTCTCGGGATCTGTTACACCGATTATTGTATATGCCTGCACATAACTTGAAGTACTCGCACTCTGTGCCGATTCCACAAGCATTTTTATCGTCTCGTCTGACAGTTTCTCTTCTGTGAATTTACGGATTGAACGATGGTTCTTAAGTAAGTCTATAACTGCATACTGATCCATGTTGTAAAGGTCCTCCTATATAAGTTCCGGATAATTTTGTTGTCTCAGTGCTTCATATACCAATAGCATTGCGGTGTTTGCCAAATTCAATGATCTGACATCCGCAGTCATCGGCACCCTTAACAATGATTCATTATACTTATCTTTCACCCAGTCAGGCAAGCCGGTTGTTTCACGGCCGAAAACAAAATAATGATTTTCCTGTGTATTTGAATAATCCATTTCCGAATGAAACTTCTTACCAAATTTGGAAAGCATATAGTAACGTCCGGGGTTCTGTTCAAAGAAAATTTCTATGGAGTCGTAATAGCGAATGTCCACAAACTCCCAGTAATCGAGGCCGGCGCGTCTGACCATCTTTTCCTCTACACTGAAACCGAGCGGTTTGATTAAATGCAGTGTAGTATTTGTTGCTGCACATGTGCGTGCAATATTCCCTGTATTTTGCGGGATTTCCGGTTGAAATAATACGATATGATTTGGCATGGTTAATTCCTCTCTAATGACTGACTTCCTGAATGCCCTTCAGCATTTCTTCTCTTACTTCCGTATCCTGTTCCACCGGATACCTTTCATTGATATACGGGGCGGCTTCTGAGCCCTGAATCTGCCCGATCGCCCAGTAGGCTGTACCTTTGATCATCGGTCTCGGATCATTTTCGGCTACCCGCTTCAATGTATCTATCGATGATTCTTCTTTAAAATGTGCCAGAGCAATTATAGCATTTCTCTGAATCGGTTTCTTTCCTCTCCAGACGCCTGCAAGATGACCGTATTTATCTTGAAAATCTCTGTTTGAAATTTCTAGCAGCGGTTCCAGTTCCGGCTTTAATATTTCAGGTTCCAGAACAATATCTTCATGATGGTCCGTGTTGATGCCTTTGTTTCTCGGACATACCTGCTGGCATGTATCACAGCCATACAGACGGTTGCCTATTTTAAAACGGTACTCATCCGGCATCGATCCCTTGATCTGGGTCAGAAATGAAATGCACTTGTTCGAATCCAGCTGTCCGTTTCCTACCAGCGCCCCTGTCGGACATCTGTCGACGCAAATATTGCAGTCTCCGCATGAGTCGATCAGTTCCTCATCCGGCGCGAACGGATAGCTCACTATCATCTCGCCCAAATATGAGTATGTGCCGAGCTCTGGATTGATGACGAAGCCGTTTTTTCCGATAAACCCGAGTCCGCTGCGGCGCGCCACTTCCCTGTCACTGAGCACACCTGTATCGACCATCGACTTCGTCTCTACATCTGGATTGAGCGATTTGATATATGCTTCCAGCTTATTGAGCCTTCTGTTCAGCAGTGTGTGGTAATCCATCCCCCACGAAGCACGGGCAAAAATGCCGCGCCTGCTCCCTTTCCTCCCCTTCGGGGCATCCGGAAGTTTATTCGGATAGCCGACAGCAATCGCAATGATGCTTTGTGCGTTCGGCAGGCTCGCCTTCGGGTTGGTCCGCTCTTCCACACTGCCCTTTTCAAAACCCGAAGCGAACCCTTTATCCAGATAATCCATCAATTTCGCTTTATACTCCACAAAAGGTTCGGCATGTGTAAAGCCGATTTCATCTATCCCGATACTGTGTGCATAATCGATTACTTTCTGTTTAAATTCATAACGGTCCATGAAAATACTCCTTCCATTGAATTTATTTCAAATAAAGTGTAAAATTAAGTCAATATTATTAAAGGAGTGAAATTTGGCCGATGGAGTAAATTATCCTTTTCAGAAGACATACTCATGCTTATTTTTTGATGCAAAAAATGTCGGATCAGGATAATTCCATGCCTATATTTTACTCACTTTCATGTATAATAGTATGCTTTATAATGCATATCATTATAACATATTTAGGCTTGTCTTCCCTGATTCGATTCACAAAATCGGGGGTTTTTTTATGCTAGAGATTAACTATGTAAAATTGGAAATTAACGGGGAAACACTGCTTAAAGCAGAAAACTTAAAAATTCATGAAAATAAGACGATCGGTTTGATCGGCAGAAACGGCAGCGGCAAAACGACGCTTTTCAACCATATTCTCAGAAACCCGGACCACTTTACGGATGAGACCATCCAGCTCATACCGCAGATCAAGGACAGTGACCTGGAAAAAAGCGGCGGAGAAACGACTCAGCTGTACTTGAATCAGACTCTGAACCATGACGTTGGCATCATGCTGCTGGATGAACCGACCACACATCTTGATGAACAAAATTCGGAGGCGTTGGTAAAAAAACTGCAGCTTATCAATAACATAAAAATCATCGCCTCTCACGACCGGGAATTTTTAAACAGAACAGCAGACGAAATTTGGGCTGTAGAGGACAAAGAAATTAAAGCATACCCCGGAAATTATGATAAATACAAAGCGCTGAAAGAACAGCAGCTCGAGCGGGCGGAAGAAGAATATAAACAATACCGGAATAAAAAAGCACAGCTGGAAAATGCGATAGCCGGAAAAAAGAAACAGGCACATCAGGCAAACCGGGTGCTGGACAACAAAATCGAAACACCCTACTACAACAAAAAACAGAAAAACCTTCACCAGGTGGCAAAAGGTATGCAATCAAGACTCGACCAGCTTGAAAAGAAAGAAAAACCGAGGACGGAAAAAGAGGTCAGGTTCCATACCCAAAGTATGGAATCGCTCGGAAACAAGACGATTATCAGAATCGAACATGAAAATATAAAACGCAGCGGAAGAGATATCATTAAAGAAGGCTCGTTATTTGTCAAAGCCGGTGAAAAAATCGCAATAACCGGCAGAAATGGCAGTGGCAAAACAACACTGTTAAATCATATTCATGAAAAATATAAAGATTCAACGTTGAAAATCGGCTACTTCTACCAGCAGCTGGAGCTGCTTGTTGACGACAAGTCCATTCTTGAAAATATCATGGAAACAAGTATTTATGATGAGACGACGGTGCGGACGGTTCTCGCGAGACTAGGTATCAGAAGAGAAGCCGTTCATAAGAAAATCCATGTCATCAGCGGCGGAGAGCGTGTAAAGGTTCAGCTCGTCAAAATTCTGATGTCTGACATACAGGTGCTGATGCTGGATGAACCGACGAATTTTCTGGATATCCACAGTGTGGAAGCATTCGAAAATATGCTTATCGACCACCCTGCCACCATCATTCTTGTCTCACATGACAAAGTGTTGAGAGATAATGTCACTGAGACCGTTTATACAATTGAGGACGGCAGCCTAATCAGCGATCAGACGGCAGAGCCCGTGGACAGTGTTGAAGAACAACTGATGCTTATTGAAAACAAAATCTCTGATGTCCTTGGCAGGTTATCGCTCGAACCAAGCGAAGAACTGGATCAGGAGTTTAATCGTTTAATTAAAGAAAAACGGGTATTGAAAGATAAGGAAGATGAAAGGAGACAGTGAAATGTTGAAAATAAAAAGAGTCTATGATGATATTTCACAGCAGGATGGGAAACGTATTCTAGTTGACGGCGTCTGGCCGAGAGGCATAAAAAAAGAAGATTTGGAACATGACGAGTGGATGAAAGATATTGCTCCGTCAACCGACCTCAGAAAGTGGTTCAACCATGATGCCGAAAAATGGGATGAGTTCAAGAAAAAATATAAAAAAGAATTGAAAGACCATAAAGAAGATCTGAAACTGCTGAAAGAAGACTCCGATGGTCATAATGTCACACTGCTCTATGCGGCAAAGGATAAAGAACACAATCAGGCAGTTGTGATCAAGGAGTACGTTGAAAATATGTAAATTCAAAACACGCAATCCCATCAACTGGAATTGCGTGTTTTTATGTCACCTATTCAACAAGAAAACTGACATCATCTGACTCACAGTCTTTTCCAAATTAAAACTCGTCGTGCTGCGTTTCATCGCTTCTTCCAATGATACCGGGAAATGTTGAATGGAAAATATCGCATCCATATCCTGATTCACCAGTTCATATGCATCATCGGTCAGACTGCCGCCGAATGCGATGATGGGAACTTTGAATTTTTTAGCCGGTTTCGCAAGGCCTGCCGGCACTTTTCCCATCGATGTCTGCCCGTCCAGCCTGCCTTCACCGGTAATGATAAGATCCGCATACTCCATTTCCTTCTCCATATCCAGAATGTCGATGACGAGCTGGATACCTGATTCAAGATCCGCATTGAGATAACCGTAAAAGGCTGCCCCGAGACCTCCTGCAGCACCGCCCCCCTCTACTTTTGATATTTCAATACCCATCTGTCTTTCAGTTATATCGGCAAAGTGTTTAAGACCGCCATCCAGGTGTGACAGAATCTCTCCGGTCACACCTTTTTGAGGGCCGAATACATAAGTCGCACCTTCCGTGCCGTATAACAGATTATTGACATCACATGCCACTCTGAAATGACAGTCATCGAATTTCGAAGCTTCCGGTGTTTTAATCACTTCCGACATTGTCGACAGAGCCCCGCCTCCATATTCAATCTCTTCACCGTACTCATCGACAAACTGATACCCCAGTGCCTGGAGCATACCGACACCACCGTCATTGGTTGCACTGCCCCCGAGTCCGACGATGAACCGTCTCGCACCCGCTTCGTATGCATGATTGATCATTTCACCCACACCATACGTTGTCGTCTTATAAGGATTCAGTTCATCATCGGTGAGTAATGTCAGTCCGCATGCTTCTGCAATTTCAATGACCGCGAGGTCTTCTTCCTTAACGATTCCATATTCAGCATTAACCACGGCTCCAAGCGGCCCAGTGACCGGAACATTTATAAGCTCACCATTCAAACCTTTAATCAAAGCCTCCGTCGTCCCTTCTCCGCCGTCGGCCATGATGTATGATTTTATATCCGCATCTTTGACCACTGACCGGATTCCTTTTGAAACGGCATCATTTGCTTCGTGCGAAGACAGACTCCCCTTAAATGAATCCATGCCAACAATGACTTTCATACCTTCACCCCTGCTCCTTAAGCAGTTCAAATCCTTGCTCATAATCTTTCTGCCAGACATCTTCAGGTACCATATCCCCGCCGGTACTCCACACAAGATGGGTACCTGAAACCATATCCGGCTGTTCTTTTTGCAGCCTGTAGCCACCTGTCATTCCTGCAAGTGCAGAAGGTTCCAGCTTCATCTTCTCAGTATCCCACAATTTGGCGAGCATTTCATACAATGATGCATCCTGAACAGTATAAAATCCGTAAACCAACTTCTCCACCGTTCTGCCTATGAACTTCGAAGGCCTGCCGACAGCAAGTCCATCAGCAATGGTCACATTATCAAGCCCGATATCTCTCACCGATATATCATCATGCTTCCCGCTCATCACACCGAGCAGCATGCACGGTGAATTTACCGGCTCTGCAAACACCGGATACACATTATCACCAAACACTTCCTTAAGGCCGAATGCAATACCGCCCGGTGCACCTCCGACACCGCATGGAAGATACACATACAGTGGATTATCCGAACTGACTTCAATCCCAGCTTCGGTAAGCTGATTTTCCAGCCTCAGCGCACTGACTGCATAACCTAAAAATAGTGTTTCCGAGTCTTCATCATCCACAAAATAAAAATCTTTGCGTTTCATGGCCTCATCTCTGCCGGCTTCCACCGCTTTGCTGTAATCATCTTCATGCTCGATCACATTCACTCCGTAATCCCGGAGCAATGCCTTTTTCCATGCTTTCGCATCAACAGACATATGGATGTCCACTTTAAAACCCAGTTCAGCGCTCATAATGCCTATGCTCAAGCCCAGGTTGCCCGTCGAGGCACAAACTATCGTATACCGGTTAAAGAGCGCCCTGAAGCGTTCTGAAGCGAATTGGGCATAGCTCTGCTTTTCATTTATCAGAGCGGACTCTGCAGCCAGTTCTTCCGCATACTTCAATATTTCATATATGCCGCCGCGTGCTTTGACCGATCCGGAAATCGGCAGAATATCATCCCTTTTAATATACAGAGCACCTTTTAAATCCTGTCCTTCAATTTCATTTAACCAACGCTGCATATTTTCTATCTTTTCAACGGGAGATTCTATAATACCGCCACTGCCTTCAGTCCTGGGGAACAATCTTTTTATCAGCGGTGAAAACTTCAACAGCCTCTGTTCGGCTTCTTGAATGTCATCAATCGTAAATCCGCTCCCGGCATACTGATCATAAGTATCATATTTATCGTTCAGCCAGAAAACTTCAACTTTATCAGATAAGTGCTTTAAAACTGCATCATTCATATTATCCCTCCGAATTAAAAAGAGAGTAAGCTCAGCCTACTCCCAATCTCACGCTTATTCAAACATCTATCTGCTCTCCATCGCACTTCTGATGCGTGACGGAATCATAACACATGCGGCTGTCATATCCTCAGGGCGAAAAGTCTTATCGATGCACTCATCAAAAAACTCAAGATGCTTTTCATCAATTTTCTGGTTGTTCACTTCGTCTGTGCCTCTCATCTGGTCTTCCTGTACGCTGTACCAGTATAAGTATTCAACATTGTTGAATTTTTCTCTGAATATACTTTCGACGTACATCCTTTCCCCTTCCAGGTTCATGAGTACATCGTCCATATTTTCATGCATATACTCTATCCACGCATCAACACGCTTGCTTTTGCCTTCTTTAACACGAAATTTCGTGAGCTCCACTCTCATCGATTTCACCTCTCAAGTATTTGATACAACAAAACAACTTCAGCTCAATGAACATCCACCGCTTCAACATTTGAATTTATCACTCGTGAGCGATCATTAAATATGTAATAATATATTAAAAAGGATGTTTATATGAAATTAATTTTAGCTTCATCTTCACCGCGCAGACGCGATCTTCTTAATCAGATCGACGTTGGATTTGAACTGCGTGAACAGTCGGCAGATGAATCAAGAGTAACAATAACAAACCCGGTAAAAAAAGTAAAGGCTCTTGCTGAAATAAAGTCCGATGTCACTGAATTACATGAAGGGGAAGTGGTTTTAACCGCTGATACCGTTGTATCTAAAGAAGACATAATATATGAAAAACCCAGAAATAAAGACCATGCTTATCAAATGATCAAAGAATTCAGCGGCGCCACACATCAGGTCCACACTGCCTGTCTGCTCCGTTCACTGAACAAGGAGAAGATGATCATCTCTACAACCGATGTCACCTTTTATGATTTAAGTGAAAGAGATATTGAAAATTATTTACAAAAGGATGACTTTTACGATAAGGCAGGCGGTTACGGCATCCAGAGCCATGGTGCCGTGCTGGTCAAGGAGATTCAGGGAGATTACAATACCGTCGTCGGACTGCCACTTGCAGAAGTTGCACGGGCATTAAAAAATTGGCAGGAGTGATTATTTCACCCCCTGCCATTCCCCGTAAAACTGCTCCAGGTATTCTTCCATGAAACGGTGACGTTCTTCGGCAAGCGCTTTGGCCGTATCCGTATGCATCAGTTCTTTCAGCTTCAGCAGTTTCTCATAAAAATGATTGATCATCGTATTTTTCCCTTTGCGGTATTCATCTGCAGTCATATCTGTTCTGGCATCTATTTCAGGATCATGCATCTCATGATTTTTTGCACCTCCGAATATGAACGTTCTGGCAATGCCGACGGCACCGAGTGCATCCAGCCTGTCCGCATCCTGAACGACTTCGTCTTCAATGCTTCTTACTGTAAATTCATTTTTCCCGCCTTTGAAGGACACCGCCTGCATTGCGTACAAAATTCTCTCGACAACCGCTTCTTCAATTGAAAATTCCCTCAAATAGTTTCTGGCATCCTCAACTGCATGCTCACTTTTATTCAGCTTGTCGTCAATCGTGTCATGCAGCAGGCTGGCAACAGAGATGATAAAATAATCCCCGCCGGCATTTTTCTGAATATGTAAAGCATTTCTGTATACTCTCATCACATGATGAAAATCATGACCCGTCGAATCTCCTGCATGAAAATCTTCAACGTAGTCTTTTACTGACTGGATAATCTTTTCTTCATTCATATCGATTCCTCAACATTTCCATGATATTTATATAATCCTTGATACTGAAAATACCACACCCGGCGGGTGTGGTAAAGGTTATATCTATTATTCAGCTTCCTGGAATTGTAGTTCAAGGTTGACTTTAACTTCATCACTTACAAGGACGCCGCCTGTTTCAAGTGAAGCGTTCCAAGTCAGGCCATAGTCACCACGGTTGATCGCGAATGAACCTTCGAAACCATGTACAGTTCCGCCGCCCATCGGGTCTTTACCCTGGCCGTTATATTCCATTACGATTGTTTCTTCTTTAGTGACATCTTTTATAGTCAGGTCACCTGTTACTTTGTATGTGTCACCTGATTTTTGAATGTTGTTTGAAGTAAAAGTGATTGTAGGGTATTTCTCAACATCAAAGAAATCTTCTGACTGAAGGTGGCCGTCACGGTCACCAACACCAGTGTTGATTGTCGCTGCATTTGCTGAAGCTGTCAAAGTTGCATTTTCAAAGTCTTCCATTGAATCTGTATCGATTTCTACTGAATACTCATTGAAAGAACCTTTCACTTTAGTCACCATCATGTGTTTTACTGAAAATTCCACTTCCGAGTGAACGTTGTCTGCTACAAATTTAGTCATTTTTAAGAAAACCTCCAAGTTTTATTTTTATTATTTTTTCTATACATTTATAATAATACACCTAGTTACAAAAAGCAAGTAGGAAACTAAAAAAAACTCTAAATCGAAGTATTATTTTACATGTGAACAGTGGAACACTATTCTAATAGCCTGTCTGCACAGCATTAAACATTAATTATCAACTCAGTCCATTAAAAAATTTGATAATGTCTTCATTCATATCCTCAATATTTTCTGTGTGCAAAAATTGATGCCCTTCATTTTCATACGCCACAAGCTCAACATTCTTCCCCTGCATCCTCATCTTGTTATACATCTGCCCAGATTCGTTGTACGGCACTCTGACATCATGTTTCGAATGGAAGATTCTTAAAGGTGCCTGTATCCGAGCCGAATTCTCGAGTGGCGCAATCGCCTTCATGAACTTATCATGTTCGCCGATAAAACCGTATTCATGAGAACGGAGTTCTCTCCGCCACTTCGATGTATTTTTAAGGAGGGTTTTCAAATGGGATATGCCGACGATATCCACCGCACCTGTCCACAGTTCCGGATACTGTGTAATCGACAGTAAAGTGATGAAACCGCCATAACTTCTTCCCATTATGAAAATGCGTCCGGTATCAGCGCCGTGGACATCGATCAAATGTTTCCTCAAGCAAACGACATCCCGTACAGCGTCCAGCCGCTTCTCCTTATCATCCAGACCGATATAAAATTTATCGTAGCCGGTGCTGCCGCGTATATTCGGCACTGCAATCTGATAGCCTGCCTTATACAATTTGTAATAAAGCTCGTTAAACTCCGGCCGTGCCTGGGACTCCGGACCGCCGTGAACATGGATGACAGTTTTGATGCCGCTTCCCTGCTGTCCGTATAAATAATATGGGACATCCAGGTCGTCAAATGATATAAAAGTGTCTGATGAGACGGCCACTTCAGTATCCGCCGGCGGATTGCCAAACAGTTTTTCAAGTGAATTCTCTATCAGATCATAACGATAGAAATGGTGCGGTTCCGCCATCCCGGAATATAAAAAATACAGATGGTTTTTATTTTTCTTGAATGAATGGATGACCCCTTCAAAAGGAAGATCCAGTTTCGTCAAAGACCGTCCGTTTATTTCGTATTTATACACACGTGAGAACCCATTTTCATTCAACGTCATGTAAGCCGTGTTTTTATCCGCTGACAGCGTAAAATGCTCGATATTCCATACAAAATCGGTAATTCTCTCAAAGTCCCACGTTTTTTTATTCAACGAATAAAGATTCAGATAGCCGTTTGTATAGTCACTGATGAAGACTGCCCGGCTGTCATCGATGGATGTGTAATTTTTGAACCGCCCTTCAGGAAACGGAAGTTCCTCCGTCTCTCCCGCGTCAAGGTCATACAGATATATCCGTTGGTTGATGTTTGTCGTGTCCTCGCTGATCAACAGCCGTCTGTCATCATACTTTGATAAGATTTTAACCGGTCTGTCGAATGTCGTGAGCAGTTCATGTCCACCTCCTAGTGTGGATGAATACAATTCGAAATGCCCCTTATCCTGGTGATTTCTCAAGTAGATGATTGTATCACCATCGGCAATACCATAATAATGATAGTAATCCGGTGAGTCCGTCAGAGAAATATCTTTTTCCACCAGTTTGAACTGCTCTCTTTCATTGCCGTTAAAATCTGTTGATATCATCAATTGATCATCTGTAAACCAGTATTTTTTGACGTTCTGTTCCTCTTCTGTCACCTGTTCGGTCGAGCCATCATACAGATTATATTTATGAAGCTCTCTTTTGCCGGTCTCGTCGCTGATGAAATATAAATGATTGTCTTTGATCTTCATGTTCAAATATTTTACATACTCCGTCACTCTCACCACTCCTTATGTTTCATAATAATCGAGTAGGAGGGAGTAGATGACTCCCGTCCTCTCACACCACCCAGCGTACGGCTCCGTACTGGGCGGTTCAATACCTTGCGTAAGCAGACTCTGCCAATTGGTTTAGCGGCGCTAAACCCCATTGGCGGAGTCTCTTTGTTGTCAACACATGATGGACTTCTTCTGTTTTGGATAGGTGCCAGTACTTTTTGCGCGAATACGCAATGCGTCTGGCACCGTCAGCGTCCAAGCCATACCGTTCGAGCATTCTGATTTTCGTTTTCGGTTGTTTCCACCGTTTGAGAATGAGTTGCCTGATACGGCGGCGCAGCCAGGGTTCAATATCTTCTATGAAACCTTTGATGAACCCCTGTCCGAAATAA
>NZ_FNFY01000024.1 GCF_900101075.1 Lacicoccus qingdaonensis | reverse complement strand
GTTCAACATATCTAACAAAGATAGAAATAATCATGGCGGCATAGTTCAACTCTTCAGGTGCACCAAGTCGGGACTTTTTCGTTACTGCATGATAAATTTTATCCAAATTTATCGTAGAAATAATGGCATCATATTTTTGGGGAGGTGCCATGTCATATAATTCCTGGATGCCAAATAAGCTTGGTTGTCGTATAATGGTCATAAGAAGCACTCCTTCAGTCTTTTTATGGTTTGTTCGTCAACTACCATTATACAAGATTTGGGGAGGTGCTTCTTTTTTTAACTCTCAAAACTGTTGGGAGACATGGGGTTAGAATTATGAAATTCATTCATAGTGTGTTATATAAAATAATTGTTGTTTAAAGATAAATATCAATGTATAATCTGGAAGTGTTTTCATTTCATTGTTAGGAGGAATAATATGAAAGTAGGCAACCGTTTAACCATATATATTATCATTGGCCTCATTGCCGGTATCGTCATTGGTTCAATATTCAGCCCGATGGCAGACCAGGCATGGGTGCAGTGGATTGACCAGTACATATTCAATGTAGTCGGACAATTATTTTTGAGCATGATATTCATGATGGTTGTACCAGTAGTATTCATTTCCATAGTACTTGGGGTAGTCGGTGTCGGTGATCCAAAAACACTGGGCAGCCTCGGCATAAAAACATTATCGTTCTACCTGGTGACAACAGCCATCGCGATTTCCATAGCGATGATTGTGGCATTGATTCTCCAGCCCGGGGTCGGACAGTCGGAACTTTTGGATTCAACGGAAGTTGAAGACTACCGTTCGAATGAACTCGACGGAGAAACCGGGGAAGCGATTGATCAGACGTTTGACCAGACTTTGATCAACATCATTCCGACAAATATAATTGAAGCGATGGGGACTGCCAATATGTTGCAGATCATCGCATTTGCAATCTTCATCGGCATCGCGATGATTGCAGTCAAAGATAAAATACCAGGACTCATTAAATTGTTTGAAGAAGCGAATGAAGTGGTCATGTGGATCGTTCTTGCGATCATGAAATATTTTGCTGCGATCGGGGCATTCGGACTGGTGGCTACGGCATTTACACAAGCCGGCTTCGGTGCAATCCAGCAGCTTGGCATGTACTTTGTATGTGTACTGCTGGCACTGCTGATCCACTTACTTTTCGTATACGGATCGGTCATCAAGTTTCTTGCGAAGAAACCGTTCATCTGGTTTGTGAAAGGCTTTGCACCGGCGATGGGTGTTGCATTCAGTACATCTTCATCCAGCGCGGTTCTGCCGATTTCCATGGAAACCGCACAGAAGAACCTAAAAGTCAGAAAAAGCATATCCAGTTTCGTACAGCCGCTCGGGGCGACAATCAACATGGACGGTACCGCAATCATGCAGGGTGTTGCGACAGTGTTCATCGCACAGCTCTCAGGGATTGATCTGACGATCATGCAGATGGTGACCGTTGTTGTACTTGCAACTGTTGCAAGTATCGGTACAGCCGGGGTCCCGGGAGTGGGGCTTGTCATGCTGGCGATGGTACTGACCGCCGTCGGGCTCGATCCGGCAGCAATCGGTATTATCATCGGTATCGACCGACTGCTTGATATGACACGTACTGCAGTCAATATTACCGGTGATGCCGCGATTGCTTCTGTACTGAATGAACAGCAGAACAGAAAAGAAGAAAAAGCCAAAACAGAGGTGTAAGCTGAATTTTACACTTTTGATGCAAAAAGCTATATAATGGAGGAGTATATGGGATTTCAATAAGTGAACACTTATTGAACTTATCTTGTATACTCTTTTATTTTTGGTAATTTTATATTATCATGTTTTAAGTGCATAATTTAACGTTACTATAAATAGTTATAGGCAGTTGTATTATTGAAAGGGTGTTAATTAATGGATAAGCAGGCTTTTATAGAGACTCTACAGTCTAAATTCAAAATGGTACGTACCGAAGCCGGGTACACTCAAGATTCGATGAGCCATACTATAGGATTGTCAAAGAAAACTTTAGTTCAGATTGAAAAGGAGCGTATCCTTCCTAATTGGACGACATGTATTTCTTTATGTGCACTTTTCAGAAACAGTGAAGTATTGACAAATACTTTTTCCGGCGATCCGCTGGAGCTGGCTCAGGTAATCTCAAGAGGTCATTGTGTATATCCACTTTATGACAGTGAAAAGGTATACTGGGAAACGCTTGAAACGAGAAGTGGCTACGCACTTCAGTTTAACAGGGGCAACAAGATCTACCGTGTGATGAACGACCAGAATCAGCCTGTACATGCTTCCTACATCGAGCGTGAAATCAGAACCTACTTCAACAAACAAGTGGAACTTCAGCCTGTATAAATTTTATAAAGAAGAGCAAAGCGACAGAGGCTTTGCTCTTTTTTTCTTTAAGACGGTCATTTTATGGTATTATTTAGAAGTGCGAAATGCATTGAAGAGAAAGGGGGGACCGGATGAATTCCTTTGGTCTGATTATATTTATGATAGTTACAGGGTCTTTGATAGCAGGCTTTACCAATATGCTGGCGATAAAAATGCTGTTCAGACCGTATAAAGCAATATATGTATTCGGAATGAAACTGCCTTTCACTCCGGGTGTGATACCTTCGAGGCGCAGCGAGGCTTCGACCAAGCTCGGCAAAATCATTACAGGGCACCTCCTCACGCCGGATGTGTTCATCGATAAAATAAAAAGTCCCGAGTCTGAACGTTTCATCATGAACTTTATTGATAAACAGATAGACACTGTCGAAAGCGAAAAACTGAGCATCAGTTATTTTCTTGAACGACTGCATGAGGGACTTTCTGAAAAGGTCATAGACGGGTTCAATAATGAAGTGCGTAAAAAAATCGCTGAAGAGAGCGATAAACTGTATGTCTCCAAAATTGAAAATCTGATACCGACGGATGCGATGCACACAATAGATATGAAGGTAATGCAGGTTCAGCCGCAGCTCGTCCAGAAGATTGAAGGTTATATCATGTCGGATAAAGGTTTCGATGATCTCTACACCATGACTGATGAATTTATTGAGAAAAGAGGTCGTATGGCAAGATCGATCAAATACTTCATGACTAAAGAGAATATTGCTCTGAATATTCAGAAGGAACTGGTCAAATTGCTGAATCACCCGAAAATGCTCGGCATCGTCGAGCGTTTCATCATAGAGGAATATGACAGGTTAAAAGGCAAATCTTTAAATGAATTTTTATCCGTAAGTGATAAAAATGACCTTGTGGACAGTATCGGCAATGTGATGCAGGAACGGATCAATATCCGCGGGCTGTTGAATAAACCCATCGTGGAGTTCAATGAAGAGCTCTTCAATTCGTTCAAAGCACGCGGTAAGTACAGACTGAAAGACAACACGACCAACTACCTGGCATACAACATGGGCAGAATCATGGATAAGCTCCAGCTTGCCGAAGTGATCAAAAAGCAGATCGACAGTTTCCAGCTGGATCATATTGAAAATCTTGTCATGGATGTCGCGAACAAAGAGTTCAAAATGATCACTCTGCTCGGATTTATACTGGGTGCAATCATCGGTCTTTTCCAAGGTATAGTTGTAGTATTGTTATAACTTATTATTGTATGGTACAGTAGAAACATCACAAAATAAGGAGTTTTATGATGTCAGTAAATGTGTACGATCAAGCCAATGCACTTGAAAGTGCGTTAAGACAATCAGATGAATTTAACAGCATGAAGGACCTTTATGCGAAAGTGAACAGCAACCCTGAATCAAAAGAACTTTTCGAAGAGTTCAGACAGGTACAGATGGAACTTCAGCAAAAGCAGATGCAGGGCGAAGAAATACTGGAAGAAGATGTTCAGAAAGCACAGAGCTCTGCAGCTGAAATTGAAGATGATGAAAATATTAAAGCACTGATGGAAGCTGAGCAGAACATGAGCCAGCTGATTCAGGACTTAAACCGAGTCATCATGAAACCAATTGAAGAGTTATATGGAATCAACAACGAAAATTAATCTTTGAAGAGGTCTATTATTAGACCTCTTTTGTTTTTATATTTGTTATAATGATTGTATATATTGATAATGAAAAGTAGGTGAGATCAGTGGTGAAATTTATACATAGTGCGGATCTGCATCTGGACAGTCCGTTCAAGTCCCGTACGAAAATGCCACACAATATTTTTGAAGAACTGACATCAAGTACATATAAAAGTGTGACAAGAATGTTTGATAAAGCCATCGAGGAACAAGTGGACTTCATCATCATAGCAGGTGACGTTTTCGACAGGGAAAACCGTACTTTGAAAGCCGAGACCTTTTTGAAGAAAGGCTTTGAACGTTTGAAGGACAATGGTATTTTTGTGTATATGATTCATGGAAACCATGACCCTTTAAGTGAAAACGTCAAATCCAAGTGGCCGGACAACGTCAGTGTATTCAAGGAAAATGTCGAGACGTTCGAGAGTGTCAGTCAAAAGGGCGAACGCGTCTTTTTACATGGATTCAGCTATTTCATGGATGATTCATATGAAAACAAACTGGATGACTATCCGGTCAATCATCTGAATGAAGGCATCCATATCGGCATTCTGCATGGCACATACTCAAAAAACCGTTATGATCAGGCGCGGTATACGGAGTTCAACCTGGAAACTCTGAACAGTAAGCTATATCATTACTGGGCACTCGGACACATACATGTGAGGGAACAGCTGTCCGACCTGCCGCCGATCCATTATCCGGGAAACATCCAGGGCAGGCATAAAAATGAATATGGGGATAAGGGATTTCTGCTTGTTGAAGGCGATGATGTCTATTTGAGTACATCTTTCATAAAAGCTCATGAAATCACATTTGCAGAATATGCCCTCGAAATGAAAACATTGAACAAACAGGATATTTATCAGAGAATCGTCGAATTTAAAGAAAGACTGCGGGAAGCAGGCAAGAAAATTATCCAGCTCACCATCAATCACGAAGGGGATGAAGAACTCTCCGAAATAGATTATAAGGAACTGCTGGAACTGTTGCATGAAGATGAACAGGATGTAAGGAATTTCATTTGGATTGATAATCTGTCCATCAACTACTTGAATCAAAATCAGACAGCGATTTTAAACGATATTAAGGCAAGTTACTCTGATAATGAAGAAATCTTCAAAGAAGCATTGAACACCATGTATATGGACCCGAAAATCAACCGGCACCTGCCGCCGATGCAGAATCTTAAAAAGGAAGATTATCTGAGCCTCGGGGAAGAACGCTTGAAAATGTTAATGAGGAAGTAGTGAAAAGATGAAAATATTATCATTGAATATATATGGTTATGGAAAGATTGCGGAAACCGAGTTAAAGACATCGACGCCTTTCGTTCAGATTTTCGGTGAAAACGAAGCAGGCAAGTCGACGATGCAGTCGTTCATCCATTCCGTCCTTTTCGGATTCCCGACAAGGAAGGAGCAGGAACCCAGGCGTGAACCGAGAATGCACAATATGTACGGCGGGAAACTGGTCGTCGACTTCGAAGACGGCGAAGGCCCGGTGGAAATCGAAAGAGTCAAAGGCAACCGGGTCCAGGGTGATGTGAAAATTTATATGAATGACGGCACCACCCGGAGTGCGGACTGGCTTGTCAGAAAGCTGAACTTTATCGACAAGCGGACATACCGGTCGATATTTTCCTTCGATGTTCTCGGACTGCAGGACATTCATAAAAATATGACGGAAGACAAACTTCAGGATTATCTGCTCAGGGCAGGAGCGCTCGGTTCACATGAATATGATGAGATGCTCGCAGCCATCGACCAGGAACTTAAAGAGCTGTATAAAAAGAACGGCATTAATCCTGAAATTAATCAGGAGCTGGTGGAACTTCAGGAAATCAATGAAAAAATCCGCAAGCTCGAAGCTGAAGAAGCGAACTACAATCACTTGACGACAGAGCAGCTGAAGTATGAAGAGAGCATCAATGCGAAAAGAGATGCCTTGAACCAGCTGGACACCGTCCGCAAACAGAAAATCAAAGAAATTATGTATCACAAAGATATAAAAGACTGGAAAACTCTTGAGGGCATTCTGAATGTCGAACCTCTAGTATTTCCCGAGAAAGGAATAGAGAGGTATGAGAGTTTAAAGAACAGTTATGACCAGGCCAAAAAAGATATCAATCTAAGGCTGGAAAAGTTAAAAGTCCTGAAACATGAAATAGGACAGGTTGAACTGCCTGACGAGAAAAATATTGAATATTTGGAAGGCCTTAAAACAAGAGAGCCGGAGATTAAGCAGAAAAATCTGGAAATCGACCGCCTGAAGCACTCAATTGAAAATCTTGAAGATGAAATCGAACTGCTTAAAAAGGATATCGGCTGGCAGCAGGAACATATGGAAGTCGATGATTCGAACATCATCCGCGAATCCGTACAGACCCTGCTTGCGAAACTTGATGAAGTCACTCTGGAAGAACAATATCTGGTCCGGGAAATCGATCATATAAAGTCTGATATCAGACAGCTCGACCAGGAAATAGCAGACCTTGAAGATGCGCAGATCAGCGATTCAAGAATCAGAGTGAAAAAAGAAGTACTGGATAAAGAGGTCGAGCTTAAAGAAAAAGGAAAGATGTACCAGCTGATTGAAAAGGAATATGAACGTGAAAAGAGAGAACGTAACCGCACCAAACGCAATCAGACCTTTTTGATTTTGGGTATCAGCATCATTACATTGATCATCGGTGTACTGTACCTGGTCAATTCAGAATTCCTAATGGGTTCCATCTTTGTCGGCATCGCCGTCGTTGCATCAATCTTCCTGCTGCTGACGAACAGGGAGGAAGAAGAAAGTCTGAAAAGCGACTATGAACACGAAGTCGATGAACTGAAAGATGAAATAGAAACGATCAAAAGTGAAAATGATGTCAATTTTGACCTGAATGATGCCAGAGATTTAAAGATGGATCTGCGTACGCAAAAATCGAAACGCATTTCATTCAATGTTAAGATTGAAGAACTTAAAGAAACTTTAGCGATCAAAGAAACCAATCATGACCGTCTGAATACGGATCTGCTCAATGTTAAGCAGAAATTGAGAATCAATGCTGATATCGAGAACAAATACATCGTTGATGCAATCCATACGATCCGGGACATCAAGCAAAAGCGCAATCAGATCAGCAGGCACAATGTTGAAAAAGACAATGTAATCAAAAGCCTGCAGGACTTTAAACGTGAAGTGAAAGAGGATGTCAAAATGCTAGGCATCACTTATAGTGATGCTGCAATATTTTATGAAGTGAATCAGAAGCTTACCGAATACAATGAAAATATCGCCGATTACAAGCAGCTTGATGAACAGATTAAATTATTGGAAAATGAAATCAGTGTGATGGAAGAACGGGTCAGCTCATCCAGTAAGGAAATCGATGAACTTTTCGATTATGTCGATGCGGATGATGAAGAAGAATACTACTACCACTCACGTAAATTTGAAGAGTATCAGAATAATTTAGAGCAGTTTAAAAATCTGAGTGCCAAGCTGGATGAAGAATTGTTCGACTATGATCTTAGAAATGACCTGGCGTCACTGATGCTTGCCGATTTGAAAGAAGAAGAGGACGGCATCAATAAGCAGGTTGAACATTTCAATGAAATGCTCCAGGATGAACAAAAAGTGCTGGCTGAAATCAACCAGGAAATCAATATATTGGAAAGTGACGGTAAATTGAGTGAACTCAACCATCAATATGAGATGAAGAAGAGTCTAATCCAGGGCTTGTCAGAAGATTACCTGTCGCTCAATTACATCCGCCTGTTGATTGAAACACATATTAAGGCCATTAAAGATGAACGCCTGCCAATCGTCATAGAAGAGGCGAGAAGCATATTCCAGTTTGTGACCAAAGGCAGATACATCAATGTCATCTATGATGATGACGGCATCACCGTCAAACATTCAAACGGACAGATATTCCATCCGCTGGAGCTGTCACAATCGACTAAAGAGATGCTCTATATCAGCTTGAGATTAAGTCTGATCAAAGCACTGCAGGGCTACTATAAACTGCCGCTCATTATTGACGATGCATTTGTACACTTCGATAAGGAACGTAAGAAAATAATAATGGATTATTTAAGAAGCGAAGTAAAAGACCAGGTACTTTATTTCACATGTAATCTGGATACTTCTATACCATCCAATCAGACAATCAGATTAAAAGAGAAAGTTAAATAGAGGTGAAATAAGTGTCGAATATTGCAAACCTTAAAGCAGGAGACAGTGTAGAAACATTTTACTTGATCAAAAGAAGCCAGCAGGGTGTCACACAGCAGGGCAAACCTTATATGACGCTGTATCTGCAGGACCGTTCAGGAGAAATTGAAGCGAAGCTCTGGACAGTTTCAAAAGAAGACATGCAGGTACTTCTGCCGGAAGCTCTTATAAAAGTCAAAGGGGATGTCATCGATTACCGCAATAAAAGACAGATGAAAATTGCCATGTACCGTCTGGCTACGGAGCAGGATGGACTGAATGCAAAGGACTTTGTTGAAAAGGCTCCGATTGATGAAGATACCCTTTTTGAAAGCATCATGGATTATACCCTCAAAATTGAAAATGGGGCGATGCAGCGTATTGTACGAAAGATGCTTGCGAAGTATAAGACAGAGTTCCTGACTTATCCGGCTGCGATGACAAATCATCATGACTTCGTTTCAGGTCTCGCTTACCACGTACATTATATGCTGAGAACCGCCGAAGCGTTGTGTGACATTTATCCGTCGCTCAACAGAAGCCTGCTGTACAGCGGCATCATTTTGCATGACATCGGTAAAGTCAAGGAACTTTCCGGTCCGATAGGAACGACTTATACGACGGAAGGGAATCTGATCGGACATATTGTCATTGCGGTTGAAGAGATTTCGATGATTGCCGCAGAACTCGAAATAGAAGGTGAGGAAGTCCTGCTTCTTAAACACCTGATCCTTTCACATCATGGGAAACTCGAGTATGGCTCACCGAAAGTGCCGATGCTGAAAGAAGCGGAAATTCTGCACTTCATCGACAATATTGATGCAAGAATGATGATGATGGATAAACATCTTGATAATACGGATAAAGGAAAATTCACAGACAGAATCTTCCCTCTGGAAAACAGAAATCTATATAATCCGGAAAGCTTTTAAATATTGAAATAAAATGCCCGGTCCTTAAAAATTCAAGGACCGGGCGTTTTATTTTGAAAAGTATTCAATGATGAAAGTTATGACTGTCGTGCTGATTTTTCCTTTTCTTCTTTTCTGATCTGCTGTTCATTGAGCACAACTGCAATGGTGGCGTCCCCGGTAATATTGACGGCGGTACGGGTCATATCCAGTAAACGGTCAATACCCAGGATAATACCGATTGCTGCAGGGTCCAGACCGACTGCGGTCAACACCATGGCAAGCATTACAAGACCGACACCGGGCACTCCGGCCGTGCCGATACTCGCAACCGTTGCAATAACTACGACGGTTACCATTTGCATGATGGTTAAATCGACACCGGTCAGTTGAGCAATAAAGACCGTGGCTACACCTTGCATAATGGCTGTCCCGTCCATGTTGACCGTCGCACCAAGCGGCTGAACGAAACTGGATACACTCTTTTTAACGTTCAAATTATTTTGTGCAGTTTCCATTGAAACCGGCAGTGTGGCACTGGATGAAGATGTACTGAATGCGACACCCATCGCCGGCGCAAAGCCTTTGATAAACCATATGAACGGTTTCCTGGCAATGAATTTGATGACCGACCCGTATACGAAAAGAAGATGGATGAATAAACCGAGGAGCACACAGACGAAGTACATGCCGAGCTGCTGGATCGCTCCGAAACCAGCCTGTGTGAATGCTGTGGCAACAAGGCCGAATGCACCGATGGGCGCAAAGTATTTCATGATTGCCAGCACAATCCACATGATGACCTCGTTCGCTTCCTCAAATAATTTTATGACACTTTTAGCTTTGTCCTGTACTGCAATCAGGGATATACCGATGAAAATTGCGAATGCAATGATCTGCAGCATATTTGCAGTGCCCATCGCTTCGATGACGTTGGACGGAATCAGGTTGATGATCGTCTCATCCACAGACTGATCGATGGCCTCACCCGTCTCACCTTCAAGCTCTGTTTCACGATATTCTTCCACTTCGGATGAATCAAGCAGTTCCGCCTGACCTTCCCCCGGCTGCAGTACCAATGCGATGATGATTGCAACGGTGATTGCAATGGCGGTGGTGGTTAAGTAAAATGCAATTGTTTTTATTCCCAGACTCCCCAAAGTTTTAGGATCTCCGACCCCGACGACACCAAGTACGATAGAAATGAATACTACCGGTACAACAACCATGAAAATCAGGTTCAGGAATATTTGACCGACGACATTAAAGACGAACTGATCAATCCACTGTACCCATGCCTGATCCGCCATCGGGCTGAATATTGAACCAATGATGATACCCGCGATAAGACCAATGACAATGTAGACTGTTAAACGGTTTCCCACTTTCATAATAAAATCCCCCTCGTAAATCATTATATTTTATACTTGTAAACGCTTACAAAAAACGACCCTGGTTAATATACTAAAAGACAGAACAGGGCAGGAGCGCTTTATAATTCTCATTATAACAGTAAATTACAGAAAATTGAAAAATATTTTATAACATAATTTGATATTAAAAAAGACCTGTACAACTGTACAGGCCGTTAAAAAAGCTGATTAATTTATTCTTCAGATTCAGCTTCTTCATCTTCAGCTGACTCGTCATCGGCAGCTGGTTCTTCAGTATCTGCTTCTTCAGTATTTTCTGCATCTGAAGATTCTTCACCTTCACCAGATTCTTCACCTTCACCAGATTCTTCACCTTCGGAAGCTGCTTCTTCAGATGTAAGGAATGTCTCCTGGATGTAAGATTCAATTTCTTCATTTTCGAATGAAACACTATATTCATCCATCAGATCCTGATAGAATGTCAGGACCTGGTCCGGATTTTCCTGGACTTTCTGGTTCACAAGCTGGCTTTTGACTTCTTCCAGCTCTTCATCTATGTCTTCTTCGTCGCCTCTTTGGATGATGTGGTAGCCGAATTCAGTTTCTACCGGCTCACTTGTCATTTCTCCCTGTTCCAGGTCGAACAACGCATTTTCAAACTCTTCAACCATCTGTCCTTCAGTTACAAGACCTAAGGAACCTCCGTTTGAAGCACTGCCATCATCTGATTCTTCTTCTGCAACTTCAGCGAAGTCTGCACCGTCTTCAATGTCTGCAATGAGTCCTTCAGCTTTTTCCAAAGCTTCGTCTTCTGACAGGCCATCTTCAGATTCTTCGTCTACTGCGATCAATATATGTGCGCCTTCAGCAGAGCCCTCCATTGCTTCTTCGTCTGTAATATCAAATTGTTCTGTGAAGAAAAGATTATGATATGTACTGGCAATACGCTGTTGTTTATATCTGTCAGCCGTCATGCCCGGCTGTTGTTGGGACATCATCATTTCAAACTGTTCTTCGCCGCCGTACTGTTCAATTTCAGCATCAACTTCTTCTTCAATTTCAGCCGGATCGACTTCATCACTGTATTTATCCTGAAGCACCTGATCCAAAGTCAATTGGAACGTCTGATTTGCAACCTGTGTGGTGCCTATATTATTCAAGACATCATCAACAGTCACGTCTCCTGCGTCACTTGTTGCCAAAACTTCACCGAACTCTGTCTCTCCAGAGCCATTTTCACTATCTGAGCTTCCATCTTCACCGTTACCACAGCCGGCAAGTCCGAGAAGTCCAAGCCCGATTACTACAGGCATCAACTTTTTCTTCATAAACACTTCTCCTTTAATCTTCATACAAGAGCTAATATATCATAAAAAATCAGCGGAACACAAATAGTATTGTGTCCCGCTGCTTAAAATTTCAAAAATTATCTTTTCTTTCTGTTAATAATGTTATCCACATCTTTACTGATTTCCTCACCGCGGTTGGAAACATTTTCAATGTGGCCTTGTATATTTTCGATATTTGGATTAATATCCGCCTGGAAGTTATTAATCATCGTTTTGATTTCATCGCCCAGGCTGTTGAACACTTCCTGTGATTCATGCTTGGTTTTCAAAAATGATGATTTGACTTCATCAGCTTCGACTTTCAGCTGGTTCATCTGGGATTTAAAGTTGCCCGATTCGTTCTTCAGCGACTGCTGCAGCTCTGTTCCGGATTTCGGTGCATTCAGGAATGAGACTAGCATGCCGCCTGTGACACCAACTGCAAAACCGACTGCGATATTTTTAAACTTCATTTACGACACGTCCTTTTAGCAAGTATATATAAACCATTACCCATTAAGGGTGTTCATTACTCATCGAGTTTGTCTTTAATATGGTTTTCTATTTCCAAACGTTCATCATCAGAGCCGGGTTCAGATACCGGATCCCATTTATAGTTGAAACCGTCATATTCGTCATCATATCTCGGAATGAGGTGGAAGTGTAAATGAAAGACGGACTGTGAGGCATATGAACCGTTATTTTGTACAACGTTCAATCCTTTTGGATTAAATGCATCACGCAGTGCCTTGGATACTTTGGTGACAGCAGCCATCAATTTGGCACCTGTTTCGTCATCCAGTTCATAAATGTTTTCAATCGGACGTTTTGGAATTACGAGTGTATGACCTTTTGACAGGGGAAAGGCATCCATAAAAGCCAGTACCTCGTTATCTTCATAAACGATGTTTGCAGGTATTTCGCGATCAATGATCTTCTCGAAAATTGTTTTAGTCATTCATTGTACCTCCGTAGTTTTATTATGATATATTGTAACTTAGTATCAGTATACAAATAATTTAATTTAAATTAAAGGAAGTCGAATATGGTTCTGAATATAGATAAGTTAACTGGCGGCTATTCAAAGACCGCAGTTATACATGATATCAGCTTTGATATCAAGAGCGGGGAAATCATCGGCCTGATCGGCCTGAACGGGTCGGGGAAGAGTACGACAATCAAGCATATACTGGGCCTCCTCCATCCACATAAAGGCAGTATAGAAGTCAACGGCATCCAGATAGATGAAGATACAGAAAAGTACAGGAGAGACCTGGCATATATCCCTGAATCTCCGATACTCTACGAAGAACTGACATTGAAGGAACATATCAATATGACCGCGATGGCGTACGGTCTGGATGAATCGACAGCATGGGAACGTGCCGACAGACTGCTCAAAGTTTTCCGTCTGGATGATAAAGTCAACATGTTCCCGACACACTTTTCCAAGGGCATGAAGCAGAAGGTCATGCTGATCTGTGCATTCATAGCGGAACCGGACCTGTATATCATAGACGAACCTTTTCTCGGTCTTGATCCGCTCGGCATCGAATCATTGATCGAGCTGATGGTTGAAGAAAGAGATAAAAACCGGTCAATTTTGATGAGTACGCATATCTTATCGACTGCGGAACGCTATTGTAACCGGTATGTCATTCTGGACGACGGCAGGGTGCTCGCATCCGGGACGATCGAGGAACTGCGTGAGCAGATGAATATGCCCGGTGCCTCTTTGGATGATCTTTACCTATCTCTGACAGGAGGCGCAGGTTCAAATGAAAGCACCTCTGTATAAAAGCAGAATTGAAGATGATATAAAGATAAGAAGCTATTATGGCAAATATATATTCAACAGCCATTTCCTGATCTTTTTAACGATTGCAGCAGGTGTATTCCTTTACTCATTGTTAGGCATTCTATCAACAATGGAGCCGACGATATATCTGGATCTCATTGCGGCATTAATAATGAGTGTATTGCTATTACCAAAGTACCGCTCATTACTGAAAGAAGCGGATGTGCTGTTTTTACCACCATATGAAAAGAATATGAAGAGATATTTCTCCTATACGAGCCAGTACTCATTCTGGCTGAATATCGGATTGCCGATTGTCGGTCTCGTGATTGCATTACTGCTTCTCAGTGTTGGGCATTCAGTTGTGGAGATGGGCGTATTCGCTGTCATGGCTGTCATTCTGTATATCATGGCATTATTTATCAGAAGGAACGCGATCAATTCACCTGTGTCCCAGAACACTGTCATAACCCTACTCGTTATCATCCACTTCATTTCACTGATGCTGCTGCTTCAAAATGTATTCTTTGCCGCAGCAGGGCTGGCACTGATCGCAGGGCTGTACTACTGGATCAATAAAAAACAGTATAAAAATCTGGACTGGACGACGCTCGTCAACTATGAAGCGGCACTGCTGCAGAAATATTACCAGTATGTTTCGATGTTCACAAACGTGCACCATATATCCAAACAGTATAAAAGAAGGAAATATTTTGATTCACTGCTGAAACAGCCAAAACCTGGCATGTTCAATAAAGGTCATATGTATGAGTATTTATTTAAAAGGACATTTTTAAGGGACAACGATCTGCCGATGATCATACTCCGGCTGCTGTTGATATTTACAGTGGCGATGGTGTGGGTGCACCAGCTCATGCTTTCTGTAATCATCATTCTGTTTGGACTTTATATCATAGTGCTTCAGATGTCCCAGCTGTATACGGCTCAGGCATACCTGCTCTGGCCGAAGATCTGGCCGGTTAAGAGGGAGTACATTCAGGAGAGCTATATCAGGTTCTCTCACAAGGTCATGCTGGCCATTTCCCTCGCATTGGCCGCATTATTCATAATACTGCATCCGCCTTACTTTTATATCGCTGTAATTTTCCCGCTGTGGGGATATCTTCTGAACAGCTATTTCAGTAAAAGTGTATACAAAAAAGAAAGACTGCTGAGCGATTAATCCGCTCAGTAGTCTTCTCTTTCTTCTTCAGGTATTTCTTCAAATTTCTTTCTGTTTTCCTCCAGCGGCAAATAAGTCTTGGATGATATTGAGCTGTGAAACACAGATCCTATATCCCTGAATTTCTTCACGGCACCGGGAGCCAGGTAATCTTCATAGATATCGGTATCTTTGAAGTCGGTGATGGTTGCACTGTCGGCCCATTGTGTAAAGACGATGAAAGAGTCTTTATGCAGTGCACGGCCGATACGATAAGCAGTCAAACCTTTTACATTTTGCAGTTTCTGGTTCAAATCGGAAAAATGGCCGAGAATGGATGCTTCACCGCTGCCTGATACCGGAATGTAATGTACTGCAGCTGTGTTTTCCTGGCTCATCACACCATGACTATATAATATATCGTACTCGGAAGCGGACTCGAATACCGGATTCTCCTCTTCACCTTCCCGGTAAAGCATGGCATCCTGGCCGACTGCATTCAGCATCAGATCCGGGTGTCTGTCCTGTAAGGTCTCCAAATATCTGACTGTCCCTGTAGTAATGTATAAAATCATTATGTTCACCTCTTAAAATGTCTTGCTATACTATACCTTTTAGTTCAGTTTTATAAACTTGCAGCTTTAAATATATCGAATTTTTGTCATTATTACCTTCATCATGTCCTATAAAGTAAGATATGATAAAATGGTAAGGGAAAATATGAGACGGAGGGTTCTGAATTGTTTAATGATACTATAATTCGAGCAGCTAAAGGGGAAAAGACGGAGCATACACCTGTATGGTTTATGAGGCAGGTAGGGCGCAGCCAGCCTGAATACCGTAAGGTCAAGGAGAAATACTCCTTGATTGAAATTACTAAACAGCCCGAACTGACTGCTTATTTAACAGCGACACCTGTAGAAAACTATAATGTTGATGCTGCTGTCCTTTTTAAAGACATCATTACACCGCTTGCACCAATCGGTATTGATGTTGAAATAAAGGCCGGGGTGGGGCCGGTCATCAATAATCCGATCAGAGACATCAAAGATGTCGAGAAACTCGGCGAATTGGACCCTTATAAAGACTTGGACTATATATATAAGACGATTGAAATTTTAACTAAAGAAAAACTCAATGTGCCGTTGATCGGTTTCTGCGGTGCGCCGTTTACGGTCGCAAGCTATATGATAGAAGGCGGACCATCCAAAAACTATCACAGAACCAAACAATTGATGTATAACGAACCTGAGACATGGCATAAGCTGATGGAGAAGCTGACTGAAATGAGCATCACTTATCTGAATGCACAAGTAGATTCAGGTGCAGGCATCATTCAGATCTTCGATTCATGGGGCGGTGCTTTGAGCAGCCATGTCTACCGTGAGAATATCTCACCTTACATCAACAGAATCGTAAATCATGTCAAATCCAAGGGTGTGCCGGTAATCATCTTTGGTATCGGTGCGTCACACCTTGTTCCGGAATGGAATACTCTTGATGTCGATGTCATCGGCCTGGACTGGAGAATGTCTATTGATGAAGCAAGACAGAGCGGTGTGACTAAAGCGCTGCAGGGTAACTTGGAACCCGCCTTACTTCTTACAGAGTGGGATATCATCGAAACAAAAGCGAAAGAAATCGTCACACAGGGCAACCGCACCGGCCATATATTCAACCTTGGCCACGGCGTATTTCCTGAAGTGAACCCCGATACACTAAAGAGATTAACAGAACTTGTTCATAACTACAGTAAAGGATTGTGATTTTAAATGGTACAGAAAAAAGGATTATTGGTGATGGCATACGGAACGCCATATAAAGAGGAAGATATCGAGCCGTATTACACTCATATCAGACATGGCCGACCACCTGCAAAAGAGGCGCTTCAGGATTTGAAGGAACGCTACGAAGCCATCGGCGGCATTTCACCGCTTGCCGACACTACAAAAAGGCAGGCAGAGGCGCTGTTGCAACAATATAATTCTGCATCAGAAGATGAATATCAGCTGTATATAGGTTTAAAGCATATCGATCCGTTTATAGAAGATGCAGTAAAGCAGATGTCTGAAGACGGCATTAAAGAAGTGGAAACTGTTGTACTTACACCGCATTATTCAGACTTCTCCGTCGGCACTTATAACCAGCGTGCCAAAGAAGAATGTGATAAGTACGGCATTTCCATAAAATCGGTGGAATCATTTTATAAAGAACAGCCGTTTTTAGATTTCTGGACAGAAGCGGTCAAATCATCACTGGCTGAAATCAGTGAAGACGAGCATAAAGATACGGCGATTATAGTGAGTGCCCACAGCCTTCCGGAGAAAATAAAAGAGCATAACGACCCTTATCCGTCACAGCTGGAAGAAACGGCGCAGCTGCTGAAGGAGCAGGCAGATCTGCAAAATGTATTTGTCGGCTGGCAGTCCGAAGGAAACACACCGGATCCATGGCTCGGACCGGATGTGCAGGATCTGACGCGTGATCTGTATAACGAACATGGTTTCAAGCATTTCATCTATCTGCCACTCGGATTTGTGTGCGAACATCTGGAAGTGCTTTATGATAACGATTATGAGTGTAAAGTTGTCTGCGATGAAGTGGGTGCATCATACCACAGACCGACGATGCCGAACACAGATGAGAGATTTATCCAGGCGATGATCAATCAGCTTGAGTTACTTTGATAAAGAAGGGTTAAAATGACAAAAGTTGCAATAATCGGTGCCGGTATATCCGGCCTTTCTGCGAGTTATTATTTAACTGAGGGTAATCAGGATATAAAAGTCGATGTATTTGAAAAAGCGGGACATGCCGGAGGCAAGATCAACACATACCGTAAGAACGGCTATGTGATAGAGCTTGGACCGGAATCTTACTTAAGCCGCAAGGAAGCTTTGACGGATCTGGCGAAAGACATAGGAATGGAGCAGGACCTGGTAAGAAATGAAACAGGACAGGCATATATTTATGCCAACCATAAGCTGCATCCTGTGCCACCGGGCACCCTGCTGGGTGTACCGACCGAAATAGGGCCTTTTTTGACGACAAGTCTGCTCACGCCGATGGGTAAAGTGCGTGCATTGCTTGATCTGACAAAGAAGAAGATGCCGCTTTACACTGATATTTCAGCGGGTCGCTTCTTTAGAAACCGTCTCGGTGATGAAGTGCTTGAAAACCTGATCGAACCTCTGTTATCCGGTGTCTACAGTACGCCGATCGACAGCCTGAGCCTGATGTCGACATATCCAAACTTCAAACATCAGGAAGAGAAATATGGCAGTCTGATCAGAGGCATGATCAAATCGAAACCGCCTAAAAGCAACACGAAAAAAGTGGGGCAGTTCTTCCAGTTTAAAAATGGCCTGATTTCATTTATTGAGAGGCTGCAGGAAAAAGTCACTGCCCAAAATGTAAATTTGAATTTGAACAGTGATGTAGAAAATATAGAAAAAGCGGAAGATGGCTATAAAGTGACTGTGGGCGGCGTAGACAAATTTTATGATGAAGTCATCATCACAACACCGCACTTTCAATACAAACGCTGGTTCGACGACAAGGAGCTGGAGTACTTCAAACACATGCCGGCAACCAGTGTCGCCACTGTCGTCATGGGCTTTGACAAGAGTCAGGTAATCAATGATATCGACGGGACCGGTTTTGTTGTCAGCCGCAATATGGATACAGCAATTACAGCATGTACATGGACGAATAAAAAGTGGAAACATTCCACACCGGAAGGCAAAGTGCTCCTCAGAGCATATGTCGGCCGTCCGGGAGACTTTGTCGTAGAAGAAAAGTCAGAAGAGGATATCGTAAGACTTGCTCTGAAAGATCTGAATAAAATCATGGATATCAAAGGTGAACCTGAGCTGCAGATCGTTACCAAGCTTAAAAACTCCATGCCCAACTATAATGTGGGGCATAAAGAGATGATTGACGGTATCCAGGATTATATGGAAGAAACTTATCCGGGTGTACATCTGATCGGAGCATCCCACTATGCAGTCGGACTGCCTGATTGTGTTAAAGGTGCAAAGGAAACCGCAGATAAAATTCTTCAAAATCAATAGTAATTACAGTTGATTAATATATAATGGTAACAAATCATAATTTATAGGAGGTCACACCGTGAAGTTCATATCCAACAACAACATTACAGATCCCATGGTAAATTTAGCGATGGAGGAATATGTGTTAAGAGAGATTCCTACAGATGATTCATATTTTTTATTCTACGTGAATCAGCCATCTATTATCATAGGTAAAAACCAGAATACGATTGAAGAGATAAATGAACCGTATATTCGCGAACACGGTATTAAAGTCGTCCGTCGTGTATCCGGCGGCGGCGCTGTCTATCATGATGAAGGCAACCTGAATTTCAGCTTTATCACAGAAGACGACGGGGACAGTTTCCATAACTTTAAACGCTTTACCCAGCCGATTGTCGATGCGCTTCAGGAAATGGGCGTCAATGCGGCACTGTCGGGCAGAAATGATATCGAAGTCGATGGTAAAAAAGTATCCGGGAATGCAATGTTCACCCAAAGGGGCAGAATGTTCTCGCATGGTACAGTGATGCTGGACAGTGATATCGGCGAAGTGCAGAATGCATTGAAAGTGAACCCTAAAAAGATTGAATCCAAAGGTATTAAATCAGTCAGTGCAAGAGTCGGAAACATCAATGACTTCTTGGATGAGAAAATAGATATTGAGGAATTCAAACGCCGTATACTGATCAATATCTTCGGTTCACTGGAAGAGATAGAAGAATACAAACTCACAGACGATGACTGGAAAGAGATTGACAAGCTTTCAGAAGAGAAGTATCAGACGTGGGAGTGGAACTTCGGCAGAAACCCAAAGTATAACTTCAACGTTTCTCATAAATTTTCAGCAGGCCTGCTTGACCTCAGATTCGAAGTGAATAAAGGCAGAATCGAACAGGCGAAAATTTTCGGTGATTTCTTCGGAGTCGGGGAAGTCGTGGATATAGAAGAAAAGCTTGAGGGTGTTGAACACAGCTACACGGCGATTGATAATGCGCTGAAAGATGTGGATATCAGCCATTATCTTGGCAGAATCACAAGGGAAGAGTTTTTAAATCTCGCAGTATAAATAAAATAAGCTGACTTTACTATGTAAATACTTACCAAGTAAAGTCAGCTTTTTCTGTATATAAGATTATTTTTAATTCGCATCATCAGTAATCTCTCTTAACAAAGTGGTGTAGGTGTTGAATTTTTCTTCATCTTTTTCAATCAGTGCCTCTTCGATCTTTTCTTCGTAAAGTTTGGCATTGAAATCATCAAGCGCTTCTTGAAGCAAAATGTCTGCCGAAAGGTCGTTGATCGTATTGATGAAAACACGCAACTGGTTGACAGGATAGACTTGTTTACTCATAATATTCCGCCCCCTTAATTTATCTTGTATAGAATTATAAATGCTCATAAATACATTGTCAAATATGTTTTGAATTATTTGACAATTAAAAGATGTAAAAATACCCCGGTCATTATAAATTACATATATTTTCAATATGATAATAATAGTTAACAGAATAGTTAACATATGTTATATTATATTTATCATAACATAAAGGGGCAGATTTATGAAACGTCAGCATTTTAATATTAACGATGATACGATGTATATGTTGTCTGTAGAAAACAAGGGGTTGACCGAATGCAGAGTGGGGGAAGTGTACGGCAACGGCTTTCATTGCCTGACATCACCCAACAAAATACTGGAAAAAAACTGCAGGCAGTATTCGCAGAGCTATCCGGCAAGAAAAGAATTGACGAAGAAACTGACCGGCCTGTCGGCTAAGCTTCCGGTGATCATTGATCTGTTTGGATCAATCATCTTCTTCTGCACACATTCAGACAGAGTGATGGAAAACAACTGGTTCAATATTAAGCATATACATTCGTACAGAAATTATAATGGAAATACAAGAGTGCGATTTAATAATAATGAGGAGATTGAAGTGGACATCTCATTTACATCTTTCAACAACCAATATTTAAATGCTTTAAAGCTGCATTACAAATTCAATCTTGAAAAAGAAAAGTTCGAGTACAGTGAAATGGCCAAATATAAAAACAGTGCACCGTCAGGTAATTATATGACGGATATCACAAGTACAAACGATAAGGTCAGTGACGTTTCATACAAAGCCTATTTACAGTATATAAGCGGAGGAAAGATGAATGATTTGGCTTAGACTACATAAAATAAGTATAATTGGGGATATAAAAATTAGGAGTGATAAATCATGCCATTTGTACGAATACAATTAAAAGAAGGACGCAGTGCCGAGCAGAAAGAAGCACTCGCAAAAGAAATCATCAATACGATGGATTCAACAGATTTCGCATCGCAAGACAGTATACGTGTCATCTTCGAAGAAATGAAAGATGAAGACTTCTACTCAGGAAAAGATATGAAGTGAATTGAAAATTGAAGACCCGCAATGAGATTCATTGCGGGTCTTATTATATAAAAGTAAATTCAGAAATTAATAAGTGATTAAAATGATGAAATTAAGGATATGGTATATAACACGGTTTAAATAGAGCAGGGCAAATATGCGTTAAGGGGATGCGTATGATGTCAAATAAGAAAAACGGTGATGACAGTCCGAAATATATTATAGATCGAATAAAGAAGCGGCCTAAAAAACACGGTGAAGCAAAAACACAGAAAAGCAAAAGACAGCCCATGAAGCGGAGCGTTGATGATTCAACCACGCTCGGGCTGGGATGCTGGTTCTTTTTGATATTGCCTTTCATAGGCACTATTTTGGTGCTGATTATTCTGATAGGATTAACGCAAGGATAAACAGCCGCGAAAAATATCTTTGCTGAACTCTGTGATACCATCCATATTTGAAGATGACAGTAAAATATTGATGTTTTAAATATTAACATTAACAAAATATCATGACACAGCTGAAAGGAAGAACGGATGCAATGATTATTGATGTATCTCATCATCAGCCTGCCAAAAGCATCGATTACAAAACACTATCTCAACATGTGGACCACGTCATTATCAGAACAATGGATGCAGACATGATTGACAAAGAGTACAAGACTTACCATAAAGAGTTCCGTAAACATGGTGTACCGACGGCTGCTTATGCCTTCTTCAGATCACAAAATGATACCCATGTAGTTAATGAAGCAAAAATGTTCTGGGACAGAACGAAGGACTTAAATCCTACTATGTGGTGGATTGATGTTGAAACGTCACCCCATCCGAATATGAGAAAAGCAGTTAATGACTATATTAATGAACTGCGTAAACATGGTGCTAAAAAAGTGGGTCTGTACATTGCACACCATCTGTACAAACAGTTGAATTTGGACACATCCAAAGCAGATGCCGTGTGGATTCCGCACTACGGGAACGGCTCGGCAACTGCAAACAGTAAGCCTGCTTACCCTGCTGATATCCACCAGTATACCGAGCATGGCAGATTGCCTGGTTATAACAGTAACCTCGACTTAAACAGGATTATCAGTGATAAGAAACTGGAATTCTTTACGGATGGTAAAGCTTCTAAGAAGAAACCGGCACCGCCAAAAGAATCAACGAGCAATGCGACTACCAGTGCTGAAACGTACAAGGTAAAAACTGGTGACACATTAAGTGGCATTGCAGCCAAATTCAGTACGACGACAAAGGCACTGCAAAACTTAAACGGCATCAGTAACCCTAATCATATTGAAGCAGGTCAGCTGCTCTATGTAAAAGGTGCTGCAAAAACAAATACGTATACAGTTAAATCGGGAGATACTTTATCAGGTATTGCAGCTGCGCATGGTACGACTACTAAGGCGCTGCAGAATTTAAACGGTATTACCAATGCCAACTTAATCTATGCAGGGCAAAAGCTTATCGTAACTGGAACGGTTAAGAAATCAACAACGAAATACCACACTGTTAAATCTGGCGATACAGTCAGCGGCTTAGCTGTTAAATACGGATCTACACAAAAGCAGATTGTTAATTGGAATAATCTGAGGAACCCAAACGAAATTTATATCAATCAAAAATTAAGAGTTAAGTAACACAAGCGCACGCGAAAATCACAGACACAATACATGGCTTGAACAACCATAATAAAAATTAAATAATTCGACTATAAAGATACCCCTCAATCGGAGTCATTGCCGAAAGAGGGGTATTTTTGTTTATAAAATAAAATGTAGTTACGTTAATATCTTCCACTCAAAAATAATGTTGTCTTCAGGTCGTCCATGAGATTCTGAATCTGCCTGCGTAATCTTTAATAACATTTTGGCTCCTTTGTTGTTTACAATATAAACTAAATCATCATAAGTACACTCAGCAATCCTATTACTGAAATCTAATTTTCCGAGTTTTATTTTGTCTACCTCATACCATAATGTAATCTCACCTTTAATCCTCGCTACTTTTATCATGTTATCATTATATACTCTCGCCTTATCGTTACCTGCTACTTGGAACTTTAAAACAAACTCATTTAGTCCCTTTCCTAAAGTATATTTACCATTATTAAGTGATGGATTTAACCGTGCTACGCCTTCATCTCTCTCATCAGTATAAGAAATTTTATCTTTAATAATATTTTGTTTTTCTATCTCCTGGAATAAAGGATGATGAATACCATTTGATTCATATTTCTTTAAAGTTAGTTCATCACGTTGCTGCTGAGTCATTCTACTTGTCGTGCTTCCTATCCGTATAAATGATGTACCACTAGTATATTTATCGGTATCTTTACCAATTTCATAAGGCCACTCATTATTTTCTTTTTTAATATATATATAACCTACTAATTCATATTCGATTTCAATGGTTCCTGTTTCAATAGAAGGTCTTGGATTAATACTATCAAATATAGCCTGATACTCATTGTCGTCACGCATATCTGTTTTTAGACCTACAAGATGTTTATTATCACTTACACCCAAAATAATATATTTATCTTCCTTTAAAGCCTCAATAGAATTGAGCATTGCTATAGTATCTTTTAACACTTCATCTTTTCTCTTTCCTGGACCGTACTCTTCCACTTTGTAGTCGAGAGTAGCTTTCTCATTAGCCTTCTGTGTAATTAGCGTTCGTATCATCTCTTCAGCAGGTAAACTCATAATTATAATCATCTCCTCGTTCAATAATCTAATCATACCCGATTTTATAAGCTGTGGACATGAGTGTTTTTATTTATAAAATACATAACTTGTTCAAATATTACACTTTATGTTAAGATTATTTATCGATTTTGTAGATATTCTAACAAATTTAGGGTAATATGAGAGTAACAGAGGACACCGAAGAGCGGCGAGCGCAGAGCGCAAGTCCTGTTCTTTTTTTGTCTGCAGCAGTATGGTTTAGCAAATAGATCATGTTGTATTAGGAGGAGAATTGAGATGGAGAAGACAAGAATTAAATACTTCACATCACTTGATAATATCATCGGTTTAATGAAAAAAGAGCTAGGAGAGAAAATATCTCCTTTAAGATTACAAAAAACTTTATATTTCTTATTTGCTTATTATGGTGCATCTTATGGAAGTATGTCCGAAAGTAAAGAATATAAAGAATCACAAAACGAAATGATGAACTTACCTCCGTATCTATTTAATGCAGAATTTGAGGCATGGCAATACGGACCAGTTTTGAGAGAAGTGTATTTTGGGCATAAATACAATAACTTCGTGGAAGAGTGTGAATTCGATCCAAGTAATATAGAAATCCAAGATGAAACAATGAGGGTAGAAGTAATAGAATATCTTAAAGAACTTATAAGGAATACAAGTGAAGTCAGTGATTTTGGATTAGTAGAGCGTTCGCATGAGGACGATGAGTGGAATGCAAAAATTTCTATTCAAGGTACAATGGATAATGACAATATAATTGAAGAATACAAAGAGATTGTAAATGGCAAATAATCGTTTTAACAGTAAATTCCCTCCCAAAAAGAAGAGGAAGCCTATTGAAATAAAGAATGCAGATTTTTTACCCACTAGAAGTGAATTTAATTCTAGTAAACAACTATCTGATCTAAAAAAGGCTAAAGAAAAAGAGATTGTCTTCTATAGTGAAGATGTTAAAAAATCTAAATATGATACAGGCTTAAGGTTTATAAATTATATTTCCGATAGTAAACAAACCGATAAAATTAATGGAATAGAAAATTTTGCATCAAATCTTGATTTACTAAAGAAAGAAGTCACTAATTTAGATTACGATGAAAGAGCATTATCAGTTCTTTCTTTGTACTTGGGAGATAAAATAACTGAAATTGCAGGTATTGTAAAATCAGACATTAAAACATCATTAAATCAACAAGATGGAATAAGGGTTTATTGGTATCTGGATTTAGGGAAAGATAAATTAGTTATTATTTGTTTAGATCCACAGCATTTAGTAATACCAAGTGCACATAATGGTAAAGATAAAGAAACTATGATGTATGAAACATTTAATGAAACACTTAATAGTAAAAAACATTGTATCAGTAAGTATTTTATTAAATAAGAGTGCAATCTCGGGGCGAATTCGGGGAACAGCTACGCATAGTGTAAGAATTGCAAGCTACACTTTAGTTGAACAAATAACACACTATAAAATCAAGAAGATTAACCACCTCACAGCAGGTGGTCTTTTATTTTGTTTAATGAAATTGTCTTATATCATCTCTATGTTTACGGTCTAACTTTTCTTTTTCTATAATTATATTTTGTTTGTAAGTTATAAACTTTAGTCTCGTATTTCTTGTTGAGTAGTTTGTGTGATATTTATGATTTATCGATTCAATTATTTCTTGATTAAATTGGTCTAAACTTATATCAAGTTCATCTTCTTTAATACTTTTATAAGGCATGTACAACTCGTATATGGTTATTCCGTTATTCAATCCGCTATTATCAAATTGAAAAGGATCTCGTTCATCTTGTGCAGGGTTATGTATGGATACTTTGATATAAGTACCTTTCACTGCCTTTTTACGCAATCTAAGTATATTCATATAGGCAAGGCCGACCTGTTTATAAAATAATATTGAAATTAGCACTCCCATAATTAAACCGAAACCAGTTAATAGGACATCTTTTAAAGTGATTAAATATAGTATTTCCAATCTTATCCCCCTTTAATTAATATTTCCATCCATCCTCTTCCATAACTTTCAAGCAGCTGATGCAACGTTAAATTGTTCAACATATTAATTCCTCTCGTCACTTTAAATTATACTATACGCACCTGTTACCCCATGCTATATTAATTTCAGGAGGGGATGAAATGAAGCTAGATATAACAATTGAGTACAAACAATTGTTTTCGGAGTTGTTATCAGACTTAGACGAGTTTGAAATTAAGATGGAAGAACCAATTTACATAGTAAGACTTGTGGTGTTAAGTCAAATTGATGTATTCATAACATCAGTAGAGGCGACAACTGAATCACAGATTTAAAGCATACTTAAATAAGCCTAG
>NZ_FNFY01000040.1 GCF_900101075.1 Lacicoccus qingdaonensis | reverse complement strand
ATATCACGATAACTCAATGCATATCTTAGATAGTAGCCAACGGCTACAGTGATAACATCCTTGTTAAATTGTTTATATCTGAAATAGTTCATACAGAAGACTCCTTTTTGTTAAAATTATACTATAAATTCAACTTTGCAACAGAACCAAAAATAATCTCTGAAGTTCACTTTCATGTTATAAAATCCAAAAAAGAGGGAACTTATTTAATACTGATATATAACTGAAAAAGAGTAAAGGAGAATGCGTTAATGGATACTAACATCTTATATGAGGATAACGATCTGCTCATAATTGAAAAATCTGCCATAATACCTTCGTATATTGAGGGAACCGAAGCTGAAGATTTACTGAACGCTCTGAAAGAACACATGAAAAAAAGTGATGCCGACAATGATGAGCTGTACCCGGAAGCTGACGAAATACTGGGCAGTCCGATAGGCGGTGCCGCAGTATTTGCCAAGAATGCCAATACCGCTTCTTTTTTGACACAAAATGATAAGAAAAATAATGTGACAAGGAAGTACAGAGCTATTGTCCGCGGCAAGATGCCAAAAGACGAAGATACTTTAACCGATTACCTTATAAGAATTCCTGAGAATAATTCATTCAGCATAACTGGTGAAGATGATAAGAATGCCATCAAAAGCGCACTTCATTACAAAGTCATCGACAGAAATGCCGAGGATGATCTGACACTCATGGAAATCGAGATGGAAAAAGGTTATTCATACCATATCAGGGTACAGCTCGCCAACGTGGGCAACGTTCTTCATGGTGACACCAACCATGGACAGCACTATAACAAAGTCGGCCAGCCGATTGCATTATGGTCGTACAGCGTCAATGTCCAGCACCCGTCAAAAGATAGTCTGGCAGCTGTAGAATCCACACCTCCCGATGAAGCACCATGGGATTATTTCTATTAATCTGTCAGACAGCCGTTTCCATCTTTCATATTATTTCCTGGATGATATAGTGTGATTAAGATGTAAAAGGAGAGTACGACATGAATATAAATATCTTATATGAAGATAATCACCTGTTGATCGTGAAGAAGCCTGTCAATATTCCCGTGCAGGAAGATGCTTCGAAAGACAAAGACCTGCTCAACATGCTGAAGGACTACATTAAGGAAAATGAAAACAAGCCCGGCAACGTCTATCTTGGACTTGTACACAGACTGGACCGTCCGGTCGGCGGAGCAGTTGTTTTTGCCAAAACGTCCAAAGCCGCTTCGAGACTGGCAGATCAGTTGAGACAGAATAAGATAGTAAGAAAATATAAAGCAGTTGTACGGGGGAATTTGACGCCATCCAAAGACACACTGATTGATTACTTGTATAAAAACCGGAAAAATAATACGGTAAATGTCGTCGATAAAAACAAAAAAGACGCTAAAAAAGCAATACTCCATTACAAAGTGCTCGGTAATGATAAAAAGAACAGCCTGTCTCTCCTTGAAATAGAACTTGAGACCGGCCGTTCCCATCAGATTCGTGTACAGCTCGCCAACCAGGGCAATGTTTTATACGGCGACCAAAAATATGGCCGGAGTCAGAACAAACCCGGACAGCAGATTGCCTTGTGGGCGCACACACTGGAAGTAAAGCATCCTACCAAAGATGAAATGGTTTCAGTAGAATGCCCGACCCCTGAGCAGTTGCCGTGGGATAGATTTTTCAATTAACATTCCCTTTCAACTATTCACTTTGCTTTTTAAGTGACAGCATTGTAATCAGCACCAATATTAAAAACATACCGGCCAGCTGCCAGCTCTGAAATGAGACATTCAGCCAGAGCACACTCGCAACAATTGCAGCCAGCGGTTCGATGGTGCCGAACAATGTTGTCTCTTTTGCTGTAATATATTCCAAGCTCTTTATAAAAAACCAGAAAGCGATTGCTGTACCTGCAAAGATTCCGAATAACAGTACAAGTACTGTCATCATATCCATCGCACCGATATCCACATCCCATAACGGGTGGATGAAATTCATTACAACCCCCGCAATGATCATGGCCCAGCCGACCACTAATATGGAAGGGAAACGGATGAGCAGCTGTCTTGCGTATATGGTGTAAAAGGCGAGCGAAAGCCCTGAAATGACACCCCAGACTATACTTGGCATCGGGACGGACAAGCTTTCAAATGAACCGTTTGTCAGCAGCAGAATTGTGCCTGTCAAAGTTAAAGATATCGCCAGAATATCGAATGATTTTATCCGGTCCTGCCCCCGGAGTACATACCAGATAATGATATACACCGGTGCAATGTACTGCAGCAGCGTTGCGATCGCAGCATTTCCATAATCTATTGAAGCCATATATGAATATTGTACAAGCAGCATGCCGAGTATGCTGAAAATAACGAGGCGTGTAACAACAATCTTCTCGCGGAAAATACTGAATACGGGAATGTCTGCAGACATGAAGCGGTGTACAATCAATAGGAAAACACCGCTAATTATATAAGATTTATCACTTTAAAAATGATATGATAATAGTACAGATTTTTAACTATCGTACAATTGAGGGATTATTATGACGGAAGAATTTAATAGTGCTGATCATCTTCAAACACTTGCAAAGGGATTGAAAGTCATTGAAGCTTTTGACAGCCACGATCATTTAACCATATCAACCGCAGCAAAATTGACCAATATCTCCAGACCGACCGCAAGACGCGTCTTAATCACGCTGGTCAATCTGGGGTACGCACAGGCGCTCGACAACCGATTTTATCTGACGCCTAAAGTTCTGTCACTCGGCTATTCTTACATGACTGCCAGAGACAGCTGGGAAATTACAACGACCCTGTTGCGTGAATTATCTAAGCAGACCAATGAGTCAAGTTCAATTGCCAAGTTAGTGGGCGAGGAAATTGTTTACATCGGACGTGTGCCTGCGAATAAAATCATGAATATTTCACTCAATATCGGCACACATCTGCCTGCATACGCCACTTCCATGGGTAAGTTATTACTTGCGCAAAAAAGTGAAGAAGCGCTTCAGGAATTTTTTGCCACCGCGAAACTCGAAGCCCTCACCCCGAATACGACATATAAGGAAGTAGATTTGCGTAGAGAATTCGAAGAAATACGTGAAAAAGGATGGGCGATCAGCGAAGATCAGCTGGAAATCGGACTGATGTCCATCGCTGCACCGATCCGCAATTTGCGTGGAGAAGTCATCGCCGCAATCAATTGCTCCACAAACTCCTCCCAGACGACAAGACAAGAAGTTGAAGACCATTATTTATCGCCGCTTCTGGAGACTGCAGAGCTGATAAGCAGAAATACAGAGATTGAACTGCCGTTTTAAAATTTGAATAGGATAGTACACGACGAGACTCCCCGATGTATTCATAATATAAAGGGGAGTTTATTTTATACTTGATGACATATTTCCTAATTATTTGAAAATAACATTGACTTTGGAAAACGGTTTAAATATTCTTAAGGTAGAAGAGGGAAATTTTCTCTCTTTGAGAAAATAAAATACATATTTCTACTTGGGAGGTAGACGAAATGAATTTTGGGTTAAGACGTTTTCTTTTGCTGTTTTCTTTAGTCATGGTCATCTCTGTAATTGCTGCATGCGGTAACGGTGAGAGTGATGCTTCAGACTCTGAAGGTAACGAAGATAGTGAAGCCGCTGAGAATACCGAAGAGACTTCAGAAGAATCAGGTGAAGAGATTGAGTCATTGTCCATGGGTTTTATTCCTTCAAGTGATGCAGGTAATATCGCCACAACAGCTGAACCGCTTGAAGAGTTCCTTTCAGAAGAGCTTGGTATTGAAGTGGAGGCTGAGGTCATGGTCGATTACAGCGGTCTGATCGAGGCGATGAGAACACAGCAGGTTGACATCGGTTTCCTTGCACCATTCAGTTTTGTACAGGCTGAAGAACGTGCAGATGTCGACGTGATTTTAAAATCTGTCAGAAACGGCTCAGAATCTTACGTTGCACAATATGTAGTTAATGCAGATTCAGATATTGAAAGCATTGAAGATCTTGTGGATCAGGAAGGGCTTGTCTGGGCGTTCCCGGATACTTTATCAACTTCCGGTTATCTTTTTCCTGCAATGCAGTTGAAAGAGATGGGCGTGGATGAACTGGAAAGTCATTTTGATCAGCTTTCAGTAGGCGGTCATGATAACGCAATTACACAAGTGTATGACGGACAGGCAGATTTCGCTACTACCTTTGATGATGCTCGTGTAACTGTTGAAGAAGATCTTCCGGATGTAATGGATCAGGTCAAAGTGATCGGACATACAGATGAAATTCCAAACGATACCATTTCTGTCCGTTCTGAACTGCCGGATGATATGAAACAGCAGATTACAGATGCTTTCCTAAGTTTGAATGAAAATGAAGAAATGCTTGATATCATGTATGAAATTTATGAGTGGGATGGCATTGCTGAAGCAGAGTCCGAAGACTATGATATTGTACGTGAAGTATATGCAGAGTTCGAAAGTGACTTAAACGAATAACAACATTTTCAAAAGGAGATGAAGGGACTCCCTTACGCATCTCCTTTTTACATATTTTTAATTTTATTCCCGGGATGGTGAATGCATTGATAGAATTTAACGATGTTTCCCTTGTGTATCCGAATGGACATAAAGGTTTGAAAAACATCAACTTAAAAATTAACGAGGGAGAATTCGTGGTCATCGTCGGTATGTCAGGCGCCGGTAAATCGACATTGATACGGAGTATCAACCGTATGGTGACACCAACCAGTGGTGAGCTCATCGTAGACGGAGAAGATATTTTACAGCTCAAAGACAGCCAGCTTAGAAAAGTAAGAACAAACATCGGCATGATTTTCCAGAGTTACAACATCGTCAAGCGCATGAGCGTACTGAGAAATGTTCTTGCGGGGAGACTCGGGCATACGGGCACACTGCGCAGCCTGGTCGGATGGTTCCCCCAGAACGATCTGCAAATTGCGATGAATAATCTTGAGCGTGTCGGAATCGATGAAAAAGCATATGTCCGCGCAAGCAATCTGAGCGGGGGACAACAGCAGCGTGTCAGTATCGCGCGTGCATTGACTCAGCAGCCTAAAGTCATCCTCGCAGATGAACCTGTGGCAAGTCTCGACCCTCCGACTTCACATAAAGTCATGAAGGACCTTAAACGGGTCAGCAGGGAGGACGGACTCACAACAATTGTCAACCTTCACTTCATTGATATGGCGATGGAATACGCCGACCGTATCATTGGCTTAAGGGACGGTAATCTGGTGTTCGACGGACCGATAGAGGAAGTGACGGATCAGACTTTCGAAGAGATTTATGACCGTCCGATTAAAGATGATGATTTTCTTGGCAGTGAGGAGGAGACTGATGAAAAAAACGAGTCCGAACAAGTCTGAGCGTATCGTTCTGACGCCCATGCGGTTCAAGCTGTTTATTCTCAGTATTCTTCTTTTGGTCATACTGCTTTATATAGTGGCTGCCTATCAGACTGAAGCTTTCCCTCAAAGGGTGATAGAAGGCTTTCCAATCATCTTCCTGTTTGTGGTGGAAGACCTTTGGCCGCCGAGCTGGGAATACTTTACGAGTGTCATCCAGCCGCTTCTTGAAACATGGAATATCGCATTGTTCGGTACAACTTTCGGGGCGATTCTTGCACTGCCTGTCAGCTTTCTTGCCGCATCGAATATCAATACGAATCTGACGTTCTACCGTATTATCCGGTTTTTCTTCAATATACTGCGTACTGTACCGGAAATAATACTGGCTGTTCTTTTCGTTGCGCTTGTCGGCATCGGTGATATTTCGGGTATTCTCGCCCTCACAATACTGACGATAGGTATCATCGGCAAACTGCTCAGCGAGTCCATTGAATCAGTCGATCCCGGACCGCTTGAAGCCATCCGCGCATCAGGCGGCAATACTCTGCAGGTGATCAGATATGCAGTCATTCCGCAAATTTTACCGCAGTATGCTTCCTATACGCTCTATTCATTGGAAATCAATGTGAAAGCATCAGTAGTGCTCGGCTTTGTCGGTGCCGGCGGTATCGGTATCATATTAAGACAACAGCTCAGCATGTTTAATTATCAAAATGTGGCAGCAATTATTTTTACACTCTTTATCGTCATTACGATCATTGATTTCATCAGTAATAAGCTAAGGGAGCGTCTTGAATAATGAAACAGCATGATAAAATAAGAACGCATAAAACCTTTAACAAAACGAAACGCATGTATGTTCTGGCCACTGTTCTCATACTTGCTTTCATCTATATTGTTGCTCTCGTATCCACGCCGTTCGACATCAACAGCTCCTCTGTGTCCACTTTGGAAACATTGAAGCGGCTGTTCATAGAACCGTTGATCAACACTGATAATTATGATAAATACCCTGAATACATCGGCTATATGCTTGAAACAATCGCCATTGCCTATGCAGGAATATTTGTTGCGACGATTCTCGCGGTACCCGTCGGTTTTCTGGCTGCAAGAAACGTAGGCGGCAGGTTCTCCTATATCGGAAAAGCGCTGCTGAATGCCATACGTGCAATTCCCGAGCTGATCTTTGCAATCATCTTCGTGGCTGCTGTCGGTATCGGCCCGTACGCCGGGGTTCTCGCCATCAGTATTAACTCGATCGGTATGCTCGGTAAACTTTACGCCGAAGTCATTGAATCGATTGACTCTGAGAACGTTGATGCAATCAAGGCAAGCGGTGGTAACCGGATTCAATCCATGTGGTACGGTATTCTCCCGCAGGTGCTGCCGGAGTTCGTATCCTACTCTTTATACCGTTTCGAAATCGACGTACGTGCATCGACAGTGCTCGGTATTGTTGGCGCCGGGGGTATCGGTGCACCGCTCATACTTGCCACATATCAGAGAAACTGGGATGAAGTCGGTATGATCCTTGTCGTCGTCGTCGTATTTGTAAGCTTGATAGATATTTTGTCAGGAGCAATCAGAAAGCGCCTGATTTAACTTTTAGAAACAAAACAGAGCCTGAATCCTTGTTAAGGATTCAGGCTCTGTTTATTTTATATATTGTCTACCATTAGGGAGATACCCTGGCCGACCCCGATACACATCGTTGCCAGACCCGTCTTGGTATCACGGCGTTTCATTTCATAGATCAGATCCGTCAAAATTCTTGCGCCGCTCGCACCGAGTGGGTGCCCAAAGCTGATTGCCCCGCCATTGACGTTGACAATGTCTCTGTCAATGCCCAGCTGGTTGATACACTCTATGGACTGTGAAGCAAAAGCCTCGTTAAGTTCCATCAGGCCGATATCTGAAATCGTCCGTCCTGTTTTCTCAAGCAGCTTTTTTGTAGAACCTATAGGACCAAGACCCATTACAGCCGGTTCTACACCTGCAGTTGCAGAAAACGTGTATTTTACAAGTGGCGTTAAGCCCAGCGCTTCAGCCTTTTCTTTGCTCATTACCAACAGTGCACTTGCACCGTCGTTTACACCTGAGGAATTTCCTGCAGTCACTGTACCGTCAGGGAAAATTGAACGGAGCTGTGACAGCTTCTCAAGTGAAGTTTCCGGTCTTGGATGCTCATCTTTATCAACAACTGTTTCGTTCCCTTTACGGTCGGTGATTGTTACAGGAATCATCTGATCTTTGAAACGGTACGCTTCAACCGCGGCTTTCGCACGCTGCTGGCTTTCAAAAGCAAACTGATCCTGTTCTTCTCTCGTAATGTTGTATCTCTGTGCGACATTTTCAGCTGTCTGCGGCATTGAATCAATACCGTGTTCAGATTCGATTTTAGGATTCGGGAATCTCCAGCCGATTGTGGTGTCCACGAGTTCCATGTTGCCTCTCGGAAATTCTTTCTCAGGCTTCAGCATGACAAATGGCGCTCTTGACATACTCTCTGTTCCGCCTGCGATTGCGATATCAATTTCACCAGTCATGATTGAACGTGCCGCCATTGAGACAGAGTCAAGGCTCGAACCGCACAATCTGTTTACAGTTGTCCCCGCCACACTTTCAGGCAGATCCGCGATCAATGCAGACATACGTGCAACGTTTCTGTTCTCTTCTCCCGCACCGTTGGCGTTGCCGAAAATCACTTCATCTATCTGGTTTACATCCAGATTCGGGTTTCTTTCAACAAGTGCTTTTATGACAATTGCACCAAGGTCATCCGGCCTTACTGACTTTAAAGCACCTTTATATCTGCCAATCGGTGTTCTTACTGCATCTACTATAACAACTTCAGTCATTATTCCGCACTCCTTTTCAGAGATTCAGACACTGTATAATCCGCTTCTGTTTTTTCTGCAACTTCTTCAAGTGTTGTGTCGCCCATCAATTCTATCAGTTCGAATTTATCGTCTTTTCGTTCAAACACTGCGAGATCCGTGATGATCATATCCACAGGCCTCGTTGACGTAATAGGGAAAGTGCATTCTTTCAGGAATTTCGGCGAGCCGTCTTTAGCAGTGTGATTCGTTGTGATGATCACTTTTTTAGCTCCGACGAGGAGATCCATTGCACCGCCGACACCGATAATATCTTTACCCGGAATCGCCCAGTTGGCCACCTGTCCATTTTCGCCAACCTGCAATACGCCGAGAATCGCAACATCAACATGCGACCCGCGGATCATCGCAAATGAGTCTGCACTGTGAAAGTAACTTGCACCTGTTGCTTCACCGACCGGCTGTTTACCGGCGTTGACAATGTTCGGGTCGATATCTTCTTCTGCAACTGATGTGACTCCAAGTAATCCGTTCTCTGTGTGCAGATAAAATTTATCCTTATCCAAATAGTTCGCCACAAGAGTAGGGATGCCGATACCCAGATTTATAACTGAATACTCATCTAAAGCCTGGGCAGCTCGTTCAGCAATCATATCTTTTACACTCATTTCTGAACCACTCCTTCTTTAGTTAATATCTGTTCAGCAAGAACAATCTTATCCACATATATATGCTGAGTCGCAATTTCCTCAGGGTTCAACTCTCCCACTTCAACAATTTCATCGACTTCTGCAACAACATATTTTCCTGCAGTTGCCATCATCGGGTTGAAGTTGCGGGCTGTCTTGTAATAAACAAGATTGCCGAGTTTGTCAGCCTTATGCGCACGTACAAGAGACACATCAGATTTCAAAGCTTTTTCAAATACGTATTCCTCACCGTCGATCTCTTTTGTTTCCTTACCCTTTGCAAGGTCCGTCCCGACACTCGTCTTAGTGTAGAAACCGCCGATGCCTGCACCGCCTGCACGGATGACCTCACTCAGCGTACCCTGCGGCAGCAGCTGAAGATCCAATTTGCCGGCATTATACCATTTGGCGACTTCTCTGTTACTTGTAAAATATGAGCCAACCGCTTTTTTCAGTTTGCCCTGGTCAAGCAGGATACCCAGTCCTTTTCCTGCCTCACCGACGTTATTGCTGACTACCGTCAGTTCTTTAACCTCGAGCTTCGTCAGCTCATCTATTAAAGAGAGTGGTGCACCGATCAGTCCGAAACCGCCGACCATCAGTGTATCTCCATCCTTAACCGGGTGAAGAGCAGATTTTAAATCAGTGATTTTCGATTCCATTTTAAATTACTCCTCTTCTAAAAAATTCTCTATTTGTTCATTCAGATTTTTCTGTTCGTTAAATACGATTTCATAATGGTTGATGTCCATTACTGTAGATTTTATGTCCTTTACTTCATTGAGCATTTTGTCATAACCTTCTTCACTGAAAAGTGCGATACCATCTTTTATAACACCTGTACAAATAATCAGGAAGACCGGGACATTGAGCCTGTTGTATGCTTCGCCGAATGGAAAATCATAAAAGCTCTCAAAATCCTGTTTGGTCAGTTCATAATCTGATTTGTGATGGATTTTTCCGTCGATTTGTGTGATTTCATGGTCGATCACCTGGTCCATGATCTCACTCCACTCAACTCCCATCGTACCGTAGGCCTTCTTCATCATTTCCAGATACTCTTCTCTGGAACCGAATGTTTTTTCAAGTCTTCCAAGAGAAGGCAGAACAAGGCTGCTCGTGTTTTCATCTGCTTCACCGCCGCCGTCCAAAAGAACCACTTTTTTAACTTTCGAACTCCGGCCTGCAACGTCTACAGCAATATATCCGCCCATTGAATAGCCTGCAAGGACAATATTGTCATGCTCCAACGAGTCTATGATTTCAAGCAGATCTTTGCTGTGCTGCTGAATATCAGCCGGATCATTTTGCAGTGTACTGTCGCCGCGGCCGCTCAAATCATAACTCAGTGTATTATATTTACTTTTGAAGTGATTTTGAAAATGATGCATCTGCAGATAATTGCCAGTCAATCCATGTATAAAAATTAGTAAGACGTCACTTTCAGGATGTGTGGTGATCTCTACATTTATCTGCTTATCTCCTGTATTGATTAATTTCATTATTTTCCCGCCTATTCGACTGTATATATTGAATAACTGACACCCTCAGGCATACGGATGCCGTTTGAAATGAATATTCTGTTATTCAGCCAGTGGTATTTTTCGCTGCCTGTTTCAAACACGGGATTCGTTCTGAAGTAGTATTCATCCGGATCCACTTCTTCTCCCTGATCCAGACGGTTTAAAACAGAACGGTCTCCAGTTCTGATACCTCTGTACGTCATCAGAATGATTTCTTCATCATCAGTCTCCAAAGTGATTCGGACGTCCTGGATGATCGTTCCGTCTTCACGTACCGTAATCCAGTCATCACCGCCCGGAAGAACTTTCGCATTAAAGTGTTCGCCTTCGAATTTACCGCCGGTCACCTGGATGATTCTGCGGTTTTCTATTGGTGTTTTCTTAGGCAGATGCGGTTTGGCCACCGACAGTTCCATATGTCCTAAAAGGGATAACGACGGTTCTGGTAAATGTCTCACAATTCATTCCTCCTATTATTGTCATAAATACGAAAAGGGCATGTCTCCATGCCCATGTTTTTACTTGTTATCTTTACGAAGTACAAATTCCAGATGTGATTCTTTGTAATCGCCTTTATCTACAGGGTCTGTAATGAGCTCTTCACGTACACCTTGTGCAACGTCAGTCTCCATCCACTCATCACCTTCAAAGAATACTTGCGTAATCAGAGTTTCGTGACCTTCTGATTTGAACATGATGTGCAGGTGTGCCGGGCGCATAGGGTGCTGATCCATGTAACCCAGGAATTCACCTGTCGGCCCCTGATCTGGAATTGAGTATGGTAACGGCAGGAATGTTTTCACTGTAAATTTACCTTCATCATCCGTTACGAAACGTCCGCGGAGGTTAAAGTCTGGCGCATCCGAGTCGAAATTGGAATATTTTGCCGAGCCGTCGTTCTGCCAGAAATCAACTTCTGCATTTTTAAGCACTTCACCATCAACATTTTTAACTGTTCCGCTGAAGTAGAATACATCGCCTTCTTCATCCGCGCGCTGTGGCAGTTCTACAACACCATTCTCATCCGGTTCAACAAAAGGCGCATTTTCAACGTAGTATGGTCCAAGAAGGGAAGGCTGAGTCCCCGGCAGTTCAGTATACATTGACTGTAATACATGCGTTTCCAGGAATACGTCTGCATATAATGGAAGTTCTCCGGATTTACCCAGGCGGTCTGCCCAGTTTACAAAGTTAGTATATTCTTCGTGGTTGAGTTTCGCTTCATCGAAAAACTCCTGCATATGTTTGATGAATATATCGAAGACCTCTTCAACACGTTCGTTTTTAGTCGTTGGCAATTGATTGTTTACTGTCATAATTAACACTCCTATTAATATTTTTATTATTTATATAACAACCGTTTGACGGTTTGCCTATCTCTGATAGTGGTTGAGCTTATCGTAGTCCAATGTGCTGCCAAAACCGATATCATCCGGTATTTGTATTTCGAAGTTCTCAACCTTAATATCTTCAAGGGTCAGTTTATCCTGGTAGAGCAGCGGACCGAATATTTCTGTCCCGAACTTAAATTCAGGTATCGTCGAATAAACGCTTGCTGCGATTGCATTACCTACAGTTGACTCGATCATTGTGCCCCCGTATATTCCAAAGCCTGCAGCTTCAGCAATACCCGCAATCTTTCTCGTCTCGAGAATACCGCCGTGCTTTGCCGGTTTAAGTGCTACAGCATCTCCGGCTCTCTCTTTGATGATGCGGTAAGTATCATGCAGTGATGTCGTCGATTCATCTGCAAGTATTGACACATCAAATTTCTCGGTCAATCTCTTCATACCTTCATAGTTCCATGTCGGAGGCGGCTGTTCTATCATGGATACACCCATTTCCTCCAAAGCTCTGATCTGTTTGGACGCAGTGTACTCATCCCATGCCTGGTTGATGTCCACAGTTATTCTGGACTGATCTCCGACAGCTTTTATAATTTCTCCTACATGATTGACGTTGGCTGTAGGATCACCATGACCTATTTTCAATTTGAAGATGTTATGCCTTTTTGTATGCAGCATTTCCTGAGCTTCTTCTATATCTTTAGTTGTATCTCCGCTTGCCAATGTCCATGCCAGAGGTAATGAATCATGGATCTTTCCGCCAAAAAGTTCATAAGCAGGAATTTCTCTTTGCTTTGCAGCCAAATCTATCAAGGCAGTTTCTATAGCAGCTTTCGCAAAATAGTTTCCTCTCACGTACTTTGAAACTGTTGTCATAATTCTGTTGAAATGGATTGGACTCTGATCTATCAGATGCGGAACGATGTATTTATCCACGTTGGCTTTTATGGCTTCTACAGTACTGTCACCATATGAGGCACCACCGATAGTTGCTACTTCAGAAACACCGGTTCTTCCGGATTTATCTTTAATGATTGTGATCACAATCGCCTGCGTAGTAATAGTTGTCATTGCAAGCTGATGCGGACGTTTCACAGGCAGATCACAAATATATGTATCCACACTGTCAATAAAAACATTATCCATTCTTACACCTCCCATTGTACGTAAATCGTACCTAGATATTTTATTCGAACACGATTTCATTATATTAATATGTGAAAGCGTTATCAACGAGTTTTTTGAAAATTATTAATTCGAAAAATACAATATTATTTAATATATCTCGAAAGTGAAACTTTCAAGTGACTTTTTTAATTAAAAGTTGTAACATACGATGTTTAATCCACACGTGAGAAATATAACTTACATAATCTACGTAATTTAATTACAATATCTATAATAAATTCACTTTTATAGTATTTATTATCTTATTCACAATATTGACATTATTTGAGAATTCATATACCTTTATGAAGAATACATATTAAGGGGAGGATTTTACAATGGGTGAATCAATAGCAGATTTTATTGCTTGGCTCAGTGGCTTTGTTTGGGGATTGCCACTGATTATCTTTTTGGTAGGTACCGGGATATTTCTAACGATTAGAATTTCATTTTTTTCATTCCGTATGCTGCCATACTCACTCAAGATGTTATTTAAGAGAGAGGATGCCACAAGTGATGGGGATATTTCACATTTCCAGGCAGTTATGACAGCGCTTGCAGCTACAGTGGGTACCGGAAACGTCGTCGGTGTGGCTACAGCTGTTGTAATCGGTGGACCCGGTGCAGTGTTCTGGATGTGGATGACAGCACTTGTCGGTATGGCGACTAAATATTCCGAAGGTATATTAGGGGTTAAATATCGTCAGAAAAACTCAAAAGGGGAAATGTCCGGCGGACCGATGTATTACTTGGAACACGGTCTTGGCCAAAAATGGCTGGGCGTATTATTCGCATTTTTCGCTGTCTTTGCAGCAATATTCGGTATAGGAAATATGATCCAGGCCAATGCGGCGTCCGATGTTGCCCTTGACGTGTTCAATGTTCCGACATGGCTGACAGGTGTGATAATGGCTGTCCTAGTCGGATCAGTGTTATTGGGCGGGGTTAAGAGTATAGGTAGAACTGCAGGTATACTCGTACCTTTCATGATTGTTTTCTACCTTTTAGCTGGTATTACTATAATGATCATACAAATTGATCAGGTCCCTGCAGCGATAGGCTTGATCTTTACCGATGCATTTACTGGTAATGCTGTTGCCGGTGGTGCGCTTGGTACTGTCATTCGTATGGGTGTCGCCCGAGGCTTATTCTCAAACGAAGCCGGTCTCGGTACAGGCGGTATCGCAGCCGCGGCGGCGAAAACAGATGTACCTGCACGTCAGGCTCTGATTTCAATGACTCAGGTTTTCATCGATACAATTGTTGTTTGTTCGATTACTGGTATCACACTAGTAATGGCGGACATGTACGCTTCAGGTACTGAAGGTGCAGCTCTGACAGCACAGTCATTCGAAGCTTTCTTACCAGGCGTTGGTGACTATGTTGTCGCGATAACATTACTCGTATTCATATTCTCAACAATTCTAGGCTGGGGTTACTTTGGAGAAAAATGTTTCACTTACCTGGTCGGTTCGAAATTTACGATGTTATACAGATTCGTCTTTGTTATTGCAATCATTCCAGGTGCTACAATGTCACTTTCAACAGTATGGAACCTTGGAGATGTCTTCAACGCTCTGATGGCTGTTCCAAACTTGATTGGACTTGTATTACTGTCCGGAGTAGTAGTTGCTGAAACTAAAGTATTCCTAGATATCAGAAAGAAAGAGAAAGAGCAGGGAATCGGTTAAAATGATATGCTCCCCTCGTAGTAGACAGAGAAATAATAAAAACTCTGTAACTACGACGAGGGGGTATTTTTATGTCTAAACGAACAGCCAAGTATACAATAGAAGAGAAAGTCGATATGATTCATCAAGTGTTATCAGATCATCAATCCATCCATAGTGTATCCAATTATTATCGATTGGGTAAGCATACACTCAAAGCATGGATCCACCGTTATGAAACGGCTGGTGTGGATGGGTTAAAAGCATCCAGAGGCTGGAAACATTACTCTGAAGCAACCAAGATAAGCGCTGTGAATGACTACTTAAATCAAGTGGACGGTCAGGTTGGAATATGTCGAAAGTATCAAATCAGTTCCACATCTGTTTTACGACAATGGATATCCAAGTATACTGGTGGTAAACCAATTAAAGCCACTGG
>NZ_FNFY01000023.1 GCF_900101075.1 Lacicoccus qingdaonensis | reverse complement strand
ACCTGTACGGATAATGCGCCGATGGAAAGTTTCTTCGGTCATTTCAAGTGTGAATGTTATGACTTGAAGATGTATCACACATTTGAGGCGTTGGAAAGCGATATCGAGCAGTATATTGAGTTCTATAATCACAAACGTTTACAAGCACAATTAAACAGCCTGGCACCGGTAGAATTTCGGGCACAGGCTGCTGCATAACTGTTTTATTATTTTAGTGTCTACTTGACGGGTGGCGGTTCAAAATTGCCGGATGCTTATTTTTTTACCATTCTTCTATATCTTCACGCACTTTATACGTCAATGTTTCGCCGTGGCGCTCTTCCAGATTCTTCTCGACTTCCTTCAAAGATACGTTCTGCTGCCTGAGCATAACGAGAAGGTGATACAGAAGATCGCTTGTTTCATCTATGACTTCTTTCTTATCGTCATTTTTTGCGGCGATGACGATTTCCGTCATTTCCTCACCGCACTTTTTGAGGATTTTATCCAGCCCTTCATCCATCAGATATTTGGTGTATGATCCTTCTTCGGGATTTTCAACTTTATTTTTAACAATCTTCTCAAGGCTCTGTACATTGAAGTGATCATCTCCGAAGCAGCTCTGTGTACCCAGGTGACATGTCGGCCCATGTGGCACCACCTGAATCAGCAGCGCATCCTGGTCGCAGTCCAGCGCCATCTTTTTGACTGTCTGTATATGGCCGCTGGATTCACCTTTTTTCCAAAGGCGCGCTTTACTTCTTGAGTAGAACCATACGACATTCTCATCGATGGTTTTCCGGTAGGCTTCCTCGTTCATGAAGCCGTTCATCAGTACCTGTCCGGTGTTCCAGTCCTGCAATATCACTGACAGGAGTCCGCCTGCTTTATCAAAATCAGGTGTCATGACAATCTCACCTCGAATCCTTCTTCGTTCAATTTTTCTTTCAAATCTTTAATTTCCACTTTCTGGTTATGGAATATCGATGCAGCGAGCCCTGCAGAAATATCTGTTTCGTTGAACAGTTCCACAAAATGTTCGATATTTCCGGCACCGCCGCTTGCAATGATCGGAATATTGACAAGTTTGACCGCTTCTTTTAAGAAACTGATGTCGAACCCTTCTTTGACACCGTCATGGTCCATACTTGTGATCAGCAGTTCACCTGCGCCCAGGTCAGCAGCCTGTTTCAGCCAGTCGAATGCTTTAATATCCGTCGCTTTGCTGCCGCCGTGGGTGTACACATAGTAATCCTTTCGTTCATTGTCATACTTGACATCAATCGCTACACAGACACACTGGCTGCCGAAAGTGTCCGATGCTTCTCTGATCAGCTCAGGATTTTTAATCGCTGCAGAGTTGATGCTGACTTTATCTGCACCGGCATTCAGCAGCTGTCTGATATCATCCACGCTTCTGATACCGCCGCCGATCGTCAGCGGTATGAACAGTTCTTTTGCCGTTTCCCGGATCATATCCAGCATCAGATCATGTCCATCCTGTGTTTTGGAAATATCGAGGAAAACCAGTTCATCTGCGTTTTCGTCATTATATCTCTTGGCAAGTTCAACCGGGCTGCCCACATCCCGCAAACCGACGAAATTCACACCTTTAACGACTCTGCCGTCTTTGACATCCAGGCAGGGTATGATTCTTTTTTTAATCATTCTATCCCCTCCCAAAATGCGTCATCATGGCTCGCTTTTCCGACTATCGCATTGTCGATGCCCGTGGATTCGAGTTTTTCGAGATCTGCCTTATTCCGTACACCGCCGCTTGCGATGACCGTATGTTTTGTCAGTTCATTGATACGCTTTGTATTTTCAAAGTTTGGACCCTGATTCATTCCATCTTTATTGATATCCGTATAAATGATTCCGGCAAGCTCCAGATCTTCCACTTCCGATACATAGTCGTCAATCGTGATGTTGCTGTTTTCTGTCCAGCCATTGACGTATATATCATCCTGTCTGGCGTCTACTCCGACGAAAATTCTTCCAGGATAAAGTCTGACCACTTCTTTCAGCCAGTCGATGTCCATAATTGCTCTTGTACCCAGAATGAAATAATCGATGCCGATCTCATCATAAGTCTCTATTGTTTCCAGAGTACGTAAGCCTCCGCCAATCTGCATCGGACGATCCGTCAGGGATTTAAGTTTACCGATGACTGTTGTTTCCAGTGCATTCTGTTTCAGTGCACCCATCAGATCCACGATGTGGATTCTTCCAACCTGTTCAAAAGTCGAATAAAACTGCACCGCTTCTTCAGGCGTTCGTTTCATCGATGTTTTCTTATCATAATCACCTTGCGTCAGACGAACATTCTGCCCATCAATTATATCTACAGCCGGTATGATGTTCATTGAAATCCTCCTTTGATTGCTTTACGCAGTATTTCCAACCCGGCATCACCTGATTTTTCGGGATGAAACTGGATACCGATAACATTTTCATATTGTGCAACAGCAGGGACGTCCACACCGTAGTCAGCTGTTGCAATGATATGCGGCGAGCGGGTGACCATGAAGCTGTGTATGAAATACGCATCTCTCTGATCAAGCGCGTCATATCCGCTGTTTAATGTGTTCCACCCGAGATGAGGTATCGTATGATCAGTGTCAATTTTCCTTACCCGGCCCTGCAGCAGCCCCAGTCCGGCTGCATCGCCTTCCTCGCTGTACTCGAACAACAGCTGCATACCAAGGCATATACCGACCATTCGTTTTGTTTCAGCAAGTTCAATCAGGTCTTCCTTTATGCCCAGTGCTTCAATAGTGTTCATCGCTTCACCAAAATGACCCACGCCAGGCAGGATGATGGCATCACATTCCATTAAATCTTCTTTTCTGCTTGATAAAATAAAATCCTGTCCGAGCTTTTCCAGAGCATTTTTGATATTTTGGATATTTCCCAGGGAATAATCAACGATACCTATCATTCAATGACCCCTTTAGAAGAAGGGACACCTGATTCGGTTTCCTCGAGCGCCGCTTTCAGGCTGCGTGCAAAGGCCTTGAAGACCGCCTCGATTTCATGATGTGTGTTGCCGCCTTTCAGCAGATCGACATGCAGTGTCATCCTGCTGTTCATAGAGAGGGCATTGAAGAATTCCATCACGAGCTCTGTATCAAAAGCACCGACTTTCTCTTTGGAAAACTTCGCCTGGAAATTCAGGTGCGGTCTCCCTGATAAATCTAGGACGACACGTGCCAGCGACTCATCCATAGGGATATAATACGAGCCGTATCTCCGATATGATTCTTTTTCCACATACAACTCTCTCAGCAGCCGGCCGAGAATGATTCCGACATCTTCAACCGTGTGATGGTCATCCACTTCATTATCACCGTTCGCATCCACGTAAAGATACAGCTCAGAGTGGAATGAGAGCAGCGTCAGCATATGGTCGAAAAAACCGACATTCGTCGAAATACTGGATTCTTTAAAAGGCTTTTGATCATCCAATTTGACTGTAATCCGTGTTTCCTTTGTAGATCTTTCTTTTTCATACATTCTGATTGCCCCATTCTGAAATTAGTTTATTTAAACGGTCGTAATCTTCATGTTTAATAATGGAGTACCTGACAACATTGTTCAGTGATTCATTATTGTACATTCTGCACCTGTAGCCATTGTCCATCAAATACTGCCCCAAAGCCACTGCGTTTTCACCATAGGTGAAGACGAAGTTCGTATAGGATTCTATGACATTCACTTTGTCACTGACTTTTTCGAAGGCATCTTCCAGCATTTCCTTCGACTTTTTCTGATAGTCTATAAAATCTGCCAGCGCCTCTTTCTCTTCAAAGATTTTTGAAGACAGGTTCAACGATAGTGAATTGACAGGGTAGGGATGGTTGATGCCGGTCACTTTCTCAAAAGTTTCTCCTTCGGCAATGACAAGTCCGACCCGGAGGCCGGCGATACCGTACATTTTGCTTAAAGTCCGGATGATCAGAACATGTTCACCTTCCGGGTTATCAAAATCAGGACCGAACTCGGCATACGCCTCGTCGATGACCAGGCAGCCGCCGATCTCTTTCATGGCATCCGACAGTTTTTTCAGCTCTTCATATTTAAACAGCTGGCCGGTCGGGTTATGCGGCATCGATATTAAGAATAAAGACGGCTGTTCCTTATGAATCCGGGTAACGACTTCATCAAAATCAAACCTGTAGTTCTCATCACACGGCACTGTCGTGAACTTCGCATCAATCTGGGCTGAATACTCCTCATACATGACGAAGTCAGGTGACACTGTCATTACGCCGTCCTGTCCGAGTGTCATAATCACTTTCTGGATCCATTCATCGGAACCGTTGGCCACTTCGATGTTGTCCGGATTTAAATCGTAGTAATCCGCATACATTTTTTTGAAATGATCGATTTCTGCACTTGGATACTCATTAATTTTTGTTCTGGATAACACTTCCATCATCGCTTCATCCGACAATGGTGATATTGGACTCATATTCCTGTCCATGATGATCATGTAATCACTCCGTTCTAATTTTCAATGACTGATAATGTGCATCAAGTGCTTCTTTTTTGGCGATTGTCATCGCAGGTCCAGCAATGTCCTGAAAAGTGTCTTCATTCAAAGAAATGATTGCGTGGCTCGTCAGGAAATCATTGACGTTCAGACCATGGCTGAAACGGCCGGTACGGTCCGTCGGCAGCACATGTGACGGTCCGGCGGCGTAGTCCCCTATTGCCTCAGGTGTGTGGTAACCTTCAAAAACCGCACCTGCATATTTGATGTTTTTAACGATCATGGCCGAATCCTCATGCTGGACAGACACATGTTCCGGCGCAATATAATTTACGAGGTCCAACAGTGCCTCTCTGTAATCGACCACAGCATAGTGGTTGTCCTCTATGGAAGCTCTTATGATATCCGCTCTCGGCTGGGCATTGATCATATCTTTCAGCCGGTGTTCTATACGGTCGATGATATCCACGTCTTCACTGAGTAAAAATGTCCGTGCATTGGCATCATGTTCCGACTGGGCATAAATATCATAAACGATTGAATCCACGTCCACTTTATCATCTACATAAAGCAGGATTTCACTCGGTCCGGCAATCATATCGATGCCGACCTCCCCGAATAACAGACGTTTTGCCATGGCAACATAGTAGTTGCCCGGCCCGACAATCTTATCGACTTTAGGTATCGTTTCAGTGCCGTAGGCGAGTGCTGCGACTGCCTGTGCGCCGCCGACGGTATAGACATTTTTCACACCACAAAGATAAAGTGCCGCAAATGTGATGTTATTGTCTTCGAAAGTCGGTGTAGTGACGTGGATTTCTTTCACTCCCGCAGCAATTGCAGGCACCACCGTCATCAGTACACTGGAAGGATAGAGCGCAGTGCCGCCCGGTACATAGACACCGACTTTTTCAAGCGGATGATAAACATATTTGAATTCACCGTCATCCTGATCCGTATATTTTATCGTCTTCTGATAATCTTCTGTTCTCTGCCTGATTGTTTCCAGTGCATCTTTTTCTTCTGCAGGCAGAGAGTCATAACTTTTCCTGAGCTTTTCTTCATGCACTTTAAAATTATCCAGCTTCACACCGTCAAATTTCTCGGTATAGCTTCTTAAGGCACTGTCTTTATTGTTCTTGACGTCTTCCAAAGTTTTGATGACATTGCTCATGCCTTCAAAACTTTGATTCTCAACATATTTCTCTTCAAATACTTTTTTAAATTCCAGAGCATCCATTAGAAAACCCCGATTTCTGTCAAAAATTTATAGATTTCATCTTCTTTTGTATAGAAGGTTCTTTTATTCGCAATCAGACGTGCATGTATGTCCATGATTTTTTCATATTCGATCAGCCCGTTATCTTTCAGTGTGTTCCCCGTCTGTACGATATCCACGATGCCGTCAGTCAGGCCGAGCAGCGGAGCAAGCTCGACGGAGCCGTTCAGGTGTACCAGCGATACATCCATCTTCTTCTCCCGAAAATATTTTGAGGCAACATTGGTGTACTTAGTTGCGATGGTTTTCATTTCTCCCTGGCCGGGCAGGCCGGCCACTGAAAAATGACAGTCCCCGAATGGAAGCTGGGACACATTGAGTATATTGAACTTGTCCTCTGCGATGATATCCGAGCCGGCGATGCCGATATCCGCAACCCCGCTTTCGACATAGGTCGGGACATCCGGACCTTTCGCAAAGATGAACTTCACATTATCCACCACTGTATAAAGCGAGCGGGTTTCTTCGGATAATGGCTTGATATATTGTGTCAAATCATTGTTCTCCAAATAATCTGTAAAATCCTTGAATAATCTGCCTTTGGTCAGCGCGACAGTAATCATAGCAAACCTCCATTCGAAAGATTCACGGCAATACCGAATGCATTGCTGTTGTATTCTCCACCGCTTAAGAGCGGGTAGTCGTGGTTCAGGAATACTTGAAAATAAAAACCATTATAGTATGACTGGGGAGAACGGAATGATAGATCCAGTATGAATTTCATATTATAATCTTCCAGATAATTTCTTAAATGGTTGATGAACCCCAGTACTTCACTGGTTTCAAATTCATTGTTGATGATCTCAATCTGATCGCTTACTTTGGCAGTCATCAGGACAGTGAGCGGGTGCGCTTCACCGAGCACCTTTCTGATTTCCGATATATTTTTTTCATATATGAGTTCTTTTATGCTGCTGTCCAGATCGTACTTCTCAATATATAAATCGAGGAGCTCATCATTGTTTACGACAATGGCCCTGTATCTGTCAGCAGTCTTGCTTTTGAAAAATGACAAATGCATATCAATGCTTTTCAATATCTCTTCTTCACCGGGACCGTAAAGTTCGACACCTGCCTGATAAAAGGTCTCATAATCTCTTACAACCGGTCCGAAATAGCCAAAGTGACTTTGATTTAATTGGTAATTTTCATTGTAGTTTAAAAGAGACCGTGTCCAATCACTTCTGATAGACATCAATTGTTCGTTTCTTTCAAAAATGATCGTTGCAGGATGATGTTCTTTATCCTCGATGTAAAAAGGTTCCACCATGTTCATGTCGACCAGCTGGTAATTTTCCTTATCCAGCAGTTCTGTGTAATCCTGTGCCAATTTCAAGCGGTTGATAATCAATGTGTTCTCCATAACAAATCTCCTTTAACACTTTAGCGTAGTAAAGAATAACTAATAAATCTGATAGTAACAAACATCACAGATAGATGCAAGGTTTTTTAGAATGTTTGTTTAACGCTTTAATTCGCTAAAGTAATTTGGTAAGATGATTTTATTAATGGAGGGAAATTTTATGCAAATAGATAATATCAAAGGTCAGGAACTGGATGACTTATTTGAAGGCATATTGAAACTTGAAAACTTGGAAGACTGCTATCATTTCTTTGATGATTTATGTACAACCAATGAATTAATCGCCCTCAAACAAAGATTCCAGGTTGCAAAAATGATAAAAGAAGGCCACACATATAAAAAAGTGCAGGATTCGACAGGAGCATCCAGTGCGACGGTCTCCCGCGTCAAACGCTGCCTTGACTACGGCAGTGACGGCTATCACAGAATCATCGACCGGCTGGACTGACAGCACAATTCCTGTTGTCCTATACGGCTGAAGCATCTCTGGCATCCATTTTCATAAAAGGGGGTTTATTATCCTTAATAAAATATTCATGTTGATCAGTTCAGCAATGATTATCCGATCTTTTTTTGAACCGTTTATAAATGTGACACTGCCTTCCGGGATAGAGGAGGAAGACCTGGATGAGGAAGTGGAGGAATTCATGGAAGAAAATGATGATGTGGAGGCGGGAGTGATGTTTGCGATTTTCACACCGATTGAAGTCATCCACGAAACATATGAAGGTGAACAGAATCTCGATGAAGATACCGAAGTGTCACGGGAATCTGTTTTTGAATGGGGATCAGTGACAAAACTGCTGACGTGGATCAGTGTCATGCAGCTTGTCGAAGAGGGCCAGATCGACCTGGAGGAAGATGTCACCGAATATCTGCCGGACGGTTTTCTGGATGATTTTGAACACGACGACCCTGTCACAATGATTCATCTGATGAACCATCAGGGCGGATTCCAGGATGAAATCGCCGACCTGTTTGTTACAGAAATTCCCGAGGACTATTCCCTGAAAGATGAACTAGAAGAAGAACAGCCGGACTAATTATATGAACCGGGAACGGTGACTTCCTATTCAAACTGGGGGACAGCACTCGCAGGCTACATTGTAGAGGAAATAAGCGGTCAGCCTTTTTATGAATACGTGCATGAGAATATTCTCGGCCCCCTGGATATGGATGACACGGCACTCTTACCTGATTTAAGCGACAATCCCAAAGTTCGTGATCAAAGAGAGGATACAACAGGTTACTTACCCGCCATGCCGCCGGCCGAGGAAGAACAACGTCATATTCTATTATATCCTGCCGGTTCTGCAGTCAGTACACTCCCGGATCTGATCACATTCGCTCAGGCACTGTTCCCTGCCAACAGTGATTCTCCTTTGTTCGATGACAATGCAACATTGGAATCCATGTTTGAAATCAGCCAATATTATGGTGATACGGACAACCCGAGAAATGCACATGGTTTTCTTGTCACAAATTTTGAGAATCCGGTTTACGGACACAGCGGCAATACAAATGCATTCACCTCAAACCTTCTGCTGGATATCGAAGAAGATGTCGGTTACGTTGTAATGTCAAATGAAGCACAGGAAGTGACTTATAATTTTCTGTTTGCCGAAACCATTTTCGGTGATTACGATGCAAGTGAAAACAATTAGAGTTCAGGTCACCGCTGTCAGTACGTTTAATCACTGCCATTAAAAGGTACAGTATTATATGTATTTTACGGAGGTGACCAACTTATGAGTGATGTAAAAACTGAAGCTGAAAAACTCGATGGATGGGAACTTGATGGTGAAAAATTGAAGAAGACTTTCAAGTTTGATAAATATCTTGACGGTATAGCATTTGTACAGAAACTCGCTGTCTATGCAGAAAGCCAGCAGCACCATCCAGGCATATCAATCAACCATACGAACGTCGCAGTCACTTGGACAACTTTTTCAAAGAAAGAATTGACCGACAAAGATATAGCAGGCGCAAAAGCGACAGACAATGTGCTTAAAGCATAAAAAATACAGGAGGAAAACTTATATGCTGAGTTTTCCTCCTGTTTTATATTGTCTGCAGACTTTTTCAGCTGATTCCTTTCTGATAAATTTCACGGTCAAATGAAGTCAGCAGTTCAACACCTTTGTCAGTCACAAGAAAGGATTCTGTAATGGATACACCAAAGTTGTCAAACCACATTCCGGGCATCAGATGGAATACCATATTCGGCTCCAAAATCGAATTGTCATGCTGCCTGAGGCTGATTGTATGCTCTCCCCAGTCTGGCGGATAGCTTAGACCGATTGAGTACCCGATTCTCGCTTCTTTTTCATAACCGTATTTTGCAATTGTTCCTGCCCACACGTTGTTGATTTCCTGAGCGGTGAATCCAGGCTGGATATACTGCAGTGTTTCATCTATGCCTTCCATGATGACTTTTCCCACTTCAAGTACTTTCGGGTCCGCTTTTCCGAGAGACATTGTTCTCGCCATCGGCACATTATATCTACGGTAACATCCCGCTATTTCTATCGTCACTAGATCCCCGTCTTCATATCTTTTGTCAGACCATGTCAAGTGCGGGCTAGCCGTCTGTTCACCGGTGGGAATCATGGGCGCCATCGAAGGATAGTCCCCGCCAAAATCTTCACTGCCGTGCATTTGTGCACTGTAAATGGCAGCTGCCACATCATTCTCCCTAGTGCCGGCTTCTATATTGTCGTAGGCAGCTTTCATCGCCTGTTCCACAATATATCCGGCGTTTCTCATATAGCTGATTTCTTTTTTACTTTTTATCAATCTTACCCAGTTGACGATACCGCTGGCATCTTTTAATTCCGCATCCGGAAGCTCATAGAGCATTCTTTCGTGACATTTTGCCGTATAGTAGAATGCATCCATCTCCACCCCGATTTTACGTTCTCCTTTCCCTTTTTCGAGGAGTACTTCCGCTACATAGTCCATCGGATGTTTGATTGTAGACTGCACGTATTCATCAGGATAATTTATAACATTTTGAGGATGCATCCATGTCGTCTGCTCCGCACCTTTAGAATCCATCCCCCTGCCGATCCATAAAGGCTCCTTTTCATCTATAAATACGACGACCGCCTGATGGACATAGAAACTCCATGCATCATATCCGGTCAAGTAGCACATATTCGAGGGATTTGACACGACCAGTACTTCGATTCCGTACTGCATCATGCTTTGTTTGGTTTTATTCAGTCTTTTCTTATACTCTTTTTTGGAGAACATCACATGTCTCCTTTCTCTTATTTATTTTTCGAGAATGCTGAGAGCATTTTCCAAATCGTCTTTCAAATCATCAAAGTCTTCAATACCGGCTGAGTAGCGTACCAGACTTGAAGGGATACCTAGATTCACCAGCTCCTCCTTTGTGGATTCAACATGGCTGGTCGTGTTTGCCGGACCGACGGTCGTTTCCACAGCACCCAGGTTCGCTGCCCTGTTCGCATATTTCAGGCGCGGCAGTACCTTTCTCACTGCCTCCATGCCGCCTATCAGCGAGAAGCTGAAAATACCGCCGTACCCTTTCATCTGTTCCGTGGCGATGTCATGATTCGGGTGGTTTTTCAGTCCCGGGTAGAACAAATCTGAAATTGCCGGATGTGTCTCCAGATATTCGACAAGCTTCCCGGCATTTTCAGTCTGCTTTCTGACTCGTAAATCCAGTGTCTTCAAACCTCTCAACAATAAATATGCAGCATGCGGATCCAACGTTGCACCGTTGATTTCACGGTAATGGAACACTTCACCCACAAGTTTCGCATCGCCGCATAAGACACCGCCGAGTGCATCTGCATGTCCGCCTAAAAACTTGGTGGCACTGTGAATGACGAGGTCCGCTCCCAGTTCCAGCGGACTCTGTAGAATCGGCGTTGCGAATGTGTTGTCCACAACAACGATTGCGCCCGCTTCATGCGCAACTTCTGCTATTCTTTTAATATCAATGATCTTCACCGTAGGATTCGTCGGCGACTCCAGGTGAACCATCCTGCATCCTTTTCTGACCTCTTCCTCCAGCGCTTCATGGTCATTCGTGTCACACAGCACAGCTTCAATATTCATATGCGGCAGAAAATCACTGAAGATTCTGTTCGTACCGCCGTATGAATCTTTAATGCTGACCACCCGTTCGCCGGGTTTCAGAAATGTGTAAAACGTATTGCTGATGGCAGCCATTCCTGTCGCAAAACTCGTTGCCGCTTCTGCACCTTCCAGCTGTCTGACCTTATCCTCAAAAGAGGCGACGGTCGGATTCGTGTTCCTTGAATAAATATGCCCCGATGCTTCCCCTGTAGCGACATCATACCAGTGCGAAAGATCAGTGTAGTCATAGGACACACTGTTCACCACCGGCACCTGCGTTGCGCCATGTGCTCTGTAATCCTTTTCTCCTGCCCATACTGCTGCGGTTGCGCGGTTTACTTTTCTGGTCATCATCTCACTTCCCCTTTAATATTGTAAACGCTTACATAATTACAGTGATGCTGTCGTTCGTGTTGCAGAAAAAGGTAATATCCCTTTATCTCACTATATCATCTATAGAGTATTTATAAAATAAAAAGCATATTTATCCCTTTTATTTTATCAGCTTGAAACATATACGTCCTCTGGTATTAGCATCCATTGCCATCAAATGTTTTATCAGAAACAATATATAAAATGTATAATGATAAATTTTATATTGAATGGGTTATACTCAGAAGAAAATCTAGTATAATAGTATGTAACATTAAATGGGAGTGTCTATTATGGTTGAGACTAACGATACAGGCTTGAAAGAAAAATATTTAGACCTGCTTGCAAATAAATATGATAACGAAGAAAAAGTGGCGACCGAGATCATGAATCTGGAGTCCATACTGGATCTGCCAAAGGGCACTGAGCACTTCGTCAGTGACCTGCACGGGGAATACCAGGCGTTTCAGCACGTACTCCGAAATGGCTCGGGCAACGTCAGACAAAAAATTGCAGAGCTGTTCAAAGGTACACTGTCTGATGATGAAATCAGCGATTTCGCTGCCCTGGTATACTATCCTGAAGAAAAGCTTCAGCTGGTTAAAAATGAATTTGAAACTAAAGAGGCACTGGATGACTGGTACATAACGACCATTCACCGGATGATCGACCTGATCGCACATTCATCTACTAAATATACCCGCTCAAAGCTGAGAAAAGCACTGCCCCAGCAGTTTGTTTTCATTATCGAAGAACTGCTTTATAAAACGGATGAAGATGCGAATAAGAAGACTTATTACGAAAAACTGGTCAATCAGATCATTACACTGGGGCAGGCAGACAAACTCATCATCGGCCTGTCATATTCTACGCAGCGTCTGGTGGTCAACCATCTGCACGTCGTCGGCGACATATATGACCGTGGGCCTGAACCCGATAAGATCATGGATACTCTGATTGACTATCACTCACTCGATATCCAGTGGGGCAACCATGATGTCTTATGGATCGGTGCCTATGCAGGTTCCAAAGTATGTCTTGCGAACATTTTAAGGATATGTGCGAGGTACGACAACTTGAATATTATCGAAGATGCCTACGGCATCAACCTCAGACCATTAGTCAATCTTGCCGAGAAATACTACGATGACAATCCGGCTTTTCATCCGAAAGTGACGTCGGGAGATGAACTTTCAGAGCTTGAAAATCTCCAGATTACAAAAATCCACCAGGCCATTGCCATCATCCAGTTCAAACTGGAAGCACCGATCATCAAGCGCCGTCCATTCTTTGAAATGGAGGAGAGGCTTGTACTGGAAAAGGTCGATTATGATCATGATGAACTGACAGTATACGGCAACACATATAAACTGGAAAATACCTGTTTCCAGACGGTCGACAGAGAGGACCCGACAAAGCTGCTGCCGGAAGAGGAAGAAGTCATCAATAAACTTCTGCTGTCCATACAGCAATCCGAAAAACTGAAGAGACATATGAATTTCCTGATGAAGAAAGGCAGTCTCTATTTAAAATATAACGGCAACCTGCTGATCCACGGCTGCATACCGGTCGATGAAAACGGCGAAATGGAGTCCATGGAAATTGAAGGAAAAACATACAATGGCCGTGAGCTGCTCGATAAATTCGAGGAATATCTCCGTCAGTCATTTTCAAACAAAGAGAGCACTGATGATTTGGCAACGGACATCGTCTGGTACTTATGGACAGGAAAATATTCATCATTATTCGGCAAGCGTGCAATGACGACATTTGAAAGGTATTTCATCAATGACAAAGCGTCACATAAGGAAGAGAAGAACCCATATTACTACTTGAGGGAAGATGTCAGCATGTGCCGTAAAATGCTGGAAGAATTCAACCTCGACCCGGAACAGGGCAGAATCATCAACGGTCATACTCCGGTCAAAGAAATCGACGGAGAAGATCCGATCAAGGCGAATGGAAAGATGCTGGTCATTGACGGCGGATTCTCAAAAGCCTATCAGAAAACAACCGGCATCGCAGGCTATACACTACTGTACAACTCATTCGGCATGCAGCTGGTGGCACACCAGCACTTCAACACTAAAGAGAAAGTCTTAAGAAACGGGGCGGATGCGTTGAGTGTGCGCCGTGTAGTGGATGAAGAACTCGAACGTAAAAAAGTGCGTGACACAAATATCGGTGTCAAACTGAAAGAAGAGATAAAATCACTTAAAGAACTGCTCGCTTACAGATATATTCAATAAATTCAAATCAAGGAGGCAGATTGATGGCCGGCCACAAAATATATAAGATGGCATTTGCAAGTGTCTATCCACATTACATTACAAAAGTTGAGAAAAAAGACCGCACTAAAGAAGAGGTCGATGAGATTATACGCTGGCTGACCGGGTATAGTCAGAATGAACTCGAAACACATCTTGAAAATAAAACCGACTTTGAAAATTTCTTTGAAGAGGCACCGAAAATGAATCTAAATCGGGATTTAATCAAAGGTGTGATCTGCGGTGTCAGAGTCGAAGAGATCGAGGAACCGCTGATGCAGGAAATCCGTTATATGGATAAGATGATTGATGAATTGGCAAAAGGCAAGAAAATGGAAAAGATTTTGCGGGAAGTATAGACCAAAACCCCTTGAGCGATGAACCAGCTGACCTCAGGGGGTTTATTTGATATTGAATGAGGAGGATGGGCATGAGAGTCGTTACAGGTGAAGAGATGCGGGCTGTTGATGAATATGCAATCGAAAATATAGGGATAGACGGCAAGATCCTGATGGAAAATGCCGGCCGTGTCGCGGCAAAAAATATTATGAAAATCTTTCATAAGCAGACATTCTGCATACTTATCGGCGCAGGCAACAACGGCGGTGACGGCTTTGTCATCGCAAAAGTATTGAAAGAAAACGGACATGACGTTGATGTTTGCGTCATACCCGATTCTGATAAAATCAGCGGAGATGCGGCTTATCAGAAGAACATCTATCTCAACTCCGGCTTTACTTTCACACAGTATGATAGTGAAATCATGAAAAATGCAGATATCGTTATCGATACGATGCTCGGCACAGGAATCAAAGGTGAAATTAAATCACCCTATGCGGAAATTTTTCAGGAATTGAACAATATGGATAACACCATAGTCTCCATCGATCTGCCAAGCGGTCTGCCTGCTGATGAATCACCGGTACCTGAAAATACATTAATAGCAGATTACACACTCACTATCGGTTTACCAAAACTGAGCTATTACATGTATCCCGCACGTAACTATTACGGTAAAACGAAAATCATTCATATAGGCATACCCGAAAAAGCAGTGGAGAAGGCTGTAAAATCAGAGCGATACGTTTGGACTGAAAAAGATGTAATGAAACATTGGCCGCATAGAGATGACAATTCCCATAAAGGATCGCATGGAAAAGTCGGCATCATCGCAGGCAGCAGTAATATGCCCGGCGCTGCGGTACTTGCGGCCACTGCTGCGGTCAGGAGCGGCGCAGGGCTTACAACCCTCAACACACATTCCGATATCTTTTCCACCATCACCAACCATGTACCGGAAGCCACACTCTTTGACAGAAAAGATGATTTGAGTGAATTTATAGATGATAAAGATATCATTGCAATTGGCCCGGGTCTCGGTGTGAATGATGATACCGGAGGGACAGTAGAATATCTGATTGATCATTTTGAAGGACCTCTGGTCATCGATGCTGACGGGCTGTCCCGATTACAGGAACTAAAAGATAAAATCAAAAACAGGAAACACCCCGTCATCATCACACCGCATCCCGGTGAGATGGCAAGGCTCATTGATGCTTCAGCTTCCGAGGTCAATAAAAACCGATTTGATATTTCCCGGGAAATAGCCGTCGAGTATGGAGTGTACCTTGTATTAAAAGGTCCGAATACATTGGTCTCGACACCGGCCGGGGAAACGTTCATCAATGATACCGGGAATGCAGGACTTGCCAAAGGCGGAAGCGGCGATGTACTGACCGGAATGATTGCCGCATTCCTTGGAAGATATGAAAATACCCAGCATGCGGTATCCGGTGCGGTATTTATGCATGGCTATACCGCCGATTATATTTTGGATCAGGAAAGCGCCATCGAAAGCATGACTGCTTCTCAAATAGTGGAGAATCTGGAAAAGGCATTTCACAAACTCAAACATAGTTAATGAAGCACAGCGGGTTTTTAATCAGCTTCATATATCCGGCGGACAGCGCCAAAAGATGAAAAGCTCTGCATCATATGCAGAGCTTTCATTTCTGTTTTTCTATATCCCTGATAGCTAAAAACAGCTTTTTCAAATCTTGATTGTCAGTTTCATGTGCGAACGCATTCAACAACTGCATATTGACATGACGATCGGTATTTTTGCCCAGCTCATCCTGGATTTTATTTGCCTCTTTGCTGATCAGCTTATAGTTGAGTTCAGTCAGCCGGCCCAGGTACCTCGCTCCAAACCTGAGCGTTTTGGCATCTTTTCTAATTTCATGGATTTGGGAATAATCCTTCTTCTCCACTGTTTCATAATCATCCATCAACTTTTGATACCTTTTTGAGAGCCGTTTATTCAGAAATTGCGTCAGATCTTCATTATCTCTGTATTTCTCTTTAAATTTTAATGACACGATTTTAGATTCAATTTTATCAAACTTGGATTCCAACTTGGCTTCCTTCATTTTTTCAAGAGCCGTTTTCATTTCTTCATCCCGTTTTTCCTTTAAATAGAAAAACATTTCCTGATAGTGATCACTCAAATCCGGTTTATCTTTTACGGTTTCATTTGCTAATTCACTCAGAACATCAATCTCTCTCAAATCGCTGATTATAAGTGCAATATTCTTTAGTTCAACGTTCAGTCTGATGTAATCATCTTTATACAGCGCTTTTTTCAATATGCCTATGATTCCTCTGAGTTTACGGCAATTCACACGTAATTTATGCGCATTCGCATCATCAAAAGGGTTGTTTATAAAATCATGGTAAGACAGCCGGACTTTCTTTGCCCTTTTCAATAAAATCTTTTGTACTTCGTTCATGATTATCTCCTTTTTAAATTACTTTACTATGTACATTAAGCTATACCCGATAATAAAACATTTAAAATGGAATTCAGAATGCATTCAGTGCTTTCATATTTTAATTTAGAGGATTGTATATAACTAAACTGCCAAACTTCTTTTACATGCGATACTTTTATAATGTTAAAGTGCTTTTACATACTGGTATAACAGCATTTTAACAATATAACGCACTGCGTTATAAACTATTATGTGTTTATATGGAATCGTCGGGCGGTATAAGTGTTTCAAAGAATATCAAAGGGGATTGGTTCTATGAACTATATCCTTATATTGTTTGTGCCTGTGCTGTTCGCTGCAGCATGCGGTAATGATGAACCGAAAGAATATTATAATCTGGAAACGGAAATGGATGAAATCGGTGAACTGCTCAAAGAGTACGATGTTGTTATATTAGGTGAATCTACACATGAGTCTGAAGAGTTCAGTAAATTATTCTCTGAACTGACTCTTTATCTCAATGATAATTATAACTTCAATACTTATGCCATGGAGTTTGGAAGAGATCAATTCGATTTCTATTTGGATTATTACGAGTCTGAAGGCTACACAGAAAATTTTCCCAAAGAGGATTTTATAACTACAGTGCATCACAACCCGGAATTTGATGAGGTGGTGCAGCGCGCTGTTGACCTTGACGAAGACTTTCAGCTTGAAGGGATTTCCCGTATCATTGCTGGTCCAATGCATGACAATGTGACTCATGAAGAGTTCGTAGCAGATGATTTACTGGACACCAGTAATATGAGCGAGGCATTTCTCGATGCCGAACAGGGTATTAAAGAACAGGTTCAGTCCATGGCTGTTGAATATGGGGAAATAGATCATGAAGCTATGGATGAATTGCGGACAGTATATGAAGACATTCATGACAGTGATTATTTTAATGATTTAAACACCATGTCCCAAAACTATATAGAAGCCCGCATCAATTTTCTAAAAAGTACTTTATCAGAGGACTATCTTGGAGATTTGGAAGTCGAAAACTCACGTGAAGATTACTACGCACGCCGCGGTCAGGATATGTACGAAAATATCGAAGCACTTGTAGAAGATGACAGCAAAGTGATTGTTCATATGCATAATGCACATGCGACCAAACAACTCGGTGAAGCCGGTTCACACGTAGAAATATTGGATTTGATGTACAATGCGCTTGAAAATTCAGTTGGAAGCAGGCTTGAGGATTCTGATATCAATACATTCCATATCGCAACAATTTTTAATGAAGGTGAAAATATCTTCCCTGATGAAAACTTTTACAGAGAAGACACCTTGCCAAGGAAGACTAGAAACAACGACCTTGAAAACAGAATATCAGAATATAGACTTGATCATGCCTTTGTGAATCTTCATGAGACGGACTGGGCTGATGAAGAACTTTCAACCTATTATGAAGGCCATCCTGCATGGGGGGGCTCCATGGTCCCTGCTGAACAGTATGATGGCGTCATATATATTGATTACCTTGAAGAGTAGGTTAATGAAGCACTTCAAACTGATAACAAATCGAACCCCTAATCTATTACGATAGTTTAGGGGTTCGTCAATTATTCCAAAAGAGTTTGAATTCACTTGAGTCTGTTTATATTTTAAATTTCTATTGATCAGTACCCAGCGGAGGGCCCGTATTTTCATCTGTCGCTTCCTGAAAGTGCTGCTTACCACTCTGGATTCTGTTGTCCACTTTACTCTTGGTGTCTTTAGCATAGCCACCGGGATTTTCTTTAACTTTTTTCATTTCCGATTTCGCTTTCTCCTGAACGTTTTGAGCATACCCTTTCGGATTTTCTCTAACTTTATTGTACTCGTTCATTGCTCTTTCCTGATATTGACCGGCTTTATCCGTAACTTTATGCTGAACGTTTTGTGCATATCCTGCCGGATTTTCTTTAGCCTTAGAGTACTCGTTTGCAATCATTTCACGATTCTCTTGCTTTCTCAATGGCAATAACGCTACAGTTACTGCCAAGGCTGATACTACTGCCATAAATATGCCTGCCATCAAAACGAATAAACCGCCAATTGCTGCAATGATTCCTGTAGCTTTTTTTGCTCTTTTATCCATTAATAACCCACCTCTTATTTTTAGATAACTATTGTAAGTTTGTTGAATATTTACCCATTCCGGGGGGACTTAAACTTCTTTCTTCCTGAATTATCCATAGGAATCATACTAATGGTCATATTAATAGGACGGCATCCAGTGGAGTACATTGCTCATGGATTACAACTTGAAAACTGCAGTATCATCTTATGTTCATCATAATATTTTCCATCGTTAAACATTGCTCTCGGCTCTGTACCATATATTTCAAAACCGAATGCTTCATAAAATGCTTTTGCTCTGATATTTTCAGTCACGACCGCCAGACTGAGTTGGTCAACACCTTGAATTTCTCTTGCCTTATCAATTAAATAAGTCACAACATCACGGGCAATGCCTTTTCCGCGGTATTCCTCCTCACAATACATCGCCTGCAGATTACCTTTATGATTGGATTTCGGGCCGCTTCTGCGAATAAAAGAAGCCACGCATATAAGTCTGTCTTCATCAAAACCACCGACAACAAACTGTTCGTCTGAATATTTCAATCTGCCTTCAAAGTTTTCAATCTGCAGCGTGGATTCAAGTTCATATGTAGACCCGAAAGCACCCGGGTCCGTCTTCAATCCTTTCAGTCTCAATGCTCTGTACTGCTCAGCATCATCAATATCGAGTAGTCTTACATTCATCATTTCACACCTCATCCGTTCTTTATATTGTCTCTTCAATATAACGTTTCAAGTGTTTTCCCGTCACTGATTCTTCCACGTCAAATATACCTTCAGGGTGTCCGCTGTATAATACCCGGCCGCCGTTGTTCCCTGCCCCTGGACCGATATCGATCAGCCAGTCGGCATGTGTCATCATCGTCAGGTTATGTTCTACTATAATGACTGTATTACCTGCTTCTTTCAATTTCTCAAAACATTCAAGAAGTGTCGGTATATCTTTTTCATGAAGTCCGGTCGTCGGTTCATCAAATACATAAACAGTGTCTGAAGCATCGCTGTCTAAATGCCAGCTGAGTTTCAACCGCTGCATTTCCCCTCCTGACAATGTATTTAACGACTGTCCGAGTGTCATATACTGAAGGCCGGTCTGTTCAAGGTGATACAAACGTTCTCTTACGGCTTTATTTTCTTCAAATAAATTGATTGCCTCTTCAACAGTAAGTGCCAATATGTCCGCGATTGAATATCCTTCCACTTTGGCATCAAGCACTTCTTCTTTATACCTCGAACCCTGACAAAGCTCACACACCTGTGACAGTTCCGGCATAAATGCAAGCTCCGTTTTAATCACGCCTTTGCCGCCGCATTCCGGACAGGCGCCTTCGGAATTATAACTGAACATGCTTTTCTTCAGGCCGGTTTTCTTACTGAAAAAGCTGCGGATATCATCAAATACATTCATGTAGGTCAGCACATTCGACCTGCTGGAAGCATGAATGCTTTTCTGATTGACGAAGATGCAATTTTCGTCTGATTTCAATCCTTCACTGAGCAGAGTGCTCTTACCGGATCCTGCAACGCCTGTGAACACTGTCGTCATACTTTTTGGTATCTCGACGCTCACATCATCAAGGTTGTTCTTAGTAATATTATCAATTGAAATCCTGTCTTCTGCTTCTTTGTGGTTTTGTTGTAATGAGTGTTTTTCCCTTAGTGCTGTTCCTGTAGCCGTATTTGACCCGAGCAGTTCATCGTATGTCCCCGTAAACGTAATCTCGCCGCCTCTCTTACCGGCTCCGGGACCGATATCTATGACATGGTCAGCAATTTTTATCACATCGGGATCGTGCTCGTCGATCAATACAGTGTTCCCTTTATCACGTATCGATTTGATGATGTCGTTGATCCTGTCGATGTCTTCGGGGTGAAGACCGACACTCGGCTCATCGATGATATATACAAGATCTGTCAAAGGACTGTTCAAATGCCTGATCAGTTTGATTCTCTGCGATTCACCGCCTGATAAAGTCGGTGTTTCCCTGTCGAGCGTCAAATAGTTCAGGCCGACATGCTTTAAGGCTTTTAACTGTTTTAACAGCGGTTCGATGATGTACTTCGCCTTCTCATCTTCCAGAGATTCCAGAAACGGAATGGCATCTTCGATTGTCAGTGAAGTGAAGTCAGCGATATTCAAATCTTTGATCTTGCATGTGAGCACTTTCCTGCTCAATCTCTGACCATGGCAGTCCGGACAGTCTTTGGAAGTGACAACCCGTTCCACATCCGCTAAAAACCGCTTCTTTTCAAAGTTGTCATTCAATAAGAATGAGCGTCTGAACCGGTGGATCAGCCCTTCATATTTTGCCGTCCTCGGCCAGTTCTCGGGTGGGTTTTTAAGTTTTTTCGGTTTTGTATATAAAAAAGTATCCATCTCTTCTTCTGTATAATCTCTCAGCTTTTTGTCATTATCAAATAGCCCCGTGTATAAATATCGTTTGCCCCGCCAGCTGTCCGGTCGGAAGGAGGGGAATTTTATCGCGTCTTCATTCAGCGATCTGTCGAAATCTAGAAGCTCATTCAAATCGATATCTTCCACATATCCGAGACCCTGGCATGTTTCACACATGCCATTCGGATTGTTGAATGAAAATACGCTCGAATAGCCGACAAAAGGACTCCCCAGTCTCGACCAAAGCAGCCGCACCGAAGCGTATATATCAGAAATCGTACCGACCGTCGAACGGGAATTCCCGCCGAGCCTTTTCTGATTGATGACCATCGCCACAGGCAGGTTCAATATCTGATCTACTTCCGGCTTCTCATAATGTGTCAGCTGGTTTTGAATATAAGTAGAGTAGGTTTCGTTCAGCAGCCTTTCGGATTCCGCTGCGACAGTATTGAAAACGAGTGATGATTTTCCTGAACCCGACCGTCCTGTAAAGACCGTTAATTTATGCTTAGGTATATCAACGCTGATGTTTTTCAAATTATTCTGGTTTGCACCTTTAATATGAATCTGGCTCATTACAAATCACCTCTAAAATATTAATTCTTCCTCATTTCATATATTAACATTAATCATATAAATCAAACTTGGCTGATAAGGGTATGGTTGTATAACAGTTCAAAGATTTATTGGAAAGGACGGATGAATACTATGGATTACAGTAATGAAGAAATCAAAGCTTATTTCAAACAGCTTGACCGCAGTAAATTCATTGATGATCAAAAAGAGCACGCCGCACTCGACAGACCCCTGCCGATAGGCCATGGACAGACAATCTCCCAGCCGACACTTGTACTCAACATGACTTTGGAACTGGAGCTGAACAAAAAAGACAAAGTACTTGAAATAGGGACAGGCTCCGGATTCCAGACAGCGCTGCTCTCAAGATTTTCAAGTTCTGTCTATACCGTGGAACGCATACGGGCGCTGCATGATTCTGCGAAAGAAAGACTGACCGGCCTGGGGTATTCAAATGTTCATTTCCATTATGGTGACGGACACTCCGGTTGGGAAGAGAATGCACCTTATGACAAGATTATGGTAACTGCAGCAGCAAATGAAATACCGGAAACGTTGACTGATCAGCTTGCACCGGGTGGGAAAATGGTCATCCCTGTCGGAAACTTTCATATGCAAGAACTCAAGCTTGTAGAAAAAGATGAAAACGGAAATATTTCAGAGACGGTCATTGAATATGTGATGTTTGTCGAGTTCAGAAAAGATGTGGAGTAGCTTATATTATTCCAGGTAATTAATGTCTGAAAAGTAAAGGTTTAACTGGTATTTATTTGTATACAGGTATACAGTATACAATGGAAACGTATTCTTTCACAGAATAATCGTTTTTTTCTGAATATCGCTATTATTCCTATTTTATTGCTAGTATAATGCACTCATTTATATAAATTAGTGAGGAGTGTGATTATGTGGCAAGAACCTATTATTGCAACAGTCGCTATATTCGCCCTGCTTGCTTTGGGTGAATATATCTCTGTCTTATCAAGAGCACGGATCCCGACATTAATGACTGCTATGCTGGGATTTCTTATCTTTACGTGGATTGGCGTCTTCCCGGAAGATATTCTTGATTTATCGACACTCCCGTCTTTAGGCGCCCTTTTAATCGGTCCGTTAATTGTACATATGGGAACGCTGATGCGTTTTGATATTCTGAAATCACAGTGGAAAGCGGTTGTCATTGCACTTTCGGGCTTGATTGGCTCTCTGACACTTGTGCTGACCTTAGTTACTTTGATGTTTGATTTTCCAACTGCTGCCAGTGGTGTCGGCCCATTGTCAGGCGGTGTGTTAGCATTATTGATTACAAATGAGAGACTGACTGAACTGGGAATGACTTCTTTGATTGTTGTCCCTGTACTCGTGTATGCATTCCAAGGTATTGTGGGCATGCCGATTTCTACTTTTTTCATGAAACGATACGGCCATCTGTTCATGACAGGACAGATAAATGCCAAGGATACCGCAAAAGTTTCATTGAAAGAAGAACCTGTGAAATATAAATTTATGCAGAATGAAAGAACAGGCACTTACCTTGTACCGACTCTTCTTGCACCAGTATCAGTATTGGAATTTTCCGATGAACTCGGAATGGCACAGACATCTATAGATAAATCGAAAGAAGTCATTGAAATTCATAAAGAAAGTTTTACAAGAGCTTATAAAGCCGGTGTAAAAATTGCAATGGGCACTGATGCCGGAGTATTCAAACATGGGACCAACCTTCGTGAACTTGAGCTGATGGTTGAATGCGGGATGACGCCGATGGATGCCATTTTGGCCTCCACTCAAACGGCTGCTGAATGTATGGGCTACACTGATCTCGGACTGATTAAAGAAGGCTATGTAGCAGATTTCATTTTGACAAAAGAAAATCCTTTGGATGATATCGGTGTTCTGAAAACTAACGAAGAAATTAAAGTGGTCGCCAAAGAAGGTAATGTATTCAAAAATATAATGTAATTGATTTTAAAGAGATGAGCCGTATTTAATACGATTCATCTCTTTTTATATAATTTTAGTGGAGTTACCGAAAGGTTAAGCCGATATGTAAAAGGGTATCTATTCATATTGAATATAATCGTACATAGAAGCACAGTGATTTATTTGTCATTAAAAATACGAAGAAGGGGGAAGGGGCAGTGGAAGATATAATGTCTTATTTCGTAAAGCTGACAGTCGGTCTCATTGGTGTCATGATTGTCATCAGACTTCTTGGTCATAAAGAACTTGCACAGATTACGCCGCTTGATTTCGTCTACGCTCTCATTTTAGGAAGTATCGTCGAAGAGTCTCTCTATGAAACCACTACACCGTTTTATCATATGCTCATCATGCTGGCTTACTGGGGGCTTCTCATATATGTAATTGAAAGGTTTGCCATGAAAAATGAACGATTCAGAAGGGTGACAAAAGGCAGGGCAAAACTTCTGATCAATGATGGTAAAATAGATGATAAAATATTGAACAGACACAATATGGATGTCGATGAGCTGAGAGAATTATTGAGAATGAATGGTGTATTTTCCCTTCGTGAAGTCAAACATGCCATCATGGAAACCAGCGGAAGACTCTCCGTTATCAAATACGCTCGGGAACAAGTACCGGTCAGAAGTGAACTGCTTGATAATTTCAAAGAAAATTCAATATCATACTTATTCATAGATGGCGGCCAGATAGAATATAATGCACTCACAGCAGCAAATGTCGACGAAAATTGGCTGGAAAAGACACTGAAAGAAGAGACCGGCCATCGCATGGAGGATATTTATGTCGCTGAGTGGAGTGAATCAGAAGGTTTCTTTGTACAGCCAAAATGACGGGATTTCATCCCTGTCATTTTTTTGATTCTTTTAAATGCTTAACATTCATCCAATTTAAGTTACGATGAGTATAATCAATGTTTCCAGGAGGCTGAGTAAATGGAATGGATTCAGAACCAATTCAAAAATGCTGATAATTCCGTCATGTTCAATCAACCTTTCTCAAAAGAAAAAGTCAAAAAAGCACATCACTTTCATCAGTCCCTGCCCCAATATGCAAAGACACCGCTCTCTGAATTGACAGGGCGTTCAAAAGAACTCGGGCTGGGCAGTTTATTGGTCAAAGATGAATCGAGAAGATTCGGTCTGAATGCTTTTAAAGGACTGGGGGCGTCATATGCGATGGCGTGTTATTTTGCCGGCCAATTAAATATGGATATGGCTGAAGTCCGCTTTGACGAATTACTGGAATCGGTCAATAAATACCCTCCAGAAACGTTTGTAACAGCAACAGAAGGCAACCACGGCAGAGGCGTCGCATGGGCCACCCGGATCTTCAATCAAAACGGCAAAGTATTCCTGCCAAAAGGTGCTGCAGAAGTACGTGTTGATGCTGTCACTGAGCTCGGTGCTGAAGCGAAAGTCACCGATATAAACTATGATGATACCGTTCAGTATGCTGCAGATCAATCCAGCGGCAACGGCTGGATTCTGATGCAGGATACCGCATGGGAAGGGTATGAAGAGATACCGACCCATATTATGCAGGGCTATACAACGATTCTTTCTGAAATTACCGAGCAGCTTGAACCTGACAGCCTGGATCAGATTACTCATGTCATTTTACAGGCAGGGGTCGGTTCATTCGCAGGTGCAATGGCCGCAGCCATTTACAATCAAACAGACGGCAGTCCGCCAAAAATTATTGTTGTCGAACCTAGAGAAGCAGATCCGATTTTCCGTTCGGCCGACAGCGAACTTGGAAATCCTGTCAGAGTATACGGAGATATGAATACGATGATGGCCGGCCTTTCATGCGGTGAACCGAGCCCGATCGGCTGGAATATATTAAAATCCACGGCTGATTATTTCATTTCCTGTGATGATGAGATCAGTGCACAAGGCATGCGGATGCTCGGAAGACCGGCAGAAGGCGATGCAAAAATCATTTCAGGTCCCTCAGGCGCTTTACCGGCAGGCTTTATGTATGAAGTGATGACGAATGATTCATATACGGACCTTAAAGAGAACCTGGACCTCGGCACTGATTCAAAAGTATTGGTCATCAATACCGAAGGAGACACCGACCCTGATAATTACCAAAGAGTGATGAATGTATAACGATAAATCCCCTGACTATAAATATTCAGGGGATTCTTTATCATCAGACTGTCACTTAATACGCTTCAAATAATATTTTAATCTGATATAATTATATGGCAGTTTGTTATGTTCTATCTCACAGGTTCGCAAACTCCCTGTATAAAAAACTAAGGAGAATGATTATTATCAGTAACAGAATAATGATTTACAATGCAGTGCTTGCTGCCATTTATGTCGCATTGACAGTCATCAACCCCATCGGAACGATGGCGATACAAATACGGATCAGCGAGATGCTTGCCGTGATTCCATTTTTCAACCGCAAGTTCATCCCCGGAATGCTGATCGGGCTGGCAGTCGCCAATTTTTTCTCGCCGCTCGGCCTGATTGATGTAGCGACAGGTGTCGGCATTGCCGTCATTTCATATACAATCAGCTATTTCATCAAAAATGTCTGGATAAACGCTGTCCAGTACAGTGTGCTATGTGGAATTTTTGTCGGTTTGATGCTGCTCACAGTACTTGAGATTCCATTCTGGTTCAGCTTTGTAACAATCACCATTTCAACATTAATCACCACACTTCTCGGCACAGTTTTATTTTCCAAAGTCGGACACAGAATTTTGCCAAACCTTGAATAATATGAATACAGCCGGATATTTCTCCGGATTACATGGGCGATTTTATGTTGTTTATCATAGGATCGCTTTTTTATCTTCAATGTTTCTCATGAAACTTGAATGATATCATTAGTTTAACCATATAAAACTGAGAGTGATCTATTATGAACACACAACAATTGAAGTTCCATGCCGAAGGCTTTCTAAAAGAACACTTCGATATGCCGCTGGATGTGCCGCTTCGCATATCCAAACGTATGAAATCAAAACTTGGCGTTTTCAGCATTAAATATAATAACAATGAAGTTTTAAGCAGTGAGATTGTCCTGTCTTATAACTTTATAATCAACAACGATAAAAATGCCATACTCGATGTTCTGTATCATGAATGCGTCCATTATGCCCTGTATAAAAAAAGATTGCCTTTCAGGGATTCTGACCCTGAGTTCATAAATACTCTGGAACGTCTGGGAATTTCAAGAACACGGAGTTATAAATATAAGGGTCAGTCCTATTTATATGAGTGCAAAAAATGCAGATACCAGTTCAGCAAAAATATGAAGGGCTATGAGAAAAGATATATGTGCGGCAGATGTCATGGAAAATTCGTTTACAGAGGCACATTTCAACGATAAATATGAAACGGGCGGGCTCAAGTCAATTTGAGTCCGCCCATTTTAATTACTTGTTTTGCTGCCGCGCTTCTTCCCTTAAATCATTGTAGTATTGAACACTTGTCATTGCACCTTCGTCCACCATATTCGAATCCCTTAAATTCTCAGGCCTGCCCATTTTCTTAACATATGGATCGCTTGTCCATTTGCCTGCCTGGCTGACAACGATATCGATTCCTTGATCGATACCCTTTTTTACCGTCTCTTTATTTTTAGTAAGATACAACACACCTGCGACCAACCCGACTGCACTGACCAACTTTGTTTTTCTTCCCATGGGTGTCACACTCCTTCCAGTTATCAATCACCCGATTATTTACCTTTATTATCTCATGTATCACCACTCTTATCAAAATATTCTGATTTGACAGATATTATGTCTGGATCAAATTTTTCATTTTATAATTAAGTGATTATCATGCCGGGTAGAGTAAGATTGATATTAGGCAAATATATCCGATAGAGGTGATCTTATTAATAAACATTATGATGTCGTTATTGTCGGCGCCGGCTCGATGGGATTGTCCGCAGGATACTATCTCTCACAAAAAGACCGCGATGTCCTGATGATTGATGCCAATGACCCGCCGCATTCCTACGGCAGCCACGGCGGTGATACGCGTCTGATCCGCCATGCAGTGGGAGAAGGGCCGCAGTATATCCCTCTTGCTTTACGTTCACAGGAAATGTGGGACGAGCTGCAGACCCTTACAGATGATGAGATCTTCAGACAGATTGGAATTCTCAATTTTGGTTACAAAGGGTCCGAATTCCTCGAAAGAACCATAGACGGTGCAGAGAAATATGATCTGGACATCGAAACTTTGTCAGTTGAAGAAATGCAGGAGCGTTGGCCAGGACTTCATGGTGAAGATTTGGAAATCGGTTATTATGAGAAGAAGGGCGGTGTCATCATGGGTGAAAATGCCCTGAGGACATACCGCCGCCTCGCACTGTCGAACGGCGCTGAGCTGCTGGTCGACACACCGGTCAAAAGCATTCGTCCTGAAGGACAGCAAGTCCATGTTGAAACCGGGAATGACTCTTTTAAAGCTGATAAACTGATTTTATCATCAGGTGCATATAATGGCAGAATGCTTAAAGATCTGGGCATGGATTTAAAAATCCAGCCATCACGCCGAACAATCGCATGGTTTGAAGTGGATGAAGAATTATACAGCTCTGAACATTTCCCAGGATTTATCGGACGTTCCAGATATGGATCCTATTATGGATTTTCGAGCATAGACGGCACAGGTGTGAAGATTGGACGTTATGACGGCAGTGATGAAGATGACACAGACCCTGAAGGGATGGACAGAAATTTCGGTTCATTTGAAAAAGATGAAGCTTATTTAAGAGACTTTCTGAATGCGCATATGCGGGGCGCCAATGGTAAGCTGAATAAAGGGCTCGCATGCATATTTACCAATACTCCGGATGAAGATTTTATCATCGACCAGCATACCGAGCACGATAATATTTATGTTGCCGGCGGCTTTTCCGGTCACGGCTTCAAATATGTACCGGTAGTGGGGGAAATCCTGACCGACCTCGTCACTAAAGGGAAAACTGAGCATGATATTTCTTCGTTCTCCATTACGCGGGATGAACTTTATGAATGAAATATTAAAACCTGACTCATGTTGGTATAAAACGGCATGAGTCTTTTATTGAATGAATAATCTTTTACAATATTGTATGGTGAATAATAAGAGTCACTAAGAATGATTAACTATCGAAAGGAAGATATTCAAATGCAGATTTTGACAGATTCAGATATTCAGGAAGTATACAAAATTAATCACGCCATCGAAGATGTGAAGTTGGTACTGGATGATTTCAGAAATGACAGACTGGTTGAAGCCAAGAGAATCGTCCTTCCGGCAAGTGACAGCTCTTCCATGCTCTACATGCCATGTATCAGCACGGCCCAAAAAGTGTCCATTATCAAGACCGTCTCGATTTTCCCTGACAACGCCGATCTTCCGACCACCCAGGGGAATATACTGGTATCAAACCTGAATGACGGCAAACATATTGCCTCATTGGAAGCTTCTTACTTAACGAGACTGCGCACAGGTGCAATGACTGCAATTGCCACCGATAAGCTTGCCAGAAAAGATTCAAAGGTTCTTGGTGTCATCGGCACGGGCAGAATGGCTTTTGAACAGGTTTTAGGTGTGCTTGAAGTGAGAGATATTAACAGAATCTTATTGTTTAACAGAACCCGGAGCAAGGCTGAAACCTTTAAAAAAGATTTAGAAGATTTTGGGGTCGATACTGATATCGAAGTGGTCAATGAAGTCGGTGACCTCGTCGGTGAAAGTGATATTTTAAACTGTGCGACACAGTCAAAAACCCCGGTTTTTGACGGTTCAAATTTAAAATCAGGCACACATATCAACGGCGTAGGATCATTCACACCCGAAATGATAGAGATGGATATTGAGACTGTCAAAAGGGCAGACCAGATTTATCTGGATGACATAAACGGTGCGAAAGAGGAGGCCGGTGAAATTATAAAAGCCGTAGAAGACGGTGTCATCACCTGGAACGATATTAAAGGAACGCTCGTCGATATTTTTGAAAAAGATTACTTGAGAAATTCAAATGAAGACATCACGCTATATAAATGTGTCGGTGCAGGATATTTCGATCTCGCTGTGGCAAACGGCGTCATGAAAATAAAGAACTTGAAATAAATTCAAGGGAGTGAACCGCCACCCGTCAAGTAGACACTAAAATAATAAAACAGTTATGCAGCAGCCTGTGCCCGAAATTCTACCGGTGCCAGGCTGTTTAATTGTGCTTGTAAACGTTTGTGATTATAGAACTCAATATACTGCTCGATATCGCTTTCCAATGCCTCAAATGTGTGATACATCTTCAAGTCATAACATTCACACTTGAAATGCCCGAAGAAATTTTCCATCGGCGCATTATCCGTACACGTCGCCAACCTGGACATGCTACGAGTCATACCGGCTTCTGTCGTGATTTGACGGAAAGCCTTGGATGTATATTGGGAACCGCGGTCACTGTGGATCATTGGT
>NZ_FNFY01000008.1:11180-89320 GCF_900101075.1 Lacicoccus qingdaonensis | reverse complement strand
ATGAACCTGGAATATTTCAAAGCCCAGGTTCAACGCCAGCTTTCAGTGAAAGAGAACCGAAGCATCTACCGACAACGAAAGGTCGATGTCGAAACGGTTTTCGGCAACTTGAAGGCGAATTTGTCGTTCCGCCGATTCTCGGTGCGGGGCGCACGCAAAGTCAAATTGGAAACCGGGCTGGCATTATTGGCCCTGAATCTAAGGAAGTTAAACGGAATGAAGCTGTCACATCTGAAAAATCACATAAAAAATGGCGATTCATCTCAATTAATCGATGAATCGCCATTTTTCTTAGTTTTCAGGAGCCTTTTTGTCCCAGCCCCGACTGATTTTAATTCTATATCTTGTTTACCGTGCGAGGTTACTTATGTTGGAATTTAAGATGTCGCAATGCTGTCTATTTAGGGTCTACTCAAAACATTCAACTTTCTCTTATTGAAAATATTCATGAGTGGAATGATACTGTGAATTGCAATCTATCCTAATATAGATGAAATATTATTGATTACATGATATGAGGCCCATACGAGTTAAAAATATGAATAAATTAATATTGTTCTGTTAAAGAAAAATAGATTTCTATAACAACCATTTTTGTTAAGTTTATTTCCATGATTACTTTAAATTTCTTTATGGTTAAAATGTCACATTAAATACTAATAAAGTGCACAGTTTCTTTAAATTTTTAATTTAAGCTGAATAATGAAAATTAAAATTTCCTTAATAGCTAAAATTGTTAATATGGTGAGTTTAAGAATGAGTTTTTCTTTGTACTGGACTAATCAGTTTGTTTAAGAATTATCTTTCTAAACTAGCCATATATAAGATGTGTTCGAGTAAAGGTGATGTTATAGGAGGTGTAATATATGAAAAAAACAACAAGAAATATTCTTAGAGTTGGTATTATACTGAGCGTCACTATTTTATTAGGTCTAACCCTGTGGTTCAATTTAACTTCTGATACACAAGCTGTACAAGTCGGTGATGAAGCAATTGATTTTCAATTGGAAACATTAAATGGGGATTCAATCCAATTATCGGAAGTCAATTCGGAAAAAGGTGTTATTTTGAATTTTTGGGGCACTTGGTGTAAACCTTGTCGTGAAGAGATGCCTGATATGAATAGAATTTATAATGAGGGGCATGAAAATTATGAAATCATTGCTATAAACGTTTCTGAAGATGAACAGCAGATTAATCAATTTTTATCCAGTTTGGATGAAGAGCTTGATTTTCCAATCGCATTGGATCGTAACAGAGATGTGACTAAAGCGTATCAAGTCGGCCCACTGCCGACGACAATCGCAATCAACAAAGATGGTGTTGTTGTGGATAAGAAAGAATATCAGTTAACCGTAGATGACATTTATAACTTTGTAGAACAATCAACTTCTGAATAGGATGAAATTTAATGGAATTGAAAGAGATACAATGCGTTAGGAATTCGTTCGATTTATCTTAAAGTCTCAATATGAATGGAGTGTTTTTTTGGGTAGTGAAGTGACTTTCCTGCTTGCATTTGGAGCTGGATTTTTAAGTTTTGTCTCACCTTGCGTACTGCCGGTATTTCCGGCTTTCATCTCTTACATAACAGGCATGAGTTATAATGAAGTAGAAAATCAAAAATTCAATGCACGTGCAATACTCCACACAATATTTTTTCTTGTAGGTTTCAGCGTGTTTTATATTGCATTGGGGTTTGGCACGGCTTTCTTAGGCGGATTATTGATTGAACATGCGAACCTGATCAGACAATTGGGTTCTATCCTGATTATTATTTTTGGTCTCATCATTACCGGCGTGCTTAATTTTAATTTCCTAATGAAAGAGAGAAAAATACAATTTAAAAACAGACCGTCCGGATTTTTTGGTTCAACTTTAATAGGTATGGCATTTGGTGCCGGATGGACACCGTGCAATGGACCAATTATCGGTGCCATTTTTGCAATGAGTGCAAGTGCACCGAACAATGCTTTAATGCTAATGATCGTCTATTGTTTAGGGTTTGCGATTCCATTCTTCATTTTGAGCTTTTTCGTATCTCGCACACGCTGGATGTTGAAGTACTCGAATATCATCATGAAAGTTGGTGGTGTCATCATGATATTAATGGGCATTCTTCTTTATTTTGATGGATTGACTCAGATTATCATCTGGCTGCAACCGTACTTTGGTGATTTTCAAGGCTTCTGATTCTGAGTATATTAAATGGCTTGTTTATATAAAAACTTCAGAATAGCATTATTTTCAGTTTTGATATAACAAGTAGGATATAAATCACCTTTGTAGCTGGATGCATGACCGCAGAAAAGGGTTAAGACGTTAAAAGTTGTATTCTCATTTTTTCTATCTTTCATAGAATGGATATATTTTTATAAAATTTGTTTGAAAAGTATTGATAAAATTAATAATTAAGGAGGAATCTGGATGAAAAAATATTTAATGCCAACCTTGCTAGGTTTAGTATTTATTTTAGCAGGTTGCAGCAATGACTCAGTATCAAACGAATCAAATATTAAAGAAATGGTTTCAGAATTAAGCGCCAGTAATATTGTAGAATCCGCATCCATTAATGATCAAACACTCATTGTCGAGGATGATGGAGATGAGAATGTCTATACTTTACCAGACGATGAGTTTTTTGTGTCCATTGCACCTTATATCTCGTATACACATCCATGTGAATTTCATAGCTTAACCGGGTGTCAGGGAGAGCTGATGAATGAAGAGATGGATGTAAAAATTATAGATGAAGATGGAGAAGTCCACGTTGATGAGGAACTTACAACTCTTGAGAATGGATTCTTGGATTTTTGGCTGCCGAGAGATAAAAACTATACTTTAGAAATCAATTATGACGGAAAAACAGTTGAATCTGATTTCTCAACGTTTGAAAATGATAGTACCTGTCTGACAGATTTACAACTTAAATAATTTCGATTAAAAGCAGATACCACAACGCTATTCAGTGTCGTGGTATCTGCTTTTTTAATGTATTCAATATTAGATCAACGAAAAGTAGTCGATTTACTCATTATTGAAGATTAAATATTCTAGAAAGACATTTAATGGATAGTTTCTGCAAATAAATTTTTTATAATAAATATTATGACATCTCTTGTATGTTGGAAACAAATCTACAAATCTTTCGTAGATTTACGGTGATAAAACATAAATATGGTAAGTCTTAATGGATAGAGGTGTTCGGACTCTCGTACTTACTGGGGAAATATAAAAAACAGAAACCACTTGACAATAATCGACTACAGTTGTAAACTTAAGTTAATTAAATCGATTACATTTGTAAACGATTAAATATAACCACCTAGGAGGGTAAAAATGAAACATCAAAAAAGCAATTCTCATCACGAACATGCTGAGCATAGGGAGCATCATCATAACCATCAGAAAAACAACGAACCCCATGATCATAGTAATCATGATCATGGCGGGCATGATCACCATGCGCATATGGTGACAGATTTTCGCAATAAATTTTTCATCATTCTGATATTCACCATTCCAATTGTCCTTCTGTCTCCAATGATTCAAAGCTTCATAGGTGTGGATTGGCAGTTTACCGGAGATATTTATATTGTGGCAGCGTTGTCCACATTCGTCTATTTCTACGGGGGATGGCCATTCATCAAAGGCGCTTACGATGAATTGAAAAACAAAGAACCGGCCATGATGACCTTAATAGCAATGGCGATTTCCGTCGCTTACTTCTATAGCATGGCAGTTGTTTTTGGCTTCAATGGAGAAGAGATTTTCTGGGAGCTGGCAACGCTTGTATTGATTATGCTTCTGGGACATTGGATTGAAATGCGCTCGATCAACAATGCTTCCAAGGCGCTGGAATCTCTCGCATCATTGATGCCGGATACAGCAAATCGTATTTCTGAAAATGGCGAAACAGAAGAAGTACAGATCGACGATATTAAAGCCGGCGATTTACTGCTGGTTAAACCCGGAGAAAAAATGCCGCTGGATGGAAAAATTGTTAAAGGAAAATCCCAAGTGGATGAATCCATGTTAACAGGGGAGTCTGTTCCGGTCACAAAATCCGTTGATGACGAAGTCATAGGTGGTTCAATCAACAGAGAAGGGTCTCTCACTATTGAAGTAGAGAAACTGATGAATGAATCTTACCTGACTCAAGTGATTGATATGGTGAAAGAATCTCAACGTACCAAATCGAAAACACAAGATGTGACAAATAAAGCAGCCAAATGGCTATTTTATATCGCTGTAGCTGCCGGTATTATCACATTTATCGTATGGATAAGTGTCGGTGCGACTGTCGATGCTTCTATCATGAGATTGGTGACTGTTTTGGTCATCGCTTGTCCTCACGCTTTAGGTTTGGCTGCGCCGTTGGTCATTTCAGTATCTACATCACTTGCTGCAAAGCATGGGTTGTTGATTCGCAAACGTCCACAGTTTGAAAAGGCTCGTAAAATTGACGCTGTGATATTTGATAAGACCGGTACATTGACTGAGGGGAAATTTGGCGTGACAGATATACAGGCCTTCGATAATATGGACGAAAATACCCTTTTAAGTTATGCGGCAACAGTGGAAAATGACTCAGAACATCCAATTGCGACAGGCATACTCAATGAAACCAAATCAAAAGGACTTGAATTACTTGAAATGACAGATTTCAATTCAATTACTGGTGTCGGCATTGAAGGGGTGATTGACGATAAACAAGTCAAAGTCGTGAGCCCGGGGTATGTACGTAAACAAAATATCAATTTTGATGATAAGAACTTCAATAAATGGTCTGAGCAGGGTAAAACAGTTGTTTTTCTTCTGGTAGATGAAGAATTGGCCGGTGCGATTGCACTCGCAGATAAAATTAAGGAAAGTTCCAAGCAGACAATTGAACAGCTGCATAAGAGAAATATTAAAGCCATAATGTTGACCGGAGACAACCAAAAAGTGGCAAATTACGTCGCAGAGCAAATCGGGATTGATGAAGTCTATGCTGAAGTCATGCCCGATGAGAAAGCGGGTAAAGTGACAGAAATTCAAGCACGTGGTCTGGTTGTTGCAATGACAGGCGATGGGATTAATGACGCGCCTGCATTAACTAAAGCAGATGTTGGTATCGCGGTGGGTGCAGGTACAGATATTGCAATGGATAGTGCGGACATCGTTCTCGTTGATAGCAACCCGAAAGATATTCTTGCAATATTCAGCCTATCTAAACGAACATATAATAAACTGGTACAGAATCTGATCTGGGCAACCGGCTATAATGTGGTTGCTCTCCCATTGGCAGCAGGAGTGCTGGCCCCTTGGGGAATATTACTCAGTCCGGCTGTAGGTGCGATTTTGATGAGTCTCAGTACAATCATCGTAGCAATCAATGCGCAGTTGCTTCATAGATTTGAAGTAGAATAACATAAATGCCGACAAAGCCTGATTGCAAGCTTTGTCGGCATTTTCGTACTTTCCTGTATGAAATATGACATAAATCTTAAGAAGGCTTGACAAAAATCGATTACAGATGTAAACTAAATATAATCAATTCGATTACAATTGTAGATGATTTATATTAAAATAAATTAGAGGTGAAAACATGACCATGACAACTGATTCAAATATCACAGAATCTGAATGGGAAGTTATGCGGGTCGTTTGGGCACAAAACAAAACAACGAGTAAAGACATTAGGGATATTATAGAAAATAAAAAGAATTGGAAGCCGGCCACGACCAAAACACTGATCAGCAGACTTGTTGATAAAGGCATATTAAACACAGAAAAAGAAGGTAACAAATATATTTATTCAACTGATTTAAAAGAAAGTGATTTTCTCAAAAGTACCCTTGAACATACCTTCGATAATATATGTAATAAAGACGTTGGAAAAATTATCACAGATCTAGTTTCAAAATCAACATTAAGCTTTAGAGATATAGAAGAATTGGAAAAAGTATTGGAAATGAAAAAAAAGGATGCAGTTGACGAAGTGCCATGCAATTGCGTTCCAGGTCAATGTAATTGTTAAAGGACTGTAGAAAAAATTAATGAATTAAGGAGGAATGAATAATGACTACTGAAACATTGAATGTTGAAGGCATGACGTGTGCATCCTGTGTCCAGTCGGTTGAAAAAACAACGAAAAATTTAACAGGTGTCACACAATCTAATGTGAATCTGGCGACTGAAAAGCTGACGATTAATTTTGATGCAAATACTGTTTCATTACAAGAAATTCAAGATGCAGTCAGTAATGCAGGCTATAAAGCTGTACCGGATACTCAGAAAAAGACATTTGCAATTAATGGTATGACTTGTGCATCCTGTGCCCAGTCAGTTGAGAAAGCAACGGGAAAACTGGAAGGTGTCTATGAGTCCAACGTCAACTTAGCAACAGAAAAAATGATTGTGGAATATGATGATTCAATCGTATCAGTGTCAGATATCATCGATGCCGTATCCAATGTCGGTTATAAGGCTCGTGAAGATATCGATTCAGGGAAGGCCGTAGATGAAAATCAGCAAAAACAAGATGAAAAACGGAAAAAAATATGGAATCGTTTTTTGATATCTGCCGCTTTCTCAATTCCCTTACTATACTTGGCGATGGGGCATATGATGGGCGCACCCATACCAGGATTTTTAAATCCAATGAATAATCCACTGACATTTGCTTTCGCACAGCTATTATTGACAATACCGGTGGCCGTCATTAATAGAAATATCTATAAGAATGGTTTCAGAACATTGTTCCGGGGACACCCGAATATGGATTCCCTTATTGCAGTTGGAACAGGGGCGGCTATAGTATATGGTCTCTTTGCATTAGGAATGATCATGGCGGGTAATACGGGTTATGTTCATGATCTCTATTTTGAAGCAGCTGCGATGATTTTAACGTTAATCGTTCTCGGTAAATATCTTGAAGAATTGACGAAAGGAAGAACATCCGAGGCAATAAAAAAACTGATGGGACTTGCGCCTAAAACAGCCATCATCATCAGAGCAGGTAATGAAGTCGAAGTGTCTATCGATGAAGTCATCGAAGGTGATATGATTGTCGTAAAACCCGGTGAAAAAATGCCGGTGGACGGTGTGGTTGCCAAAGGGTCGACTGCGGTGGATGAAGCGATGCTGACCGGAGAAAGTATGCCTGTAGAAAAAAATGTGGGCGATCAAATTATTGGTGCCAGTATTAATAAAAATGGCACGATTCAGTATGAAGCCACAAAAGTTGGGAAAGACACTGCTTTATCGCAGATTATTAAATTGGTCGAAGATGCACAAGGTTCAAAAGCACCTATCGCAAAAATGGCGGATGTGATTTCCGGTTATTTTGTTCCTATTGTCATAGGTATCGCGATTCTTTCAGGTTTAGTATGGTTGATTAGTGGACAATCCGTACTATTTGCTCTGACTATTTTCATTACAGTACTTGTCATCGCATGTCCTTGTGCCCTTGGATTAGCCACACCAACATCGATTATGATTGGTACTGGAAAAGGTGCAGAGAATGGTGTACTCATTAAAAGTGGTGGGGCACTGGAAACCACTCATAAACTCGATACGATCGTATTTGATAAAACGGGTACAATTACAGAAGGGAAGCCAATGGTAACAGATATTGTTTCGACAAATGGCATTTCTGAAAACGAATTGTTGACTTTATCAGCCTCCGCAGAAAAAGGGTCGGAACATCCTTTAGGCGAAGCGATTGTAAGAGACGCCGAAGAAAAAGGAATCAATTTTCTATCAACAAGTAATTTTTCTGCCATTCCTGGCCACGGTATAGAAGTCACGATTAATGACTATAATATGTTGTTAGGGAATAAGAAACTCATGGATACCCGTCAAATCACACTCGACGATCTAACTGCAAAATCAGATGCATTGGCCAGCGAAGGTAAAACACCAATGTATATCGCTATAAACGATAAAATTGCCGGTATTATTGCTGTGGCAGATACAGTCAAAGAAAATAGCTTAAAGGCCATCGAAAAGCTGCATGAAATGGGTATTGAGGTCGCTATGATTACTGGTGATAATAAGCGCACAGCTGAAGCAATCGCAAAACAAGTCGGGATTGACAGAGTGATGAGTGAAGTATTACCGGAAGATAAAGCCAATGAAGTTGAAAAACTTCAGAATGAGAACAGAAAAGTGGCGATGGTTGGAGATGGGATTAATGATGCTCCGGCGCTTGCACAAGCAGATGTTGGAATCGCCATTGGCTCGGGTACTGATGTTGCAATGGAATCAGCAGATATCGTACTAATGAGAAGCGACTTGATGGACGTACCGACCGCAGTTCAACTCAGTAAATCCACTATTAGAAATATTAGACAAAACTTATTCTGGGCCTTTGCCTATAATACTGCAGGCATTCCAATCGCAATGGGGATTCTCTTCTTATTCGGCGGGCCATTGTTAAGTCCGATGTTCGCAGCTGCAGCAATGAGTTTCAGTTCGATTTCTGTACTACTCAATGCATTAAGATTAAAACGATTTAAACCATCAGTTGCATAGAGAGGGGGCGGATGTTAATGGCGGATCAATTGGAACTTGAATTATATACAAGACCCACATGTTCGGATTGCCAGGATGCAAAGCAGTATTTAACTTCTAACGACCACGACTATATTGATAAAGATGTCAGCCAAAATATTAGCTTAGAGGAAGAATTAAAAAAGATATCTGGTGCTCGTATTGTGCCGATGTTTGCCTTTTATAAAAAAGGATTATTCGGTAAGAAAAAACGAGTCAATTATTTAATAGGATTTGAAAATAATAAGAATGAAATCATCAGTTTATTAAATAAACAATAAAAGAGAGTATTTGAAATAGAAACTTTTCGAAAACCATTAAATACCTGCCCGGGGTATGTTAACATTATTATATGTAATGGGTTAATAAAATTTTAAGGAGGCATTTATATGTCACAAGTAACTCTTAATGTAGAAGGAATGTCGTGCGGTGCTTGCGTTAATAAAGTGGAAGGGAATCTCGGTCAATTAAATGGCGTTGAATCTGTCAAAGCTCAAATTCCTGAAGGTAAAGTAGATGTCACGTTTAATGAAAATACCATTAATTTGGCGGACATCAAAGGCGCGATTCAAGATACAGGTTACGAGATTAAAGAAGACGCTGATAAAGAAGATGGTTCTGCGTGCTCGTGCTGCAGCTAATTAATGGCAAAAGATTTTACCAATTTACAGCACAACTTTGTGGTAACTAATTGATTCAATCTAATCACTGTTATAAGAACACAAGAAAAAGTGCCGACAGATCTTTAATTCAGATTTGTCGGCACTTTTCTTTATAATCAGGAGGTGCACATCTCTGTAGCCAATGGGCCATCAGTATTAGAACTTATTCTACAGGTGCCAATTCACTTTCCGTGACCCACTTATGATTCTGAACTTCTTCCTCAGTTTCTGTTGTAACGAAATCTACCATATAGACAGTAGTGTCTTCAGCAGAATCAATCGTAGCCGTTGCGCCTTCCATGCCTTCCATGTGAGATGCGTTCATTACTGCTTCATCACCTGGTTCCAATGGTGCCTCGCCGGGATCTTCAAATTCTTCATGAACGACCCATTTATGATCTTCTACCGGATCTCCACCATTTGTCGGTGTGTACGAGACAGTATAGACAGTGGTATCAAAAGCACCCGAAATGGTTGCTTCAGCACCGTCCATACCTTGCATATGTTCTGCTTCAATCATCGCCTGGCTTCCAACTTCATACGTTGGATTTTCTGCTTCTTCCAAGTCTTCAGGTACCTCACCAGAACTGGACATCTCTTCGGCAGAATGATCCATGTGGTCGCCGGAATCAGATGCCATATCCATTTCTTCTTCGGAACTGGATTCTGTTTCAGTGCTTTGACTGTCTTCATTTTCACTGGTCTGAGTTTCTCCATTACCACATGCAGCTAGTAAAGATACAGCAAATACTGAAATAAAACCTAATAATATCTTGTTTTTTACCATGTATATACCCTCCATTTCATTATTTCTAATTGAAACTCTACCCATAATATTTGCAGTTTATGTGCATATTTAATGAAAAATAAATGTATTTAATTAGTAAAATGAGATAGTATCTGTACTCGAATCTGCACGAAAAATCGATACTTAAATAATAAAATATATAAAGAGTCCAGTGTATTAATCAGTAAATAAAGTGGGAGAATAGAGTGATGATATCAAAATATTTAGTAATTATTTTAATAGCAGTATCAATAATATTTCTGGCAGGATGCAGGAACGATCACACAGATAACTTTGAGGCAGCTTTTAGTGGCGAAATACAACATATTCATGGAGTGGGATACGCAGGGGAGACTGATGGATTATATTTTGCAACGCATGGCGGCTTGAAGATGTTCCGTGACAGTGAATGGTATGAAACCACCCGAAATTATAATGACTATATGGGCTTTAATGCTGTAGATGAAGGCTTTTATACTTCCGGCCATCCAGGAGGGGATTCGGATATTCCAAACCCATTTGGCATTCAACGCAGTTTTGACGGCGGACGGACTTTGGAACACGTTAAATTTGAAGGTGAGACGGATTATCATGCTATGGCGTTAGGGTATAACAGTCATGATATTTTTTTGTTTAACCCTGAAGTCAACTCTGAATTAGAACGGGGGTTTTATAAGAGTGTTGATGAGGGAGAAAATTGGGAACAAGCAGATGCAAACGGCCTTGACGGTGAAGTGTTACACCTGGCCTTACATCCCTCAGATTCAAACTTTGTTGCAGCTGCCACCTCCACTGGAATATTTTTATCAGAAAATGGTGGAGAAGAATTTAAAATTTTAACAGATTCAAATCAGTCAGGCACTGCTGTTTATTTCTATGAAGATGATTTATATTATGCTACCTACGACGGGCAGCCGACACTTATCAAAAGAGAAATTAAAAATAGTGATTCAACAACTGTTAGCCTGCCGGAACTGAAAGAGGCGGATGTTTTGTATATTGCAATCAACCCGAATAATGAAGATGAGTTAGCAATCTATACGACAACTCAAGATGCTTATTTGACTGATACCGGAAGAGAAGGACAGTGGAAGAATATTTTAAATGAAGGTAAAGTAAAATAAGATGCATGATTTAAAATGTAATGATTTGCTATATGTACGAATAATCTCGAATAATAATTGAAGTGAGGAAATCATTTATAATGGTTTATATCCATGTAGAGACATGTCAGAATTGAGGAGGTCTTTATGTTCAACCAATTAGCTTTGAAGATTGGATTAATTTTTTTCCTGGTGATTCTTACAGTTGAAATTATATTATTCTACATATTATATACTAACTTGGTCAATGATCGTGTGGAGGAAGTGATGGGAGATTTGTTGGCACGTGGAAATACTCACAGAGACGTATTGGAAGAAAACTATACACCTTCGACTATGAACCATGTCGCCATTATGGAGTCAGAATCAGATTTTATTGTGGTGATAACAGATGAAAATGGAGAAGTAATCACCAGTTCTGATCCGGTTGAATCCGAAATGTCTTCACTCATCGAACATACTGATTATGGTGAAATCCCCCAGAGCGGAGCCATTCTGGAATCGAATTGGTCGGAAGAAAAGTATGTGTCTACAGACAGTCCGATCACTTCTAACGACACGCATAGCGGACATGTCTTCATGTTCGCTGAAAGTGATAGCATCGAACGAATTATTGATCATCTCAGCCGTCAGTTTTTATTTGTCGGCCTGTTAACTTTACTTCTGACTGTGATCACAGTGTTTATTCTCTCCAGAGTCATTACCCGGCCGATATTAAAGATGAAAAAAGCGGCAGAGCAATTAAGCAAGGGCAATCATAATGTGCAATTATATACACAACGAAAGGATGAACTCGGAGATTTGGCGACTTCAATTAACCGGTTGTCGCAGGATTTGGAGCGTTTAAAAAATGAGAGAAATGAATTTTTGGGGAGTATATCCCATGAATTGCGGACACCTTTGACCTATATGAAAGGATATACGGATATCATTAGCAGAAAAAATATATCCATGACGGATAGGGATAAATACATCAAAATTATCCAGGAAGAAACAGAGCATTTAACAGACCTGATTAAAAATCTGTTTGAGTTAGCCAGAATAGATCATAATGAATTTGACATCAGGAAAGAGAGCGTAGTATATGGCGACTTGATTGCAATTGTTTTAGCACGCATTCATCCGGCGCTCAAACAAAAAAATATAAAACTTACTTTTGATTGTCCGGAAAATCTGATTGTTATGGTAGACCCCGCAAGGATGCAACAGGTTTTATTGAATATATTGGATAATGCAATAAAGTATACGCCTGAGGAGAGGCATATCACAATAGTAGTGAGTCAAAATAAAAATGAAATCTTAACGACTATTTCAGATAATGGAGACGGAATTCCAGAAAAAGATGTACCCTTTATATTTGAGCGTCTTTATCGTGCCGAAAAATCCAGGTCCCGGGCGAGCGGAGGGTCTGGTCTCGGTCTGACCATCGCTAAAGAAATTATGGAATTGCATGGTGGCGATATTCGAGTAGAAAGCACACCAGGCAAAGGAACTACTTTTATCATATCTTTGACGAAGGAGGATTTGGATGAACAAAGTATTGTTGATTGACGATGAAGAGAGAATGCTGGAACTACTGGACTTATACTTAAGGCCATACCACTATATTTGTCGTAAGGCTTTAGGTGCAAATGAAGGACTCGAATATATCAAAGAAGAAAGGTTCGATATTATTCTTCTGGATATTATGATGCCTGAAATGGATGGGTGGGAAGTATGTAGAGAAATCCGGGAATACTCGGATGTGCCCATCATCATGGTGACTGCACGGGAACAGAAAGAAGACGTCGTGAAAGGACTTAAACTGGGGGCAGATGATTATATAACAAAACCTTTTGATGAAGCAGAATTGGTAGCACGGATGGATGCCGCACTACGAAGAACAAAACCTGTGAACCAGGTTGAGATGGATGGGTTATTATGGGACAAAGACCAATTCGAATTATCCTATAGAAATCAATATATAAAATTAACGCCTAAAGAATTTGCAATCATTGGATTGTTGATGAAAAATCCAGGCAGAGTATTTTCTAGACATCAATTGATCGACCTGGTGTGGGGGATTCATTCTGAAACCGAAGGCCGTACGGTGGATTCCCATGTCAGAAATATGCGTGAAAAAATTCGAGAAGTCGGCTTTCCGATGGATGATTACTTTCATACAGTATGGGGGATTGGTTACAAATGGATCAAAAAATAGAAAAAGGTCTTTCAACGCTGGAACTTTAGACTGGTTGCTGATGTCTGAGGAAGACGGGAAAGGGACTGACTACTGATTCAGAAAAAAGCGCCATACCAGAATTATCACATCCTGAATGTTCAGGGTGTTTTTTTATTTACATTAGATAATATATATTGTGTGTGGTAAAATGACAATTGTATATAGAGTTTACGTAAGTGGGGTAATTGTGTGACAAAAAAATACCGCAAAAACCAGTTTGTAAAAGTTAAAGTTACTGGTATCCAACCATACGGTGCTTTTGTCCGAACCCCTGATAATCAAGAAGGTCTCATTCATATTTCCGAAGTGATGAATGATTACGTTCACGATGTCAATCAATATTTGACGAAAGGCCAGACTGTTAAAGCGAAAATAATCAGTATCGGCCCTTCGGGCAAGTTGAACCTGACATTGAAAGAGAACGAGTATTTCAAGAATGAAGAAAAGAAGAAAGACAGGCGTTCCATAATCGAACAGATCAAAGAGTCAGAGGAATATGGGTTTGAGACGCTCAGACAAAAGATGCCGCAGTGGATCCAGGAAGCTAAGATGCGGATGTACGATAAGTGAATACACTTATAAGGATTGGAATCTACAGTTTTGTACTGTAGATTTTTTCATTATTGCGGATGAATATATATTCGATTAGATATGCAGAAACCCCAGCCAGCGATATGACGGAATAACATCTGAATTATATTCATCCAGTTAACTGTATACGGTTTCAAAATAAAGTCCGTACAATTTAATGATGCCACTGTTCAATGATGATTAATGCTTGAAAAACATTCGCAAAATTGTCATTATAGTGGATAGAGAGTTTATCAATAATTTAGAGGGTATACATAGTCGGATACATGCTTACAGCAATCATTTACGGAATTTCATGCAATAAATACCGTAAACGCCTGGTTTTTTTCGATTTGATGAAGTTTTATTCAGTACGAAGCAAATGATTATCTATGAACCGCAGACATAGTTCTGCTGTTTTTAAATGAAGGGATGAAAATATTATGACAAAATCAACAGAAATTATTGAACAGACAAATGAGTACGGTGCGCCCAACTATAATCCGCTGCCGATTGTAATATCAGAAGCGGAAGGCATCTGGGTCAAAGACCCCGAAGGCAGGAAGTACATGGACATGCTGAGCGCATACTCCGCGGTGAACCAGGGACACAGACATCCTAAAATCATCCAGGCGCTTAAAGATCAGGCGGACAGAGTGACGCTGACTTCAAGGGCATTCCACTCCGACAAACTCGGACCTTGGTACGAAAAGGTCTGTAAACTTGCAAATAAAGAGATGGCGCTTCCGATGAACACGGGTGCCGAGGCTGTTGAAACAGCGATCAAAGCGGCACGCCGCTGGGCTTATGATATCAAAGGCGTCGAAGACAACAAAGCTGAAATCATCGCGATGAAGCAGAACTTCCACGGACGTACACTCGTTCCTGTTTCCATGTCATCAGAACCTGATAACAGACGCGGATACGGCCCGCTCGTCGAAGGGTTCAAGCTGGTTGACTTCGGTGATATCGACCAGATTAAAGAAGCGATCACGGAAAATACTGCAGCGGTCATCCTTGAGCCGATCCAGGGCGAAGCGGGCATCAACATTCCGCCGGAAGGTTTCTTAAAGCAGGTCAGAGAAGTATGTGACGAGCATAATGTGTTGTTCATCGCAGATGAAATCCAGGCAGGACTTGGCCGTTCAGGTAAATTATTCGCAACAGACTGGGAGGAAGTGACGCCTGATATGTATATTCTGGGTAAAGCACTCGGCGGCGGCGTATTCCCAATCTCATGTGTCCTTGCAGACAGCGAAATCCTGAGCGTTTTCAACGCAGGCTCCCACGGTTCAACATTCGGCGGTAACCCGCTTGCGTGTGCTGTATCAGAAGCGGCATTGGATGTCATGCTTGATGAGAACCTGATTGAGAAATCACGTGAACTTGGCGAATATTTCAAATCTGAACTTCAGAAGATAGATGACCCGAGAATTGAAGAAGTCCGCGGACGCGGTCTGTTCATCGGTCTTGAACTGAATGAATCTGCACGTCCATTCTGTGAAGCGTTAAAAGAAGAAGGCATCTTATGTAAAGAGACGCATGACACAGTTATCCGTTTTGCACCGCCGCTCATCATCGAGCAGAAAGATCTTGATTACGCATTGGATAAAGTCAGAGCAGTTTTCGGAAAATAAATTTCTCAGCAGCGATTAGTGTGATATAATATCAATGAAAACAGTTTCATAAAAGAGGCGAATATATAATGTCAGAGAATACAAATTTAGTTACTTCTACACAAGCTATTATTAATGAAGCATTGGACAAATTAGGCTTTGATGAAGGCATGTATGAATTAATTAAAGAACCGTTAAGAGTACTCAGAGTCCGTATTCCGGTCCGCATGGACGATGGCTCGGTGCAGGTGTTCACGGGTTTCCGTGCACAGCATAACGACGCAGTGGGGCCGACGAAGGGCGGCGTCAGATTCCATCCGGACGTGAGCGAAGAGGAAGTCGTAGCATTATCAATGTGGATGACATTAAAAGCGGGTATCGTCGACCTCCCTTACGGCGGCGGTAAAGGCGGAATCATCTGTGACCCGCGTGAAATGAGCATCGAAGAAGTGGAACGTCTGTCACGCGGATATGTCCGTGCAATCTCCCAGTTTGTGGGACCGGCAAAAGATATTCCGGCACCGGACGTATTTACAAACTCACAGATCATGGCATGGATGATGGATGAGTACAGCATGCTTGACGCATTCAACTCACCTGGTTTCATCACCGGTAAACCGATCGTACTCGGCGGTTCGCAGGGACGCGACCGTGCAACGGCGATGGGTGTTGTACTGTGTCTCGGCTATGCGCTCGAAAAGCGCGGCAAGACATTCAAAGATGTAAGAATCGTCATCCAGGGCTTCGGTAACGCAGGAAGCTTCCTGTCGAAGATCCTTTATGACTATGGTGCTAAAATCGTCGGCATTTCAGATGCCAACGGCGGACTGCACGACCCGGAAGGGCTGGATATCGACTATCTGCTTGACCGCCGTGACAGTTTCGGCATGGTGACGAACCTGTTCGATGATGTCATCACGAACAAGGAAGTCCTTGAACTGGACTGTGATGTACTGATTCCTGCAGCGATCGAAAATCAGATCACTGCTGAAAATGCTGACAGAATCAAAGCGGATATCGTCTGTGAAGCGGCAAATGGTCCGACAACTTCCCAAGCGACGACAATCCTTCATGAAGCAGGTAAACTGCTCGTACCTGACGTGCTTGCATCTGCAGGCGGTGTCACGGTATCTTACTTCGAATGGGTTCAGAACAACCAGGGCTATTACTGGGATGAAGATGAAGTGAACGAAAAATTGAAAACGAAATTGAAGAAAGCGTTCAATGAAATTTATGATATGCATGAAAAACGCCAGATTGACATGCGTTTGTCGGCATACATCATCGGTCTCAAGCGTACCGCTGAAGCAGCGAGATACAGAGGCTGGGCATAGGATTAAAATTTACAGGAGCCGGGATATCAACATATCCCGGTTTTTTTATTTAAAATTATTAGAATATTTTGTGTACATTTCATGGAATACGTTGAAAATAGTTAACATTTATAGTAAAGTTATAGTTTAATATGTATGATTATTCACGAAAAACCCAAGGGGGACATAGTAATGGCTGAAACTTCAAACTTGATACAATCCACTCAGAAAATACTACATAAAGCATTGGACATGCTTGGATATGACGAGGGGATGTTCGATCTGATAAAAGAACCATCCAGAGTGCTGACTGTCCGCATACCTGTACGTATGGACGACGGCTCTGTAAAAGTATTTACCGGATACCGCGCCCAGCACAGCGATGCTGCAGGGCCGACAAAGGGCGGTATCAGATTCCATCCGGATGTCGATCGTGATGAAGTCATCGCACTGTCGATGTGGATGACCCTGAAGGCGGGCATCGTCAATCTGCCGTACGGCGGCGGTAAGGGCGGAGTCATCTGTAATCCGAAAGAGATGAGCCAGAGAGAGCTCGAAGGTGTCTCCCGCGGATATATCCGTGCGATTTCTCAGTTCGTCGGACCGCTGAAGGATATTCCCGCACCGGATGTTTATACGAATGCGCAAGTCATGTCATGGATGCTGGATGAGTACAGTATGAAACACAGTGACAATCCGCTAGAATTCATCACGGGCAAGCCGCTCGCGCTCGGCGGTTCCAAAGGAAGATCGACAGCAACGGCGATGGGTGCTGTGATGGTCATTAAAAAAGCGCTTGAGAAAAGAAATATAAAGATGGAAGATGCGAGAGTCGCCGTACAGGGCTTCGGCAACGCCGGCAGCTTCATCTCGAAAATACTGCATGACGAAGGCGCGAAAATCGTCGCCGTATCCAGATCGACGCGCGGTCTATATGATGAGAACGGCCTCGACATCGACTACATCATTGAAAATAAGGACAAAACACCGGATATAGCAGAAGATCTGGGTGCCAAAGTGCTGACGAACCCGGAGCTGCTTGAAATCGACTGTGATATTCTTGTGCCTGCGGCAATCGCAAACCAGATCACCGAGGAGAATGCCGACAGAATCCAGGCGGATATCATCGTTGAGGCGGCAAACGGTCCGACAACGGAAAAGGCGACGGAAATGCTCACTGAAAAAGGCAAGCTTATCGTACCTGACGTGCTTGCATCAGCGGGCGGTGTCACCGTCTCTTATTTCGAATGGGTGCAGAACAAGACAGGTTACTACTGGGAAGATGATGAAATCCAGGAACTGCTCGAAGAGAAGATGAATAAATCCTTCGATGAAATTTATGATTTCCATGAAACTAGACAGGTGGATATGCGCCTCGCGGCCTATGTCATCGGTATCAGAAAGACGGCCGAAGCAATCAGATATCGTAACTGGGCATAAAAGAATTAATTTTATGCTTGCAATATTCAGACATTTGATATAAGATGGATTCCAACATCAAATATAATTGATTTTGAAAGAAGAGTAGCAGAATTATTTTTTTCAGAGAACCAGTGGCCGGTGCGAACTGGTAAAGTAACTTTGTGAATGGACTTTCATTTGAACCAATATTAAATGTATTGGCGTTTAACCAGCGTTATATGGAATTCGGCATGCAGAAGCATGCTGCTTATAAAGCGGACTGCATCACGCAGTCAATTAAGGTGGTACCACGGCTCCCCGTCCTTTTTACAGGATTTGGGGAGCTTTTTTATTTTAAAATGAATGAAGGATATCAATCAGAGTAAGTACACTTGTATGAGTTGTCACAGAGAGATGCCCGTTGGTGAGAGGGCAGCCGGTCATATTTGTGGAATGGGCCTGATGGGAAATGATATCGCGTGTAGTTGACGTTATAAACTGTGAGTGAAGCATTAGCTTAACCGAGGTGGCACCGCGGAAATCCGTCCTCCATTGGTCTTTTGACCGGTGGAGGCTTTTTTATATCAAATATTAAAATGGAGGTTTTTATCATGACACAATCAATGGTACAAATTACAGAGGACACAATTTCAGTTTATCCTTATATTTTAAAATTATCCCGCAGGGAAGACTTGACGTTCGACGAGATGTACAACGCGTTTGATGCAGTCCTTACGGGAGGAGCGACGGACAGCGAAGTGGCGTCACTACTCGTCGGCCTGAAGGAAAAAGGTGAAACTGTGGAAGAGATAACGGCTCTTGTAACTGTACTGAAAGATCATGCGGCAAAACTTCCACAGCACATACCGGATGTCATAGATAACTGTGGTACGGGTGGAGACGGCTCGCACAGTTTCAATATTTCAACGACATCGGCATTCGTCATTGCAGGTGCCGGCGTCAAAATCGCCAAGCACGGCAATAAAAGCATCACCAGCCTGACAGGCAGCTCGGACGTTCTGTCGGCACTCGGCCTGCAGATGAAATATTCCCCGGGAAATATCTCGGACCAGATCAACGACATCGGCATCGCATTTTTATTCGCACCGTATGTCCACCCGAAAATCAAACAGATCATGAAGGTGAGAAATGATCTGAAAGTGCCGACGGTCTTCAACATGATCGGCCCGCTGATCAACCCGGTGGACCTGGACTATCAGTACCTCGGCATCTATAAGAGAGACCAGGTCGAGACGATGGCACACGTTCTTAAATCGCTCGGCAGAAAGAGGGCGGTCGTCGTGAACGGTGCACATGAGATGGATGAAGCGAACCTTGCCGGTGAAAACCGCATCGCGATCCTGAACGACGGCCGGGTGACGACGCACATACTGAGACCGGAAGATGTCGGCATGAACACATATGACATGGAGCAGTTAAGAGGCGGCGACGGTCACGTCAACAAGGAAATCCTGCTGAACGTCCTTAAAAATAAAGCGACCGATGCACAAAGAGATACGGTTCTCCTCAATGCGGGCATCGGCCTGTTCGTTGCAGAAAAGGCACAGTCGATCAAAGAAGGCATCGAACTTGCGAAAAAGAGCCTCGAGTCCGGCAGTGCGGATGAAAAACTGAACCAGCTGATCAAATATACAAATGAGGGTAAATGATGACTATATTAGATAAAATCGTCGTAGCAAAGAAAGAGACTTTGAAAGACTATCCAACAACGGTTGAAGCAGTTTCAAATAGAAAGCCGGTCCCATTCAAACAACGGGTCGAAAAAGAGGAACGGCTCGGCATCATCAGCGAAATAAAGAGAGCATCGCCTTCGAAAGGGGATATCAATACGGATATGACCCCGGCTGAGCAGGCGGCATTGTATGTTGAAGGCGGCACGACGGCAATCAGCGTACTGACAGAAGAAAAATTCTTCAAAGGGTCGCTTAAGGATCTGGAAGATGTTCGAAGGACGGTCGATGTGCCGATATTGAACAAGGACTTCATCATTGATGAACGCCAGATCACCGATGCATACAATCACGGGGCGGACATCATTTTGCTGATTGTTACGATACTGGATGACGATGAGCTTGAAGCCTACTACAAAAAAGCGAAGTCGCTCGGCATGGAAGTCATCGTCGAAGTGCATGATGAGACGGAGCTCAAGCGCGGACTGAAGATCGGCCCCGACATCATCGGCATCAACAACAGAGATTTGAAAACATTCAAAGTCGACCTGGACAATACGGTCAGGCTGATCGATAAATATTATGATGACAACATTCTGTTCATCGCAGAAAGTGGTATAGAGACAGCGGAAGATGCAACACAGATGGCTGAAGGAAAAGCGGAGTGCCTGCTCGTCGGCGAAACGCTGATGAAGGCGGACCATCCGGCTGAAATGATCAGGGAACTGAGGGTGAAGAAATGACCAAAGTGAAAATTTGCGGCATGCAGACATTGGAAGATGCCGAATACGCAATAGAAGCAGGCGCCGATTTCATCGGCTTTGTCTTTGCACCGAGCAAAAGGCAGGTCACATCCGAACAGGCGGCAGACATCATAAAAAAACTGGACACCGGGCATACGAAGACCGTCGGCGTGTTTGTCAATCCGACCGCGGAAGAAGCAAAAAAGGCACTGGAAGATACCGGCCTTGATTATATACAGTTCCATGGAGATGAACCGGAAGCCTTTGTTGAACAGTTTAAAACGCGTGCCATCAAGGCATTCCCGAGCAACTCGGAATTATCCAACCGGGAAAAGTTCAACTACCCGGGGAACTTTATTCTGATAGACAGTCCGAGAAAAGAATATTACGGCGGTTCCGGCACGACTTTCGACTGGGAGTCGTTCGACCAGGATGGGCTTGATAAAAGCCGTTTTGCGCTGGCCGGCGGATTGAAACCGGACAATATTAAAGAGGCAATCACGACATTCGACCCAGCACTCGTGGATGTTTCAAGCGGCGTGGAGACTGACGGCAGGAAAGATTATAAAAAAGTGGATGAATTCATAAAAAATGTTAAAGAGGTGCTATAGATGGTGATGTCATATGAATTTCCGGACAAGAAGGGCAAGTACGGCGTGTTCGGCGGCAAATATGTCCCTGAAACTTTGATGGGGGCGCTCGACGAGCTTGAGACGGAATATAATAAAGCAATCCGGGACGAGGAATTTTTAAAGGAACTGGATGACTACCTGACCGATTATGTCGGTCGGACGACACCGTTGTACTATGCACAACATTTAACCGAGCATGTCGGCGGTGCGAAAATATATTTGAAACGAGAAGACCTGAATCATACGGGTGCCCACAAGATCAACAACACAGTCGGGCAGGGACTGCTTGCAAAGCGCATGGGAAAGACGAAGATCATCGCTGAAACGGGGGCAGGCCAGCACGGTGTCGCAACGGCGACAATCTGTGCGAACCTCGGCCTTGAATGCATGATTTTCATGGGTAAGGAAGACGTCAGACGCCAGGAGCTGAACGTCTTCAGAATGGAATTGCTCGGCGCCGAAGTCATCAGTGTCGATGCGGGGCGGGGCACATTGAAGGATGCGGTCAATGCGACGCTCCGCCACTGGGTGGCGAATGTGGATGATACACATTACATCCTCGGTTCCGTCCTCGGACCGCATCCGTTCCCACAGATCGTCAGAGACTTCCAGAGCGTCATCGGCAGTGAAACCAGGGAGCAGATCATTGACAAGGAAGGGCGTCTGCCGGATACCGTCGTTGCATGCATCGGCGGCGGCAGCAATGCGATGGGCATGTTCTATCCGTTCATCGAAGACGCGGATGTGGAACTGATCGGGGTGGAAGCATCCGGCAAAGGTCTGGACACCGATGAATATGCGGCATCAATTTCAAAAGGGCGTGTCGGCGTGCTGCACGGTGCGAAGATGCATCTCCTGCAGGATGACAACGGCCAGATTGAAGAGGCATATTCGGTCTCTGCGGGCCTTGATTACCCGGGCATCGGTCCGGAACACAGCCACCTTCATGAATCAGGGCGGGTCAATTACGTTTCCCGTACCGATACGGATGCGCTGGACGCATTTACGCTGCTCAGTAAAAAGGAAGGCATCATTCCTGCACTGGAAAGTTCACATGCAGTAGCGGAAGCGATTGAAGCGGCCAAAGGGAAAACGAAGGATGAAATCGTCGTCATCTGCCTGTCCGGCCGCGGCGACAAAGATGTCAGCGAAGTAAAACGTCTGATGAGAGGTGAAGACAATGACCAAAACTAAAATCGATGATGTGTTCAATAAACTGAAAGCAACCGGTGATAAGGCGTTTATTTCCTATATCATGGCCGGCGACGGCGGACTCGATAAATTGAAAGGCCAGATCAGGACGCTTGAAGAGTCTGGCGTGGATATCATCGAACTTGGCATTCCGTTTTCAGACCCCGTCGCGGACGGCCCCGTCATCCAGCAGGCGGCAATCCGCGCACTTGAACAAAATATTTCACTGCAGAATATTCTGGACGAGCTGAAAAATATCAAAGATGAAATCACTGCACCGATTGTGCTGATGACTTATATCAATCCGATTTTGAACATCGGCTATTCGGAATTTGCGAGAGATGCCGCAGAGTCAGGCGTTTCCGGTATCATTCTGCCGGACGTCCCGCTTGAAGAGGAAGAAGATATCAAAGTTCATTTGTCAGAGCATGATATTGCGCTGATCAGACTCGTCACTTTGACAAGTGATGAAGACAGAATCCGGGAACTGTCCGAAGGCGCGGAAGGATTCCTGTATGCCGTGACGATCAAAGGAACGACAGGCGGCAGAAAATCATTCGGCGAGGACACTTACAGTCATCTTGAGAAAATAAAATCCATCGCTGATGTACCCGTATGTGCCGGTTTCGGGGTCTCCAACGTTGAAATGGCAAAGCAGCTCGGCAGCTATTCAGACGGAGTCATCGTCGGCAGTAAAATTGTCGAACTCCTTCACAAGGGAGAGGACGGGAAAATAAAAGATCTCATCCCGGAAAAGAGCACAGCAGTCAAATAATATAATATATGTTGTGACCGGCAGGCTGTGTGTCAGTTCAGCCGGTCATTTGTGCGTGTTCTATCGGCCAAGTGGGAGTCCGTTTGCCCGACATCCTCACCGCCGCACAACCAAAAAGAAGATTTTATTTGAAAAATCGCCCGGAGATTTTTACAATGGAAGTTATCAATTAACTATACAAATAACTATACAAAAGGATGGTTTGATGTCTGACAACTACATAGATTTAAACTTACAATATACAAACTCATTTATAAACGATCACGAACTGGAACTGCTGCAGCCATACGTAAACGCGGCGCATGATCTCATATTCGATAAAACCGGCGCCGGCAATGAGTTTCTCGGATGGACGTCTCTTCCTGAAACTTACGATAAAGAGGAATTTTCCCGCGTCAAAAAAGCGGCTGAAAAAATCAATGGCCACTCGGATGTTCTTGTGGTCATCGGGATCGGGGGCTCTTACCTCGGTGCGAAAGCGGCGCTCGAGATGCTCAAACCGGCTTTTGAAAATAAAGGGACCGAAGTGATCTTTGCGGGGCATCATCTGTCCGCCCATTATATGAATGAGCTGAAAAACCATTTGAAGGACAAGGACTTTTCCATCAATGTCATCAGTAAATCAGGCACGACGACGGAACCGGCGATTGCTTTCCGCGTATTCAAACAGCTGCTTGAAGAAAAATATGATGACGTGAAAGAGCGTATATTCGTTACGACGGACCGTGAAAAGGGCGCGCTCAAAAAACTCGCCGATACGGAAGGTTTCGAAACGTTCACGGTACCTGACGACATCGGAGGCCGCTTCTCTGTGCTGACGGCTGTCGGGCTGCTGCCGATGGCTGCGGCGGATATCAATATCGATGACGTCATGGCCGGTGCGAAACAGGCGAAAGACGAACTGGACAGTAATGAAGTGGGACAAAATCAGGCCTACCGTTATGCCGCCGCAAGAAACGTCCTTTATAAAAAGGGCTACAGCACTGAACTGTTCGTAAACTATGACGACCGGTTCAAATATATCGCAGAGTGGTGGAAGCAGCTGTTCGGTGAAAGTGAAGGGAAGGACAACAAAGGCATCCTGCCCCACAGTGCAAACTTCACGACTGACCTGCACTCGCTTGGACAGTATATACAGGAAGGCCGGAGAAGTTTATTTGAAACGGTTGTGACGGCACGCACGCCGATGAGCGATATCACGATCGAGGAAGATGAAGAAAACCTGGACGGCCTCAATTATTTGGCGGGCATGTCGGTCGATGCGGTCAATAAAAAAGCCGCGGAAGGCACGGTGCTTGCACACGTCGACGGCGGTGTGCCGAACATTTTGATGGAAGTGCCGGATATGAGTGCCCGTACTTATGGCTATCTTGTGTATTTTTTCGAACTGTCCTGTGCGATGAGCGGTTACCTTCTCGGCGTCAATCCGTTCGATCAGCCCGGTGTGGAGGCTTATAAGAAGAATATGTTTGCACTTCTCGGCAAACCTGGATTCGAAGAACTTCAGAAGGAATTAAATGACAGACTCCGATAAAAATAATATAATAAGCAGTAATGTTATAATAGGCTATATTGCAGAAATATAGCCTTTAATTTTTCGGGTGAGGTTTTATTATTGGAGCGGATTATTGAATTACTTACTACCGAAGAAGGCGTACGGACCATCTTCGAACAGTTTGAACAATTTGGGATATTGGCTGGATTTTTTCTGATCATATTGGAAGCCTTCCTTCCGATACTGCCTCTATTTGTCATTGTGATCTTAAATATCAACTCTTATGGTATCCTTGTCGGATTTCTGACGAGCTACACAGCCTCGGTGACGGGGAGTTTCCTTGTCTTCATGGTGGTCAGGTTTTTATTCAGGAACACGGCACAGAGGTATATCCACAGTAGGGAGAAGCTTGAGCGTCTGCTCCACTTTGTTGATGAGCGGGGGTTTACATTCGCGTTCATAATGCTTGCGCTGCCCTTTACTCCGACGTCTGTAGTCAATGTCATCGCCGCACTGTCCAATATGAGGGCGAGAGTGTATCTCCTCATACTGGTCGTGGCAAAATTTATAATGATTGCCTCGATGTCACTTGTAGGATATGATATTATCGGGTTTTTCGGTTCGCCGGCGCGCCTGGTCACTTCAATCGTACTGCTGGTGGTGTTATACCTGTTCTCGAAATGGTATCAAAGGTATTTAAATAAGAAAATGAATAAATAGAGGTGCAACGCTGTGAAAAAAGAAATTATGGAGTGGCTTGTAGCAATTGCGGTTGCTGTCATTTTAATAGTGGTCATCAGGACATTTTTCTTCGTGTCCTATACCGTCGACGGTCTGAGCATGGATCCGACGTTCAAGGATGGTGACCGTGTAGTGGTAAATAAAATCATGGATAATTTCCAGGATTACGAATATGAGGATGTCATCGTCTTCGACTCGGAGATGGGACCGGCATACGTCAAACGTGTCATCGGTGCGCCGGGGGATACGGTTGAAATGGAAGATAAGCAGGTGTATCTGAACGGGGAGGCGCTCGAAGAGGATTATGTCGTACATACCGAAGATTCGTACATGGACAACTTCACACTCGAAGATCTGGGCGTCGAAGGTGACGTCATCCCTGAAGACCATTATCTGGTGCTTGGTGACAACCGGCCGATTTCAAGGGACGGCCGTGATTTCGGCCTGATTCATGAAGACAGCATTGTCGGAGAAGTGAGTTTGAGATTCTGGCCGCTTAATGAAATAGCATTTAATTTTGATTGATGAAAAGACACCGGCGCGGTGTCTTTTATTTACTTATAAACAAAAAGGAGTGGGACGATGGGTGTCAATATATGGACCGGGGTCAGCGGGACGGGTAAGACCGACCGGATGTTCAGGGAGATAGAAGCGATGACGATGGAAGAACCGCTGGGATCGAATATTTATATCATCACACCGACACAGAACACACTACAGTATGAACGCATCATCACCGCCCGGACGAACGAAAATATCGTCGGCAGTCTGAGGGCGGGTGTGTTCAGCTTCCAGCGTTTCATCTGGCATATCTTCAATGAGATCGGCCACGGCAGCCGCGAGACTTTGAGCGAAAGCGGCCAGGTGATGCTGCTGCATAAAATAATGAACGATATGAAACCGGGCTTCAAATATTACCAGGATTCGGGCCAGTACATAAAATTTTCAAAAAAGGTGCTCGATATGCTGAAGGAATTCAGGACGTACCAGGTGACGGCGGATGATATCGGGCTCGTCACCTCTGAAAAGGAGCGCTATCAGGACAAGCTGTACGACCTGACGCATATATACAAACACTGGCTGGAGCAGACCAGGCGTCATAATATCGAAGATCTGAACATCATCAATACGTTCATGAATGTGCTGGACACCCATCCCGATGTAAAATCGTTGAAGGATGCCGTCATTTACATCGACGGTTTCCATAACTTCACGGAAAGTGAATTCCAGCTCATCGCAAGACTGTCGAAAAGAGTGAAGACGATCAACGTCCTTCTGACCCATAAAGGGGAGAATAAAACTCTCTTCAGAAAGACGAATGCGACGATCGAAAGGCTGCAGGAGCTGCTCGGCAGCGCGGTGAAAATCGACCACTTCGACGATCAGTTCAGACGTTCAGACAAGATGGGCCTGATCCAGCTTGAGGAATATTTCTCGGACAACCGCCCGATGACTTTATATGACGGCATCAAAATTATCGAGTCGCCGAACATCATCGATGAAGTCACAAACGTCGCACGTGAAATCGAAAGGCTGACCGCGGACGGTGACGTGAACTATAACGATATCGGCATCCTCTACCGCGACCAGAGCTACATCCAGCATATCCATTCGATTTTCAGACGCTTCGATATTTCATATCACGTCGACAGAAAGGTTCCGATGTATTCCCATCCTTTCATCCAGTTCATCATTGCCGTGCTCGAGTGCTACATGCGGAAATTCGATTTCACTGCGCTCATGGATGTTCTGAAAACCGAATATTTGACCGATGACTCAGAACGGGATTTTATTTTCCAGTTTGAAAACTTTGCGCTGGAGCGCGGACTGACGCGGAGCGCCCTGTTCAAGGATGAATTATTCACGGTCAAGAAAGTCCGCAGTGCCGACGGTCAGATCATCGACAAAGATGTGACCGGAGAAGTGCAGGACCTTCTGGACTTTAAAAATAAAGTGCTCGGCCGGCTGTCGGATCTTTTCAACCGGTTTGATGAGGCATCGACGGTGAAAGAGTATATCACGATCATCCACAACTTCATCACGGAAAACGGCATCGATCGGCGGATAGAAGCGGAAATAGGACATCTGGAAGAGATGGATGCCATCATCAAACGGGATGAGACCGAACAGGCCTATAATCAGCTGATCCGGCTGATGGATGACGCGTATGTCGTCTTCAGGGAGGAAGCAGTCGCATTCGACATCTTTTATGAAACGTTCAAAGATGGTCTGCTGAATGCGGAATTCAATCTGCTGCCTTCGACGATCGATCAGGTCATCGTCGGCAATCTCGACCTCGCGAAAGTCGAGAACAAGAAGTACGTCTTCCTGATCGGCATGAACCGGAACGTCATGCCGAGGGAAACGCGGACGAACGCGATCATCAGGGAAGAGGAAAAAGAACTGTTCGAAGCACACGGCATCATTTTGTCGCCGAGCGCCAGAGTGCTCGCCCAGGATGAGCGTTTCGTCTTTTACCACGGCATCACCCGGGCGACCGACGGCCTTTTCATCAGCTTTTCAAATACGCTCCAGGGCGGCGAGACGACGAAGATCAGCCCGTTCGCAGAAGAGATCATCCCTGAAAATGATTACCAGAAAGATCTCGTCTACAGCCGGACGTCCCTTTATGAGAACTTCGAACCGGAAAAACTGGTGTCGTCGGCAAGAAGCATGGAGTCACTCATCCATCTGAAGATGCGGGAGCTGCTCAATATAAATAATGCGGCGGTCCAGGAAATCGCCAGGTACCCCGAGTTCAATACATGGATCCGCCTGTTCCAGATGATCAGACGCTATGATACGACCGGCATGTACTCGAGAATCAGGGCGAGTCTTACTGACGACAACCGCTCGGAACCGATCTCTCATGACACGGCAGAAGCGTTATACGGCGAATCGATGATGGCGAGTGTGTCCAGATTCGAATCATTCAACCGCTGTGAGTTCCAGCATTTTTCAAATTACGGGCTCAAGCTGAATGTCAGACAGCCGTTCAAAGTGGCGCCGCTCGACCTCGGCAACCTGTACCACCATGTGCTGGAGCATGTGACGAGAAAGCTCGATTTTACCTTCCAGCATGAGGACGACCATATCGCCAGCATCATTGAAACGGCGATTGACGAAGAAGCGGCCGCGATACAGCACGGCATTTTCAATGAGTCGTTTTATAATGCCTCGCTGAAAAGGCGGGCAAAAGACGCGCTCGAACGTCTGATCCACTTCATGCGCGATATCGAGCGTCTCGGGGAATATAAGATTTCCCGCGTCGAAATGTCATTCGGCAAAGAGCAGGATGACCTCGGAGAAGTACGCCTTACGAGCAACGAAGGCCGTGAGATCGCTCTCCGGGGCAAGGTCGACCGAATCGATGCATATGATGCCGGCGGGCATTCATACGTCAATCTGATCGACTACAAATCGAGCACAAGAAGCATTTCAAGGACCGGCATACTGAACGGCCTCGAGCTGCAGATGATCACATACATGCATGTCCTGACCGAAAAGGGCAGTACTTTATTCGACGGGGAAATAAAACCCAACAGCATGCTGTTTTTCCCGGTCAGGGACCCGGTCCTCAGCCTGAAGGAGGAAAAGGATCCTGAAGACATCATCAAAGAACAGAATAAACAGCTCAAGCCCGACGGTGCGTTCATCAATGAACATCCGTCCTTCAATGAATATCTGGACGAGACTTCGGTCGGTTTGAGCGGACTGTTGTCAAACCTTGATGACTATACGGAGTACGGGGAATATTATCCGATCACGGTATCACAAAAAGGCAGGATTAACGCACGGACGAAAGGGCGCTACTTCAGCCCGGCACTGTTCCGCCATTACGCGGACTATGTGATGGAACTGTATAGGAAAGTGACCGATGACATATACAGCGGTGCGAATAAAGTGAATCCGATGGCGACGAATGATGTACTGCCATGCAGTTTCTGCGATTTCAAGTTTGCGTGCCGTGTGGATTATTTACTGAACGCCCGCGATATCCGAGAAAACAAGATGGATGACACAGAAATCGAGCAATTTGAAAGTGAGGTGACCGGTGATGGTGACATGGACGGATGAACAGTATGAAGCGATTCATTTCAGCGGCTCGGATATATTGATTTCGGCCGCTGCAGGAAGCGGTAAGACGACGGTGCTTGTCGAACGCATCATCCAGAATATCGTCGGCGGCAGATATTCCGTCGATGAACTGCTCGTCTCGACATTTACGAATATGAGCGCAAAAGACATGAAAGAGAAAATTGAAAAGGCGCTCAGAAAGAAGTATATCGAGACAGGCGACCCGCGTCTGAACGAAGAGATACTGAAGCTGAACGAAGCCCATATATCCACACTGCACAGCTTCTGTCTCTACTTGATCAAGATGCATTACAACGTCATCGGCATCTCGCCGGATATGCGTACGCTGTCCGATATCGAAGGACAGATCCGCCTGGAAAACGCCATCGGCCAGGTGCTGGAAAACTACTACGAAGAGAGTTCCGAAGCATTCACCGAACTGAATCTGATGACGGCATCGGATAAGAACAATAGCGGTCTGAAGGATATCATCAAAAGCATGTACCATACCGCCGTTGCGAGCCCGGAGCCGCTTGCTTACCTGACTTCTCAGTTCGACCAGTATGAAAACAACAGTCATATGGAAAACATACTGGATGACTACAATGACATCATCAGACATAAGCTGATCGCGCTTGAAGCTTCCCTTTCAGAACTGCACAAAGATTATCTGGCGGTCCATCACGAGGAGCTGAAAGATACCGCCAGAAGGGATGCGTTCGATGCCCTGACGGATATGATCCGGACGGTGGCGTTCGCCCGTGAGGACAATCTTCATGGCAGGGCGATTTCTCTGCCGCCGTATCAGCTGAAAGACGGACGGACTTCATTTTTCAAAAAGATCGCTGACCCGGATGACAAAAAAGAGCTGACGGCCACGCAGAATAAAGTGAAAGACGCTTATAATGAGCTGCGTGCGCTCCACGCCTATACGTACGAAGAGGTGGAAAGCGAACTGTCGCCGATGAATGACATGAACAATATACTGATTCAGATTACGATCGATGTACTGGAACTTTTCAAAGAGAAAAAACAGAGCAGAAACGATATGGACTTTTCGGACTATGAGCATTATGCGCTCGCAATTTTGAACGCGAATGACAATGAAGTCGCGAAAATCTACCGTGAACAGTTCAAGGAAATCATGATCGACGAGTATCAGGATATCAACCGTGTGCAGGAGGCCATCATCTCCCTCATTAAAAGTGGGGATGAAAAGGACGGCAACCTGTTCATGGTCGGCGACGTCAAACAGTCGATTTATAAATTCAGACAGGCGGACCCGTCACTGTTCATAGAAAAAGCGGACAGATTTTCAGGGCCTGACAGCGGCAGGATCATCCATCTGAACCACAACTTCCGTTCAAAAGGTGAGGTGCTCGATCTGACGAACCATGTATTTGAGCGGATCATGGATGAGACCGTCGGGGAGATCGATTACGACGACGCACAGAAGCTCGTCCAGGGGAACTATCTGGATGCCCCGGACACCAGGCAGGAAGTGCATGTGCTGGAAGAGACGGACAACATTGACGGCAATGCGGAGGTCAGGCATATCATCGATGTCGTCAAAGAAAAGGTGCGCGGCGGGGCCAGATATAAAGATATCGTCATTTTGACGCGCAACACCCGGGACAACGAGGATTACCGCAAAATGCTGAGTGAAGCGGAGCTGCCCGTCTACGTCAACAACCGTACAGGGTATCTGGATACGCTCGAAGTGCGTACACTGCTCAGTATACTGTCCATCATCGACAATCCTCTGCAGGATGATCATTTCGTCGGCACGATGCGCCTGCCGCAGTTTGATTTCAGCGAAGAGGATATCGCGAGAATCCGTTCACTTTCGAATGCGGATTACTTTTATTCCGCATGCCGGGAGTACAGCGGAAACGATGATCTGAAAAATAAAATCCATGAATTTTTCATCGTTCTCGATGAGCTGCGCATGCAGGCGCGGTACTTGAGCGTACCCGAGCTCATCGATGAAATTTATTATCAGTTCAATCTGCCTGAATATTTCTCAGGCCTCCCCGGCGGCCAGAACAGGCGGGCAAACTTGAACGGCCTGATTGAAAAGGCGATGGAGTTTGAAGAGATGTCGCATATCTCTCTGTACCAGTTCATCACAACAATCAGCCGCATGATTGAGGACGGCCAGGACTTCGGCGAGGAGAATACGGTCTCGCCGGATGATGATATTTTACGTGTCATGACGATCCATGCTTCGAAGGGCCTTGAGTTCGAATATGTCATCTATGCGGGCATCCACAGAAATCTGAACTTCAGGGATCTCAAGTCGAGGGTCATCGTCCATGCGGACTACGGCATCGGCTTCAGACAGTTCAGACCGGAGAGTGATACGATTTTACCGAGCATCCATTCGACCGTTATGCAGGAATACATTAAAAAAGAAACGATATCGGAAGAGATGCGGCTGATCTATGTGGCGATGACACGTGCGGTCGAACAGCTGATCATTCCGGTCGTCTTCAAAAAGGAAGAAAAGCAGAAATATTTATACAGCGGCGGCATGGTGCTCGCCGATCACCGTCTGAATATCACGAGTGTCCAGGATCTCCTCTATCCGATTTTGAAATATTTGAATGACGAAGGATTTGAATTTCTGACGATGGACAATGTCGTCATCGAAGAGGATGAGGAAGAAAAGACGCAGCATCATCTGACGCTCGATATGCTGGAAGAGGTGGATGCAGGGCGGTCGGAGTCTTTATCAGAGCGGTTCAACTACCAGTATCACAGTCCGAAAAAGACCCGTGTCGTGCATAAGGAATCGGTGACCGAGATCAAGCGTAAAAATGATATGCCGCCGGATGACGCGAAAGTGATCCGGCACTCAAGACAGGTCAATTTAAAAGAGCCGAATTTTAAACGCGACCGTGTCGAGGCACCGATATTCGGGACGATCATGCACGAAGTGATGATGCATCTTTTGAATGACTGGGATGCTTTCAGCGTTCTTGAAGAAGCGGACAGGGAAGAATACATCGGCCGGCTGATCGAAAACACCGAGGACAGCGAAACATTTCTGACGGACGCACATGTCAGGAAAATCCATGAAAACGTCATCCGTTTTATCAGCGACGAAACGATGATGGGGCTGCTCGAAAAGCAGAAGCAGATCCATACGGAAATTCCATTCATCATGAACCAGCACGCGATCGGCTACTCGGAATATGAATCGCAGATCGTCCAGGGAATTATGGACTGCTTATTGGAAATCGACGGCCATTATACTATTATTGACTATAAAACCGACTGGATTCCGCCGATGTTCACAGAACAGGACCTCGCGGACCGGTACAGGACACAGATGGATATTTACCGCCGTTCGGCCGAAAAAGCGCTGGGCACGGAAGTGACGGTATATCTGTATTTCTTTTCTTATGGAGCGATCAAAGTTGAAGACTGACAATAAACGACGCATATTTTTCATAATGGCCATCGCGGTTCTCATCCTTGCCCTGTCAAACGGCATGCGGTTTACGATACCGCTCGATGTGATCAATCCGTACGAGTACTTTTACGGCACCGAGCGGACCCATTTCCAGATCATGAATATATTTTTAGGCGGCGCTGCGGTGCCGCTCGCAGCCCTCTCGGGCGGCTACATGCTGATGACATTCAGAGACCATGCGCTTGTGAACATCATTTTGACGCTTGTTGTAATGTTCTTTATTGCGTTGATATCGGTAGTGTTCCTGTTCGGATTCGATCCGCTGCCGGCGATCTTCCTGATGCTCATCCTGGCTGCATTATTCATCCGTACGGACAAGAGGATCGTTCTCGGCGCATTTGTACTGCTTCTTCTTTTGCACATCATCGTCAACGGTCTGATGGTCATCTTAAGCGGACTCAATTCGCCGGGGGATATCATCTACTCGAGCATCCAGGAAGTGAACAGATTTTCAAGCACATTCAGGAGCAGCGATTATTTTGCCATCGTCGGGCTGAATCTGGAAGTGTTTTTCACTTACCAGCTGAGTGAATGGTTCATGTGGATTTTCGGCATCCTGCCGTGGACGCTGCTCGGCATCGTGCTGCATAAGTTCAATTTGGCAGAGCTGTTCAGAAATAACGGCCTGCTGATGATATCGATTACCGCAGCGCTCCTCGTCGGCGGCATCATCATCAAGATGATCGAAGTCATCTCGCTCGACTCGTTTACCGCAGCGGAATTTGCTGAACGTTTCGGCGGCCCGCTGCTCGGGACAGGCTACTTCATGCTGCTGTTTCTTATTTTTAATATGCTGCCTGAAAAACTGTCGGGCGTATTCGGTGCTGCAGGCGAAAAGGGGCTGACCGTCTATATATTGTCGAATGTCATCATGGCGGTCGCATCATACGGCATCGGATTCTCTTTGTACGGTGAAGTTTCAATCGGCAATATGACCTTTATTATCATAATTATTTATGCATTGCTGCTTGTTATTATGAACGTTTTGAGGCGTTACGGCATAAAATCTCTTGAGGAATTAAGTGCAGTGGCAGTGAGAAAAGAAAACATTAAATGACTATGTTTGTTATAATGTATGTAACTAAAATTTAAGGAGAGAATTCCATGAAATTTTTAACTTTTGAATATGAAGATGCTACTTATTATGGGGTAAAAGTGAAACGGGAAGAAAGTGCATGGATTTTACCAAAGTTATTCGCGGATTTTGGAGAAGAGGATAATTATCCAAAGACTTTACTCGAAGGAATCTCAACTTATCATACATTGGATTTCCAGGAAATCGTCAGAAAACTGGTGGAAAAGGCGAACGACACGGAAAATCCTGAACGTTATAAAGCTCCTTTCAATGATATTAAATTTTTGGCGCCGGTGACGCCGCCGAACAACGTCATCGCTCTGGGGCGCAACTATAAAAAGCATGCTGAAGAGATGAACAACAAGGCGGACAGCCTTTATGTGTTCACGAAGGCGGCATCGAGCCTCGCGGGGGACGAAGCGGTCATTCCGAATCATCAGGATATTACGAAGGAGCTGGACTATGAAGGCGAGCTTGCGGTCGTCATCGGCAAACAGGCATGGAAAATCGACAGCAGCATGGCGCTCGACTATATCTACGGCTATACGATCATCAATGATATTACGGCACGAGACGTCCAGAGGGAACACGCGCAGGCATTTCTGTCGAAAAACCTGAAAGGATCTTCACCGATGGGTCCGTTCATCGTCACAAAAGATGAGCTTCCGAATCCTGAACAGACATCGATCGTCACCAAAGTGAACGACGAAATCAGGCAGGATGGTTCAACGGACGACATGGTCCTTAAAATCGCGGATCTGATTGCTGAAATTTCGAAGTACATCACTCTCGAGCCGGGCGACGTCATCGCAACGGGCACACCGAGCGGTGTCGGTGCGGGCATGAATCCGCCGCAGTATCTTGCGCCGGGGGATGAAATACGCATCTCGATCAACGGAATCGGCACATTAACGACACATATTGAAAAATAAAGGGCTGAAAATGTGTTGAATTCGGTGCTATAATGGATTAGAAATCTTTATAAACGAATGGAGAAAGGAAAGTATAATGATACATTTACACTTAACTACGATTGTACTTGCTGTTATTTTGTATGTCATCGCGCTCGTTTTCTATCAGAAAGGCGGCGAGGGCAATGCAGGTAAAATGTCTCATATGATTTTACGTGCAGACTATATCTTCCTGATATTCAGCGGTCTGATTGTCTACATTCAGAACATGGAAGGCATCGGAGCTTCCGGCGGCCACATGATGTACGGACTTAAAGTGTTGTTCGGCCTGGCGGTCGTTGCACTTATGGAAATGAGCCTGATCAAGACTCAGAAAGGCTCAGGTTCTGCAAATACTTTGAAAATCATAGCGATCATAGTATTGGTCATCACTGTCGGACTGGGTATTTATTTACCGCTTGGTCCTCTGAGCTCTATGTTTTAATCGAGGCAGCATGCTGCAGGCCATTACGGTCTGCAGTTTTTTTATATAGATTTTATGAACTTTTCATTAAAACCGACCGGAAAATATACAAATCTAGTATACTGGTATGAATGAAACTAAAGGCAGGCATAGATAATGAAGATATTTAAGTTGATGATGATAATGTTTTTAACCGGCACGGCAGTGCTGACACCATATACATACACATCTGCAGATGAATTGGCGGATACAGAAGCGGACAGGATCTACAGCATCGTCGTCGACCGCTTTTTGAATGCGGATGAGGATAGTGATCAGAATGTGACCGTGGATGAAAACCCGGAAATGCGCTTCGGCGGCGATTTCCAGGGGATCGAGGACAATCTCGAATACATAAAAAAAATGGGCTTTACGGCCATCCATCTGTCACCGGTTTTCCAATTTTCAGATGATGATTATCTGGGTTACGACGTTGAAAGTTATGACGAGATCGATGCCGGACTCGGCGGTGAGGAAGGGCTGAACAGCCTGGTCGAGGCTGCGCACGATATGGACCTTGAAGTATTCGTCGACCTTCCGGCAGTGTCTGTCGACGGTGAAAATACGGCGGATGACGTAAACGTCAATGACATTTACGGCGGCTATCTGGAAGAGAAGGACATCGATATACTGGACTTGACCGATGGATCCGTCCAGAGCGAATATCAGGATATGGTGCAGAATTTTGTCGATGAGTATAACATCGACGGCGTGTCGATGATGGTCGCACAGGATGATGTCGACGCGTCAGAAATCCTTCCCGGAGGAATAAAGACCTATGGCTTTTTGACATCGGAAGATGCGGTCGCAGGCGGTTTTAATTATATGGCGACAGAGTCGATGAGAACCGGACTCGCGGAATCATTTGCGACCGTCGACCGTGAAATTCCGGAAATTCCGGAGTCTGAAAACATGCTGCTCGTCGACCACTGGTTCAGTGAACGATTCACTTCCCATGCCGTTGCCGAGAACATGTTCCCGGGTACGCGCGTCAAGCAGGTCATGACTTATATGTACAGCCACCCAGGTCCGGTCAGCATGCTTTACGGAACGGAAGTCGCCTTCAACGGTGAAGAAATGCCGGGCATCCATCCGCAGATGGATCTGTGGACCGATCAGGAAGTCGTGGATTATTTAGAGCATATCAACGAGGTGTACAGCGACCATAAGAATGCCCTGACCGGCGAACTTGAAACACTGCACAACAACGACGGGCACTACATCACACGCTATCACACCAACGAAGTGGACTTTATTTTAAATGTCAATGATACTAGCGCGACAAACGGCGTCAACCTGGCACTCGACGATGTCGATGAAAACCAGGTGCTGAGCGGTATGCTGATCGGTGATATGATCAGAGCGACATCACCGGGGGAATACATCGCAGTCCTCGACCGTGAAGAGACAGAACTGTACGCAATCATCGAAGAACAGGGCTTCAACAACGGCTACATCATAGCAAGCATCATCATCTTCGGCGGATTTGCAGTATTCATCTTCTTTGCAGCATGGAACGGCAGAAAACATAAGAAAAAATCATAACTGTGAAAGTTGAGGCCACCGTAAACCCTGCGAGGTTTTACGGTGGTTTTTTTGGTGGGAGTGTGGGGCGTTAAATATCATACTTGTGGCATGAAGTATGTGGCAAATGTGATTTGGTGCCATTTTATCAGCTTAAATGGCATCAATTGATCCGGGATTCGGCTTTGGTGTCATTTCACAGCAGGATATGGCATGAAACTATAGAAAAATGGAGTTTGGTGCCATTTTTCAAATCAGAATGGCACGAAGCTGCTGCACGATCAGGTGTCGTGTCACAGGCATCAGACATCATTTATCAAAATCACGTGGACTTCTGTCGACTCACAGCTCCACAGAAAATAAAAACCACAACCCGCCTAAAAAAAGGTGGGTTGTGGTTTAAAAAGTTTACATCAGTCCGCGCTTTTTCATTTCTTCGATTGTTTTGTATCCGACCATGTTCAAAAAGCTTTTCGGGCTTGAGAACGGCGGGGAATAGGCGACTTCGACATTGACGAGATCCTGGGCTTTTCCGCCCATCCGGATATGTGCAGCCAGTGTGTCGAGCCGTTTATCGACGCCGCTCTTGGAAATGACGGAAGCTCTTAAGATCGTGCCGTCATGTGCGACATAAATCTTGATTTTAATCTTCGACGCACCTTCCATGTAGCCTGCCTTGAAATTCTGCTGATGGTCGATGACGAAATGTTCGTAATTTCTGACGGTTTCCTGAGGAATGCCGACGGAACCGACTTCATAATCAAAGAATCTCATGATGTTCGTGCCGAGAAGCCCTTCGAACTTCACATTGTATTCACCGTGAATATGGTTCGCGATCACATAGGCGATACGGTGGGCGGGCCAGGCGAGTTTGATGTTTGCCGGCTGTTCAGGGACATGTAGATATCTGGTTTCCATGACGTCGCCGAGCGAGTAGACATTCTTCACATTCGTCTGGCCGTACTCGTTAACGGGTATCAGACCTCGCCCGGTCATCTTGATGCCGGAATCCTTCAGAAATTCAGTATTCGGATTGAGCCCGATACCCTGAATGACGAGGGGCGCTTTGACCTTTTCATTATTCGTCAAATAAACATACCCGTCCCGATAGCGTTCGACTTCTGCATTGAGTTTCAAATCGATGCCGTGTTTCTCCATTTCCTGATGGAGCACAGCGACGACATCGGCTTCGATATGTCCGTAAATATTTTCATTTCTATGGACGACGGTCACACCGATATCACGCAATCTCAAATTCTCGGCCATCTCCATACCGATGAAGCCGGTGCCGACGACAACGGCCTCCTGGATTTTATTTTCATCAATGTACTCCATGATTCTGTCCATATCTTCTATGTTATGAAGCGCAAATGCTTCTTCGACATTTTCAAGGCCGGGGACGACTCTTGCCCTGCCGCCCGGTGAAAGTATCAAGTAATCGTAAGTATCGTTGAATTCTTCGCCGGTTGTCATGTTCTTGACAGTGACAAACTGCTTGTCGGTATTCACACCGACCACTTCATGGTAAGTGAATACGGACACGTCTTTTTCATTGAATGATTCGGGTGTCGCAGCAATCAGTTTGCGGCGCTCGTCGACCTCGCCGCCGATATGATAGGGCAGGCCGCAGTTCGCAAAACTGATATCGCGGTCTTTTTCGTAAATGGTGATGTCGATTTCCTGATTGAGGCGCCTGAGCTGGGACGCTGCTGTGGCGCCGCCTGCGACGCCGCCGACTACTATGACTTTTGCCATCGGTTACACTCCTTCGTTGAAGTAGAACATCGCGATTGTACCGTTGCCTGTGTGGCTTGAAATTGTCGGGCCGATCATGCTGATATTGACGACTTTGACTTCAGTTTCCTCAAGAATCTTCTTTTTTAACAGTTCGGCGGAATCCAGCGCATTCGACTGCGTGATATGGATTTTGCCTGTGATCTGATCGTCATTGATATGCTTGATCATGCTTTTGAACACCTTTTTGATACCTCGGTGTTTTTCAAGCGGAACGAGTTTGCCGTCTTCAACATGGAGAAGCGGTTTGATGTTCAGAAGTCCGCCGAGAAATGCACTACCCTTGGATAATCTCCCGCCTTTTGCCAAATAATCCAGGTCATTCACCGTAAAGAAGTGACGGATGTTTTTAACGTTTTTTTCAGCGTTTTTAATCACTTCTTCATCGGATAAACCGTTTTTCATATCATCACTTGCACTCTCAACAATCATGCCGAGACCGTAGCTTGCAGCATGCGTGTCGATGATTGTGATATCCGCTTCTGGATAATCGTCGAGAAGGGTATCACGTGCAATCAACGCACTTTGATAAGTTCCTGACAGTTCACTTGAAAATGCGATGTATAAAATGGATTCGCCTTTTTCAAGGAAAGGTTTGAAACTTTCAACAAAATTTTCAGGGTTAATCTGGGAAGTTTTCGGACGTTCACCGTCGGTGATTGCCTGAAGGACCTCTTCACTTGAAATATCAATCTGATCTTTGTAGTTATTATCACCAATATTGATTGTCAGGGGCAAAATTTCTATCCCCCGTCTTTTACTGTCTTCCAATGGTATATCCGCACAGCTGTCTGCAAATAAAATCATATTATACCCCTTTCATGTTTTATAATTTTAAATTAAAGTAATCTGCTAAAAATTTACCGACACCGTCTTCATTGTTCGAATCCGTAACATGGTCCGCAACGGATTTGATGTCATCGATGGCATTCTGCATCGCGACGCCATGCTGGACGTACTCAAGCATTTCGGTGTCATTGTCCTCATCGCCGAATGCGATGGTGTTTTTTTGATCGATGCCGAGATAGCCGCGGACATAGTCCACACCGACGGCTTTGTTGATCCCTTTTTTGATGACTTCAAGAACCGGGTACGGTGCACCCCAGCGTCTGTGCTCGATCGCCTCTGCGAACAGGTCATCCAGTTCCTGTCTGATTCCCGGAATCTCTTTTTCTTCGGCCTGGATCAGGATCGTTGTCGGTCCCTCCTCCATCGTCTGCGTCAGTTCGCCGACTTTGACGACGGGCTCACCCATGCTGAATGCATCAAATAAAACTTCGTCGTGATAATGCAGGTAGACGGTGTCTTTTATTTCCGCAACGATATTTTGTATGTTGAGGTCCGGAACCCTGCGTGCAATCTCGATGGCCACATCAAGATCCAGTTCTTCATGGACCGTCTTGAAATTGAAGTCGTGCGGGTGGTGGACGAAAGCACCGTTGAAGTTGACAACGGGCGTCGTCATACCAAGTTCTGTATAGTAAGGCTGACTCGCACGGTAAGGTCTCCCCGTGGAGATCATTATTTCATGTCCTTTTGTTTTCAGTTCATTCAAAACCTTTTTTGTGTACGGACTGATCGTTTTATCATCCGTTAATAATGTTCCGTCCAGATCCAGACAGATTAAATACTTCTCCATAGCTTAGCTCCTCTATTAAAGTTCACAATTCCATGATAGCATTTATATTTAAACCTTGTTAATAATTTGTTATCATAAAGACAAGTATTTCTCATAAGGAGTGAGATGGATGGAAAAGGAAATGGAAGAAAGCATGTTCGGAGCACTTGAAAATGTAATCGACCCTGAACTTGGTATAGATATCGTCAACCTTGGACTCGTTTACGGCGTGAACCTTGACGAAGACGGCAATGCAGGTGTTGAAATGACATTGACATCGATGGGCTGTCCGATGGGACCGCAGATTGTAGACGGTGTCAAACAGGCACTCGCAGAACTGCCTGAAGTACAGGATACAGAAGTGAACATCGTCTGGAACCCGCCTTGGGACAAGGACAAGATGAGCCGCTATGCCAAGATTGCGCTCGGCGTCAGCTAATAGATGACTATATAACGAAAGACCGTCACATTGTGGCGGTCTTTTGCTTTTTAGAAAATAAAAAGACGGCCGCAGCCGTCTGATCTTCAAATTCAATCATATTAATGTAACTCTCCAAACGGGCGCCTGAGGTCGTCGCCCTCGTCCACCATCGCTTCGATTGCCGCGTGCAGCCCTCTGACGATATCATCGAGCGGCATCGCGGGCATACGGTTTTTATTTTCAGCATGCTCTTTGGCATACGGGACATGGATGAACCCGAACTTCACAGCGGGGAATTCCGTGTCCGCGAGGCTGCCGAGCTGGTAGAGGACGTGGTTGCAGACGAACGTGCCGGCGGTGTTCGACAGGCGTGAGGGCACGCCTGCCTCATCCATCGCCTGGACCATCTTTTTCACGGGCATATTGGAAAAGTACGCCGGCGGGCCTTCCTGCTCGATCATCTCATCGATCGGCTGGTTGTTCTCATTATCCGGAATTCTCGCGTCATCCATGTTGATGGCGACGCGCTCGACGCACATTTCACTTCTGCCGCCGGCGAGACCGACCGCAAGGACAAAGTTGAAATCATCGCTGACCATGAGTTCCCGTAAAACATCTTTTGATTTACGGAAGACGGTCGGAATCTCCGCCTTCGCGATTTCAAACCGGCCGATCTTATCCGGCAGTTTCTTCACGGCTTCATAAGAAGGGTTGATATCGTCTTCGCCGAACGGGTCGAATCCCGTAACCAGAATTTTCATCAAAACACATCCTTAAAATACGAGCTGGTAAAGTATTGAAAATGTTCCAAGTGCAAAACAGTAGTAGCTGAATATGATCAGGTTGCCGCGTTCCATGACGCCTTGCAGCCATCTGAGTGCGTAGTAGGTCGCAATGAGTGATGCCACGAATGCAAGCACGTATGCGAGCCACAGTGTGTCGATGTTCGGGTCGCCTATGATGTCCGGGATGCCGATCAGTGCTGTCCCGAGTGACACGGGGATGTAGAGCAGGAAGACGAATCTGAGCGCGTTTTTCTGATTCAGTCCGACGGCCATCGCCCCGACCAGTGTCGCGCCGCTCCGGCTGACGCCCGGCGTCAGTGCGACGACCTGTGAGAGACCGACGATGACGGAGTCTTTGACCGTGAGTTCGCCGTCACGCTTCTGACCGCGCTTATTTTTAATGAACCACAGGGCGATGCCCGTGATGAGAAGCATCAGGCCGACGAAACCGATCGAGATGTTGTCGCCGATGACGTCATTTAAAAGAAGCCCCATGATGCCGACAGGAATCGTCGCGATGATCAGATACATCGTGTACTTTGCATCCTTGACGGCCTGGTCGTCCCTCGCTCCCTGAAATAAAAATCTCAGTAAATTTTTAATGATTTTAATGATATCGTTTCTGTAAATGAATAAAACAGCGAACAGTGATGCGGTATTCAAAAATATTTCAAAGGACAGGCCGGTTGCCTCGATGCCGAAAAGTTCCCTCGCGATTACCAGGTGTCCGCTCGATGATACCGGAATCGGTTCGGTGACTCCCTGGAGCAGCCCTAAAAATATGTATTTGATCAGTTCCCAAAATTCCATTGATACGCCTCCTAAAAATCTAAACTATAGTATAAAATAAATTTCATTTAAAAGCGATAAATAACTTGAAAAGAGGGTAAAAAGTAGTATAATTAAATTAAGGTCAAAAAAGGTCAAACCCTTAAAATTCATGTGAGGTGACATTTATGGATATAAATAAAATGACCTATCAAGTGCAGTCGATCATCGAACGTGCGCAGAGCATATCGGTGGATTTGAAACTGCAGGCGATAGAATCTGAAGCGGTGGTAAAAGCGATGCTTGCCATCGATGAAAGCATGTCGAGAGATATATTGGAACGCGTCAATATCGATGTGGATGCACTCATTGAAAAATATGACGAAAAACTGCAGAAATATAATGTGGTCACCGGCGAGAATGTCCAGTACGGCCAGTACATGTCAAACGGATTTACAGCGATTGTGAACCGGGCGGAGAAATATATGGCTGAAATGGGAGATACATTCATATCCCAGGAACATATGCTGCTTGCTGCGATCCAGAATGACAATATAATGAAAGAAACTGTCGGAAACAAAGATGAAATTGTCAAGGAAGTCATAGAGAAAATCAGAGGAGGGAATCATGTGACATCACAAAATCCTGAAGTACAATATGAAGTGCTGGAAAAATACGGCCGTGACCTGGTCGAAGAGGTCAGGCAGGGAAACGTCGACCCCGTCATCGGCCGTGATGAAGAAGTGAGAAGTACCGTGCGCATTTTAAGCCGTAAAAGAAAAAACAACCCGGTACTGATCGGGGAGCCGGGTGTCGGTAAGACGGCAATCGTCGAAGGGCTGGCACAGCGGATCGTCAGACGCGACGTGCCGGACAGTCTGATGGATAAGACCATTTTCGAACTGGATCTTTCAGCACTCGTCGCCGGTGCGAAATACCGCGGTGAATTCGAAGAGCGTCTGAAAGCCGTCCTGAAGGAAATAAAAGAATCCGAAGGCCGGATCATTTTATTCATAGATGAAATCCACATGCTTGTCGGTGCCGGTAAAACTGAAGGTGCCATGGATGCGGGAAATATGCTGAAGCCGATGCTCGCGAGGGGCGAACTGCACTGTATCGGTGCGACGACGCTGAATGAGTACCGCGAATATATCGAAAAGGATTCCGCATTGGAACGCCGTTTTCAGAAAGTGCAGGTACCGGAGCCGGATGTCGAAGATACAATCTCCATTCTGCGCGGACTGAAAGAGCGTTATGAAGTCCACCACGGTGTCAGAATTACTGACCGCGCCCTTGTTGCGGCTGCGGAATTATCCGACCGTTACATTACGGACAGATTTCTGCCGGACAAGGCGATCGACCTGATGGACCAGGCGAGCGCCACGATCCGTACGGAAATGGGTTCGAATCCGACCGAGCTGGATCAGATCAACCGACGCGTCATGCAGCTTGAAATCGAGGAGCAGGCACTTAAAAATGAAGATGATTCCGTATCAAGACTGCGCCTCGATGAACTGCAGAAGGAATTGTCGGAAGCGCGCGAAGCACAGGCGAGCCTGTCCCAGCGTGTCGAAAAAGAGAAGGAACAGATCGGGCGCGTGAACGAAAAGCGTGCCGAAGTCGACAAGGCAAGGCAGGAACTTGAAGAAGCGGAAAACAATTATGAACTGGAGCGTGCCGCAGAACTCAGACACGGCAGGCTGCCTCAGCTTGAAAAGGAACTGGCCGAGTATGAGGACAACCTGCAGGAAGCGAGTGCCGGTGAAAACCGGATCATCCGCGAAGTCGTGACCGAAGAGGAGATCGGCTATATCGTCAGCACGTGGACCGGCATCCCGGTTTCGAAACTCGTTGAAACCGAAAAGGACAAGCTGCTCAAGCTGTCGGATATTCTGCATGAACGCGTCGTCGGCCAGGATGAGGCCGTCGATCTGGTTGCGGATGCTGTCATCCGTGCAAGAGCCGGCATCAAGGACCCGGACCGTCCGATCGGGAGCTTTTTATTTTTAGGACCGACCGGTGTCGGCAAGACAGAACTTGCCAAAACACTTGCGTCGACGATGTTCGACTCCGAGAAGCACATGATCCGGATCGATATGAGTGAATATATGGAAAAACACGCCGTTTCAAGACTCATCGGCGCACCGCCGGGCTATGTCGGCCACGAAGAGGGCGGTCAGCTGACTGAAGCCATCCGCCGGCAGCCGTACTCCGTCATCCTGCTCGATGAAGTGGAGAAGGCGCACAATGATGTATTCAACATCCTGCTTCAGCTGCTGGACGAAGGACGTCTGACAGACTCGAAAGGACGTTCAGTCGATTTCAGAAACACAATCATCATCATGACTTCAAACATCGGCTCCGGACATCTGCTCGATGCGGTTGAAAATGACGGCGTGCTGACGGACGAAGTCAAAGATACCGTGATGAACGAAGTCCACATGTACTTCAAGCCGGAAATCATCAACCGCATGGACGACATCGTCATGTTCAGCCCATTATCGAAAGACAACATGGGCATGATTGTCGACAAACTGATCGTCGATCTGAACCGCAGACTCGATTCCCAGCACATGAGCGTCGAAGTTTCAGACGCCGCGAAAAGCTGGATTACAGATGAAGCATACGAACCCCAATTCGGCGCCCGCCCGCTGAAACGCTTCATCACCAGACACATTGAGACACCACTCGCCCGCAAGATGATCGAAAGCGACCTGGTCGAAGGCCTGAACTTCAAAGTCGACTATGCTGACGGCGAACTTAAATTCGAAAAAAAATAATTCAGTGGAAAATAAAAACCATGCCCCGGAACGAGAGGCTGACCTCAACTTCCGGGGCATCTTTATGTTTTTGGGGTTTTGCAGGCATTCGCGGGTGTGACGAGTACCTGTTAAAAGTTCTGCAGGCACTCGCGGGCGTGACGAGTACCTGTTAAAATCCATTTAACACACGTTCTTGAGCTCCGTAACTCCCCTCAAACCAACCATAAAAAAATCCCCTGCCATCACCTGACAGGGGATCCAACCTAAAAATCTATTTTACAAATTCGCCGAGCGCATTCTTGAGCGCAAGCTCCAGTTCTTCCACCATCTGATATTTGGTTTCATCGCTCCAGCCGAGTGTGTTCTGCATGAGAGCGACGACGCCGTCCTGATATTTCTCAACCAGACTGACGTCGAAATAAAGATCGCCTGTACGGCGGACGAAGTAGTCTGTCGGCTTGGCGGTCATTTCATTCTGGATGCTGTAGATCACTTTGGCATACTCGACAGGCGGCAGGTTGTATTCATTATCCGAATCAACTGCACTGGCGAGCTTAAATATCTCATCTGCGTTGCTGCCGTACTTGCCGGCAACCGTACGGCCTTCTTCTTTCGTCAGTCCGAAAGACTCCGCTTTCGAAGCTTCTGCTTCGATGAATGCCTCGAAGTGATTACTGCCGCCGACATCGCCGCCGGAAATGACCTGGTTTTCCGTATCACAATCTTTGAACTTCAGACCGTATTCCTTCTTCAGTTCTTTCGCCACACGGTTCACGATATCTTCAGCCATATGACGGTACCCTGTGAGTTTACCGCCCGCAATATTGATCAGCTTGCTGTCAGCCACCCAGATTTCATCTTTTCTGGATAATTCAGAAGGGCCTTTGCCCGGCTGCTGAATCAATGGACGGATGCCTGCCCAGCTGGATTCGATATCACCATCAGCTAAATTCAAATCAGGGAACATATAGTTCACATTCTTCAGCAGATAATCCCGGTCTTCCTGCGTTGCAATCGGTTTTGCGATATTTTCATCATAAAATGTATCCGTTGTCCCGACATATGTTTTACCGTTTCTAGGAATGGCGAACATCATTCTGCCATCATCTTTCGTATCGAAATAAATGGCCTGCCCGAGTGGGAAATCACTCTTATCGAAGACGATATGAACGCCTTTTGATAAGACGATATGCTTCTTGATATCTTTAGAAGCAGGGTCTTCTTCCCGCACTTCGTCGACCCATGGGCCGGCGGCGTTTATTACCCGGCGGCCTAAAATTTGATATTCACGGCCACCGAGTTCATCCTGTGCACGAATGCCGACGACTTGCCCTTTGTCATATACGAAACCAGTTGATTTCATGTAATTGACGGGGTCTGCACCAAATTCAACGGCTTTTTTCATCACTTCGATCGTGAGCCTTGCATCATCTGTTTTGTACTCGACGTAGTAACCGCCGCCGAGCAGGCCATCCTGCTTGACGAGAGGTTCTTTATTTATAACGTCGTCGACAGAAAGCATCTGACGGCGTTCACCTTTTTTGACTCTTGCGAGTGCATCATAGACTTTCAGCCCGATGCTCGTCATCGTCTCGCCGTACGAACCGCCTTTATGAAAAGGCAGCAGCATCCATTCAGGTGTCGTGACATGCGGTCCGTTTTCGTAAACGACTGCACGTTCGATACCCGTGGATCTGACCACACCGATCTGCATCTGCTTCAAATAGCGCAGACCGCCGTGAACAAGTTTCGTACTGCGGCTCGATGTACCTGCTGCAAAGTCCTGCATCTCCACCAAAGCGACTTTCATACCCCGTTTTGCTGCGTCCAGTGCAACACCTGCACCGGTTATCCCACCACCAATCACCACGACATCATAATCGACTTTTTCCATATGCTCAAGTTGATCTTTTCTGGTTAACATATTTAACATGTTGCAAATCCTCCTAAATGATTGGTATTTCTATATGAATAAACTTATTCTTCTTCTTTGACATGCTTCGGCTTGAAGGACTGTGTCGCACTGACTGCAGACTGCCAGCCTTCATATAACTCATCAATTTTCTCCTGCTCCATTTCAGGCTCAAACACGGAATCTGTGTCAGTAACCTGTTCGATCTCATCGACAGAAGACCAGAAACCTGAAGCGAGACCTGCAAGATAGGCTGAACCGAGTGCCGTCGTTTCAAGCACTTCCGGACGTTCAACGCGCGTTCTCAATAGATCGGACTGGAACTGCATCAGAAAATCATTTTCTGCAGCGCCGCCGTCCACTCTCAGCATATCAAGATTTGTACCCGCATCCTTCTGCATCGCATCCAGAACATCTTTCGTCTGGTAGGCGAGGGACTCGAGTGTTGCACGGACAAAGTGTTCTTTTTCAGTACCGCGTGACAGTCCGAATACCGCACCGCGTGCTTCTGAATCCCAGTAAGGGGCACCGAGACCGGTAAACGCAGGCACGACGTACACACCTTCTGTATCATCCACACGTTTGGCATACTCTTCTGTCTGTGAGGAGTCGCTGAACATTCTCAAGCCGTCTCTCAGCCACTGGATGGCACTTCCGGCAACGAAAATCGAACCTTCCAGTGCATAGTGCACTTTCCCGTCGAGGCCGTATGCAATCGTTGTCAGCAGTCCATTTTCACTCTTCATCGCTTCTGTACCCGTGTTCATCAACAGGAAACAACCAGTACCGTAAGTATTTTTCGTATCCCCTTTATCAAGGCACAGCTGGCCGAAAAGGGCCGCCTGCTGGTCACCCGCGATGCCTGCGATCGGTACGTTGATACCGAAGAAGTGCGCTTTTGTCGTTTCGCCGTAAACTTCACTTGAAGATTTGACTTCAGGCAGCATGGATTCTGGCACTGTCAGATGTTCCAGCAGTTCAGAATCCCACTCCAGATCATGGATGTTGTACATTAACGTACGGCTCGCGTTCGTATAATCCGTTACATGGACATTGCCCTCTGTAAAGCGCCAGATCAGCCATGTATCTATTGTACCGAATAAAAGATCGCCGTTTTCCGCTTTTTCACGCGCCCCTTCCACATTATCAAGAATCCATTTTACTTTTGTTCCTGAAAAATAAGGATCGAGCAGAAGTCCTGTACGTTCTTTGAATTTCGGTTCCAGATCCTGGCTTTTCAGTTCCTCGCATATTTCTGCCGTTTGGCGTGACTGCCAGACAATCGCGTTATAAACCGGTTTACCGGTATTTTTATCCCAGACAACCGCCGTTTCCCTCTGATTCGTAATACCGATCGCTTCCACCTGTGAAGCCTTGATATTATTTTCGGACAATACTCCGGCAACGCATGCGAGGACCGAGCTCCAGATTTCATTCGCATTGTGCTCGACCCAGCCGGACTGCGGGAAGTACTGTTTGAATTCCTTTTGACTTGTTGCTACCACTTCTGATTGTTTATTGAAAAGAATCGCTCTTGAACTTGTCGTACCCTGATCAATTGACATAATATACTTTTCCATTTTCAAATCCCCCTTGGATTACATTAATTTGGATGTTTCTTCTTTTAAAATCGCCTTGTTTAAGAATACCCCGAAAACGAGCACGGCAATCACGAAGATGATCGCTGCAACCAGGTAGACATCCGGTGCACTCAAGAAGACGGTGTTGTAGACTGCAGCACCCAGAGCGCCCCCTGAAAGCGGCCCTAAAATAGGTACAGGTGAGTATTTCCAGTTCGAACCGCCCTTGCCGGGAATCGGCATCAAAAAGTGCGCGAGTCTCGGGCCGAAGTCACGCGCCGGATTGATCGCATAGCCGGTCGTTCCGCCGAGTGACAGGCCGATCGCGGTAATCAGGAAGCCGACAATCAATGGATTAAGACCTTCAGTAAATTCATTTGCTCCGATAAATAAAAGTCCCATTACCAGTATGAACGTACCGATCATCTCACTCGCGAAGTTGGCGACATAGTTCGGATAGACAGCGCCCGTTGCATAAACACCGAGCTTGGTGCCTGCATCTTCCTCCGCTTTAAAGTGCGGCATGAAGTGCAGCCACACGAGTAACGCACCGACCATGGCACCTAAAACCTGTGCGATGATGTACGGAACAACATCAACCCATGGAAATTCTCCGGCAAATGCAAAGCCGAGTGTCACTGCCGGATTGATGTGGGCGTCTGAAAACTGGCCGACGGCGTAGACGCCGAATGTTACAGCGAACCCCCAGCCGAAAGCGATGACGACCCAGCCGGCCCCCTGGGCAAGCGACCCCTTCAAATTGACGTTTGCGACAACGCCGGTACCAAACAGTATGAGTATGGCGGTACCTACGAATTCTGCAATATAAGCATTCATAACTTATTTCCCCCTTTGTAATTTTGTTAATAGGTATTAAAAAAGTCCACAGTTATAGTAGGAATACTATAAATGCGGACTCTGATTCTCCATCGCTATTAACTTGTTTAAAATATAACCTCTCGTTTTTGAAAAGTCAAATTTTAATTCAATCGAACCATAAATCTTTTTTTGATGTGGTGACGAAATTGGCACCTGCCTCGATCGCCTGATTGACTTCCTGTTGCGTTTCAATCAGTCCGCCTGCAATGACATCAACATTTTGGGTATGTGTATAAAAATGAATCATCTTCGGCACGATTCCCGGCAGTAACTCAATGTAGTCGGGACTGGTCTGATTGATCATATCTATACTCTTCTCTACAGACGACGAATCAATCAGAAAGACACGAAGAATCGTTTTAAGTTTCATCGACTTTGCTTTGTTGATCAACTTCCCACGGGTCGTAATAATGCCGTACGGCTTGAACTTCTGATGAATATATTCAAGCGCTTCATTATTAATGGCAAGCCCCTTGATCAGATCCAGATGGATATACACCTGGAAACCATGGTCACGCATCTCTTTCATATGACTCGCAAGGTTGCCGATGTGGATATCCAATAAAACAACCTTCTTATAAGGACTCCCAATCAATTTTTCAAAATCTTTCAATGAACGTATTGCAGGTAAAATATTTGTCATGTTTAACCTCGATTATCTTTTAATGATAAATAAAAACCCCATCCGCTGAAATTCAGCAGTGGGGAGAACGTTTGCTGCTTTTTATTCGGCAGCTTCGTCAGGATCTTTCATCATGATATCCAAAACGAAAACAGTCAGGGTGATCAATACTGCGAGCAGTATACCGCTCATAAAACTGTACGGTCCACCGCCGGCAAGACTGTTCAATATAAAGTTGACCATTTGCGACAGCATTAATGCCCAAACGAATGTAACGATATATTTCATGGCAGCGACAACTCCTAAACATATTTAACTACTCTATATAATAATACAAATAAGATAAAAAGTATAGGTACATGGCAATAAAAGTATTCATTAAATATTTTTTTCACAAAGTCTTTGTGAAACCATTACCAGTAAAGGGTTCCTATGTAATCGCTTTCATATAACAAGCATTCATTACAAATATGTCATTGAAAATAAATATTCAATGGTGTATATTTAAATCCGTTAACCCGTATTATGCCAAAATGTTGAAGTTACTATTGAAAATTCAAGATTGAATAATTACAATGTGACTAAGATGTGATATTATTTAAAAAGTCTCTCAATTCTAAAATCACAAAGATAATGAGAGATTGTGAAAAACAAAAAGCATATGAAGAATAGTTTAAAGACATTTTTTAAAAAGTGGTATAATTGTTAGAATGTTTCGACACTTTAAATATAACAGGGGCTTAATAATAATTGAAGGAGAGATGGGTGATGGTTAATGGCTAAACATCTTTTGGAGGTCAATAATTTAACGACTTCATTCAAAATTGATGGTGAATATTTTCCAGCTGTTGATGATGTAAATATGCGAATCCGGGAAAATGAAGTGCTTGCACTGGTCGGGGAATCCGGTTCGGGTAAAAGTGCGACGGCATTTTCACTGATGGGGTTACATAGCCACGCAAGAGTATCCGGAGAAGTTTTATTCCAGGAACAGGACCTGCTTAAAAATAATGAACGCAAGATGAATAAAATCAGAGGCGGAAACATCGCGATGATATTCCAGGATCCGATGACGGCACTCAACCCGTTGATGAAAATCAAGCACCAGATTTTGGAAACACTGACAATCCATAATACAAAAAGAAAAAGCGAGCGTGAAGCATATACTATAGAACTGCTTGACAGAGTAGGCATTCCGCGTCCTGAACGTGTGGCCAATGCCTATCCGCATGAATTGTCCGGAGGGATGCGCCAGCGTGTGGTAATTGCAATCGCCATCGCAAACCGGCCGAAGCTGCTCATCGCCGATGAGCCGACAACGGCACTTGACGTGACGATTCAGGCACAAATACTCGATCTGATCCGTGAGTTGCAGGATGACCTCGGTTCCGGGGTTTTATTGATTACACATGACCTGGGCGTTGTGGCCGAGATGGCCGACAGGGTGGCGGTGATGTATGCGGGGCAGATTGTGGAAATGGCGCCTGTAAAGGAACTGTTTACCAATCCACAGCACCCGTATACACGGTCATTATTAAACTCGCTGCCGTCAGAGGAGCTGCTTGGCGGAAAACTGCACGTCATACAAGGCGTCGTACCGGCACTCAATAAGATGGACCGGGACGGCTGCAGATTCGCACCCAGAATCCCATGGATCGGGCCGGAAGCGCATGAGCATAAGCCTGAACTCCGGGAAATTGCACCGGGACACCAGGTGAGGTGTACGTGTTATAAAAACTTTTATCTGGATAATTCCATTGATCAGAAAGATATGGAGAGGCGAGTTGAAGCGGGACAGATGGATGGTAAGAAGGGGGCGTCGGTGAGCAATGAGTAACGAATTTTTAGAAATCAAGGATTTGAAAATTCATTTTCCGATCAAAGGGGGCTTCTTTAATACGGTGAAAGACCATGTTAAGGCGGTTGACGGAGTGAATATTTCAATTCCGAAAGGCACGACATACGGACTTGTAGGGGAGTCCGGCTCCGGCAAGACGACAACCGGAAAAGCAGTGATGGGGCTGAATGACATCACTGAGGGAGAGATTTTTTTCCGAGGGGAAAAACTGAGTGGTAAAGGGAAGAAAGTGGGCGTCAACCGGGATATCCAGATGATATTCCAGGACCCGTATTCTTCATTGAACGTACGTAAACGAGTATTTGACATCGTTGCGGAACCATTGAAAAATTATGAGAGTCATTCAAAAAACGAACTGATAGAAGAAGTGCTCAAATTACTTGAAAGAGTCGGTTTGCCGCCGGGTTCATTATATAAGTTCCCGCACGAATTCTCAGGCGGTCAGCGCCAGCGTATAGGGGTCGCTCGCGCAATCGCACTGAATCCGAAGCTGATCATCGCAGATGAGCCGGTTTCCGCACTGGATGTATCCGTTCAGGCGCAGGTATTGAACTTCATGCAGGAAATCCAGCAGGACATGGATCTGACGATGCTGTTCATCGCACACGACCTTGGGGTTGTGCGCCATATGTGCAAGCATATCGGCATCATGTATCACGGACGTCTGGTTGAAGAAGGCACTGCCGAAGAAATATTCAACAATCCGCAGCATATATATACGAAGCGGCTGATTGCGGCGATACCGGATACGAATGTTGAAAAAGTGGAAAGTAATCTGAAGCTGCGTCAACAGATCAAAGAAGAGTACGACCAGCATTTTGCAGAGTACTTGGACGACGAAGGCCGGGCTTTTCCGCTCCAGGCAATTTCCGATACGCATAAAGTTGCGCTACCGGTGAAAGGTTGATGATCGATGATTAAATTTACGATAAGAAGGTTACTTATTACTTTTCCGCAGCTCGTGCTGCTCAGTGTGCTGGTATTTTTTATGGGGTCTCTAATGCCGGGGGATGCATTGTCCGGACTGATTGATCCATCGATACCAGCTGAAGCGATAGAAGCAAGACGTGAAGCATTAGGACTTAACAATCCATGGTACATACAGTACAGAGACTGGGTCGTTGCCATGTTCCAGGGGGACTTCGGTCAGTCGATATTCCACCAGAGACCGGTAATGGATGTTATTGGAAGCCGGTTGATGAACACAATCTGGCTGTCAGTATTCTCAGTTATAATCATCTATGTCATTGGTATTCCTTTAGGTTTGATTTCCGGCCGTTATAAAGATTCACTGCTTGATTCAGTGATTACAGGCTATACTTACCTGGGCTTTGCGACACCGACATTCGTGTTCGGCCTTGTAGTGTTATGGATTTTCGGTTATCACTTCGGTGTTTTCCCGACGAATGGAAGTGTCGGTGCCGGACTGGAACCGGGATCGGTCGATTATATTTTAAGTAAAATAAACCACCTGATACTGCCGAGTTTCTCAATCGCACTCATCGGGCTGGTCGGCACCGTACAGTATTTGAGAAGCGGTGTCATCGAAGCGCAGCAGAAAGACTACGTCATGCTTGCACGTGCCAAAGGGGTCAAGCAGGTCTCACTTTACCTTAAACATATATTCAGAAATGCGATCATACCGATTGCTGCTTTCTTCGGATATGAACTGGTCGGCCTTCTCGGGGGTTCCATATTCATCGAGTGGGTGTATGCGTATCCGGGCATGGGCGCACTGTTCCTTGAGTCCATACAGACAAGAGACTTCAGTGTAGCCAACGTATTAATATTATTCTACGGATTTCTGACTATTGTCGGTGCGCTGTTATCTGACATTATTCTGAGTATCGTGGATCCAAGGATTCGAATCAAGTAAGGGAGGGATGTAAAATGAGTCAGAAAGATAAAGATATTAACAATGAAACAAATGAAGAGACGACTGATGCATCTCGAGAAGAAATCGAAAGTCAGAATCGGAGGGCAAGTGACGAACAGAGTACTTCCCGCGATTCGGACGGTCGGGATCCTTACGGAAACAGAGGAGATGAAAGGCTTCACGGCTCATCTGAAATGTCGACACACATGAATTCCGACATGCCGCCGGGTGCAGGTGACCATGGCGGACTGGATTATAAAAATCTGCCGAAAAGTACACCGGGCTGGAAAGTGCTTGTGCAGGAACTGATAGCGGATAAGCTGGCTTTATTCTCATTGATCATATTTGCATCGATTACAGCTTACGTATTTGGTCTGACGATGTTCCTCGATCAGGCAGAGATTGTATTCGTTGATCTGTTTGCAATCCACGAACCGCCGAATGAAGAATTCCGTCTGGGTACGGACTACGGCGGACGTGATATATTCGGGCAGCTGATCATCGGTACTCGTAACTCACTCGCAATCGGCTTTCTGGTTACATTGATGAGTGTCGGCTTCGGTATCGTTTACGGTTTGATTTCAGGCTACTTCGGCGGACAGATTGATAACGCGTTAATGCGTGTTGTCGACTTCTTCCTTGTACTGCCATTCCTGATGATTGTTATTGTTTTCGTTACGATTGTGCCATCTTATGATATTTGGACATTCAGTGCGATCATGGCGGCGTTCCTGTGGATGGGTACGGCAAGATTGATACGTTCGCTTGCATTGCAGGAAACAGAGCTTGATTACATTAATGCATCAAAAACATTGGGGACTTCAAACTTGAAGGTCATATTTTCACAATTGATGCCGAACCTTGTCGGGATCATTATTGTAAACGGTACATTGTCACTCGCTGCCAACATCGGTATAGAATCAGGGCTGTCCTTCCTCGGTTTCGGCTTCCCGGAGGACTATCCGTCCCTTGGGACACTGCTTTCATATGCGACACAGACACAGACCCTTCAGAACAGATGGTGGGTATGGCTGCCTGCTGCACTGATGATTCTTGTATTGATGTTATGTGTACGTAATATCGGTGAAGCACTGAGACGTGCAGGTGACGCAAGACAAAGACAGGCTTAATATCATTTATAAACAGCGGCTTCAACGGCTGCTGTTTTTTTATGAACAAACGTGAAAATGCTGAAGAATCCAGGAATTGTGGAATTTTTACAATAAATTTGTTAAATATCGTGAAAGCGCTTTACATACAAAATCTAACAATTTATAATAGAAGGACAAACTGCATTCACTAAATGTTCAAGGAGTCTGAAAGTATCAGAATTAAATTACAAATATAAAATTATACGAAAAATCAGGATGCTGATTAATTTTCATGTGTCTATAATTAACATACATGACACTATACATAATAGTATAAATTTCCATATATGATAAAAATAATGAATTACACATTGTCTTTTCAGATAATTGTGATAATATTATTTTAAAGGGGTTTCATTATATTTTTAATAAAATGAAATACTTATCCAATTTTTGGTACTGAGTTTCAGGGGACTGAACTTTAGTATATATACAGTTTATTTTTCTATAATAGGGGAGGAAAAATGATGACGAAATTTTCGTGGTCAAGATTGATGTTTTTTACCATGCTGATTTTCGTATTGGCACTTGCTGCCTGCGGTAACGGCGACTCTTCAGAAGAGGGATCATCTGAAGAAGGCTCGGATGGAGAAACAGAAGAAGGTTCCGGAGACGGCGGAGATGCTGAATCTGGTGATGATGCTGCTGACGGCGGCGAAGTATACAACTATGAAGACTTTCCACAAATAGTTTCCAATGATGCAGAACCGACAGGGGAAGGCGAACTGACAGTAGGTTACGGTTCAGATACACCTTTTGAAGGTACTTTGAACTGGGCATTCTACCAGGGTGCTCCGGATGCTGACATGATGAGCTTCTTTGGTGAATCAGTGTTCACATTCGACGAAAACCAGATTGCAACGAATGATGGTGCAATCACATATGAAATGAACGAGGAAGACAATACTGTTACATTTACTGTACAGGATGGCGTGACATGGCATGACGGTGAGCCGCTCAAGATTTCCGACTATGTCGCATCCTATGAAGTGATCGGACATCCTGACTACGACGGCGTCCGCGGTACGACGGACGGATTCACTTTAATCGAAGGTTACAGTGAATATCAGGCCGGTGAAGCGGATGAAATCTCAGGTATCGAAATTATCGATGAGCAGACAGCAGTATTTACTTATACAGAACTTGCACCTTCACTGACTAACGGTGGTTTCTGGTTCTATGCATTTCCGGAACATCACTATGAAGGTGTCGAAGTTGCAGATATGACAACTGCAGAACAAACGCGTGAAAATCCGATCGGAATCGGGCCATACCAGGTAGAATCAATTACACCGGGTGAGGCGATTGTTCTGACTAAATATGAAGATTACTGGAGAGGCGAACCACAGCTTGACGGCATCACTGTTGAAGTCACACCGACTTCATCAATTGCGAACGCAATGGAATCAGGCAACATTGATGTAGCGATGAGTTTCCCGACTGACCAGTATCCGGATGTTGCGGATATGGAAGGCGTCGAATGGCTTGCGCAGCTTGATGCAGCTTACACTTACATCGGCTTTAAGCTGGGTAACTGGGATGCAGAAGCAAACGATGGTGCTGGTGCGGTAAACTACACACCTGACGAAATGAAAATGGGTGACGTTGAATTACGTCGTGCCATGTGGCATGCAATGGACAACGATGCAGTAGGCGAACAGTTCTACAACGGACTTCGCTGGAATGCGACATCATTGATTACACCTTACCACGCAGCATTCCACAAAGATGATTTAGAAGTTCCGGAGTATGATCCTGAACAGGCAGAAAGTATTCTTGACGAAGCAGGATATGAAGATACAGACGGCGACGGATTCCGTGAAACACCGGACGGCGAGCCGCTTGAAATCCAAATGGCTTCAATGAGCGGCGGCGATGTTGCTGAGCCGCTTACAAACTACTACATCCAGTCATGGAGAGAAGTCGGTCTTAACGTTGTTAAAACAGACGGCCGTCTGATCGAATTCAACACATTCTATGATATGGTTGAAAACGACGACGAGAGCATCGACATCTATCAGGGTGCCTGGGGTGTAGGTACGGATGTTGACCCGGGTGGACTATACGGTCCTTCGGCACCATTCAACTACCCGCGTTATGAAACGGAAGAAAGCACTGAGCTGATTCAAAGAGGTAACTCTGAGGAAGCACTTGATACTGATACTCGTACAGAAATCTATCACGAGTGGCAGGAACTGATGGTCGAAGATATTCCGGTTGCACCGACTCTTTACCGTGCATATGTAACACCGGTAAATGAAAATGTTGTAAACTGGAGCGAAGAATACGGATTTAATGAAGAAGCACAACTTTACCAGGTTGGTTTCTCTGAGTAATATCAAATTACGGCACCCACTGATGTGGGTGCTTTTTTATTTGTGGAAAGATGTATTCTATGTTAAATTAGTACCAAGTTATAATATGAGATTATAAGGTGTGGTCAAATGAAAAATGTAGGCGTATTGGGCTTAGGTATTTATGTGCCCGATAAAGTATTCACTAATTTTGATTTCGAAAAAATACTGGATACATCAGATGAATGGATTACAGAAATGACAGGAATAAAAGAACGTCGGTTCGCTGAAGACGATATGGACACTTCTGATATGGCGGTGCTTGCAGCAAGCGAGGCAATCGAAAACTCAGGCGTTGCAAAAGAAGATATAGATCTGGTCATCGTGGCGACTTCCACAGGCGATCACCGTTTCCCTTCCGTTGCCAATCTTGTACAGGATAGACTCGGCCTCAGAAACGTACCATCAATGGACCAGCTCGCAGCATGTACCGGTTTTATTTACAGTATGGTTACAGCAAGCCAGTTCATCGAGGCAGGCACTTATAAAAATGTGCTGATTGTCGGTGTGGACAAGCTGTCCAAAATTACTGATTTTACAGACCGCTCGACTGCAGTCCTATTCGGGGACGGCGCGGGTGCTGCTGTCATCGGTGAAGTGGACGAGGGCTTCGGCATCAAGTCGTTTGAGCTCGGCAGTAAAGGCAGCGGTGCGCCCCATCTATACGACGATGCGGAAACCGGTAAGCTTCAAATGAACGGCCGTGAAGTATTCAAGTTCGCAGTACGCCAGATGGGCGAATCCAGTGTGAACGTCACTGAAAAAGCAGGTTTCGAAGCAGATGATATCGATATGCTCGTACCGCATCAGGCAAACATCCGCATCATGGATGCGGCACGCGAGCGGATGAACATGCCAAAAGACAAAATGAGCTGTACAATAGATAAATATGGCAATACTTCTGCTGCCTCCATACCTCTCAGTATTCATCACGAGCTGAAAAATGGTAAGATAAAGGCAGGAGATAACCTTGTGTTGGTCGGCTTTGGCGGCGGCCTGACTTGGGGGGCAATTTGCTTAACTTGGGGTAAGAATAAGGAGGAGAAACATGACTAAGCGAAGAGTCGTAATTACGGGGATTGGTGCGCTGACACCAATCGGAAATACAGCAAAAGAAACATGGGAAAATGCACTGGAAGGTGTAAACGGTATTGATAAGATCTCAAGATTCGATAACAGTGAGTTCAATATCCATGTTGCTGGTGAATTGAAAAACTTCAATGTTGAAGATTATTTAGAAAAAAAAGAATCAAGAAGAATGGACCGCTTCACACAGTATGCGGTCGTTGCTTCTGATGAGGCGGTTAAAGACTCCGGGCTTGTAATCGATGAAAATAATGACACACGTGTAGGCGTGTGGATCGGTTCAGGAATCGGCGGTATCCAGGCGCTTCAGAACGGCTTCAAAGTATTGTATGAAAAAGGACCACGCCGTGTGAGCCCGTTTTTCGTACCGATGATGATTCCTGATATGGCAGCAGGACAGGTGTCCATCCGCCACGGTGCCAAAGGACCGAACGGCGCGACGGTCACAGCATGTGCGACAGGTACAAACTCAATCGGTGACGCATTTAAAATTATTGAACGCGGCCAGGCGGACGCAATGATCGCGGGCGGTACCGAAGCGCCGATTACGGAAATGGGTGTTGCAGGATTTCAGGCGAACAGAGCACTTTCCACTTCGGAGGATCCAGACTATGCATCTGTACCTTATTCAAAAGACCGTAACGGGTTCGTCATGGGAGAAGGCGCAGGCATTGTTGTCGTCGAAGAATTGGAGCACGCTGTGGCACGCGGTGCACACATCTATGCAGAAATCGTCGGCTACGGCATGACAGGCGATGCCTACCACATTACGGCTCCGGCTGAAAACGGCGAAGGCGGTGCACGCGCAATGGCCGAAGCATTGAAAGATGCGGAAGTTAAGCCGGAAGAAGTCGGCTACATCAACGCACACGGTACGAGTACCGGTTATAATGACCTGTATGAAACATTGGCACTGAAGACCGTGTTCGGAACACACGCACCGAACCTGCTCGTAAACTCGACTAAATCCATGACAGGCCACCTGCTCGGAGCAACCGGCGCAGTCGAAGCGATCATCGCTTCCCTGAGCCTGCAGAATGGTAAAGTCCATCCGACAATCAATCTGACAAACCCGGATCCGGAATGTGATCTCAACTACGTCCCGGACGGCATGGTCGAAACCGACACCAAATACGCAATGAGCAACAGCCTCGGCTTCGGCGGACACAACGCATCACTGTTATTTAAGAAATATGAACAATAATTAATTCGAACCTCTTCCCGAATTCCGGGAAGAGGTTTTTTTATGACGAATTGTAATATTAAGTGCAACACCTGAAATAAAAGGATAAAAAAACACCCATGACAGTTTCGTGTAGAATGTAGATAACCACACCTAACACCTACACGGAGGTACTGTCATGAGCTATCAACATCTTACCACATTCGAACGGGCACGCATAGAAACGCTCTGGTCTGCTGGCCTGTCCATGCGGGCCATCGCCCGGCATATCCACCGAAACGTATCCACGGTCTCCCGCGAAATCAAACGGAATGCCACTGCGCATCAATACGAAGCTGAAAAAGCGGAAACCGCCTATCAGAAACGCAGAACACACTGCGGTCGTATCGGCAAATGGTCGCCGGAATTGGCGATGATCCTGTCCGAAAAACTGGCGTCCACCTGGTCGCCGGAACAGATCATTGGCCGGCGCTTTGAAGGTAAGCTTAGTTTCAAGACCATCTACCGGTGGCTCTACCAGGGGCTGTTACCTGAAACAGACACCCGGTGTCTGCGACACAAAGGCAAACGTCAGAAACCCAAAGAGACACGGGGCCGATTCAATATCGGCACCTCCATTCGTAAGCGCCCGAAAGGCGTCAAAAAACGGAAAACGTTTGGTCATTGGGAACTGGATACGGTCGTTTCCAGCCGGGGCAAAAGTAAAGGGTGTCTCGCCACTTTCGTCGAACGGAAAACACGGTGGTATGTCGCTCTGAAAATGAAAGACCGTTCCGCCGCCTCTATGGAACAGGCGGTAAGTGCGCTCCATCGCCAATTGCCGGCCGGGGCATTCCGGACGGCGACCGTCGACCGGGGAAAGGAATTCGCATGTTATCAAACACTGGAACAGACACTGGGAATTTCGGTATATTTTGCTGACCCCTATGCATCGTGGCAACGGGGCAGTAATGAAAATGCCAATGGACTGCTCCGGGAATTCTTTCCCAAGCGCACAGACCTTGCATTGATATCAGGTGAAGCCGTCCGCCAAGCCCTTTTCCTGATTAATCAGAGACCCAGAAAATGTTTGGGGTGGAAAACAACACACGAAGCGTTTCAGGAAGAACTGTTGCACTTAAATTGACAAACCGTCTTATGGAATAAAGAGCTTGTAGCCGGTGTGAAGTTGTCACGAATTGAACTCGTCCATCGTATCGGCTAGGCGGGGAGTCGGTTCAGCCGGTAGTGACTGAATCTGATTCTAATAGTTCATCCCGCTTCCCGGGACAGTCCGTTAACCGTCTATTGGCTCATCCCGCTTCCCGGGACGGTCCGTTAACCGTCTATTGGCTCATCCCGCTCGTCGGGACGGTCTGTTAACCGTCTATTGGTCCATCCCGCTTGTCGGGACGGTCCGTTAACCGTCTATTGGTTCATCCCGCTCGTCGGGACGGTCTGTTACACGTCTATTGGTCCATCCCGCTCGTCGGGACGGTCCGCTACACGTCTATTGGTTCATCCCACTCCCCGGGACGACGCGATAACCACAAAATTCCCCAACCAACAAAAAAGAACCGCACACCACTCAAAGTGTACGGCTCTTTATTCACATATATATACATACTATAGTAGAGACGCATCAGCCGCTATTATTTTCTCTTACGGCCGAGTCCCATCGCGCGCTCCATTTTTTCGACCATCTTATCAGCTTTACGGCTCGCGCGCTTTTGGCCTTCATCGAGAATATCATCGATACGTCCGCTCTCGACGTATTCATTCACACGCCCCTGGAATTCTACCAGGAATGATTCAACGACTTCACCGAGCGCAACTTTGAATTCACCGTAGCTCCTGCCTGCATATTCAGCCTCGAGATCTTTGATGCTCTGATCTGTCAGTCCGCTGTAAATCGTCAGCAGATTTGAAATGCCCGGCTTATTCTCCTTATCAAATACAATCTCGGAACCTGAGTCCGTCACCGCACTGCGGATTTTCTTCGCAGCCGTTTTCGGATGATCAAGCAGTGAGATGTATGACTTTGTATTATCATCACTCTTACTCATCTTTCGGTTCGGTTCGTTCAGGCTCATGATGCGCCCGCCGACTTCAGGATGTTTCACTTCCGGCACTGTGAATATATCGTTATATCTGTTGTTGAACCGCTCCGCAATATTGCGTGTCAGTTCCAGGTGCTGATCCTGGTCGTCACCGACCGGCACAACGCTTGCACCGTACAATAGAATATCCGCTGCCATTAAAGTGGGGTATGTAAGCAGTCCGACGTTGATGCCGTCCTTTGAACTCTGCTTTTGCGCCTTATCCTTATACTGCGTCATACGCTCGAGCTCCCCGATATAGCTCACGCACTGCAGCATCCAGCTTGCCTTTGCATGTGCGGCAACTTCACTCTGGACGAATAAAGTGATCTTATCCGGATCGAGTCCGGACGCGAGGTAGATGGCTGCCAGAGTTTTCGTGTTGTCCCTCAATTTCAATCTGTCCTGAGGCACTGTGATTGCATGCTGGTCGACGATGCAGAAATAAGAGTCATACTGCTCCTGAAGTTCAGTGAATTGCTTATATGCGCCCAGGTAATTTCCGATTGTCGGGATACCGCTTGGCTGTACACCTGAAAATAATGTCTTCATTTTAGTTACCTTCCCTTTTGACTGTCGATTTTAGTCTTAATAATATAATGATAATAAAATTCGCGCATAACTGCAATACAGCCGGCTTTAAATTAGAATAAAACCAAATGTGACAGAAATATAATATTTCAAAATTTTTGTGTTTTATTAACGTTTTCTCATTTTATTTTAATGTTGGACCGTTATAATATGAATTGTAAGTTAGTTAGAGAACATAATCATTCTTAAGGATGGTTACATTTTGTCCCACATGGGGTATACTAATATTACAAATCTAATTGAGTATTGGAGTGTGATTTATATGGTAACATTGTTTACTTCTCCAAGTTGCACGTCTTGCCGAAAAGCTAAAGCGTGGTTACAAGAAAATGAAATTCCGTATACTGAAAGAAATATATTCTCTGAACCATTAACATTAGAAGAAGTTAAAGCTATTTTAAGAATGACAGAAGATGGTACAGATGAAATAATTTCAACGCGTTCAAAAACTTTCCAAAAGTTGAATGTGGATATTGATTCATTACCTATGAAAAAATTATACACATTAATCATGGAAAATCCAGGTCTTTTGAGAAGACCGATAATCATGGATGAAAAACGTTTACAGGTCGGCTACAACGAAGATGAGATCCGTCGTTTCTTACCTCGTAAAGTTAGAAACTTCCACCTTCTGGAAGCTAAAAGACTTGCTGAAATGTAAATCATCCGCTAAAAAATAAGATTCAGTTTTATCCCCCCCCCTTATATAAACTGATATATACTAAATGAAAAGCCTGTAGATTTGTTGAAATCTACAGGCTTTTTCAGTATACTTTATAAAACAAAATCAATGTATTTGTTTTATTATTGTAAATGAAGGTATACTATAAGTAAGAATTCTCTTGTGAGAGGAAGTGAAATCAATGAGGATAGAACGTGTTAATGAGTCCACGATAAAATTCTTTATGACTTATGCGGATATTGAAAAGCGCGGCTTTGACAGAGATGAGCTGTGGATGAACAGAAAACGCGGTGAAGAATTCTTCTGGTCGGTCATGGATGAAGTCAATGTGGAACACGGTGAAGGCTTTGGCATGGAAGGTCCATTATGGATTCAGGTGCATGCATATGACCGCGGTATCGAGGTCGTCGTTTCTAAATCTCAAAATGGTGAGGAAGATTATTCAATGGATCAATCAAATATGAACGTCAATAACAATGATATAGAGTCATTCCTGGACAATGCCATCGATGAATCTGACAGCAACAGGAAATCAAAGGTTGCGGAGCAGTTTGCATTGGTCAAATTTGATGATTTTGAAACTCTGATTGAATATGCCCACCAGGTCGATCAGGATGAAACGGTATATGAGGACCTGTTGCATGTCTACAATGATGAATACTATTACCAGGTTATTTTCGACAATCGTCTGTCAAAAGTCGAAATTGAAGGCATAGAGGCTTCTTTAACCGAGTATAGCAGTCCGTCAGACGTCGCACCGGCATTGATTGAGGAGTATGGTCAAATTATCATGAGCCACAACGTCCGTCGTCAAGTAAGAAGATTTTTCCAAGAAAAATAATTTATTTAACAATAAAATAAATCAAAAACCCCCTTTTTCGGCATATATATAAAAGGGGGTTTTTATTTTGATAATCGCAATGGATCATCAGGGGACGCACATCACTGCAGAAAACGCCGTAAAAGGGAAAGAATACTTCTGTCCCGTCTGCAGCGCACGGCTCACGCTGAAGCGGGGCAGCATCAAGGCGCCGCACTTTTCACATCTCCACATTATCGACTGTATCAAGTATTTGTACAAACGCGAGTCGGCCGAACATCTGGAATTAAAAAGCGTGCTGTATCACGCGCTCACACCGCACCATCAGACGGCCATGGAATTTTATTTACAGGAAATTGAACAGATCGCAGACCTTCTGGTCAATAAAAACCGTGCGCTCGAGATTCAACTTTCTCAAATCTCGCCGGCGCTGATTGTCCGGCGGACGAAAGGGTATGCGTCACTCGGCATTGATACAATCTGGCTCCTCGATACCGCAGCCCTCAAATACGACGCCCATTATATGTATCCGACGCATTTTCAGCTGTCGACGCAGTGCGATCATAAAATCTACACGATGGATTTAAAGCGTCATGGCATCACTGTATTTCATATCGGCAACCACATGGGCTGCGGCCGCTTCAAGTACAAAAAAGAGAAGGTCACTCCGGAAGGCCTCATCACAGACGGTCAGGAGCAACTACCCATCACCAATCAAAAACTTTCCCGCCATGAAGTGGAAACGATCATCCGGCGGGAGAAAAGTCAGCGGACGGTCCAGAACAAGACGCTGACTTTTTTATATCAGACGGGCCTGTCGATAGATACACTGCCTGAGTATTTGACGTACAGCACACCGAATGACCGGTATTTGATGAACTCACCGCTCGAGTGGAAACTCTTCATCTATTTCCACCTTGAACAGGGCACGTTTAACAAAACAGAATTTGAACAGATGTTAAAGCCGAGAACGATGTTTGGCTGCCCGGACATACAGACACTTTCGGCCATGCTGATCAAAGAATACATTATGTTATACAGTTCACAATAACGTCCGGAACTTGAAATTTCTTTCGAGAATTGAGAAAATTAGAACATCACAGACAATGGAGGGGTTAATATGGCGAAAGTCATAACGAGAGATGAGCAGAAACTGGAGAATACGTGGGATTTGACGACGATTTTCGAAAGTGATGAAGCTTTTGACAAAGAATATGAAAAACTGGAATCCCATCTCGGGGATGAAGAACAATTCAAAGGTAAAATAGATTCAGTTGAAGCTTTGGCCGAAGCGCTTGAAACGGAGCGTGAACTCGGTGACAGACTGGGCAGGTTATTCGTCTATGCCCATTTGAAGCACGACCAGGATACATCGAATGATACTTACAGTGCACTGGAATCACGTGCAAGGTCACTTGCGGTCAAATTCAATTCGGCGTGGAGTTTCCTGACACCGGAAATTTTAAAGCTGGACGAGGACACATTGAAAACATTCATTCAGGATGACCGTCTGAAAGAATTCAAATTCGACCTTGAAATTTTAAACAATGAACGTCCGCATATATTGAGCGACAAAGAAGAAAAGCTGCTCGCACAGGCCGGCGAAGTGATGTCGACACCGACCTCCGTCTACGGCATGTTCAACAACGCAGATCTCGAGTTCGAACCGGCGGTCGATTCAGAAGGCAACGTGCACGAGCTTACACAAGGCACGTATATCGATCTCCTGAAATCACCGGACAGAACACTGCGCAAATCCGCATATGAAAATTTATACAGCAAGTACGGCGCGTTCAAAAATACGCTCAGCCAGACGCTTTCCGGCGTCGTAAATACGCACGTCTTCAGCGCAAATGTCCGCGGCTACGAATCGAGCCGCCATCAGGCAATGCAGAACAACCATATTCCACAAAGTGTGTACGATCAGCTGATCGACACGGTCAACGACAATCTGCATCTGATGCACCGTTATATGGAATTGCGTAAAAAAGTTCTGAAACTCGACAAGCTCAAAATGTATGACATTTATACACCGCTCATCGAGGACGTCGATTTTGAAGTCACTTACGATGAAGCGAAAGACTGGCTTAAAAAAGGTCTGTCACCGATGGGGGACGACTATTTAAGCATCTTAAAAGAAGGGCTCGACAACCGCTGGGTCGATATTTATGAAAATAAAGGGAAACGAAGCGGCGCGTATTCGTCCGGCACCTACGGCACCAATCCCTTTATTTTAATGAACTGGCAGGATAACGTCGATAATCTGTTTACATTGGCGCACGAGTTCGGCCATTCGGTGCACAGCTACTACAGCCGTAAAAACCAGACGTCTAACCAGGCGGGCTATTCGATTTTCTTAGCCGAAGTGGCGAGTACGTTCAACGAGGCGCTCCTTGCAGATTACATGTATGAAAATCTGGATGATACGAAGAAGAAGCTGTATCTGCTAAACCAGCAGCTGGAAGGGTTCAGAGGGACGGTGTTCCGTCAGACGATGTTTGCCGAATTCGAGCATGAAATTCACAGATTGAAAGAGGAAGGGGTCCCGCTGACGGCATCGAAGCTCGACGAAGTGTACGGCGGACTCAATAAGAAATATTATGGCGATGCGGTGGACTACGATGAATTCATCGAAGTGGAGTGGGCACGCATCCCGCACTTCTATATGAACTATTATGTATACCAGTATTCAACAGGGTATGCTGCAGCAGCGACACTGTCGAAACAAGTGCTTGACGGCGGAGAAGAAGTGCGCGACCGTTATATCAATGAGTTTTTAAAGAAAGGTTCCTCAAACTACCCGATCGAAATTCTTAAAAATGCGGGTGTCGATATGACAACGAGAGAGCCGATTGACCATGCGATGAGAGTATTTGAAAGTCAGCTGGATGAGTTTGAAAGACTGCTCGAAGAAGCGGAATAAGCTGAAAAACGTCAACATGTACAGTTTTTAAATACAAGTAAGTATGTGAATACGTTTACATTGTGAACAAATTGTGAAATGCTGTTCATAATGTTGCTTGAAGGCAACGGGGATGTTATATTTTATACATGAAAATTTTATCACTGAAAAACATACCCCTTTGTTAAACAGTGAAAAATTTCTCCCATCCCCTTTGTTTAAAGCAGCACACTATAGAAGGTGTGCTGCTTTTTTTATGCCTTGATTTATCAGAATATTAAGACTTCCTCTTTTTGAACAAACTTCCCAAAGATGTGACTCAAATCACAATACCCGGTTCGAAATACTTATACAATATAGACAAGTTAAAAAACGAAAACAAATCAAATAGGAGGGTTATCCATGGCAGAGAAATTAAGAGAAGAAGAAAAGCCGGTGGAAAGAAGTGCGCCGGAAAATCTGACTTTGAAGGGCACTTTATTTTCAACATTGTTCTTCGTCGGCGGTTCAATCGTTTTATGGACCGGGGTACTGCTCGTATTATTCCTATTACGTTTCTAAAAAACAGGTTGAGAAGGGAGTCTTAATACAATGAAAATGAACAAGATGGAAGAAATATGGATGATCGTGGCGATTGTCATCATTGTCATTGCGATGAGTATTACGGGATACCAGGCATTCGCAATGGGCATGTCGCCGCCGTCACACAAGGAACATATTGATCCGCAGACAGTAGAGGAACATCCGGAATTCTCGGAACCAGGTGTTTATGAAACCGGCGATAATGAGTATGAAGTCATTATGACGCTGCAGGCATTCCAGTTTGAACCGAGTGAAATTTCGGTGCCGGAAGGCGCTGAAGTGACATTCAGAATGGCGACCAAAGACGTGGTGCACGGCGTCAACGTACCCCATACAAACTTGAATACGATGGTAATTCCCGGATACATCCAGGAAATCACACAGACGTTCAATGAAGCGGGCGAGTACATTATGGTATGTAACGAATACTGCGGTACCGGCCACCAGATGATGTCTGCAACCATTACGGTAGAGGAGTGAGACGATGAAGAAACCACTTAGAATTGTGACCGCAAACAAACTGGCACTGACGAACTTGGCAACAGCATTCGCTCTGCTCCTCGTCGGCGGATTTTTCGGACTGCTTCAAGGGCTGAACAGAGCAGGCGTCCTCACAATCGTCGGCGGCATGAACTATTACGAAATGTTATCGCTGCACGGCGTTTTATTAATACTGGCCTTTACGACATTATTCATGAACGGTTACTTATGGTCGGCAGTGGACTACGTCCTCGGCGGGCTTACTAAAGGAATAAAGACCCTGGGCTGGGCAGCGTACGCCATCTTCATGGTTGGCGCGATACTTGTCGCGATCATGATCATCGCAGGTGAAGCGACGGTGCTCTACACATTCTACGCACCGATGGCAGCAAACCCATGGTTCTATATCGGACTCGTATTTGTCGTACTGAACATCTGGATGTCTGGAATCGGTGTATTCATCAGCGCATTCAGATGGAAGAAACAAAATAAAGGCAAGCACCTGCCATTGTTCGCATTCTTCGCTGTCGGTGTATACGTACTGATTACATTCGGTACAGCATTTGTCGCAGCCGAAGTCTTCTATATCATTCCGTGGACACTCGGCTGGATTGATACGATTAACGTATTGTTAACGAGAACTTTATTCTGGGCATTCGGACACACACTCGTCAACGTCTGGTACCTCGTTGCGGTTTCCGCATGGTACCTCGTTGTCCCGAAAGTCATCGGCGGTAAGCTGTTCAGTGACTCTCTGGCACGTGCGGTCGTCATACTGATCGTCGTCTTGAACGTACCGGGCGGGTTCCACCACCAGATTGTGGACCCGGGATTCACTGAAGGTTTGAAATTCATGCACTTGTTCATGAGCCTTGCGATCGCGGTGCCTTCATTATTGACAGCATTCGCATTGTTCGCAACGCTTGAGAGAACCGGACGCCGCCGCGGCGGCAAAGGGCTGCTCGGCTGGTTTTGGAAACTGCCATGGCATGACGTCAGATTCCTTACCATCATGCTTGCGATGATTTCATTCATCTTCGGTGGCGCGGGCGGTATCGCCCAGACAAACAACCAGCTGAACCAGGTGGTCCATAATACGCTTTGGGTCGTCGGACACTTCCACGTGACCGTCGGGGTCGCAGTTGTACTGACATTTTTCGGACTCGTCTACTGGCTGATTCCGCATCTGTCGGGCAGGGTGCTCACTAAGAAGATTCACAACCTCGGCATATGGCAGACGATGATCTGGACGGTCGGCATGCTGTTCATGACGCTGTCAATGTCATACGTCGGACTGCTCGGCTCGCCGCGTCGTACTGAATATACGACGTACGGCGGCAATGCCACTGCACTCGAATGGGATCCATACTTGATATTCGTCGGGGCGGGCGGTACATTGCTGTTCGCGGGTGTCGTCATCATCGTCTACATCGTCTTCCATCTGATGTTCCTTGCACCGAAAGGCTACACGGAATTCATGATGGTCGAAGAACAGGAAGAAGATGCACACAAAACACCGAAATGGACGGAAAACTGGGGGCTTTGGGTCATCGTTGCAATACTGATCATCTCCATGGGCTACGTTGTACCGCTCGTCGACCTGATTGGCAACTCACCGCCGGGATCACCGCCGATCCGTACATTCTAACTTGATAAATAATTTTGAAGGAGGTTGCCGGAGATGAAAAAAGAACTCATAATCAGCGGAGTCATCTTAGTCTTGGGTGGCCTCCTGCTGTTTTTCTCGACAAGCGGGTTCACCGCATTCACGATGGAGGCCCAGAGGCTGCAGGATCTAAAAGCCCAGCCGCCGGAATTCCCGAATATCGAAGTCGTGGATAATAAAGGCCGCGAATACAATTTTGATGAATTCGAAGGCAGGCACATGCTTATGACCTTTATTTACACTTCATGCGCAACCGCGTGCCCGGAAATGTCATCGAATATGAAATATGTATATGACATGATCGACATGGAGAAATACGGCGACGATCTGGTGTTTCTCAGTATGTCATTCGATACGGAGCGGGATACCGTTGAAGTGCTCGATAGATATGCGGGATATTTCGATGCCGACGGCGAGAGCTGGAGAATGCTCCGCGTGCCGGAGGACGACGATCTGGAAGAGATTTTGAGCATGTATGAAGTCACCGTCATTCCCGAAGGCGATGCAGATTTCCAGCATAATACATCCTTTTATCTGATCGAACCGGACGGCCGTCTCGGTGAAGTGCTGGATTACCGCGAAATCGATTATGCTGCGGAGACGATTGTTGAAGCGGTTGAGTCGGATGATTCGGACGGGGAGGTGGCTCGCCAGTGAAACAATTCTGGTACGGGTTAGCATTATTGTTATTCCTCGCCCTGCCGCCCGTCAGAGATCTGCTCGAGTCGGTCATGGCATTCCATATGCATATGCAGATGCTGCTGCTGTTCGTTTCAGGACTCCTGATGGCACCGTTCTTCCAAAAACATTTCGGCGGCGTATTTGATAAGTATAATAAAACCGGCCTGCCCGGCGTCGTTCTGTTCCTGGTCATCCTGCTCTACTGGATGCTCCCGCGGACGATGGACGAAGCACTCGAAATATGGTTTGTCGAGCTTTGGAAATTTGTGTCGCTGCCGTTTCTCGCCGGTGTGCCCCTCAGGGACAGCTGGAAGAAGATGTCCCAGACATTCGAAATTGTCGTGTTCATGATTTTGATGGTCATATTCTCGGTCATGACATATCTATATATATTTTCCGAGAGCACACTGTGCAACAACTACTTGATGATCGACCAGCAAACAGTCGGCTGGGGATTCGCATTCTTTGTACTATGTATCGTGATGTACATTTTATTAGTGCTCTTCACCGATCAGAGCCAGTACTTCGGGGATGATTCGGAAGCATAAAAATTGAACCCGCATATCTATTTGAAGATATGCGGGTGCTTTATGTTCAAATGTATGGTGGGTGACGCCTCTACCGGCCAAGTGAGGAGTGGTTTGGCCGATAGGAGGATTATGTCCATATAATTATGTAATAAAGAAAAAAGAGTCAAATCATACTCTGTCGTACAATGCAGTGACCAGACCAACATTGTTAGGAGAGATATGAAATGATTCAAATTAATTTTAACTTAAATATGAACCAATTAACAAAAAAATGCTTATTTAAGTACACTAACTAAAAGTTTGTCAGTCGCGATATTAAATAGCCTAACGGTTCATTCCGCTTCCCGGGACGGTCCGATAAACGCCCAACGGTTCATCTCGCTTCCCGGGACGGTCCGATAAACGCCCAACGGTTCATCCCGCTTCCCGGGACGGTCTGTTAAACGCCCAACGGTTCATCCCGCTTCCCGGGACGGTCTGTTAAACGCCTAACGGTTCATCCCGCTTCCCGGGCCGGTCTGTTAAACGCCAAACCAACTCCAACCCAATCACAAGTATGTCTCCAGCTCTTCCAGATCCACAATCATCCGGCCGGCACCGTCAATATCAATGATGCCGATTTTCCGGAACATCGAAATATTGCGGCTCACAGTTTCGCGGGTCAGCCCGATCATGCTGGCCATTTCCTGCTTCGTCAGCTTCAGCGTAATCTCACGCCGCCCGTCACCAAGCACGAGCCCGTGGGCATGGGCGAGGCGGCGGATCAGCAAAAGCACCTGCTCATCGGTCGGCTTCAATATTTTCTCCTGCAGCCTGTGCTGTAGGTCGATGATGATCTCACCGATGTACTTGAACAATTTCACCGCAATATCCGGCTGGCGCCTGACGAGATCCTCGAACTCACGCTTATCGATAACAATGATTTCAGACTGCTCCGTCGTCATCGCACTCGCAGGATAAGGATCCGCCCTGAAAATCGCATGATGCGGAAACATCTCCCGCTCACCGAAAAAATTGATGATCTGCTCACGGCCCTCCTCATCGATTCTGTAAATCTTCACATTCCCCTTGACCACGAAAAAAAAGCTCGTCATCTCCTCGCTCATATGAAACAAATGCGCATTCTTCTCAACATTCCTGTGGAGCGCAATACCGGCAAGCGACGCAATCTCCGAGTCCGTCAAAGCCTCAAATATCTTCATGGATGATAAATATTCTGCCAGCAACCTTCTCTCCTCCTTTAAAAAAATCCTTACCCTAATATTAACACTGATGACCAAAAAAACCCGCCAAGCGGCAAAACGCCACTCAGCAGGCTTAAAAATTATATAGTACTTAAAAATCTTTTAAAAAATAAAAACCGACCGGCGGTGCGCTCACATCATCCAACGACCGAGTCCATCGCACACGCCTTTCACTGCACGTTATTCAGCACCCGGGTGCCGCCGCGTATTTGATAATACGTTGCTTCATCCGTCGTTACTTCCTCGATCAGACGCTGCAGCCTCAGTTTCTTCAGTTCATTCAAAAGCAGGCCCGTACGCCATTCGAAGACGGTTTTCAGCTCATGGAAGCTCACGACTTCAAATGATTCGATGTAATCATAAATGCTCGGCAGCGGTCGTTTCTCTATCTCAAGTTCGAGCAGCTCATTGATGATATATGTGAAAATATGATACGGGTATACACCTTCCACTTTGATGCCTTCAGAATGTATATCGCCGCTGAAGAACACCATCGACGGGAGTGACTCAATATCCATTTCACGATACACCGCCAGATCCCGTTTCAGCATGCTTTTAACAGTACTGGAGTTTATTTCTTCGAAAAAGCTTTGTACGTCCAAACCGGCAAGCTTTGCACTTTTATACATGTGATCGTAAGTGCAGATGCTTTTTGTCGGCATGATACGGTTTAAAATATATCGCATGAATGCACGTGCCTTGTTACGGCCCTGTACTTCCGCTGCTTTGTAGGCAAGTGCGAGATTATCATGGTCTGAGGTTGACTGTGCCTGACATTTTGTCAAAACTGTCAGAGACGGGGCAAGTATCTTTTGAATGGTGACATATCCGCGGTATTCGATGATCAGTTTGTTGATGATCGGTTCCATTTCACGGCACTGTTCGGAAAACGGGTCGAAGAAATAGAATATCTCAACCTTCTGATCGGTCGGCTGCACCGTCGGCCATTCCTGTGTCATACGGTCCATCGAAGCTCCTCCTTACTCATAATCACACTTGACTGTAATTTAGTCCGGTGTATTCACCATATGGTTCGCTGTCATCGTATATCTTTGAAATAAAAAGTCGCGCAGCTCTTCAGGAATATCCACATCAAGCATCGCCTGGTACATATTCTCAAGCCATGCCTCTTTCGCATACGGCGTAATGACGAACGGCATATGGCGCGCCTTCATCATCGGGTGGCCGTATTCCTGGATATACAAGTTCGGTCCGCCCAGAAACTGGACTTGAAACAGCTTTTGTTTGAAGGCTGTCTCTTTAAAATCTCCCGGAAACAAATAGTTGATCCGGTCATCACGTTCAACATAGTAGTAGAAACGGTCGATCATTTCAAATAATTTCTCTGTACCGATGGCTTTATATGGGTTTGACAGCGGGTTCTTCTTGACCATTAAGACTCATCCTTTTCTTTCCTTAAGACCTGATAAAAGCGTTCACTCTTCGTCATTTCCGGACGGCGTTCAATTTTATATGATTCGAGCAGGTTGTCAAATCGCGTTTCACCCTGATCGTAGTCTGTGACTTCATATTCGATTTCAAAATCCTGTGTACCGAGAAAAGAGCTCTGGTCGAGCACGAGCAGACCGTCTTTATAACCCGTTTCAAAACGTTCGGTCGTCAGGCTGCCATATATGATTAAATCATCAACATCGATGTTTCTCGTTTTCAGTTCATGGGTAATGATTTCAGGAAGGTCATCGTGTGACATTTTCCGGGCCGTACTCAAATCGTAATCGACCTCGGCATTGAATTCCAAAATCCCTTTTTCAGTCGGTGCTTTCAAAGTCATCATCTGCTCACCTGCTGTCACACGGATTCTGAGAAGCAGCGTATTTTTTCTGAGATCCAGATTTTCTGTATCTATGTAATAGTTGAGCAGGGACTGCTTTTCCTCAGTCTTGAAGAAAGTGTGGTATAAAGTGTGATGCTCATCTGCAGTCAATAAATTTTTAAATTCAATTTCTAACTCCGGCATTGTCTCAACTCCTTAATACATATTATCTAAAATTTAAAATGGACTGTAAAGTAAACAGATTTAAGAGATTATCAAAGCAGCAGTGTTATGGTAAAATAAAATGCGTCAACAGCGGGCAAAAACACCTCCGCTACAGGGGAACACATGAAGAAAACATCATGAAATGTTATACTGAAGGGGATTCAGAACGCTGCAGGAATGACCCGGGAAATAATAAAAAATGAAGGAATAACCATAAAGGTGTGAACACGGCACCACTTGAACTAAAAGAGATATAACTGGAGGCGTTTAGATGGATGGATGGGATGAATTTCTTGCGCCCTATCAACAATCAGTCGAAGAACTGAAGATTAAACTTAAGGGAATCCGTAAAGATTATCAGCTGAACCGTAAATACTCGCCGGTGGAATTTGTCACGACACGTGTCAAACCTGTGCAGAGCATCATTGAAAAGGCAAGTACGCGCAACATACCGTATGACAGGCTGCGGGAAGAAATGTACGATATCGCAGGCATACGTATCATGTGCCAGTTCGTCGACGATATCGAACTGATCTGCGATCATATCCGGAAGCGTTCGGATATGAAAGTCGTCGAAGAGCGTGATTATGTGGAAAACACGAAAGAGAGCGGCTACCGTTCGTATCACCTGATCATCGAGTATCCGGTGGAATCGATCGACGGCCCGGTCAGCATACTTGCTGAAATCCAGATCCGGACGCTCGCAATGAATTTCTGGGCGACGATCGAACATACATTAAACTATAAATATTCGGGCGAATATCCGCCGGAAATCAGAAGAAGGCTGCAGAATGCTGCAGAAGCGGCATTCCTGTTGGACGAGGAAATGTCCCAGATCAGAGAAGAAATACAGGATGCGCAGAAATACTATTCGAAAAAACGCAATATATAAATGAGCAGATTAGGTGGGATGTCATGAAGTTTGTCATTGTGTCGAAAGGTGACACTAAATCGAATGCATTGAAAGACCGCATGGTGAATTATATGGCGGAGATGAAGATGGAATACGATGAAACTGCGCCCGAAATGGTGATTTCAGTCGGCGGCGACGGTACATTGCTGCAGGCATTTCACCGCTACCAGCACCTGTTGGACGCTGCCTCGTTTGTCGGTGTCCACACCGGGCACCTCGGGTTCTACGCAGACTGGCTGCCGCACGAAGTGGAGCGGCTGATCATCTCGATCCAGAACGATGAATACCAGCTGATTGAATATCCGCTGCTTGAAATCATCATCACTTACGAGAAGTTCGGCGCGGAGTCGAGATATCTCGCACTGAATGAATCCACTTTAAGAACGGACGACGGCACGACGCTCGTGTCCGATATCGATATCCGCAACCAGCATTTCGAGCGCTTCCGCGGTGACGGCATCTGTGTGTCGACCCCGTCCGGTTCGACCGCTTATAATAAAGCCCTCGGCGGCGCGATTATACATCCGTCCATCGAGGCGCTGCAGCTGACGGAAATCGCGTCAATCAACAACAGCGTATTCAGAACCGTCGGTTCACCGCTTGTGCTGCCGAAACACCATACGACACAGGTGAATCCGGTGAACAGCGAAATCTATAAGATGACCGTCGACCACATCAATCTTGTACATAAAGGTGTGCGTCAGATCCAGTTCAGAGTGGCGGATGAGAAAGTTAAATTCGCAAGGTTCAGACCGTTTCCATTTTGGAAAAGGGTCCATGATTCCTTTATTTCAGATAGAAACTAACAAATTTAGGTGGTGGGCAGAATGCCGGATATAGAAGAAAGAACTGAAGTGGAAATTGAACATGAAGCATTGCTCACCCAGCTGAGAGAAAATGATATTGACGGCTTCAGGGAAGACTTCCTCGCCCTCCATACTTATGAGCAGAGTGAATTTTATGTGAGCTTAAGTGAAGCGGACAAAGATCTCTTGTATCATGTCCTGTCGCCGGAAGAAGCATCATTATTCTTCGATAACCTGGAAATTGACGAAGAAGATTATGATGAATTGTTCGACCAGATGGATTCACGCTATGCGGCAGAAATGATCGGGAAAATGCAGTACGATAACTCGGTCGATATTTTAAACCAGCTGCCGAAAGCGAAAGTCACGACATTTTTAGCACTGATGGACAAACAGGATGCAAAAGAAATCCGCGGCCTTCTGAACTACGAGGAAGATACGGCCGGCGGTATCATGACGACGGAATTCGTCAGCCTGACATCCCTCATGACCGTCCGGGAAGCGATGCGCCATCTGAAAGAAGTCGCACCGACGTCCGAGACGATCTACTATGTGTTCATCGTCGATGAGGAAAGAAAGCTCGCCGGCATCATGTCCCTCCGTGAACTCATCATTGCGGATGATGACGAATACATCGGCGACATCATGAACGAACGTGTCGTATCGGTCCTCGTCTCCGACGACCAGGAAGAAGTCGCACAGATCATGCGGGACTACGACTTCCTTGCGCTGCCGGTACTCGACTACCAGGACCATCTCGTCGGTATCATCACGGCCGATGACATCATGGACGTCATCGATGAAGAGGCGGGCGAAGACTACTCAAGACTTGCCGGTATGAGTGATACCGAGAAGACGACGGACACAGCACTTGAAACGGCGAAAAAAAGACTGCCGTGGCTGATCGGTTTGACATTCATGGGAATGATCACGGCCGCCATGCTGTCAGTTTTCGAAGACACTCTGGCACAAGTCGTACTGCTCAGCGCCTTCATACCGCTCATTTCCGGAATGGCGGGTAACACAGGCACACAGTCACTGGCCGTTGCGGTCCGTGGTATTTCCACCGGAGAAATAAAAGAATCAAGCAAGATGAAACTGGCCGGACGCGAAATCGGTTCAGGCTTTTTGACTGGCCTTGCGTGCGGCATCACGATATTTGTCGTCATTTTGATGATGTATCAGGAACCGATCCTCGGCATCATCGTCTGCCTGAGCCTTGTCGCTTCAATGACAGTGGCCACGCTGATCGGTACGATTGTACCGCTCTTAATGGATAAGGTGGGCATCGACCCGGCAATCGCCAGCGGTCCGTTCATCACGACCGCAAATGATATCATCAGCCTATTAATATATTTTGCGCTTGCGAACATGTTTATGGCATCGCTCCTTGCGTAATGGAGATTACCATCACGATTATGATGGTTTTATTTTTATGACATACTGAATGTATTATTTGTTGCAATTTGAGGTCATTATTAGTAAATTAGTAGTAGGTACTAATAACACACGATAAAATCATTTATATGGATAAAGGAGATTTTACCATGAATTTAAAAGGCAAGACTTATGTCATTATGGGCGTGGCGAACAAGCGCAGTATCGCATGGGGCGCGGCGCGTGCGCTGGACGCGATGGGTGCAAACCTTGTGTTCACGATTTTAAACGAGCGTTTCCGCAAAGAGCTGGATAAACTTCTCGTCGACCTTGAAGGCGACCATGATGTGATCGTTGAGTGTGACGTGTCCAAAGACGAAGAGGTCGAGCGTGCATTCACTGAAATCAAAGAGAAGACCGGCGGCATCGACGGTGTCCTCCATGCGATCGCATATGCGAACAAGGACGAGCTTAAAGGCGGCTACAGCGAGACTTCAAGAGAAGGCTTCGCGCTTGCGCTGGATGTCAGTGCATACTCGCTTGCAATCGTTGCGAAACACGCGAAGACTGCATTCAACGAAGGTGCGAGCCTGGTCACGATGACTTACCTCGGCGGCGAACGTGCAATGCCGAACTACAACGTCATGGGTGTGGCTAAAGCGGCACTTGACTCCAGCGTGCGTTACCTGGCACTCGATCTCGGTGCAGACGGCTACCGCGTGAACGCAGTTTCCGCAGGCCCGATCCGTACACTGAGCTCATCAGCAGTCGGCGAATTCAAGTCGATCCTGAAAGAAATCGAAGAACGCGCACCGCTTAAGCGCAACGTCGACCAGCTTGAAGTCGGCAACACGGTGGCATTCCTGCTCAGCGACCTCGCTTCCGGCATCACAGGCGAAATCATCCACTGTGACTCCGGCGCAAACATTACAGCATAATCTTATTTATATGAAAATAAAGACCGGCAGCGCACTCGTTTTCGAGCGGCTGCCGGTTTTTTTGTGTACGGGCGGGCGCATCCCTGAGTTTGCGGCGCGTGATGGGAGTGTTCTAGAATCCTAACGGCTCATCCCGCCTCTCGGGACGGTCCGTTA